>NZ_CP115468.1:0-707500 GCF_028462125.1 Leptospira sp. GIMC2001 | reverse complement strand
CAGCACCATTTTGCGTATTTTTTACAGCCCTACGAACGATTTCTCGTTTCGCATTGCCGTGGGATTTGATTTTTCTTTCACGTTCCCTTGCAAGACTTTCGTCTCGAAAAGCTTCGTAATAAACCAATTCCCAAATACCTTGCACTCTTTTGGTAGAAGGATTTGTTCCATTGTTATGCGCTTCTAATCTTCTTTCAAGATTGGAAGTAAATCCAAAGTAATATTCTTTCGAATGGTTATTTTGAATCATATACACATACCACATGGTTGTCTCCTCTACGCAAAATGGTGCTGGGCTTTGATACCTTGTAAGCATACGGTTTCAGGTTCTATTTCACTCCGATTCCTCGGTTCTTTTCACCTTTCCTTCACAGTACTTGTCCACTATCGGTCACAAGAGAGTATTTAGCCTTACGGGGTGGTCCCCGCAGATTCCCACAAAATTACACGTGTTCCGTGGTACTCAGGATACTTACTAGAGGCTAACGGCTTTCGCTTACGGGACTATCACCCTCTTTGGTCGGCTTTTCCAAAACCGTTCAACTAACCGTTAACTTTGTAACTCTATAGTGCATATTGACCTACACTTGCAAGTCCTACAACACCCCTGCTACAGCGCGTCAATGCTGTAACGTAGACAGGGGTTTAGGCTGTTCCGCTTTCGCTCACCGCTACTTACGGAATCGAGGTTTCTTTCTCTTCCTTCAGGTACTAAGATGTTTCAATTCCCTGAGTATGGCGCTTTCGCAACCTAGGGTCTCTAGGTTAGGTTTTCCCATTCGGAAATCGCTGGATCAACGCTTGCTTACAACTCCCCAACGCTTATCGCAGAAAGCCACGTCCTTCATCGCCTTCTTGTGCCATGGCATCCGCCGTATGCCCTTACTTACTTGACCATATTACTCAATTCGCTAACTCATTTCCTTGAAACTTTCGCTTCGCAAAAATATCGTTAACCAATAAATTTTATGTTACTCCCTAATCTCAATACGACTCGAAGATTGCTCTCGTCGTCGGTTTACAAAAGTTAGAGAGGTTGGAGAGACAGCTTGTAGAGTTACCGCGCTGGTAACACTGCTCTCCGCCAAGGTGATCGGTCGGTAGGAAATGGAATGAATCGAACCAAATGCAGTGAACTGCACCTAATTGTGATTCAATTATCCAACATCTACCAACATTGATAATTGAAAACAAGCTTTGCGGGGGGCTTATTCCCCATTACTGCTTGTCCTCAGCTTTTCCAGCACCATTTAGGTCGTTCACGCCCGTCCAGCATCGGTTTCTATTAGAAACAGTGCTGGGGGGATACCGCTTGCGACCGTAAAATGGTGCTGGATAGAGTTACACACCGTCTCGACAGGTGCGCAACTCGAATATTCATTAAAGTCAATTGTTAAAACTCTAATGAACCTTTACTTTTTTTAAGTACCAGTCTCGTCAAAAACTGATACTTGATTTGGCTATATAAGTTGTAAAAGATCGATCTATTGCCGCCGCCAGAAACAACAAGGGCGATTTACAAAACCACTTTTGGAGCGGGCTCTGCAAATCATAAATGCGCTTGTGTTTAGGGCTTGTAGCTATTTTACGTCAACCAGTCAATTGCCAAACGTTACCGTTTGACCTCCGAGCGGAAGTCGTGATCACCACGATCTCTCGCAGTGCTGAGCGGTTGCGATCCTTACGGGACAACCTTCGGAAACAGTGGCTCTTGAGATTGCTCTCGGTGAGTTCACCGCCGTATTGACCACAATATTTTTGGTACAAATCTGGTCAAACAATTATGAACAATTTTGTCCTGATTTTTAAATAAATTATTTTATTTTGTGCAAACTGAAAGAAGCGTGGATAACAATATCTTGCTTAAGTTCGCGAATTTAATGAGACATAATTCAAACGATTCCATTTTTCCACCGTCATCAAATGCATTATCAGCAAATCATTGCTAACTCTTGTTGACGATAACCTAAGGAACAATTGGTGAAATAAAAAACCTTCTCCGATGCTATAATGACTGCAATGAAAGAAAATTTAAAGTCGAAGAGTTTGACCAGATTTTTCAATTTCACGGCTCTGGAATTTGGATTGGGGATATTTTTTACCTAAAACTCCTTATTCAAACCAATCAAAATTGCAGGAACATCTGACTTCAATGAATGACTAAATGATGCTGGTCGAAAATCTTGAAGATTAAAGAGCGTATGAGCAATAGCCCAATCTCCTGTCCTGTTGCCAGTGACTCGTCTAGACAATAAATAGTTGAATGCGACATCCAGTCTCCAAGATCCAAACTTCCAGCCAAGTCCTGCAGCAACTAATTCCTGCACCATGATGCCAGCCTGCAAAGCAGAGATCCCATCTTCTCTAACGACCCCAGTGTTGTATCTAAATCCAAGACGATAAGTTAAATCTCCAGAAAAAATTTCTGTTCCGAGAGCGGCCGACCAACTATCATAGTAGTTCACATTTTGTGTAACAGAGCCTGCGCGACCAGCCGGAGTTGGAAACCAAGGATCCTCTAGAATTTGATCAAATTTTTTCGTATAACTTCCGTAATTATAATAAAGGAAATCAGTTCCTATTCGAAAGGATTCGTTTCCCCAAGATATTCCCAATCCATGTCTTTCTGGCAATTCGAATGTTGCAGACACACCTGTTCTTCGATAGAAATTCGGATTGTTATTACCAACTTGCATTCTACCATCCCAAGGAAGTATTGCCCTTGTTTGATAAGAATATCCAATTTTCCATTCAGGATTTATTTTATAACTGAGTCCAAATATACCACCCATAGAGAAAGCATTTCTACTTTGGTAATCAAAACCTTGACCTGGAATCTCAACAGTTCGTGTAGGATCATAGTATTTTTGAAAAGCATTTTGCTTGGAATACAATCCTTCAACACCGACACCAATGGAAAGATCCCCGAGCTTATAAGAAATTGCGTTAGTAAATTTCACTACGAAAAAAGTTGTTGAATACTCTTCAATGACGCGCTTCGAGTCTCCAATCGGTTGGGGAAATTCTACTCCCGACCATTGATTCAAAGTCTGGCCATTGGGTGTGGTTCTATAAATTCCATCGATTTGAGCATTTCCACCACCCGGAATAAACAAACCACCTCCGTATGTCCATTTATCATTAATCGGAATTGCCCATCCAATATATGGTAATGGTGCAAGAATATTGTAGTTTTTATTATTCTCATACACTAGACTTGGGTCTGGATCGATGAATCTATCTTTATAACTGCTTCGTATATAAGGTAATGCGATTCCAAATTCGAGAGTTGATTTCTCTGTCATAGAAAGATTTGCTGGATTGGTTGCAATATCTAGAGGTGATCCACCTATTCCGATGTTCACTCCTGCCATTCCACCATAGCGTGCATTGTGTGCGGGCTGAAAGATACCAACTGCGTACAATTCAGGCAGAATTAAGAAACAAATGATTGAAATAAATTTCATTGAGAAAAATGGATTCGATTTTTTATAGAATTGGATATTCATTAGTCTTTGCTTTTTTGTTAGAATAATTCATTTACAAAACTACACTCAATCCAATCAATTATAATATATGAAATCTAGAGATTGGAGCATTTTTCGTTCGCAAGGAGATTTAATCGCTGATCAATTCTTATCCAAACAGTTGCTGGGTCATCCTGAACAGTTGGACAAAGCGAAGGAACTTTTTGACAAACTGACTCAAAACAACGATGTATTTGCTAGCACCAACGAATTTTCAGAATTTCTCAAAATCACAAGCCATTTACCTGAGTGGATCGACTTCGATAAAATTACAATCGCACAATCGATATTTCATAAATACGGATCTTTTATCTTACTGTTATTGGGTTTCAAATCGTTGCCGATGGCTTACACTTGCGGTAAAGGTGCTGAAGTCTTAGTTCATACTGGAAGATTGGTTGAGAAAGATCGCGCCCTAAAACCTATCATTAGAAGACTAGTGGAAACAACTCAATTTGTTGTTTCAGTTCTCGAAGAAAATGGATTCTCCGATAAAGGCTCGGCAATTATAGTTTCACAAAAGGTTCGATTGATGCATTCATCTATTCGATATTTTATTTCCAAATCTGGAAACTGGGATCTTGATTTGGGAATCCCAATCAATCAACAAGATATGGCAGGAACACTACAATCTTTCTCTAGTTTAATTGTGGAAGGATTAAATGATCTTGGTGTTGAGTTGTCATCCGAAGAAAAAGATGCATATGTGCATCTCTGGAGAGTAGTTGGGCACTTAATTGGTGTTATCCCAGAATTAAATCCAGATGGATATGATAATGCTTACTCTTTAGGTATGGAAATATTTTTGGATCAGAGAGAAGAATCGGAAGCAGGTAAGATTCTCACCAAATCTTTGATAGACTTTTATAATTATATGGTACCTGGTAATATTTTTGACGAAGTGCCCATTCTATTACTCCACGAGCTTATGGGTGCGGAGAATTGTCAAATCTTGGATGTTCCACCTATGCGGCATGCTTTCTTTGAAGATCTAGTATTTAAGTTGGGCGTCAAATTGGATCATGAATTTTCATCTAGATCAGGATTTCAGAAAGTAGTGGGAGATTTTTCCAAGGCTATGCTCGTCGGAATGGATCATTATTATTATGACGACAAAAAAGCTAAATTTGAAATTCCTCCATCTTTAACAACAAACTGGAGCCTATAATATGAAAGAATGGATTGAAAAAATATTAACGAATCCAGAATATCTGGGTAAATTTACACTAACAGAAAATGTTCTTCTCTTAGTGGGTGTAATATTCTGGGTTTATGTCTATGGAGAACTAATTTATAGAGCAAAAACAATTCAATTCGTTGAAATGCCCGTCTTTATAGCCTGTGGAAATATTGTTTGGGAGTTTCTATGGGGTTTTGTAATTCAAGAAGATATGGGTATTGTTCTGAAATGGGGCTATCGATTGGCATTTATATTGGATGTATTTATATTTTATTATATAATTAAATACGGTAAGAAGCAATGGAAGATTCAGGTCGCGGATAGAAATTATTATTTTCTATTATTTTTCTTATGCATTGGATGGGCTGGACTTATATATACATTCCAAATAAATCGCTATGACTTATTTACAGGTTCCAATTCTGCTTATATATTAAATTTATTTATTTCCGGACTTTATCCAGTGTTATTTCTTAGTATCGGTGATATAAGTAAGTTTTCTTACGGTATAGCATGGACCAAATTCATTGGTACGGCTTTCTTTTCTTGGTTTCTTTTTTTGTTTTTTCCCGATCAGCCATTTGTATTGGTTCTCGCTGTTTTAGTTTTCTTGGCTGATCTTTATTATGTAATTCTATTCTACAATACACGTAAGCAGAAAATTTGATACTTTAATTCAATGAAGACAATTTCATATCCCAATACAACAATTCGCATAAGCGAAATGATTAAGGAAGATAGCTTCTCGACAACATATCGAGGAGAACTTCATGGGATAACCGAACCAAAAATTGTAAGAATTCAGAAAGAAAATATTCATAATGACGGTGATCATTATTTTCTGAATGAAATTGAAGTATGTAAGACAATCAACGATGGATCGATCCTAAAGCTAGAATCTGTTTTACAGAAATCGCAAAGCTACAGTTTAGTTTTTGAGAATTGCCCGTATCATCTTCTGACAGAATCAAAAGTAATTGGCAATTTTGAAATTGAAGAATTCTTAAAATTTGCAATTCAAATTACAAAAATTTTACAAAAAATTCATGAAAAAGGTTTAATATACAATCGTATAGAACCTAGCAATATTTTTTATAAAAATTCCAATTCAAAAATAAAACTGATTGGTTTGGGTTATTCTTCCTTCCCTATCAACAATCGATCGATGAGATTCAATTGTGATTTCACGACAGACAATCTTTATTATATTTCACCTGAGCGAACAGGTCGCCTTAAGTTGGATATTGATCATAGATCCGATTTGTATTCGCTTGGAATACTTTTCTATGAAATGTTAGTTGGACATGTACCTTTCCAATCCAAAGATCCGTTAGAGATTATCCATCATCATATTGCCAAACAACCTCCTCTCATCTCTAGTAAGAAAAGCAATATCCCGCCGATCATTATAGAATGCATAGAAAGATTGTATTCAAAAAATCCAGATGATCGATACCAAAGTACTGAACATCTTCTCAAAGATTTGGAGCATATCCAATCCACTTTAGATGAGTTCGGCTTCATACCGAATTCTACTGCTTTGTATGAGAAATCTAATGGGTATTTAAAAAAATTTAAAATCAATCTCAATAGAAACGATATCACCGAAAAATTAAATGAAGGTATACAAAATACTAAATCAGGTAAAAGAACTTGTTTGTTTATTCATGGTGAGTCAGGAACAGGTAAAACATTTGCTATACTTAATAATCACAATATAGTCCAAAGCCATCATGCAGTCATACTCAATGGAAAATTTGATATCGATAGAAGAAATATACCTTATTATGCCGTTAAACAAATTCTAAACGAAACATTAAAATATCTACTTACCAAAAATGAATCCGATCTACAAGAAATCAAACATTCAATTGCGACAAATATTGGAGAAAGCTTCTCGGCAATTATAAATTTATTTCCTGGACTCAATAAGATTTATAATCCAGAGAAAGATACCAATCTAAGACTTCCTCATGATGATCTCTTTATTTTCTCTACTCTAGTTAATTTTCTCACTCTTTGTTATAGAAAACAGGAACCAGCAATACTTTTTCTAGATGATATTCAGTGGGCTGATGATGCATCGTTACAATTTCTTGATTATCTGACTAGAAATCAAGAATGGGAAGGATTACTAATCCTGCTCTGCTCACGTAATGGTTTGAATTCGACAGAACTTACGGAGCTAAATAAGATTTGTCATAAATTTGATATATTGATACAACATCATATTTTACCTTATACAGAGCAGCAGATCAGTGATTTTATTTCGAGTTCGCTAGAATTTGATAAGAACGATCTCGGCAAATTATCCTTGTTATTGTATGAAAAAACTTTAGGTTATTCAGATAATTTGGATAATTTTATAAATAGTTTAGAAAAAGAGAATGTTGTAATTTTCAATCCTTCATCTTTGAAATGGAATATTGAATGGCATACTCTAATTGCAAAAAACATCAATACAAATGTAGCCAATTTTCTAATTGACAAGCTTTCGAATTCATTAGATCCAGATCATGAGTTTCTTTACAATACTGCAATTATTGGAAATGTTTTTCCACTTAGATTACTTTATCATATTTATCAAGATCGGTTGCAGACTTTAAAGTTGGCTTTGATTGAATATATTAATGAAGGTATTATTCAACAGACTCATTCCGAATTTCGATTATTTCCGTTTTTTCAAATGTTGGATACTAAGTCCAATAAAGAAGCTATTGATAAATTATTATCGAACGCTGACTTTCAGTTTTCGCACGACAAAATTCGGTTTTCGATTCTAGATCGCCTTCCGGAAGCTAAGAAAAAAGAAATACATTTCAATATTGCACTCGCATCAATTCATCTATTCGATGATAAAACCATTGCTGATGAATCTTTATACATTGCAAATCATCTAATCGAAGCAAAAGATCAAGAGCGAATGTCTGATCCGCAATTCAAAGGTATATTTTTTCAATATCTTAAGAAAGCGGGTGATGTATCAAGAACAACTGGCGCATTTGATGCAGCATATCTATATTACAAAGCTATTGAACCTCTTTCTAAATATCTCGGTGAGGAAAATCCACATCGCAAGGAACATTTTGAAGTTCTAGTTTCTCTATCTGAGACAGCATACTATTCAGAACGAACTGAAGAAGCAGAAAATCTATTAAAATATTTATATGAAAATATTAACAATATAACAGAGAAAGCAAAACTTTCCTTAGTAAAAATAGAAATCTATAATACACTCAACAAATACGATAATGCATATTACACAGGTATCGAGACTCTTAAATTTCTTGGTCAACCTCTGCCTGAAAAACCCAATTTTATTCATGTAGTGAAAGAATTAATTCTGATGACCTTCTACAGACGAGGTAGATCTGTAAACCAACTCATTAATGATAAATTGAATACAGATCCAAGCATCAGTGAGTCACTTATTATTTTATTCAATTTATTGAACTATGGAAAGCATAAAAATGTTTCTTTATTTATTATATTATTCTTGAGGTTGATAAATCTAAGTCTCAAGTATGGTATATCTAAGAAAAGTTATGTGGGATACGCTGGATTTGGCTCTATGCTTTTTCTAATGACTGGCAATCTTACGAAATTAAACTCATATTGGAATTTAGCGGAAAGTATCCTCAAGAGACTTCAAACTGAGAATTATTATGGTCGTTTTTTCTTCGGAAAAAATATGCTCTATGATTATTTAGTTTATCCCTATTCGAAAATTTCCAGACTCTGTGAAGACTCGTATAGAAGATGTATGCAATATGGAGATTTTCTCTGGGCAGCATTTTCAATATTTTCTGAAACAATCTATAGCTTATATGCCGCAAGATCCATATCAGAATTTTCTGATTCCTTGCAGGAATTAGAAAGAAAATCAAGCACTCTAAGTTTTACTGGTTTGCCAATGATATTGGGAATTGGTGAACATTTTATACATGGACTCGAAAATTCCAATAATCGAACTTTCAGTTTAAATGGACAAGTTTTGGACTGCAAAGAATTCGAATCCAAATACCTGGACGAGATCAGCAATGGCTCTATAAATACATTTTACTGCGTCATATCTGGGTTGTTAGATTATCTTTATGGAGATTATGATCAGGCAATCAATCGATTCAAAAAATATGATATGGACTTAGAAAAATCAAGAACTCTATTCTTGTATTATGAATATCGATTGATACAGTCTCTATGTTTCATTGAAAAAGCTCGCAAGAATAAAAATTTACCATTATCACATAAAATTTTCATAAAGATCAGTATTTTTTTATTAAAACGTCTCGCAAAAGTAAACCCAAGTAATTTCCGTACAAACTATCAATTGATTGTTGCAGAGTATAATGCTTATTGTTATCCAGAAAGAGATAATATCTATTACGATCAATTGCTTGATGAATTTGACATCTACGATGCAAGTCTCAAAAAAGGACTCTCTTATTATCTCTATGGGAAATTCAAGCTATCCAAATCTAAGAAAATACTGAGTGATTTTGCATTTCAACAAGCAGAAGAAATATTTGTAAGTTGGGGTGCGGTCGCTAAAGCAAGCGATATTAGAAACCAATATTTAGATAGTTCATTAAAAGTTAATATTCTAATTTCATCAAAAAAGATTACGGAAAGAGGAAATCTCAATCATACAGATATAGATTTGGTCTCGATCGTTAAAGCTTCGCAATCTATATCAAGCCTTATCAATCCATTAGAGCTCCAAAAGCAGCTTCTTTCAACCTTGGTTGAGAATGCAGGTGCATCTAAAGGCTATTTGATACTCAATGAAGAATCTGGACTTACAGTAAAAATTGGACATTCAATCGATCAATATTCTGAATCTTTACCAAAGCTGCTGGATGACTGCAGGTCTTTCTTACCGATCGAATCTATTTATTACGCATATCGAACCGGCAAAAAATTAATCATTAACTCTGAGACCAAATCCAGCTACTTAAAGACCAGTACATATATCAAAGAGAATGATCCAAAATCAATACTTCTCTTACCCATCACTAAGCAAGGAAAAGTTGTAGCCATTGTTTATTTAGAAAATAAACTTATCACGGATATATTCAATAATTCGCGAATAGAAATTCTCGAAATACTTGCATCTCAGGCTGCCATTAGTTTCGAAAATTCTAAATTGTATTCCGAGATAAAGAATTTGAATCAAGAACTAGAGAGAAAAGTAGATGCAAGAACTAAGGAACTGATGCAAACCTTAAACATTCTTAAGAAAGATCTCAACTATTCTAAGAAAATTCAGACAAGCATTCTTCCAACAATTCATCCAATTCCTCAACTTTCCTATGCACTCATTTATCAGCCTATGGATGAAGTGGGCGGTGACTTCTATGATTTCTTCCAGATCAACGAACATACATCAAGGTTCTTTATTGCAGATGCGACCGGCCACGGGATCCAAGCAGCATTAATCACAATGGCGATCAAGAGTGAATATGAAAATCTTAAGAAAACCGCCCTCACTCCGGCCGACATACTCACTGAGTTAAATTCTATAGTGATTAACAAGTATAAGACGTTATTTTTTAGTTGTGTTGTAATGGATATTGATGTAAAAAATTTAGACGTCAAGTATTCCTCTGCTGGGCACCCAGCCCAGATACTTCTTCAAGATGGTAAAGCAATTGAAATGAAAAAATCTGGAGCTCTATTGGGTCTAAAAAAAGACATGGATTATGAATTGATATCCATGAAGCTCCAGCCTGATGACAGAATTTATTTATTTACTGATGGAGTTTATGAGATATTCAATGATGAAAGAATTGAGTTTGGAGAAGATCGATTCTACGAATTGTTACTTGCATCTTATAAGCAAAAACCCGCAGATCAAATTTTGACATTAGAAAATGCCCTTATCCACTATCAAGGTAATGGCGAATTTGAGGATGACCTTACTCTATTAGCTATTCAACTTGTCCCAGAAGTGAAGTAGATTTTATATCGAAAGACCTTTTGTTCGTTGACAAATATTCATAATTTTTAAAAACTATTTAGAAATATTCTGCAAACATATATGAAATCCAACAAAAAGCTTTTCTTTTTATTATTAATTCTCATTCTAAATTGTGTTAACAAACAAGCTATTGTACTTCCTGAAGTGATAAACGGTAAGATCAATTTATCAAAATTCAATTTCTACCAACAAACTCTTCCACTTGCAGGTGACTGGTTTTTTGAATGGAATGAACTCTCCGAACCAGGTTCTCTGATTTCTAAAAATTCTAACAAAGTTATTGTTCCTTCACATTGGATGGATTATCGGGATTCCGAAGGGAATCTAATTCCAATGGAAGGAAGGGCAACTTTCGAAGTTGAATTGAATATTCCGAAACCTGAATATGATCTTGCTCTCAGAATTCCATCCATGGATACTGCTTTTACATTATTTTGGAACGGAGAAGAAATTGCGCGCAATTCGAATCTAGATCGCAATTTTTCAGAAGTTGTTCCACAATACTATGCACCAATCATTCGCGATATTCTGATAAAACCCGGATCCAACATTCTTACACTGCATATGATCAATAGCCAATATCCTAGGCCTGGATTTCGTGATCCTATTATTATTGGTTTTGCATCCGATTTAAAGTTACAGAATGAAAGAAACTTATTCATAGATGTGTTTCTTTCCGGTTCTCTCTTTTTGATGTCCATTTATCATATTGGAATTTTTTTATTAAAACCCAAAGACAAATCAACTCTATACTTTGCCCTATTTGCTTTTTTTATTTCCATTCGTCTTTCTGTAACTGGCGAAGCATTTTCGTTTAGATTCTTTCCTATCAATTGGAATTTTTCAACATTTTTAGAATATATTTCCTTTTATTTGTCTCCTCCCATAATGCTCCTTTATATAAGAAAATTATATCCTGAAGATGGGTCAAGACTCTGGGACAGAATAACAATTATTCCAGCTCTCATTTTTGTAATTTTGGTATTGGTTTTGCCAATTGGTCTGTATACGAAAACTCTAATGTATTTTCAGATCTATTCAATTATAGTTATAATTTACTTTTTCTACATTCTAATAAACGCAATCAAAAATAAGAGAGAGACTGCTATCGCTTTTCTATTAGGAACTATCGTATTTTTTGGAACTTATGCAAATGATGCGTTATATGCAAATCGAATGATTGATTCTATTTTTATCACACCAATTGGAATGTTTTTCTTCTTCTTTGCACAAGCATTTCTTCTCTCTAAGAGATTCGCCACAGCTTTTGATACCGCTGAAACTTTAACAAAAGAATTAGATGAAAAGGTTAAACAACGAACTAATGATTTGCTACTAGAAAGAGATAGAGCAGATAATTTGCTTAAGAACATTTTGCCAGATGAAGTTGCAACAGAATTGAAAGAAAGAGGATCTGTTCGTCCAATGTATTTTCCTTCTGTTACAGTAATGTTCATAGATTTTGTTAATTTTACTGAGATAAGCCAAACAATGAATCCAAATGATTTAGTAAATGAATTGGACTATTGCTTTAGAGCATTCGATGATATTGTCGAGAGAAACGGACTCGAAAAACTCAAGACGATCGGAGATTCCTATATGTGTGCTTCCGGAATTCCACTATCTAATCCCAATCATGCGATTATATGCTGCGAAGCTGCTCTAGAGATCAAATCTTGGATGGACGCCTATAGCAAAAGAAAAGAACGTGAGGGCAAAAGAATCTGGTCATACAGAATCGGCATACATAGCGGGGCTGTTACCGCAGGTGTGATTGGAAGTAAGAAATTTGCCTATGATATCTGGGGAGATACCGTAAATGTCGCAAGTCGGATGGAATCCCATGCCGATCCTTCAACCATTAATATATCTGAAGAAACATATCGACTTATCCAAGGCAGGGCAGAATGTTCCTCTCGCGGTAAGATTGAAGTCAAAGGAAAAGGTGAACTAACAATGTACCAGTTGGTAAAATTGTAATTATTGGAAAGCAATTACTCTCAGAGATTGAATCGACCCACCATCAGGTGTAGCTGTGATTACTATATTATTTTCAGCACTCGTAAATAGAAAAGATGCAGAAGAAAAAAAAGTTGCCCCTATAAAATCCACCTGTGAATCTTTTATCAATCCAGCTGATCCAGACCAGGCAATATCTGATAGGCCTGTCCAGGATTTTGCATTTGCTATAACAGCAGTATTTTCACTAACAGATATTGTTTGAGTTAATGGCGAAGCTATAACCTCGTGAGTAAATGCTGGAGTAAATGACTGTAGGTTAGTCAATCGATAAACTTGAATATCAGTTCCTATTTGCTGAACAGTCCATTCTATATTCACATTTCCGTCGATTCCATTTGGAACAACCGCTGAAACTATTGCTGATGATCCACTACCTTGATTCGTATTTAAATGAATTGTTGCACCAACTCCCCCGATCGTCGCCGTTGATACTGTTCCTCCAACATCTCGAACACCGCTTGCAACAATAACTAGCAATCTATTTGGATCTGGGTTTCCAAATGCTACATTATTAAATGTAAAATTCGTCAAAGAAGAATCTATTTTATTTCCACCAATATATTGAAGGGTCGGAGGTGGAACCACAACCGCAATGTCAATATTAGTATTATCACTGCCTGATGCATTTGTAGCTGTAATTGTATAATTTTGTGTGATGGATGTATTTGTTGGAGTACCTGATATAACACAAGTGATTGGATCTATTATTAAACCCGTCGGAAGTGGTGGTGAAGATTCACAGTTTGTGGGAGTATTCCCCGTTAGATTAGGTATGAGATTAGATATTGCTGAATTCTGTATAAAACTAAATGGTGAACCGGTATATGAAATAGTTGGAGGAATTCCGGTTACAGTTATTTCGATGTCAAGTAAACCGATTCCACTTCCAAAAGAATTAGTTGCTGTGATAGCATAGGTTGATGGTGGTTGAGAATTTGTAGGAATTCCTGAAATATTACAATTTTCTGAATCGATTACAAGACCGTCGGGAAGTTCTGGATCAGAAATACATTCTTCAAATGGTAGTCCTGTGGAAATTGGTTGAATTTCTGGAATTGCGGTATTTACAACAAAACTATAGTTAGACAAAGGATAATCCAAAGTTGGCGAAGATTGTTGATCTTCATTTAGATTGGAATCATCTTGATTATTTGCAGAACTGTTAGCAACTTCGACAAATCTTTGAATTCTCTGCAACAATCCCAAACCTCCATCAGGATCCAGAGAGTTTTCGTCAGAAGTCATACATGATAGAAAATAAAAAAATACTAATCCAAATTTATATTTTGTAAACTTTTTGTTCATGTGTATATCTTTATCAAAAGGTTTTCATATATTATAATATTATATTTAAATTATGGAATCAGTTTGCTAGATTGATATTTCTTTCAAATGATTGTTTAACGCAAGCATCACGGACAACTCGCATACATTACTCGGTTTGTACCAGGGTATGCTACAGCGACAAATTTTCCACTACCATATGTTACAAATTTCCAAGCATTCGCTTCCGAGGCGGAACGTGCTGTCCAATTTTCTCCATCGGGTGAGGTCATCACACGATTCGTCCCGTCCTGCGAAACTGCCACAAACAATCCTTTGCCATATGTTACAGAAAACCAATTATTAGCTTCTGCAGCAGAGCTTGCCGTCCAATTTTCTCCATCGGGTGAGGTCATCACACGATTTGTTCCATCTGCGGCAACAGCCACAAACAGTCCATTGCCGTAAGTTGCATTTCGCCAAGTATTCGCTTCTGCGGCAGAACGTGCCGTCCAATTTTCTCCATCAGGTGAGGTCATCACATGATTTGTTCCGTTACCTGATACTGCCACAAACAGTCCATTGCCATATGTTACTGATTGCCACGCATTCGCTTCTGCAGCAGAACGTGCCGTCCAATTTTCTCCATCCGGTGAGGTCATCACACGATTTGTTCCAGTTGACGATACTGCCAAAAACAATCCATTGCCATATGCTACAGAAAGCCACGTATTCGCTTCTGCAGCAGAACGTGCCGTCCAATTTTCTCCATCAGGTGAGGTCATCACACGATTTGTTCCGCTATTTGATACTGCGACAAACAGTCCATTACCATATGTTACAGTTCGCCAAGCATTCGCATCTGCAGCAGAACGTGCCGTCCAATTTTCTCCATCGGGTGAAGTCATCACACGATTTGTTCCATCAATTGAAACCGCGACAAATAATCCATTGCCATATGTTACTGAATTCCACTGATTAGCTTCTGTGGCAGACGCGCTCTGGAAGTTCAGCTCAGATTGGGAGCAATCAGGTGTTGTAGCTTCATTCTCTTCCGAATCACTACTATCCTCATCTTCACTTGCGTCACTCCCCTGACTCGATCCACCACTCCCAACGGCCAAAAATGCCAAGGCAAAAAGAGAATCATTTCCCGAATCCTTTCCATTGCAACCACTTGTTAATATTACAATTATTACAAAATATCCAACAATTTTTGGCATTTTATACCCCAATGACCCATTAATAGTTCTATATATTCGAAATTTATTGTATCTATAGAACGTTAATGTTTATACGTTCCCAGATGAAAAATGTAACATATAAAATAATTTATTTCTAATAATTTTATGAATCTAGATGATCTGGACTGAGATTCTGCTTTAAGAATTCGTTCTTTAAAAGCTTAATACCTTTCTGGTAATCCCGGAAGACAGTTTGACGAGATATGTTATAATATTTGCATATATCCTCAACTTTCATCTTGTTAACTAACCGCATTCTCAGAATATCGCGCATTCGTTGATCCAATCGATTATCTGCGAGTAAACTTTGCAAAATGCCATAAATTGTAAAACTATGATCATTTCTGTCGTTTGTCCCCTTTTCCCAATCTAGCGGAAGATCTTCAGTAGAAATTTCCATTTTGCGATACGGCTTTCGTAATTGATCAATCATTCTTGTATATGCAATAGTGTAGAGATACTTTTTGAAGGTATCCTCATTGATTTCGAAACCATTTTGGTATTTTTTTAGAATTTCAATTATGGAATCCTGCAAAATATCCTCTGTTAATTCTTCATTTTTAGTAGACAATGTCAATAATGTGGAAAGATTGGGTCGCAAACGCAGAAATTCTTGTTCAATATCATCTATATTCAATTCCTAAACCTTTTCTTTTCTTTTTTTACTGAAATATTTAAATTAACTTGTAATATTTTCTAAACAAATAGCAATTAATAGAATATGTACAATATTTAATATGTTATTATATTTCAATATTAATATAGTAAATATTTTTAATATATATTAAGAAAACGAAATTATTAGATTTTTAAATCTGGACCGATGATCTGGGAGCAATTCTACATATTTTTGCCACAAAAATCATGAAATTAATTTTTAGTTAAGTTTACATAGTTCAACTAAGGAAGAAATTTAATGAGCCTTAGTTAGATTCTTCAAAATTTGGTTTAAGTATATCCTATTTTGGATATACCATCCCCAACTTATCAATCGTCTTAAAATATTTTATGAATTGGTTCCGATTCGCGAATAAGATTCAATAGCGTATCGGGATAATAAGATGAATAGTGAATTGATCTTGAGTTTGAAGACTATCGATTTTACCTTTCATTTGATTGACTATATTGATAATATTTTTCCAACCATGCCCAGGTTCGTCGGTTCTTGCTTGGTAATTCGACCTAGCTTTAAACTTCATTTCAAATGAATGAGGATTTTGACTAAATTCCCAATCCGATACACCTTCTCCATATTTTGCATCATTATTTGCAATTTCTCTTATGATTTTGTATAAGGACTCTATTCTATGAATTGACAAAGCATTTTTGAAAGAATCGGATACGTTAGCTATGAAATTCATAGATCTATTTACATATTCATATTTCCGAATGAGAAGCAATCGTATCGCGAATAAAAAATCCTCTTTTAAATATTTCTCGTCCTCAAGAAGTTGTAGTCTATATCGGATGCCCTTTGAAATTCTTTGAACAAAATCAGAGAGTTCGTTTCCTGCATCTTGAGGTATAATATTCTGATCTAATAACTTGGAAATTCGAATCCCTAAAAAACTTAGGTCAACACCTATTTCATCATGAATATCAATAAATGCTTTCTGTCTTTCGTTTTGATTTGAAATTTCTTTTTCTAGTATCAGTCTTTTCTTTTCTTCATTGTGAATTGTTCTAACCTTCTCTTGCGACAGGAAAGCATTCTCCATTTTCTGAACAATATAAATGGTCATAAACACAAAGAATCCTAGACTAGTGACAATTACTATTGGAGTTTTGATATTAAATTGCAAATTCAAAAATGTCTCTAAATAAATGGCAACTGCTAATATTATGATATTCAGCAATAGGATACCGATTCTATTCTTTGTGAGAAATTTTAGAAATGGAAATTTTTCTTTTGAAATTTTTCTTTTTCTGATATCTTTGCGATAAATTCGATAACCCAATCTAAGATATAAAATCAAACTACCAGTTTCAATAATTGCAAACCATTCCAACAAATGTCCGAAATTATAAGAAAATATGATACCAACTAGACAATATAGTATTGATACAAGAGCAGAAAATTTTGTATATCCACTTATACGGTAAATGAAGTAAGAATCTAAAAAGTATATTATATAAATATATGAGGATACAAGAAATATCAATGACAACTGATAAATCCGATGCGTATCTTCAAATATTGTATAGATATAATTACTTTGTGTAAAAGTAAAAATCGCATAGCTCAATAAGAAAATACCAAAATATAAAACATGGATATATTTCCTCATTCTAATATAGAGATATACTAGATAAGATCCTAAAAACGAAAATAGAGAAATCAATAAAAAGGGAAGGATTTCTATCGTTCGTTCCATTAGATTTGAAATTTCATCCACAATTGCAATCGATTCAAATTGAATCACTGATCTAGGGGAATCTGGATTTCCAATCAGGCGCGCATTCACCAAGATCATTCCGTCTACTATAAGGTCTGTATCAAGTGGTTGAATTATATTCAAAGAAGTATTTTCTTCCAGATTCATTCTATCTTGTTGAACAATTCCAGCAAGTAAACGATCACTCTGATAGATTTCCCAATTCTCACCTAACTTTGAAATAAGTATTCCTGGCGTTCGGATATATTCAATCTTTTCTTTTGGTATTTGAATTTGAAATGTTATTTCTTTGTATGAATCAGCTTTAGAATAGAGAACGAATGGATCCTTACTATTTTTAATTTGGATTGAAAGGGGTTGATTTTTTATAACGTCTATCTGCTCGGAATTATCTGAATTCCATACATTCTTCATCCATTCAGATTGGAATCCATCTCTTTTGTATATCTGAAGCTGGTGTATGGACAATCCTTCAGCTTTTAGATTATCGCTGAAGAAAGAACTAATTATAAAAATGAATAGGTAATATATTATGAAAGGTTTAGTATTTCCAAACGGGAAAAAAATCACCTACTTCTCGAAATCTTTATAAAGCAAAGATGGCTGAACTCCCTTGTTCGCTTGATACTTGCCAGAGTTGTATTCTTGGATTTTGCCCTCTATACTATGATAGAAAATCTGACAGATTTGCACACCTGCGTATATTCTTAACGGATGAATGACTTGGATCTCGAGCGTCCAGAATCCCTTAAAACCAACGTCACCGAATCCAGCTGTGATGTGAACAAACATTCCCAATCTTCCGATAGATGAACGACCTTCAAGCATCGGTACTAGATTATGGGTTTCTGTAAATTCTAGAGTTCTTCCCAGATATAAATTCCCTGGTTCCAATAACAATCCTTCCTCTGGAATAACCATTTTGGATACTGGGTTTGGTTTCTTCATATCCAATGGAAATTCAGTATAGACCAACAATTCATCATGGAGTCGGAGATTGTATGAATTTGGATTTAACAACTGTTTGTCGTAAGGTTCGATTATAATATCTGATCCCATTCTCTCTTCGATGGCAGGTCCTGTAAGTATCAATTCATTCTCCTCTGAATACGGGTTTTCGTTTTTCCCGAAATGCCAAGAGTGCTTCCTCTCGGTCTTTTGTTTTGAGAGTAAGGCTGTAGCATTCCTGTTCTAGGTCTAATCCTTTTTCTAAATCCAAGTTCAATCCTTCTTGGATTGCTCGTTTGGCTGCTCGCAGTGAAATTGGTGCTGAACTAGATATTTCCTCAGCAAAACTCAATAGAGTTTCTGCAAAATTTTCTTCTGGAAGAACACGATTCACTAAACCCAATAAGTTTGCCTCGGTTGCAGAAATTTTTCTTCCTGTAAAAATAATTTCTTTCGCACGATTGGCACCAATCAAACGAGATAGTCGCTGAGTTCCCCCCGCGCCAGGAATGATTCCGAGTTTTGTCTCGGGTAAACCTATCAATGCAGAAGTTGAAATTGCACGAAGATCACAAGCCAGTGCAATCTCCAATCCACCACCGAGAGCAACTCCATTGATTCCAGCGATTGTGGGAAAAGGGAGTCGCTCAATATTTGCCAAAAATTCTCTAAATTTTCCAAGAAATGACCAGACTTCCGCTTCAGTCATTGTAGCTCGCTCTTTCAAGTCAGCGCCGGCACAGAAGGCAGTATTGCCCTCACCTGTTATGATCAGAACTCTAGGTTGATCTTTTGGCTTCGAAAGATCCAGTTCGCGAATGATTATGTCCAATTGACGTAGTAATTCTCTAGAAATTGCGTTCCTGGTAGCAGGAGACTGCAATCTCAAAATACCGATTCCTTTTCCTTCCGTGTAATCAATCAACTTCACAAAGAATATCAATTTCTGATAAAAGGATTCCGACAATCATAAAAAAGCAATGAAGAGAATCGCGTTTATCATATTTTTACTGTTCGGATTGTTCGCAAACATACAGTGCCATGAAGAAGGCTCCGAAGACGCAACTGCTGGGCTTCTCGGTTTGGATCCTCCTCGGATTTCAAGTATAAGTCCACGAGTAGGAACACCAACTCAGACAGGCGGTGACAGACCTTATTCAGCGACAAACGTAACAATTTCTGGTTTCAATTTTGGATTAACGGATACTAAAATTTATTTCAATGGAGTCGAAGCCCCAGTCTTCTACAATATCGGAACCGAAATCGCAACTTCAGTTCCAGATGGTGCAACAACTGGCTCTCTGTCTATCGTCAGACCGGGTGGGCAATGTATTCCGTTCAGCAATACAGGATTCAATTGTGCTTCGGAAGATTTCTTTGTTGATTGTTACAGTCCGTACGCAAACGAATTCGGTACTGAATTGCAAGTAGACCAAACGGAAAGTTTGGATATCGAGTTTGACGGGAACCAGACAAAAGCAATCCGAATCGAAGTGCCGACTGGTCAAGCAAATGTCACTATAAACTGCGAGAGCATCGTATCTGTTAAATACTTCTCACCATCCTGTGCTGTAAGTGAACTCTTGCTTGTAACCAATCCAACGATTCCGATTACCAACGCAAGAATCATGCAGATGCAACTTACTGCATCATCAGCGACTTGCTCTGTATCTGCATTCTAATAAAATCTAACATCAATTATAGGAATAATTTAGAACGAAATGCTAGGCATTCACATTATTCCCTATTCACGATTTAGATTCCTTTCAATCAATTCAAGATTGGGATTATAGAGCTGTTTTTAGAAATCGCTTGAATACGATAATATTTGCTGCACCCATCCACTGATTCATATGCTCTCGAAACAATTGAACTTTTGGTTTCGATCTTCGTATGTCATCCGGAAGGTTCTCGTATTCTAACATGGCATGTTGAGAAACGACTTTGTATTTCTGATCAACAAATTCTATAATTTTCTTGAGAGCTGCCAAATTGTTCGCGTCTTCACTTATAAATGGTAAAATTTCAATTTTCCAATAATCAATGACTAACTTTTTTAGGATTTCATTGGGCAATACTTTACTAACCTTTTTACCATCACTCGATCGAATATGCAGATATCCAGTATTCGCTTCTTGAAGAAATTTTCTTACAATCATGTAGAAATGCTGCGCACCAATATGATAGAAAAACAAATACTTTAGTGATTCGGGGATTCCAATACTCATCATCAAAATATCACGGCAAAATTGAAAAAAACGATTCAAAAAGGAATAGTATTCTAGTTCCAATTCCATAGCACTTCTTTGGTTTTTTGCACGTGAAGTAAGACTTCGAATCAATTCTGAACGAAGAGCCTTCTCATCAGCACCCATATGAATATCCATATTGATAACAGACTGGAAGAGATTTCTCTCCTCTTCATACTCTTGTGGTTCATATCGAAAATAGTAATGTTGATTAGAATTCCAGGACATTTTCCCAGAAGTATTCAAAATATTATCTTGCGACTTCAGTTCTCGTTGCTTAATCACTTCCTTGACTGACACTTTCTCGTTAGTCGAAGATTGAGAAGATTCTTGTGGAGAAGAAAAACTGGGTAGGAAATCATCAGTTTCTTCTTCTAACGTATACAAGCCTTCTTGGAATACCCCGGATAGTTTGTAGTTGGAAGATTCGTTGTATTGAGGCTTAGTGTATTTTGTCGAGAAAATCTTATCTTGATCTTCTATCTTCAACATATAAGCCATTCTTGTCAGAAGAATCTTGAGAGATTCCAATTTCTTCAAGACAGGAATAACACGATATTCTAATATAGCTTCCGACTTAAAATTCTCATCCGAAATATGAGCTGATAGAACGGCATGCTTGATTACGTTCCATGATTCTTTGCCGACTATATAGAATTCTCTTAAGGATTCAAATGATTTATGAAAAATAACAAATTCAATTCTATGAACGTCAGGTGCACCGTCTTGGAAATATTGAACTAACATTTTCTTGGCGATAGGAAGTAAATGTTTCTCATCCAATTCAAGATTTAAATCTTTTGCGATTTGGATTGTCTTTATAATTTCTTGGTCAATTTGTTTTCTGAAAGGAAGAAGCTCTTTCTTGGTAGCCTCGGTCACGCCACCTGAAGATAAAAAATTAAGTAAGCTCGAAGCGAGGTTCTGGAATTGAGTTAAGAAATGAGGATATCCTTTTTTGAATTCTGATATACTCTTGAGATCGGCTTCTTCGTTGGGTAGGGAAAATGACATCAATCCCTGAGAGTGACACAAGCCATTCCCAGGTCAAGAATTTCTGTTATTGTCGGTAGAATATTTCTATCTGATTTTGATCTGGATCTGCAAATACTAGGAATTCACCTTTAGATGATCCTTCTGGTCCTCTAAGTATCTTAATATTTTTTTCTTCCATTTCTGTGATAGCTTCTGTGAAGTCATCCACATCCATAATAAAGCTAACAGTTGGGAAAGGAAGCGGTGTTACTTCACTAACTTTAACAAGGCGAAGCTTGTGAGAATCGAGTCCCATCACAACAGCATCACCCTCCTCTTCTTCCACTTCAAAATCAAAAAGATCCGAGTAGAACTCTTTAGAGGCTTCCATATTGGAAACTGGGATGTTTACGTGGTCTAGGCCTTCGACAATAATCATAACTTTCTTCAATACCCTTTTTTCTGTCAGCGTGACCGAAAAAGCCTGCTTGTCGAGAATTTTTCTGGACATAAACCTTTTTTAGATCAAAATACAGTAAATAGAGAGGATAGAATTGAACACCGCAAAAGCCATTCTTATCATATCGTTCATTTTTCACTTTACAACTTGTTCGGAAAAGCAAGAGCCCATTTCCGAAAATGATAGAAAGAATATAAATTCCCTAATTGAAGAAAATGACAAAGTTCATCAGTTCTTAATAAAAACTGAGGACGGTCTACCTTCATTAGAAGGAATCCAAACGCAAATAAGCGCTTTGGAAAAATCATCCAATTCTGAATTGGCAAATCTAGCCAAATCAATGCGCGTCAATCTCTCGAAGGTTGCAGGCAAAGACCAAGAAAATGATTTTGAAGCGTATTCACTCTTCTCAGAAAATTTGGCGGAATTACTCAAGAAATTTCCTAGTGACAATTCTGTGAATAGGTTTTACTGTCCAATGGTAAAGAAGACTTGGGTTGCAAAAGGACGAAGTGTTCAGAATCCATATGCTCCAGAAATGCGAGATTGTGGAGAATTGATCTTAAATTGAAAGTTCATTTTAAACTTTCAAAAAGGAAGTCATGAGCTCAGAAAAACTCTGCTTGATTGATACGAATATCTTTCAAGCTTGTCCGAAGAATTGCAAATCTGTATTGAAAGGAAATTTCAAGCAGATCGGTTTAGAGAAGTCATGCATTGCCAAAGAAAAGTTGAATGCTTTCTTGGAAGGGATTTCAACTTTTAATGTAGGAATTTCGGCCTTTTATCAAGCCAATCCGGACATATTGAACAGCTTTATAAAAGAAAAGCCAGAGAATCAAGAATTAGTCAGTTACTATCTATCTATATCAGAGCCTGAAGCAGTTTCAGATATCGTAGAGTCTTTGACTGATTCCGTCGCATATGAATTATTCAAAAATAATTATGATAATTATTTGAAATTAAAAGAAGACTACAAAACAAGAAACACATCTAAGAATTTTTTTAAGATCAAAGGGAATCAATATTGGCAAGGTGTTAGCTTTGCAAAAATTTGCAGTATAATTCTATACTCCATAAGAGAAAAGAATGAATATGCTTTGGTTTCTCAATTTCTTGTTCTTCTTCCACAAGGTGTTGTATCGCATCTTCAAGAATTTAGTGGAATCAATGATCAAGAAGAAAAGAATCTATATCTTTCATTAGGTGATAGTATCTACGAATTGCCAATTCAATCGCCTGGCGTTTATCCTCATATGTTGAAATTATTCGAAGATGATCTAGAGATTTTCATGATTCTAAGCACGATGGAAGAACTAGTCAAAAGGCAAAAGCAAATCTTATCTATTACTGGTAAATTGATTGAATACTATGAAGAACATAGTTTCGGGCTAACAATCCAGAATATCTATTCCGAATTGATTGGGCTTGAATCTGAATTGGTTACAGAAATTCTCAATCAATTAAAAGACAAAAGCGTGATCTCTGATTCACAGAAAGATATGCTAAATATGGTTTTCCAACGCGGTAATATTGACTTTCTCAAAACTCTTCGTGGTGAGATTTTGAGAACCTAATTCTGATTATATTACAGTGCAGCTTGAACTTGCAAATAGGATATGATCGCACGAGAGTCTAAGTTGTAGTGCTTATCGAAGTTTGGATTCAAAATATCCAATCGATCTTTTCGAATGGAATCCCCGGCAATCATATATCCAATTCCAGACCAGATCGAAATTCCATCTTTCCAATGATAGATCCAAGAAAAATCAATTTCATTAAAAATTCCAGACCCTAGACCATTTTGAATGCTGTATGAATTGCCATTACAATTTTCTGTAGAACCAGAATAATTAGGAGACGCAAACTCATTGAAGGAACTACTAGATCGATTCATTGAATTCTGGAAACTACAACTGCCTCTTCCTCCAGTGTTAGGATCAGAAGATATCGCATACCAAGCGTCCGCTTTAACTGCCTTTCTATGAATAAATCCTGATATTGTAAAGCTTCCCCATTCTTGTGATTCATAAGTAATATTTAAATTATAAGATTGTAAATTTCGCAGAGAAATATTTTCACCAATTCCTGCAACACTATCAAAGTAAGGAAAAATTCCAAAACGAGGATTGGGTAGAGTTTGAAAAGTTGATACAGACCCATCTCGACGATTGGGATCACCGCTTGCATAGGAGTATTGCCCACCGAATCTTAACTTTTGGAAAAATGTATACCCGGTTTGAACAACATGTAACTGACCAGTATACTTATTTTTCTCTGTATAGTTACTGTACCCAGTTTGACCATCTCGAAAGATATCCCAAGACGCATACAATCTCTGTCCAGTATTACCCATTTGGAATGCCGACTCAATTGTCCAATCCCAGCTTTTGCCGACGGGTAGGAAGTTCTTTGCCGTACGATTTGTCCACCTAGTTCCGACCGTGATCAATTCATCATTCTGCCGTGATCTGTTCCTTGATAGTACATCTTCATTCGGAACCACTTCTCCAAGATAGGATGGAGATCTCGGGATCCATTTTTTCAAAATACCAAACCCATAAATATCTACCAAAAAATCAGTGAAGGCAAACGTATTGTATGTCCCAACCAAATAGGAATCGTCAATACTTCCATTCCTTCTTCCGTTGGCAGTGATAACACCGTTTGGTCCATTTGTAGATGCAGTCATTTTCGCTCCGAAGAGACTGGAATCCAAATACTTAGAATTCCAATCCAGCTTAACTCCATCATATGACAAACCGTTCGTATTCCAATTCGCACCACCAATCATACGCTGATCTCCGAAAGCAAATACCTGTCTTCCAAGGGTTGCTTTCAATCGTATATCAGGATGTTTTAATATAAAAAATGCCTCACGAATGGAAGTTTCATTCGGTACTGAAGTTGTCGAACGAGAATTCGGGTCTATTACAGTTCCAGAGTTGGCAAAAAAATATCTTCGGTCTCCCGCTTGAGCTGGACTTGAACCACCCCATACCCGTGCATCTTGAACGGTTACCTTAAGACTCAGATAAGGATTCGGATCCACCAAAAACCAAATCTGTGTCGCTTGAAGAATTCGATTAGCGTAATCATCCGTCTGAGAATTGAAATCTAAATTTTGCCTCGCTTCATATCGTGGCCGCACGAGAAAGCCAGCTCTAATAATATCATTGAGCCACATAGTTTGATTCTCTCTGACTTCTTTGGCATGCTTCGGATCCAAAAACATACTTCGCATGAAGTCAGGGCTGAGCCCTTGGGATTTCATGGGGGATACATAATTTCTATCTTGAGAATCCCCTTGGGAATTGTTATTTTGTTCGAAAGACTTGATTTCCTTTTCCAGTTTATCCAATCTTTTTCTTTCTTCTTGGATTGAAGTTTTCCATTTTTCGATGTCTTGAGCGGATGGCGATGACTTCGATGAGTCAATAGTACTATCTGGTTCTTGGGAGAACATGGGTAAGAGAAAAATATTCAGCCAGATGTTTAGCCAAACTAGAGCAATAATTCCATTTCTTGTGGTCGAATAAAAAAATTGGAATGGAGGTGAATGTAAAGCAAAGAAGTTTCTATGCATAATTTAGTCCTGACCTAATACCAATACAAACCTGCATATAAAATTTGTTAACACTTTATTGATCACAAATACCAAATAAACTTAGAATGTATAATTATAGAAAAACTTCAAAAGAAAGATAGATAAATTGAAAAATTAATCCAGACCAATAAGTTTAGAACAATAAGAGCAAAAGTTCTTTAAACGAAAAGAATACTTGGAAAATTAAATATCTATAGGAAAAAATATTGAGAGATCTACATTACGAAATGTAACTTGATAATCATTTCTATCATAGATTGGACCGCCGTATCCGAATCGAAATGTCAAATCGAATATTGGATACTCAAAGAAGAAATAAAATGTTCCTACATATCGATCTTCAATGTTTTTCGTTGACTTTCCTAGATTAGCTAATGTTAAAATTTGAAAAGGCGTCAAACTTCCTTGGGCATATTCTTGTATCAAAAAAACCGTATACGGATTTAGAGAAGCAATATCAAATTTATCTTGTGACAACTGATATAATCCAAGCAGATCCAAATTGCCTTGAGCTGAAAGATTCGATAGCAAATACAATGATAATGGATCAGATTCAAGTTTTCCATTTCGAAATGCTGCAATTCGTCCAATATCTGTTAGTTGGTTCTCTATACCTTGTGAATTTCTGAATCCAAAAATTGGGCTCTGGGTTCCCCAACCATCGTAAAAATCGGAATTGGTTCGAATATTAACATTGCTTGGACCAATTCCGATTCCAAATCGAAAATTATCTGCACCCTTTTCCCCGAGATAGAAAACAGCAAGCAGAGAAGACACCTCACCTTCCACCTTAGTACCGATACTTTTTGCAGAGGGAAAACCATTGTAGCTTTGTCTTGTGAATGCACCACCAAAAGGCTCATCAATAGTCTGTTGTGTCATAGCAAAGCTGTGATTCTGATACAGAACGTAACCACCCCAAACGGGACCCCATTGAAAATCTCTAGTTTTTATATCCAGGAAAAATTTCGTTTCATTGGACTCTCCATCTGGATGGCGGATCTCTTGTCCGCCAGGCGACGTAACGATTAAGTTAGACGAACGATATTGAATTCCAGGATAAAGAGTTATATAGTGATCTGCATTGCTCCGCTGATTGAGAATTCCAGATCTTGATTCTGAATTCTCAACGGCTTTATACTGCGAAAATGTAGAATTATTGAATAGAAAAAAACAGTATATACCAATCCATATGTAGAACTTTTCTTTCAACACAATTCATCCACTTAGGCAATCTTTTCTTTCTTTGTTTATTATAAAAAGTCAAAAAATAATTTAACTAATAAATTATTAACTAGATTGTAGAATTCATTAGTTAAAGGAAAAAAGACTAGGTTCTTCTTCATCCACTTGGTCTCGCTCTAAATTCGTAAGTGACAGCCCAAGCAATCTTAGAGATCCTTTACCATCCCATAGCTGAAAAAACAATTCTTTAGAGATATTGCATATCTCTTCTTGATTATCTAACCAATACGAGTAGCTCCTCGTCATAGACTTAACCGTAAAATCAGAATACTTTATCTTAACAGTAATACTGCGACCACGGATATCTTTGGACTCCATTCGTTTGCACAATCCATCAGCAAGCTTCTCTAACTCTAAAATCAGAAATTCACTGTCATTGCTATCTTTAGAAAAGGTATCCTCAATTCCAAGAGACTTTCTTTCACGAGAAGCAGATACAACTCTATAATCATTCCCGCGAACTATATCGTAATAGAAATTTCCAACTTTTCCAAATCTATGAATCATTTCCTCTCGGGAGAAAGGTAATAAATCATTACCTTTGTGAATTCCCATTCTCTTCATTTTTTCTTCAGTAACCTTACCAACACCATGAAACTTACCAATCGGAAGTTCCGCGAGAAAACTGCTCCCTTCACCAGGTCGTATTACAAAGATTCCGTCAGGCTTTTTCCAATCGCTTGCAATCTTTGCGAGAAACTTATTGTATGCAACACCGCATGATGCAGTAAGATTTGTTTTTTCTTTTATTCTAATTTTTATTTCCTCAGCAATTCTTGTGGCGGATGGATTCCCAATTTTGTTTTCTGTAACATCAAGGTAGGCTTCATCTAAAGATAATGGCTCAACGATGTCTGTATAATCATAAAAAATACTTTGAATCTCTTTGCTAATCGATACATACAAAGGGAAATTGGGGTAAACAAAAATAGCTTCTGGGCATAAGCGCTTAGCCATGGAACATGGAATTGCCGAACGGACACCAAATTTTCTTGCTTCATAGGATGCAGCACATACAACACCTCTTGAATTCGGTGAGCCGCCTACAACCACAGGTTTGCCACGTAAAGCTGGATTTTCTCGCACTTCAACCGAAGCGTAGAAAGCGTCCATATCCACATGAATGATTTTATACATAGTCAAGTGTTACCATAATAAATGATTAGTATTTATCAAGAAATTTTCAATAATAAATACTGCCGAAGTTAGTTCCATTGTTTCGAACATTTTGAACAGAGAATTCACAATTGCGGAATCATCATAAATATCAAAATCATCTAATCCTGAACTCATTCCAATGATTTATTTTCAATTCGGATTGCTTGTTCTGATTGGCAAAATTATATTGGTTAGGATTCTAGAAATTTTATATCGATTTTAAACTTCGATCAGGTAGGAAACCCATGAATTCTTTTCAATTCAATTCATATAGCTTGTCATTCAAGAGATTTGCAACTCTTCTCTTAAGTTTTCTTTTACTCTCCTGTGGGGTGATCGATACTGGCAAAGACATATATAGAAAACTTGCAAGAAATCTATTTCCAAAAGATTGTAAAGTCGATGTTAGTTTCGATATTGAAAAATACTATTATTTCGAAGATCAGTATTATGCAAAATTTCGATTCTCCGAAAAAGTCGAAGAGGCGGAATTTGTTCCTGCCGTTCATTTTGAACCTGAGGCAAAATACAAAAGCCTAAATTATCCAGATACAGTATTGGATCGTTACGAAATGGATTCCATGGCAATTGAAGGTTGGGACTTAAAACCAGGAGTTGCCTACAAAATTACGATTGATCCATTCTTTAGTGCTACGGACTGCAAATTATCAGAATCGAAAACTTTTGATCTACCTGCAAAAGAATATAGACCTTACTTTTCCCTAACTCGCAATAATATTATTGAAGCTGAAGGTCAGAAAATCTATCCGATTCAAGTTAGAAATTTAAAAGATTTGAATATCAAATATGCTGATGTGTCAATCAATGATCTGATAGGATCGATCTCATCCAATGGTAGAAATTATAAGAATATAAATTCTGGAATGAACTGGACCAATCTCCAATGGACAGTGAGTGATAAAACAAATTTCGATTCAGAGCATGGATTTGAATTAGAAACAATTCAAGGCAAGAAGAAGTATTTTTGGACTGCTCTAAAAGTTACTCAAGATGTTGTTGAATGGGGAGAAATCAATACTAAATCAAAAACTGAGAATACGATTATTCAATCGACTAATATAGGAATTACGACAAAAGAAGACAATGAATTCATTTATGTGTGGCTCAATACTCTATCTGCCGCCAAACCAATAAAAGATGGAAAAGTAAGCTTTTATTCTTCAGCATCACAGATTGGAAGTTGCCAAACAGATAGCGACGGATATTGCAGCATTCCTAAGTCTATTGCGAAAGTCAATGACCGATCAATCATCATTGCGGAAACTTCAAGCGATAAAGCATTTTTATATTTTGATGAAAGCAAGCTATACGGACATTTTTATTATTCCAACACTTCACCTCTCTCAGCAAAAGTTTATTTCGACCGTAAACTTTACAGACCTGGCGAAACAGTTGAGATCAAAGCTATAATTGGTCAGAGAAAAAAGAATTCTTTTGTTCCCTACTCTGGTAATGCAATAACCATTCAGATTACCAATACGAAAGGACAAAATGTACTCTCAAAAACTCTGACAACTTCCAATCAAGGCGGTATATGGACAGATTTTTCTATCCCAAAAGATGCACCTTTAGGTCATTATACGGTGTATATTAAAAGCGGATCATCGAGTACAATTAGCTCTGATAGCTTCCAGGTAGAAGAATTTCGACCTGTCTCCTTTGCCGTAAAAATCAATACTGAGCAATCCGAAATAACAAAAGATACAGATTTAAACTTTGCGATACAAGCGAATTATTTATTTGGAACTCCTATGGGCAGTTCTAAATACAAATATTCTATTCTAAAAAAATCCCATTCAGTGAGTTTCCAAAACTATCCAAATCATGTGTTTGGTTACCAAAATGACTACTATGATTATGAATATGAGGATAGCTACTACGAAGAAACAAGTGGCTACATTTCAGGTTCAGAAGGAAAACTAGAAAGTGATGGGATTGCAAAAATCAAAACTTCCATTGATAGAAATGAAAGTATTTTCAATACCGAAAATGAAAAAATAACTATTGCTGATCCTTATCGAGTTTTAGTAGAAGCAACAGTTTATGATGTGGATGACAAATCAATTACGAAAACTCAATCAATAAATTATTATCCATCAGATGCATTTATTGGAATAAGCTGTAACGATAGATATGATTCAATTAACAAACCTATCAAATTTAGTCTGCTTACAGTAGATAAATCCGGTAAGCCAAAAGATAATCATGATGTTACTGCTTACATAGTGCACAATGATTGGTCATCTGTGGAATCAAAAGGTTTTGCAAGTTCAATATTTAGAAGCAATTCTCTTGAGAAAAAAACCATTGAGACAAAAAAGCTAAAACTTAGTGGTAAGGCAATAGATTTTGAATATGTTTCTAAATATCCTGGAAGCCATACCTTACTCGTAGTCGATAAGAATGGTGGATACTCTAGGATGGATTTCTATGTATATAAGAAAGACAATTTCTATTCTTGGGATTTTCGATCCGATGATGCAATCCAGCTAACAACCGATAAACCAAAGTACAATATTGGCGATACAGCAAAAATCATAATCAAGTCACCCTATCCAGAAGCAAGGGCAATTCTTTCAATTGAGAGAGACCAATTGTATTGGAGCAAATCTATAAACATAAAAGGAAACAGTGAGCCTATTGAAATTCCCATCAAAGCAGAATATCTTCCTAATGTAGAATTCAATGTTGTTCTCTTAAGTGGCAGAATGGAAGCTCCCAAAGATTTATCCGATGAAGATCGGAGAGAATTTAAGGGCTATGATTTCGGTATTCCAAAAGTAAAAATGGGCGCCGTTCATTTAAAAGTGAATCTTGATTCCAAAAATGCTCCACTTGAAGTGCAACTAGATAAAGCAGAATACTCTCCGCGTTCAAAAGTAACTGTCAAAATCAAAACGCTTCCAAAAGCTGAGATTTTGCTCGCAGTATCGGATAGAGGGATCTTAGACCTAGTAAATTATTATTATTCAAGTCCCGTTTCTCAATTCTATAAATTATGGAACAACATTGTTGCATCTTTTGACTTTCGAGATTGGATCGTAAAACAATCAATATATGAAGGAAAAGGTGACAGCCCCGGTGGTGATTACGGCGATGATCAATCCGATGGAGGATTTGGATTAGACTCTGAAGATGGAATGAGAAAAGATTTTCGTCCCACTGCTTATTGGAACCCAAATATTGTAGCTGATTCTGATGGAGAAGCAGAAATAAGTTTCAATCTTCCCGATAACCTAACTACATTTAGAGTAATGGCATCTGCTTCAAAGGATGGTAATTATGCCGTATCCAACACCGAATTTATTGTCAAAAAATCTTTAATTTTAAAAAAGAATGCTCCTAGATTTGTCAGAATAGATGACTCAATTCAAGTTGGAGCGACAATAACTAACAATACAAAGATCAAATCTAAATTTAAGATTTCTATTGAATCGCCAGATGTGACATTGACCAATGCATCGGCAACCATTGATTTAAAGGAACTAGAAACCAAAGAATACACGACAAATTTAGTGATTAATCCAGAGAACTACGAAGCAATTGTTAAAAAGTTAGATGGAAAAGAAACGGAAGTCAAATTCATTGTAAAGGCAGAGCCCACTGATTATGGATCATTCACGAAATCCGGAATATCCAAAAATGATATCACAGATTCTTTTGAGATCAAAATACCAATTCGTAAACCAGAACCGGTGCTTACAAATCGAATCAGTGGATACACAGACGAATCGAATAAATATGAACTTAGTTATCCGAACGAAAAGAACGTTTTACTCAAGCAAGCAAGTCTCAATCTGAATTTTTCTGGGACTGTGCTAACAGGGCTTAAGAACGCATTTGATTTCTATGGTTCTAATCCATATTTTTGCATGGAACAAAGGACGTCCGCTTATCTGCTTTCAATCAGTGCTGGAAATTTATTAAAGCAATTTAATTATTCTCCACCATCGGATCAGTCTTATGATTTCAATAATATTGAAAAACTCTTTTTGGATGAGATGGCTTCATTTCAGAATTCGGATGGAAGCTTTCGATTATGGAAAGAAGAAAGTGCCTATAGCTACGGTTATCCTTATCTAACTGCATATGTGATTCATACGATGCAGTTAGGAAGAAAATATGGCTTCAGAATAAATACTACTGCTTATAATAAAGGTATGAATTACTTAAAGGCTTCCATCAAGAATCCAAAAGAGTCCGAGAAAGATTCTTTCCAAACATTGAGTCTACTTTATTCAGTTCTATCTCGGGATGGACTCGATACTCAAGGACTTGAGAAATCAATTATTGACAATTTTGCAAAATTGAATCCAAAATCTCAAGGAATCTTTCTTTCTGCATATTACGATGCAAGAAGAATCAACAATCTCAATGATGATCCACAGATCAAGAAATTGTATAAAATCTATTTAGATCAGTTCAAGATTAGTGACAATGCAGTTGATCTTGCTAAAGATCATAAAAAAGAATATTGGATGTCTTATTATAGCAAAGGTTCAGCGATTGCAAATTTATTAAGTGTTTTAGTTCGCTATGAACCAAACAATCCTAATCTACCTAAGATCATTCAATTTGTTTTGTCTGCAAAATCGGGTAACCTTTGGATGGACACTCAGAGCTCTGGAACATTAGCTTTTGCTCTTCGTGAATATAGGGATTTGTTTGAAGCAACCGATAGTGATACAGAATTCCAAATCAAAGTGGGTGATACAAAAATCATTAGCGATTCCATTGGAAGCGGCGACAATTCAATCAAATCAATTGAGTACAAATTGTCCAGTCTATCAAAGGATTGGAATTTCCCATCCAAAGAAATTTATTTCAATCAGACCGGATCGAAAGGCCGTCTCTATTATAACTCCACACTCAACTACACTCCGTTAAAAGAAGAAACTAAATCTGCATCGCAAGGATTGACTGTGACAAAAGAAATTTTTTCAATAGATGGTAAGGATGACAAAGGAAATTTCAATTTGAAAAAAGAAGGATCCAAACTAAAAAGGGGAACCATCTACGTTGTGAAAATCACAGTTGAATCAAAAGAAGTTCGCAACTTTGTTATGATCGAAGATTTTATTCCAAGCAATGTTGAAGTAGTAAATAGTAAATTCGAAACTGAAAGTGGTGATTATTCATCGCTTGAATCAGACAATTCAGATGATAAACGCTGGTGGGAGAATACGCCCACATATAAAGAGTATCGTGATGACAAAGTTCTATTTTCGAAAGACTATCTTACGGACGGATCACATAGTTTTACATATTTGATTCGTCCCCTGTCATTCGGTAAATCCATTGTACCAGCTTCGAGAGCGTTCACAATGTACGATTCATTGACTTTTGGCAATACGTCTACGTCCAGCATTCAGGTTGAATGAATTTCGTTAATCTAAAGTCGTGGCAGAGATCCTTAATCTGGATCTCTGTCGCCTTTGTATTTACTTACGTTTTCCTTTTTACCATCTCTTATATTCTAATAAACCCATCCGATCTCAAAAATAATATTTCAACTCTCTACTTCTCTCAAGAAGAAAATCTTTTGTATCATGAAGGCTCCACTGATGGTAAGCTCAGAGAATGGACCAATTTGGAAAAATATCCTGAGTATTTGAAATCATCTGTAGTTGAGATTGAAGACAAAAGATTTCATTACCATTTGGGAATTGATCCGATTGCTCTTACACGCATACTATATCAGTATTTGAGAACAGGTAAATTAACTGGCGGAGCCTCAACTATCCCGCAACAACTCTCTAGAATTCTAAATTCCAATTGGAAAAAAGATCCAAAGATTCTTCGAAAATTCAAAGAGAGCATCTATGCAACTTTGCTTTCCATTCGATTCTCAAAGGATTTTATTTTAGAAGCTTATTTAAATTCGGTTTCTATTCGTAATAATTCAGAAGGCTTTGCAATCGCTTCAAAAAGATATTTCCAAAAAAATCCAAAATTCTTATCACACGAAGAAATATTCGGATTGATTGCTCTATTGAGAAACAATTACCCAAACTCAAATGAATTTCGATTTCGAGTCCAAGCAATTGCAGAAATATTAGAATATAGAGAAAAGATTGACTTCGACAACTTAGAAATAAAATTACTTCAAGCCAATGATTTTAGATTACGTGATGATGATATAGGATCAGAAAATTATCACTTCATTGGTTGGCTCAAAGATCATATTCCCACATTTCAAGGAAATATTATCTCAACTCTTTCATCAGAAATTAATCGGAATATTTATAATATTGTTCTCTCGGAACTTTCTGTTCTCGGAAGATACAATGCAACAAATGCTTCAGTTGTTGTTTTCGAAAAGGACAAAAATAATCCAAGCTCTATTCGGTTAATAAGCATGATTGGATCTAAGAATTTTTTTGATTATACTGAAGGACAAGTGAATGGCGCAATTGCTTATCGGGATGCTGGAAGCATACTCAAACCATTGCTATATGCTCTTGCAATTGAACGCGAGGTATTAAAGCCCAATTCTATTCTGGATGATTCAGAATTTAAAATTCACGCACCGAATCGTTCTGAAATATTCATACCCAAAAATGCAGATCTATTGTATTGGGGTAAACTCACTCTAGCTGAAGCACTCGCAAATTCACGAAACATTCCCGCATATAAAACCATTGACAAACTAGGCGTCAATCAATTCAGAAATTACTTGAATACTGCAGGCATTAACCATATGAGCAAAAGCACGGAGTTCTATGGACATGGTCTTGCTCTGGGAACGGGCGGAGTATCACTATTCCAAATCACTCATACCTACAGCAGTTTTATAAACTCTGGAATTCTCCCAAAAATCGAATTAGGAATACAAAATAATAAAATTATATCAATATATAATAATAAACCAATCATGAAACAAGAAACGGCAGAGGAGATTCGATCCATTCTGGTTGATTCTAGTTTAAGAACTAAGGCCTTCTCTTCACGAGGATTTCTAACTTTTCCTTATCCGATTGGACTCAAAACAGGAACTTCAAAGGATTTTAAAAATTCCTGGACGATTGGTTTCAGTGATCGTTACATTGTTGGTACTTGGGTTGGAAATTTTTCTGGAGAGGCAATGGACAATGTGTCCGGTAACTATGGAGCTGGAAGAGTATTCCAAAGTGTTATGAGGTATTTGATTGAGAGATCACCTAAACCTGACTTTCAATATCCAACACTAGAAAATATTAGTATTTGTCGAAAATCAGGAAATTTGCCAAATGCCTACTGTCCTATCTTAACATTGAAAATGCGAAGAAGTTTTCATCCAAAAGAAAACTGTTCATTACACAGTCAAAACACGAAAACACTTGGATCTCGAGGCCAATTAACTATCAAATCTCCAGCCCATGAACAAGTTTTTTATATTTCCAAACGAATTCCTAAATCGAGTCAAAAAATCGCGGTAGAAATAAGTAATTTCTCAGGTGAGCTTCCACCCAATACAATTGTTGTATTAAATAATGCAATCCCAATATCTTTTAATCATTTCGGTAAAGCCAACCTTGAATTGGATGGAGGAGATTATTTCATTGAGATAATAACAGATAATACAATTCAACAATCCATTGCATTCAAGGTTGTTAAAAAAGATTGAAAATCCGAGAATATATCTCCAAAATATTTTCTAGAATTGGAAATATTTTTTCCATTAAATTCTTACTTTTGATCCTAATATTTTTTAGTTTCTTTCCAATACCATTTTGGCATCGCATCCAATCGTCAAAAAATCTAACTGATTTATTTATTTTTACCTTCTTGATACTCGTTTGCGGAACAAATTTTTTTAGGCAGTTGAAGTTCTCACTAATTTTCGATGTATTGCTGATCTTGACTCTATCAATTTATTACTATTTCGAATCCTTTTTTAATACAAAAATTAATTTTTCTTTAATACAATATTATTGTGAGAATTTCTCGTTGCTCCTTGAGGATAGCGTTAATTTTTTACGAACTATTCCTATGGGTATGCATATTCAAATCATAAGTTTTATTTTCTTATTGGTTCTGATACAGGACTATAAGAATATTTTTTATGAAAGATTGAAAAAATACAGAAAATGGCTGATAACAACTTTGCTTTTTTTACATATTTCAATTTCAATCATTCACCACCAGTCTCAATACAATGAAGAAAATAGGATCAGCACTTCAAAGATTCTTAACATGGATAATGTTGATTTAGATTCAGTAGACAATTCATATGAAAAACAAATCAATCTGCAAATAGGCACTGATATCTTTATTTTTCTTTTGGAAGGAGTAAATTTTAAATCTTGGAATGAAATCTCGAAAAATAGTTTCAAATACAATGATTCTTTTCTATCCATTGATCATTGCTTTATTTCAGTTCCTCATAGTAGCAAAAGCATCTATACCTTACTTACAGGCGAAATCCAAATTGAGAAATCAAGATCCGTCGTCACACCTAATAATATCAATTTCAATCTGTCAAAATATTTCGAATCTCAAGGCTATGATACATACTTCGTATTCACACAAAGCTTTTATCTTGAGGGTATCGATACTTATGCAAAACAGTTTTTCAAAGATTCAACAGATGCTCAAGGACTCGAAGAATGGGGAATCAAGCACAATATTATTACAGAAAAATTTCCTTGGGGAATCAATGATGAAATATTGAATGACTATGTTCCAAAAGAAATTTTAAAATCTCAAAAGCCAATTTTCTCAGTAATTGGATTTTCGAATACACATAGTCCGTATTTTGTGAGTAGCAGAAATCCTGATTCTAAAAAGGAAAATTTAACTTCCTTACAAAGATTCAATAGCAGTTTAAAGCAAACGATTCAAGTTCTCAACAAATTAATCAACAAAATCAATTCTGTTCGAAAAACTGAACCTTTGATAATAATACTTTCTGATCATGGCGAATCATTTGGAGAGAATAATTTCTGGAAGCACAACTATTCCATTCTGAATCAAGAAACGCAAATACCTTGTTTGATAAAAAATAAAATTATAACCAATAGAAACAGAATCTCTAAGGCAAGCTTGAGTGACTTCTACCCAAGTATCATTTCCATATTCAATGAATCATCAGAAAATTCTAAAGCATTTAAAAAGAAATCAAATCAAGATTCGTATCAAGAAATTTTTCATTCAAATAGATCTAGAAATTTCTTTTCTAAGAATTACAATTTGGAAATCCCTTTAAAAACTTGGAATGTTGATAGCAGTCTCGGTTATATTCAGAATGATAAAAAATATATTCTCTATAAAGAGACAGGAATACTAAATTCTATGGATCTGGATGAATCAAAAATTGAAAGATCCTCTTCAGAAAAAGATATCAATCTTTTTTACTCTCAGTGGAATAGACTTAAAACAAGATAATGATTCGAATTCTAGAATACGACAGTCAAACGAATAGTCCAATATGCACTGATAACTATCCTTTAAACTCTATTCCGAATAGGAATAATAGAATCTGGATAGATATACAATCCATAACTGATGAAGAAACGAAATACCTATCCGATAATTTTCTTCTTCATCCACTTGCACTCGAAGATACTAGAAATTTAAATCAAAGACCCAAAATAGAAGACTATGATGAACATAGTTTTATAGTATTGCATACAATTCATTTTATCAAACCAAACTCTCTTAGAATTCGAGAGATCCATTTTTTCTTCAACGAACACTATCTTATTACGATTCACCAACATTCCGACCCGACAATCGAATCCATTTGGCAACGCAATGCCCAAGGTGAATTTTGTGTTCTAAAAAATGGAATTGATTTCATACTACATCTACTCTGTGATCAGATTGTAGATTCCAGTTTCCCTGTATTGGATGGTCTATCCAAAGAAATTGCAAAGCTAGAATCATCTTTGTGGAAAGAGAATGGAAATAATTTAATTGAAAATATGATTCTAATTAAGCGGTCTTTGCTTCGAATGCGCAGAACTCTATCGCCTCAAAGAGATGTTTTCCAATACCTTGCAAGATATGATTCTAAGTATATATCAGAAAAAGTTAGATTCTATTTTCGAGATATTTTTGATCATTTGATTCGAATTCATGAATCGATCGAGTTGGAACGGGATCTATTGGGCAATTTACTGGATGCTTATTTTTCTCTTGTATCGCAGAAAACGAACGAAACTGTAAAAAAATTAACTCTAGTTTCCTTTATTTTCCTTCCACTAACGTTCGTTACAGGTTTTTTTGGCATGAACTTTGAAGCGATTCCATTTGCAAATCCTAAATTATTTTATGGAAGCCTTTTCGTGATTGGAGCACTTCCGATAGGATTTCTAATCTATTTTTGGAAGAAGAAATATTTTTAATAAAATTAAAAACATTCTGAATTCTATTAGTAAGGGAAATAAATTTATGCAAAATAATTATTAATTGCCTGACTAAAATATTTTTGCCAATCTCTTGTTTCCATACGATTTCCATTTTCATCTTCCCATAGATAGCTGGAATCAGAGTACTTAGTTAGACTCATATAAAAAATTGGATACTTTTTTGCATCTAATGGACGAAGAGTGACGGAACCCATATTCGATGTTATAATTTGAAAATTATTGGTCTGTGAATCTAAAGATTTATTCGGATTTGTAGTTGAGAGTTTATTCAAAGCAAATTGTATTTTCTTAGGCCAGTCCTGAGTATCATATGAGTAATCAATCCATTCGGGGAATTTACTGTAAGAATTCTCTTCATTGTTTCGAAAAAAAGATTCTATCGATTCCCACATCATTGTAGAAATCATTTGAATGTCTTCTAAATCATTTATACTAGTTTGGATTCTAGTTTTTTGGCTTGGTTCCATAACTCATCCATTTCTTTAAGATTCATATCATTCAGTGATTTACCCATTTCAGAGCTTGCTCTCTCAATGTATCGAAAACGTTTTGAAAACTTTTCATTGGTTTTTCTTAGAGAAGTTTCGGCATCCAGTTTCAAATGTCTTGCAACATTGACAATCGAGAACAGAACATCACCCATTTCACTTTCAATTCGACCAATCAGATCAGAAGGAAGATCCTTGATTTTGATTTTCGCATCCGATGAATTGCTATGGAAATTTTTCAAGTGATCCAATTCATTCTTCAACTCAGAAACCTCTTCCCATAATTTTTCAATGGGTTCTTGCCATTTTTCCCAATCAAATCCTACTTTGGAAACCTTGGATTGAATTTTGTCTGCCTTTTGAATTGCAGGTAAAGCAGACGGAACTGAATCCAATATAGAATCTAATGTTGGTTCATTAATATGAGATAGCAACAATTCTGAAGTAGCATCACTTTCTAATGATCGTAAACGACCATCGATCTTTTTTCTTTCTTCTGCCTTCATTCGCTTTTCTTCAAGCTTTATCGCTTCCCATTGTGTTACAACTTGTTCGGGCGAGTCTACACCTTGGGTTGAAGCAAAAACGTGAGGATGCCTACGAACCAACTTGTCAGCAATTCCATGGATCACATCATCAATCGAAAAAAGATTCTGTTCTTCCGCAAGCCTTGCATGAAAAACTGATTGGAATAAAAGATCACCTAATTCTTCTTTGATGCCAACAAAATCGTTCATCTCAATAGCATCTACGACTTCATACGATTCTTCAAGTAAGCAAGGAATTAATGAATCATGCGTTTGAACTTTATCCCATGGACACCCATTCTCACTACGAAGAATCTCCATAATTTTACGGAGTCGATCCATCGAGTGGATTGAATCTTTTTTGTTACAAATATCGGATAATTCCCAATTCTGATTGGCATAGTCTTGCATACATTCACCTATATCCAGAAAAATCATAAAACCCGATCTGGCAAGCGATTGATCAATCTTATACCGATTGAATTTAAGTTCTTTCGAAACTATACTACTTCCATTCTAGAATTAAATCATAATCTGCTTCGGTAACATTCTTTGCTCCCGACACCGCGATGAACACTCTGTATGGATTACCAACTGCTCTCAATTCAACTGATTGGGGTTCACTTGGTTTTGATAAGTCTGGAGATCCCACATATTGAGGATACGATGCTTCGCAACTGACTGCACCTGGGACATTTGGTACGATGTATTTTGGATCAAAGCCGGAATAAGCATATAAATTAATACGATCCTTTGTATTTTTTGGCTTAACAGTGATTACTAAAGTAGACTTTTTTGGAAGGTCTGTCCAGTAGTAAACTTGATTGCCCTGGAATTCAAAATCTCGCAAACTACCCGGCCAACATGCCATGCTGGAACTTGCAGCCCAGTCTAGATCTTCTAATATCGATCCTGTTTTTAGATTGCCTGAGACGACAATAGATTTACCCTTTTCTGACTTCAGGAAGGTCACACCTTCAATCTGCGAAATCGTTTTCAATCTTTCTTGTGTCACAACTTCATTGTAACTATCTGCATACCCATCATAATGAATGAGATATCCAGCTTTATCTATTTTGAGAATTGTTCCTGAATAGTATTTTCCATCCTTTGGATATAGAACTTCCACGCGATCACCAGCTTTGAATCCGTCAGCAAATAATGCGGATATTGAAATAAAAACAAGAACCAAGGCAATAAAATATTTCATGAGCAAACACTCCTAATTTCCTTGATATTCGTTACTTGAATTAAAATGTCAATGAGAATCGTGAAATGACACCGCTATTTTCCAGATCAAATGGTATTTTTTGATTGAATCTATAAAATTGGAGGTAACAATATTTTTTATCTAACTTAAAAAAAATTATGAAATACGTGAGCTTTTTATTGCATTGATACTGTTATAGAATTGAAAACATAATTATATATGAAAACCGATATCATAACCAAATTCCAAAAACTCTGTGATTGGTTTAAATTAAAAGAATCCAAACGAAATCCATTTCATATTTTCTTTCAACTATTCAGAAATATCTGGATGGAATCACCTCCAGATTCCATTCATATTCGAAAACTAATCCAGGATATCATTTCAGAGACAAAAATTTGTGAAGAAGAAATCAAGGATCTGACTGATATTTTGATGTCATTGTATAATTCGATCGCAGAGACAAATGATAAATACATTCCCCTTTTAGAAACCGAAGAATATGATCAAATCTTTGTGGAAGAATTAAAAGAAAAATTCAATCCAATAATCTTATCCTTTGCAGATAGAATAGATGCGCTTATTGAAATTTTTATTCAAGAATCGGAATACATTCTGGAAGAATCCGAAGAATACTTGGAGTATCCTTTCGATTGGCGAAGTTTTGACTTAGAAACTCAGACTGAATATTTTGCTGACTTCGATCCTTTTGATTATGGTTATGAAATTGCTTATCTACTTATACTTGCATCCGAACGAAATAACCTTCGTGAAGAAGACTGTGCACATGATATCAATAATTTATGGAGAATTTTTATTTCACTTTTTATATCTGCTCAAATGATGGATAGCCTTCGGCGCGAAAGACTATTAGAAAATTACGGAATGTAAAAATTGCAAAAACATAGAACTGCACTTGACAATTCAATAATTAGTTAATAAATTACTATTCCTATGAAGATTTCTAAATTTTTTACCCTTTTCAGTTTCCAAAAAAAGATTTATCAAATAAATTCGCATATTCTTAAAGTTGCAAGTATTTTAGTTTTTTGTTTGGTTCTATTCTTTTTCAATTTATCCATTCATTCTACAGAGAAATGTGATGCTAGCTTAGAAAAGAATAATCTCAAAATCTCGACTTACAGTCATCGAAAATTAGGATGTGCATTAGTTATTGAACATAGTTTTGAATTCTATAGAAAAAATGAGACTCGCACACGAACTGCAACTATATTTAATAACGGCATGATTCATTTTTTTGTAGGAACGTCAGACCATAAAAAACTATCAAAATCCACCGGGGCTAAGACCGTTCATTTGATTCCATTTTCAGAAACATTAATCGATTTATCTTCTAGCAATGATGAAGAAATTTCTATGAAGAGTCCATCAGGTCTTAACTTGAAAGCCAATTTCGAATCTGGCCTGATCAGTGAAATTGAAGGTTATGAGATTTCATTTGAGCCACTTACTCATATTGATACATTAGCAAAAATTAATGGAGGAATCAATATCAAACCTAAGCCAGGCAATATTCTAATTGATTATGGTTTTCGTTTAGGAGAACAACCCATTTCTCAGATGAATCGCAATGCAGCTATTTATGATGGATATGGGAACAGCTGTGCAATCAAAGTAAAGGATGTTTTCAAACCAGATCCAAAAGACCGAGACGAAGTGATACTTCTATACAGTAACACAGAAGAGATGTTGAAATTTATCAATAAAAAATGTCCTAAGATCAAACTATAGAGCTTAATTGAACGTACGAAAAATAAATAAAAAGATCGAAATAAAAAGCTGGGAAAATGGTCTCCTTGAATTTCGAACAAGGAGACATTGTCATTATTCTAGAATACGGAATGTACTGATTCAGTTCCATTCCGTATCCTTTCATTCGCTACAATTAAGCTCGCTCTACCACCATTGATCCTGCAATTCCGCCATGTGCACAAGCAGTCACAAGAACTTTCTTCACGGACGGATTCTCTTCAAAATCCATGAATGCATTGTGGAGCAACCTAACTCCTGTTGCACCAAAAGGATGTCCAATTGCAATTGACCCACCATTGGGATTGATTTTTTTATCATCGAATTTTTTCTCCCAATCCAAACCAGTTCGGGCTTTGATTTCCTCGAGTGCAGCCACTGCAGTTGCTGCAAAGGCTTCATGTATTTCGATAATATCTATATTTTCTATTTTCTCACCAATCTCATCTAACAAAGCTATCGTCGCTTCAGCTTGACCAAGTCCCATAAGATTTGGGTCAACACCTTTCATTTTAAAACCAGAAATTGTCGCAAGTGCATTGAGTCCAAGTTCTTTTGCTTTATCAGCCGATGCAACAATAAGTCCAGCCGCGCCATCTGATCTTGGACTTGCATTGAATATCGATAGAGTTGGACCATGAGTTTTCTTAAGATAACTTTTATATTTTTCTTTGAACTGATCAAACTTCATCTGCGGATTTTCAAACATCAGCATAGCTCGTCCCATACGTGTCGGATTCTTTACCAAGCCCTCGCGTAACAGAACTGCTTCGTCAGCTTGCAATTTATTGCCTTCGTCATCTGTCATTTCCATGATATAAGGTTTGTATTTGCCTTCGCCTGTTGCTTCAAATGCACGCTTGAAAGATTCAAATGCTACTTTATCTTGAATCTCACGGCTGAGCCCATAGTTTTGAGCCAAGATTTCTGCTGTTACCTGCATACCAAAACTTGTTTCACCATCACCCAAGCCATCTTCCAAGGTATCACGAAGTTGAACATCTTCAGGAAGATTGTCAGGTAAAAGTTTCTTTAAACTATCTAAGCTATTTGTCTTTTTGTTAAGTCTTGCATTCTTAACAACAAATGGCATGGAAGTTTGGGATTCTTCTCCGATCACAAGAAAAACTTTTCCTTCATCTAACAGAATTCGACGAGTGGCTTCAGCAACTGCTTCCAGTCCTGATACACAATTGTTCGCAAGAGTTATACAAGGAATCTCCATTGGAAGGCCCAATAGATTTGCTATTACTCGAGCTGAATTTGGAGCGCTCGCAAATCCTTCACCAACAATAACGCCGTCGATGTCAGATGGTTTCAAACCACTCCTCTTCATTACTTCAGCACCAACCAAGCGACCAAGATGATGACCTTCATACTTTGCAAGTGCTTTTCCGATCTGCGCGAATGGAGTCCTCGCAGGTGCAGCTAATATAATTTTTTGATTAACTTTCATTTTATATACTCCTTATAGAAAATCTGTTTTCCAGATTCCCTGGTTTATTCATAATACAAATGTCCAATGTTTAAATTAGACAAGTTCTAAAGCCATAAAAACACAAACTTAAATAAATGGAAATTTAATAATTTGGAAATTGAATCCAAATAAATTGTCTGAATTCCGAATCAAAACCGAATCATTTCAAATAGGAACAACAATAGTCTGTTGTAGACTTGATTTTCAATTTGAATTTGGAATTTGCTGGAACATGAAAAACCTGCCCAGGCTCAATCGCTTTCCAATCAGGATCACCCGGCAGAAAAACATCCAACTCCCCTTGCAAAATTTCCATATCTTCAGCGAGTTCGGTTCCGAATTCATAGTCTCCAGGTAGCATGATTCCAAGCGTTTTCTTAGATCCGTCTGGGAATAAAATTGTACGACTTGTAACTTTTCCATCATAGTAGATATTTGCTTGTTTAATTACTGTTATATTTTGAAATTCTTTATTCATACATCCACTTCAAAATAGGATTAATTTCCATCAAGATAGTTTTGGATCCAATTTTGGCATAGTGCTTTCTGTTACTTGTCAATTAGCCATTTTGTCAAAATATTTCGAAGAACCTCTAGAAGCACAGGCTTCGTTATAAAATCGTTCATACCACATGCCATGCACTTCTGTTTTTCGGAGTCTAGGGTTCCTGCCGTCAAGGCTATGATGGGAATCTTTGTTTTAGTGGTTTCTCGTATTTTTAGAGTAGCATCAAAGCCGTTGAGTATCGGCATTTGCACATCCATAAAAATCAAGTCAGGAGTTGTTTCCAAAAATCGATGGTATGCATCCTCACCATTGGATGCTTCGATAACTATTGCGTTCGGAAGATTCTGTTTGACTAGAATTTTGGTTAACAACATGTTTACAGGATTGTCTTCGGCAATCAATATTGTGTAAGTATCATTTGATATAGGTTCTCTCTTGATAAGTTGAGAATCCTTAGTTTTGTTAGGTGAATTTTTTTCGGTATCCGATATCGTTCCAGTTTTTTCCGATTCTTCAACACGTAATTTTAGTGAAAAGTAGAACGTACTTCCAGATCCCAATTCACTTTTTAATTCCAACCTAGACCCCATCAGGTATAGTAGCTGATTGGATATCGATAGTCCAAGACCAGTTCCCCCGTATCGACGAGCCGTTGAAGAATCTTCTTGCGAGAATGCCTCAAAAATTTTCTTATGATTTTCTTCCGAGATTCCAATGCCTGTATCTCGAAGAGAGAATAGAAACTCTCTAAACTGAAAATCATCTTGAACAATTAGATCAGATGACATTTCAATTCGTAATTCAATCTCACCTTCTGAAGTAAATTTGATAGCATTGCCCAGAAGATTCAATATTATCTGTCTCAAACGAATTGAATCCGCATAAATATAAGTAGGAAGATCTGGATGAACATTTACGATCAATCTAAGATTCTTTTTTATTAGGCTCTGCTTGATAATATTTGTCGCTTGGTTTATAAAATCTTGGAGATTTATTTTCTCAATATACAACTCCATTTTTCTTGCTTCAATTTTGGAAAAATCTAACACATCATTTACAAGATCTAACAATGATTTAGCAGAATGAAAGATAGTTTCCAAATATTGAATTTGTATTGCATCCAGCTCGGTTCTAAGCAGTAGTTCAGTAAAACCTATAACACCATTGAGTGGTGTGCGAATCTCATGACTCATATTTGCAAGAAATTCTGACTTGGCTAGATTGGCATTAATGGCTTCTTCTTTCGATTTGATTAAACCAATTTCCAGTTCTTTTCGTTCGGAAATATCTTGCACCATAGACCATATCACTTCACGATTCTCGCTATCCGTTACTTTTACTACGTTCAATAAAACCGGGAATCGACTTCCATCCTTACGAATCAACTCCTTCTCATAAGATTCCATCATTCCAAATTCTTTCAGGTATTGGCTTCTAGTCTGATCCTCTGCAGAATACTCTTCTGGTGTAATATCTTGAAAACTAAGAGTAAGTAATTCGTTCTTATTGTATCCCGTGATATGCAATAAAGCTGGATTCACATCAATAAAGCGTCCAGATGTGAGATCATTGAGTGCTATTCCTGTCCTAGACAATTCATAGAGAGTTCGAAATTTATTTTCCGATTCTTGGATTGCGAGCTGAGCATCTTTGATTTTGGAAATATTTGTAGCTATTCCGAGATAACCAGTGATTCTTCCTAATCTATCCTTAACGGACGTAATCATCAATTGGACTGGAAATTTTGATCCGTCCTTACGAACATAGGTCCACTCCATTGATGAAGATTCCTCCCAGATCGGAAAGGTAATAAATGTCTGGAAGCCTGAAATTGGTTTCTCAAGTTGATTGGAGAGGCTCTCACTTCGCTGCATAACCTCTTCTTTTAAATGGAAAATTTCCGGAGTGCAAATCCCAATTACTTCATTACTTTTGTAACCTAACATTCTTTCAGCACCGGAATTAAAATGAGTTATGATTCCATTCACATCAGTTGCTATGATGGACACCTCGGACGTCGCATCTAAGATCCCTTTCAATTGAGTCAAGACTAACTTAAGTTGTCTATCGCTTTCGATGATCTTTAGTTCACTAGCCTTCTTCTCTTCAATGTCTTGAAAAGTTCCGAACACATTGACACATTTTCCATCAATAAACTCTGGCTGCCCAATTGAATTGACCCAGATCTCTCTACCTTTTGCTGTTCGAATTTTTAGTTCAGCATTCCATCTACTTCCTTTCTCAATCGCGTCTTTTAATAATTTATTGATTGTTTCCTTGTATTCTGAAGTGCTAAAAAAATTCATAGCAACCTCAAGATCTGGAATGTAGTTATCGTCCAATTCATGAATTTCTCTAGTGATAGAAGTCCAATAGAGTTTATCCTGAATTAAGTTGTACTGCCATCCGCCAACACGAGCAACTTTATTTGTCTGTTCTAACATACGCTTCGTAAAAATCAATTCTTCATCTCGAAGCATTCGTTCCGTCACATCTCTTGCTGCTGCATAAATCAGATCTCCATTAGGTGAAGACCTCCATTCAATAAATCTATATGCTCCATCAATTGTCTTGTAACGATTGGTAAAATTTAAAATCTTTGACCCTTGGGAAAGTGATCGCATCGCATCCAGAGTGCTATCTAGGTCATCGGGATGGATTAATGACAGAAAGGATTTTCCTATCAATTCGGTATGATTATAACCTAAGGTTTCTTCCCAAGCTTTGTTGACTTTTAGAAAATTACCGTTGATATCCGCTATGCAAAACAAATCTATTGTTGTACAAAAATACGTTTCCAGCTCTTGATTCTTTCTTTCCAATTCCTTTTCTAATTCAATTCTTTCAGTGATATCTTTGATGGTACCTATATGACCTTCAATCGAACCAGAAGAATCGTAAACTGCAACAGAATACGATTGAACCCATATAATTTTGTTAGTTGATGGCAGAAATCTATAGATTAGGGAGAACGGTCTCTGCTCTCGAACAGCCTTCAACCATTCATCAATCACCCGATCCTTATCATCAGGATGCAAGGCGCGGATCCATCCATCTCCCAATGCTTTGTCAAGAGGTAACTTGGTTATATCTTCCCACATAGGATCTACATATATGCAACTTCCATGTGAATCTGTTCTAAATATTCCAACAGGACTTGCTTGAACGAGTCCTTGATAAAATTGTTTACTGCTGAACAGTTCAGCCTCTGATCGCTTATTTTCTGTTATATTTCTTACAATGCACAGGATCTCAAATTTTTCTTTATCTACATCTCGATTGCAGATAAAATCTAGATTATAATATTCTTTATTCTGAGGGAAAAAAATATCACAACTTGAGTTTATTCCTTCTGGCTCATAGATAGCTTTTTGAATCGCTTCCGCAATAGTAACTTTGTACTCTTCAGGTAATGCAATATTATTGATTTTCTCACCCAATTTTATAAAAGGCTTTAAGGAAGAAATTTGTTCTTTCTTTTCAAATATCTCGACAATTCTGAGATCGGAATCTAAAACAAAAACCTCGTCACCAGAATTCGAAAGGAAAAATGATAAACGATCGTATTGGAATTTAAGTTTTGCTTCTGTTTCTTTTTCTTTCGTGATATCAATGTGAGCACCTAACATTCGCTTAGGTTTTCCCAATTCATCCCTAATTGCAATTCCTCGGCAACGAATATAAACAGTAGACCCGTTCATATGTTTGTAGCGAACTACTTGGTCGTAAGGATGGTCTGAGTTCTCCAGATGCTTTGCAAAATTATTCTCAACTAGGATTAGATCATCTGGATGGATAAGACCTTTCCATTCACTCGATTTATGTTCTTTGGTAACCGGATCATATCCCAAAGTAGTCCAAAACTTGGGATTCATCCATTCTTCTTCCGGATGTTCAATATCCCAATACCAGAGACCATCCAAACTTGATTCTTGGATGAAATCAAAAACAGATTCATCGGATCGAACCAAGTCATACAATTCTTTCTGTAAATAATGTTTCATTTTCACTGAATAAAAAGACTTTTCCACATCTTAATCATAGGCTAATTACTATTTTCCAGAATGCAAGAAAGTAAATAAGAAATTTTTAGAATATAATTGAAAGACTGAAAGGATCTGTCTAAGGAGAAGGAACGAATATGGTATTAAGAATAAATCAGAAAATCGAAGGCCTCTTACAACTCTGTCGAAATAAAAAAGACCTCATTGAGCTGGATGAGATGATAGATTCCTTTCCTGGATTGAACGAGAGAGGGATTAAGCAATTGAAGTATTTTGCGAAATCCAAACTGAAAGGAATCCAAGATTTAGCGAACACTTTAAAAGATGCAGGTGAGACCGAAGTTGACAGTGCAATCAGCGGATTGTGGTTCGAGTTTAGATCAGAATGGATAAGACATAATGCAATCAATAATTATAATATGGTAATGCATGGCGATGCAGATAGCCTAAGTGTTCTTCAATCTGCCTACCTATCCTTTCTAATAGGAGAAATTGAGATTCTCATCTCAGAAGAGCAATTGGATAAAATGAAAGAAGTTATGGTTAGCATCCAATACAATTCCTGAATTTGTTATTTGGAATGATCGTTGATAATTTGGATTCACAATAGAACTATTATTGTGTTCATTTTCTAATCGTTCTTCAACAAGCGAATTACATCTTTTGTAAAATACGATGCGATCAAATCTGCCCCTGCCCTCTTGATCGCATAAATCGATTCTAGAATAGCTGTCTCTTCACTGATCCAGCCATTAATAGCCGAGGCTTTGATCATCGCATATTCACCACTGACTTGATAGGCGGCAACAGGAACTGTCACAGTATTTCGAACCTCGCGGATAATATCAAGATACATTCCTGCAGGTTTGATCATGACGATATCGGCTCCCTCTTTAACGTCTTGAACTACCTCTCGGATTGCCTCAAGTCGATTTCGATAATCCATCTGATATGTTTTTTTATCACCAAACCCAGGTGCAGATTCCAATGCGTCTCGAAATGGACCATATAACGATGACGCATACTTAGCTGAATAGGATAGAATTCCCACTTCGGAATTACCAGTCTCTTCTAATCGTTCTCTGATTCTTATAATTCTTCCATCCATCATGTCGGAAGGTGCAACAAAATCTGCTCCTGCGACAGCATGCAACTCACTCATGCGAGCAAGGACATCCACAGTTTCATCATTGAGAATCTTAGAATTTCTTACAATCCCATCATGACCATAAGGCGAAAACGGATCCAATGCAACGTCAGTCATTACAATCAAATTCGGATTCAAAGATTTGATTCTTTGAATCGAACGAACCATAAGTCCTTTCTCATTGAGAGCTTCTCTGCAATCATCTGTTTTCTTATCATCTTCAACTTTCGTAAAAAGTAGAACAGATTGTACGCCAAGTTTTGAAATTTCTTCAATTTCTTGACTGATCATATCCAAACTCATCCGAAAATAATTCGGCATAGATGAAATTTCTTCCTTTAGCTTACTACCCTCCGTAATAAAGATTGGAAGAATAAAGTCATCTGCTGTTATCGTAGTTTCTGCTACCATTCGACGTACGGCATCCGATTTTCTTAAATTGCGAAATCTATGTATCATGATTGATTATTTCTCTTTAACGAATTGTCTCATCTTTCCAGAATAGATACAATAATAATAAAAAGTACGGGAATGGGTTATCCCAACTTTTAATTTCCAGACCCATTCCACGCTTTTTATCAAATCTGCCAGAAGGATTGGTCCATACGACAGTTGCTTTCAAGCGGATAGTTCTTGCCGGAACCAAAATTTGTATAGGTATCACTGATCCAATTGTTGGCAGATCAATGCATTCGACATACAATCCCGTGCGTGATAGATTGTATAGTTGTCCTCGATGACGCGACTCACCGATATTGTATTGGATTGGATATTTCGCAGAATATCTAGGTGCATATTTATGGGACAAAAAGTTTCTAAATAATATTTTATCCTTCTTGGACAAGAATTCATCAAACATAATTCCTGCGGCAAGCCCAGTTTCAAAATTTGATTCTCGAATTCGTACAACTTGTCCGGATATTTCGATTGGTTGAATACTTCCAACAACATCAATATCCATTGTCAATTTCAAAGATTCTCCTGGCAGAACAAAGGCTTCCTCTTCGATCGGAATGGGAATTAAACAACCTGTCACGGAAATATTCTCAGTTATAGCTTTCCCCATTTGCCCAAGACTATTTATCCAGACCAATGGAATTTGCAAACTATCTCGTTTGGCTAATCTCCAGCCCCTTCCAATGATGGAAAAATAAGGCATAGACAATTCTCGTCTAACAAGATATATGAGAAACAAAGAAGCCGTTCCAGAAATCAGCGCAAGTATACTGTAGTCAATTCCATTGAATTGCTTGGATATTAATCCAGTAAGAGACAATACAATCATGATAACACAATAAGCAGAAAAAAGAAATCCTTCTAAAAGAAATAATATAAATGCCCATCTCTGTACAAAAATCATTCCAACAGCAGTTGATAATAATAGAATATTAAAAAGCAATTGGTATATAGAATAAAATTGGATTATTGTAAAAAAATTCCAAAACTTAAGATAATGAGTGTTCGCAACAAGAAAATATCCAACGATCGGAATTAGAACTAGTGCCATAATCGAAAAAATTACAGGAATGGGGAAATGTTTTGATTTCATAGATCTATTCTCACTTGAAATTGAACGCCTTGTCGTAATTCAGATAATGGGCTTCGATTGAAATTATCCTCTGACCAAGATGCAGATTGAATGATACCTTGACCACCGAAGAAATACAAATCCAATCCATGGATCAAAAATAAAGAAAACAATCCGGCGACCGCAAAAGTTTGAAGATTCTGTGACATTTTATATTTTGATTTTTCGTTTTGCCTTCTGATCCAAGCAAGAGTTTGGATTTCAATTGGTTGATTGGATAGGCCAAACCCAAGCAAAAATGGATCGTTCCAGACATCTTTGGCTATTGCATCCCCTCTAATCTTTTCTCGAAATCCAATATATGCTATTGTCGGAATCAAAATTCCGTAAAATGTTGCATTGTATTTACTGCCTTGCTTCCATTGGACGTATCCTGGAATCATTGCTTCCCAATAATTGTAAGCATAGTTTGTATCTAGCTTTTTGTCTGCTTGTTGCGATAAATCTAATGTTTGGTTTTTTTGATTGGATTTTATTTCAAAACGTCTCCATTCAGAAAATTTTCCTGGCTTACCGAAAGCATTTTTGCTAGCAACGCGGATCGCATAGAATCCTATGTCTAATTCCAACTGTACATTGTTTGTTGCAATAGATTTCTCAAAATATTTTTTATCTTTTATTGCTTTATTAATTTCGTTTGGATCCAGATCTGTGACTTCGGTTTTCAGAGAATCTAAAACTCGCCAATGCACTAGATAACCTTTGCTTCCCTTCACTTCTTTCCATTCAACGCCAAATGGTATTGAATCAGAAAAGATACCTATAGGTGAGAGAAGAGTTGCGAATAATATTAAAAGAAATCTTTTCATCTTATTTCTAAATCGGGAGCATCTGGTTCATCAGATAAAAGAATTTTTATATTTATTTTTCCAGTCGAAGCTGCTAAGGAATTTTTGCCATAGGCGATCACTTCCCAAGAAAAATTACCAATATCGAGAATCGATAAATCACCAATGATAAATTGATTGGAATCGACTTTCTTTCTTAATAATTCTTGACCAATACCAGTCTCATTTCTGAAAATAAATTCATAGTATTCTGCACCAGGAGTATGCTTCCAACGAAAAACCAATCGTTCTTTGCCTGCCATGTCAACACTCGATAAAGGATAGATTGGAATCGGTTTATTCAGTACAGTCACTGATTCTTCACTATCTCTTTTGATGGTTGATTCTAAATTATTATTTTTTTCATCCTTTACTTTAGCTTCCTTTGCAGTCTTCTTGGAATCTTGATTGTCACTTGAGATTTCTGATTGCGGCAAATCATTATTAGGAATTTCTTCTATTATTTTATTTTCCTCTACGATACTTAGATTCTCAATTGGGCGAACAATTTCGAATTCCGATATATTCGAATTATAATCAGTGCCAGCAAGGGATCCGACTGAGACAACTCTCCAGAAATACTTTCCTTCAGGCATCGAAACAGAAAGACCAGGTCTGTGGGTTACCATTTTCTTAATCGTATTCTGAAAACCTGAGTCTGAAGCAATTTCTAATCGATATGATTCCGCTAATTCTGATTCACTCCATAGAAATGCAGTAAGATCACCAGGATCAAGAAAAAGTTTCTCATTCGGTATAGGTTCTATGGTTTTGATATCTTCTCTTGATTTAATCTTAAATCTTGCAGGCGAGGATTCAGAATCGGCACCTAATACTTTCCAGTAGTAATTGCCATCAGTAAGATTTATCCTAAATTTATCTTGGTTTACTTGTTTCTCAACAATCAGATTTTGGAAAAAAGGATCTTTTGCTATCAATATCTTCTCAACTGCAACATCAGCTTTCCAGTGGAATCTAACTTCTAATTCCAATTTGCCGTCAACAAAATAACGTGTGTTATCCGTAGGATAAATTATTTCTATTGAATTTTTTATCCTTTCTATAGCGCGAGAATTGATTTTTACAATTGTATCACCAGGTATATCTAGAATATCCTCGCTTTGGAATTTATTTATTTCTGAGGATTGAATCGAATCGATATCGCCTTCGACCATACTAAATCCTTTGTCAGAAAGCACGACATATCGATTTTCATCTTGCCCAAAAATCCTAAGCAATCCTTTGATATTGAAATGAATTCGATTCCCGCGAATCAATTGAACTTTAGAATTCTCACTTGGTCGGACAATAACGGATCCTCGATCCAAAACAATTTTGGATTCATCATCTGATATGTTCAGAACAATCATGCTAAAAGGATCAAGCTCGATCTGTGTTCCATTTTCTAATATGATAATTGCCTCCGCCAAATCATCCGTACGAATTGAATCAAAATTATAGACATTTTCTCGTTGCGCTACGTTATCCCAAATCACAGTAGAAGAATTCTTTCGCTGTGCTACCCGATTTCGATAGATTACTGTTCCCACTAATTTTTGCTTTGGTTGAATTCCAGGTCTTTCTTCATATAAAAAAACTAATAAAGCCGATCCAAAAATCATAATCGAGAAAAGAAATACCATCCAATCTCGAAATTCCAATTCCAAATCTCTAATAAATTTAGTCATGCTGGTTTCTCATCATTGGAATTCTGTTCTGTCTTTAGGGAAGAATCCACAAAATCAATTCCAACCAATTTTCTAAGTTCAATCAGATCTTTAGGTCTGTTCTCGTCATTTTTCTTCCCAAGCACAGCATAGGTTTGTTGAGGTCGCTCTTTTCCTCGCACAAATATTGGTTTCATTGGAAGGCAATCGTATCCTTCACCTAATTCTTGATAGGTTGATTCTGAGATCAATATATCAGTTCCAAATTCTTTATTAAGATATTCAACACGTGATGCAAGATTCACAGTGTCACCGATCACAGTGAATTCCAATCTTTTTTGTGATCCAATCTGTCCTGCAATCACAGGTCCGCTATTGATACCACAACCAATTTTTATTCTTCCGTTGCCTTTCTCTTCGAGCCTTTTATTGAGGTCAATTAGCGCAAGTCGCATGAGAAGTGCAGAATCAACAGCCTTTCTTGCTGCATTTACCTCAGGAAGAATCGCTCCCCAATGAGCCATCACAGCATCACCAATAAATTTATCAACTACGCCACCAGTGATATGAACACAATCTACCATTTCTGTAAAGTATTCATTTAGGATTTCAACTACTTCTTCAGGTTTCTTAGATTCACTGAGTGCTGTAAAACTTCTGATGTCCGAAAAAAACACGGTGCAATCTTTGTTCTCTCCACCTAACGTTAATTCACCTCTCAGAGCACGTTCAGCAATCTCTGGATTCACAAATTTCCCGAATTCTTCTTTTATTTTCTGTCGTTCTAACAATCCTCGTGCCATAGATCGAAAAGAATTTGTAAGTAGTCCAATCTCGTCTTTGGTAGATGGTTCAATCTGAACTTCATAATCTCCAGACTCAATTTTTCTCGTCGCTTCAACTAGACGAATGATAGGAATACTCAAAGTTTTAGAAAAAAGATACACAAATACAAAAGCAATTGAGAGTATCATAATGAGAAGAAGGACATTCTGTCTTTGAATTCTATAGACAGCTTCAAACGCACGATCTTCTGGCACAGAGGATATTACACCTAATCCAAAGTTGCTTAGAATTCTAAATGATCCCAAGTAACTTTTTTCTTGGAATTTGAATCGCTGTGAACCATTGTCAATTCCGGATACTAGCATTTTTGATACTATCGGTAACTCAGAGACTTGAACAAGTTCATCCGTGGAAAGAATTAATTTACCGAGAGAATCTACAAGATACAATTGGAAAAAATCACCTTGCCTTGAAGATTGTAAGGACTTTAAGAAATATCCTGGAGTAACAAACAAGAAAATAGTATTCTTGGAATTTTTTTCAATAGGTAGAACCAGAACAAGTAACGGAAAACCATCCACAAGATTAGTTACATTTTGAATCACTGGGACACCCAATTGTGATTTAGAAACGATCTTTTCATTATTGCTAAGGATTTCTTTTATATTCTCTAATTTTATCGCATTATCTTGAGCATGTAAAGGATTGAAAAATCCTATCTCACCTGAATCTAGGTCATTGTTGCGATTGAAGAAATATACAACAGAAGGATTCTCAGCAAAAAACTCGCTGACTTTTTCCTCTTGGCTAATTGTACTTCGATTTCTTTTTATAACTTCGGAGAATAATTCAGCTCTATAGATTAGATTCTTAATATCGGATTCGATAACATCCCCGATTAAGCGAGAAAGATTGAGATTGTATTCTTGAATCATTACCGAAGTGGTTTCTTTAAAAAATAAAGAAGCAAGCCAGATCATTCCTGAAATCGACACAGTAAGTATAAAGGTAGTAATTCCTAATAATTTAAATCGAATAGAATATTTACTGGGCTTATTTACAGTCGTTCGAATTTCAGAATTTATTTTCTTGAATCGTGTTGGAACAGTATATCTCGGATTTAGATAATGCAAATATTCGCAAGCAAGCTGATCTGACTTGGTCAGCTCACGTCGTCCTAGTGTTTGGAAAATTATTGGTTCAGGACTATTATGAAGTGGGCGGAGGAATAATAATGGAAGAATCTGATCAAGTTTATTACTCTCTTGCTCGGGAACAATGAACAGGATATGTCCTTCTTCGGATTTCCTTCGCATATACACTGATAACTTCTTAAAATATAAGAAATCATGAGCATCAAATCTCCTACAATCAACTGGAAAAAATTTTCTCTTTTTCTCTTTGAATTCGGCGGGCAGTCCCAACAAAAAACTTCTATCAGTATGTTTCGTTGGAAATAGAAAAAAAACATCCGCATAATCTTGAGAATCTGATAATTGAATGATCGATTCAACAATCTTTTCATTATCCTCTAGATTTAAAAAATTAATCGTGAGTTTGGCACCCGAAGGAAAGTATAAATCCGTATAAGACATTAGAATCAGTACACTAATTATTTACTAGAGAATCTACGATTTTTTTATCCAAAATCAATTTATCTAGGCCTTTTGGCCTATTGCTTGTTTTCAAAAGTTGAGTCATACTAAGCATCGGGAATCAGAATCATGAATAAAAATAAAACCCTTATCATTCTTTTTGTTGGACTTCTATTTAGCTCATGTGCGACTCAAGAGGACGAAAATTACGCTTGGCTAGTTACGCTTTTTCAGCCTGTTGCACCAGTTGAAGAAGGTACTGATCCTCCTTTATCGGAACCTGATGATACTGATCCAGTTACTGTGCCATTTAGTATGGACATTCTTGATATCAATGGTCCTGTTGATTTTCTTTTTGAGAATACAACAACTTTTCCAATTCGAGTAGTGGTAAAAGATCCGAATAACCCAGTAAATGGACTCCTCGTTCAAGTAAGAAACTTAAATCCAGATAACGTACAAACTGTAATTTTTCGAGCTGTAACCGACGAATCAGGTGCTGTAACGGGAAGTTTTACCATAAATAATAGAGCTGAACCGAAAGTGATGTTGGAAGTTATTTATATGGGAACTCAATATTTTATTGAAGTGGATCTGCAGAATGTCTTGGAAATAAATCGTGATGTCTACATCTGGATCAACCAAATTGAACAAATCGCAAATCCAGATTTAGATTCCGATTCTGTACCAAACGATCTCGATGATTACCCAGAAGATCCAAATCGAGCAACGAAAATTCGGATTCCTTCTGAATCCTATTATACCATTGCTTATGAAGATTTATATCCTAAGCAAGGAGATGCAGATTTCAATGATTATGTTATTCGTGTTATAAACGAAGAAGATTTAAATAAAGAAGGTAAGGTCGTTCGAATCCGAGGAGAATATACACATGTTGCCAAGGGAGCTGGCTACAATCATACACTCAATCTCCGGCTGCCATCTGTGGTAGCTGGGGATTATACTTTAAGAAGGTCTAAACCAAATGGTGATGTCTATTTCGAAGAATCCAAGAGATTGAACTCACAAGATGTCATTAATTTATTGCCATCAAGCAATACAACAATCACTCAATCCAATACAGATGCTTCTCAAACATTTACCGAAGGCGACACCGCGACTTGGGAACTGATACTCGACGAACCAGTTCCTCTTCTAACATTAGGTAAAGCACCGTACGATTTGTATATTTATGTTCAAAATACTAAGTTAGAAGTTCATTTCTTAGGGCTCTATAAAAACGCAGATGGAACGGATCAGTATCTCGATCCTGCAGGTTTTCCTTGGGCATTTCTTGTTCCAGGTGAGTTTGAATGGCCATTGGAAAAAGCAAATATGCATTCAGCTTATCCGAACTTCAATCAATGGTATACCTCAGCTGGCACCATATTCAGTGATTGGTACAAAACAAAACTGTCGACTTACTTATTCTCCCTCTTTAATTCCGAGTAAATGAGTTAGGAAACAAATTATTATTGACTCTCGATTTTTCTTATAAGCCTTAGATTTTCTCTAAGGCAATTTTTTACTTGTTTTGTGATATCCATTTAACTAAATTTTCATTTGTCCATGCAGATGAAAAAATCTTCTCATTATCTAAGCCAATTGGTATCCAGCCTATCGCCTTTGGTTTCTATGGACGGACTCGGAAGAGTTGTTTTTACAAATCTGAGTTTTCGAAAAGAATTTCCAAAGATAATCTATCCAATCGGAATCCCATTTGTTGATTTACTCAAGATAAGAGGAACATGGAAAAAAGATTTTGAAAACAATCGACTTCTTGCAAAAGAGCACGAAGTTCAGAACAAAGAATTCCAATTAGGTTCCAAAACTTATGGCTATAGTTTATTGCCTGCAGGCAATGAAACCCTCGTGATTTTACGGGATATATCTGAGAAAAAGAAATTAGAAAAAAAAGTCGCATCACTGCATGGAAGATTGATAAATCTTCAAGAAAAAGAAAGGCAGAAAATCGGACAGGATCTACATGACTCTGTTGGACAGACAATCTTAGCTGCAAAAATTCATTTTCAATCAGGACGTATGGAATCAGGTTTAGAACTTATTGACAGAGCAAGCCAAGAATTGAGATCCATTTATTCTAATTTGTATCCATCTCATATACAACACTTAGGGTTGGTTCCCGCAGTCCGCGATCTAGTGAATCAATTATTTATTGATGAGAAGGTTACGATAAAAGAAAGTATCAAGAATCCAATATCTGACGAAGTTAAATTAGAAATGTATCGAATTATCCAAGAAGCTTGTACTAATATCACCAGGCATGCTCAGGCGACAAAAGTTACCATTAGCATTTTATCGAATACTAAATCGCTTGAACTTGTTCTTAGAGACAATGGGAAAGGATTTGATACAACAAAACTTGCTTCCATACCGCAAGGATTTGGTTTAGAAAATATGAAGAAAAGATGTGAGAACTTGAATGGAATATTCCAGCTGACTTCCAATTTCAATAAAGGTACAGAAATAAAAATTTCCCTTCTAAGAAAAAATACAACTCATGCCTGAAGACATCGCGAAAAAGAAAGTTTTCCTTGTTGATGATCACAAAATTCTAAGAGAAGGACTTGCTCTAATATTTCAATCCACAAAAGATTTTGAAATTATCGGACAAGCGGGTGACGCAGAAGAAGCAATGCCCGCACTAATCAAAAAAATGAGATTGTCCCAAAAACCGTTAGAAATCAATTAGGCGGATAAAGATATATTCATCTCTGTAAAGTTTTCTTCAATTACTTTTTTATTGGCTAAATAATTGGATAGAAATTTTTCTATTTCTTTGTATCCTTTTACTTTTCTGAAATGAAGCTCTTGTGCATATAGGAGAGCTGCTGTCCATCGTGTTGTCATGTCTCGATTTTTACGCCACCTTTTTACTCGGTTCATTTGAAATCTTGGATGTGAAAAGGCTGAATCAATGGGATTCGTTGATTGAAATGTTTTTCGAATTTCGATTGGTAATTGGATTCTATGACAAGTCAATAGATTGTCTTGACCTTCTAACAGACTCATCTTAGCTGTTTCACTGATATTCCCTAACCAATGTTCCATTGCTTTCAAAGATTCTTTAGCCTTCGAGTATTCATTCAAATTGAAAATTGCTTTATATTCAATTTGAAATTCATCATGATATTCTTTGGGCAAGCACGCTTTTATATTTCTCATTTTATGTAAAATACACCTTTGGTGATCATAGTTTTCACCAAAGTATTGCTTAATGCCTTTCTCAATTCCTTTTGAACCATCTGAGACAACCAAAACCCGTTCAGTAAGTGAAATTTCACGATCTTGTAGTTTCCTTAAAGCAGATAATACTATTTCAGAATGTTCACTTGAGCCTTGTACCACCGACAAAAAATGCTTGTGTCCTTCTTTATCTACACCTAATACAACTACTATCACTTCATCCGCTACATGAATACCATCAATGAAAATGGAAAAGAATTCTTTGCCTGGAAATTTTCTCGTATTCAGTTTGTTAAAATGTGCTCTAGAAGCATTTACAAATTCTCTGGATATCTTTGATTTTGAAACTCCAAGTTGCTCAGATACATCTTTCAAGCATTCTCTAAATCGCCGTGTCGTTAGACCAGATACCATCAGTTTGAAAACAATTTCTCCAAGATCTGCTTCGGATTTTAAATTTGCATAGCTTTCTAGTAAAACTTCTTGTCCAGATTTTCTGACTCTTGGTTTTTTGATTTTATGTTTCTGACCCAATATTGGAACAAAAACATTCTCTGAACCTGCACGATATGCTAGACTTTCTTCTACTTTACGGCTAAATCTTTTTCCGCATAGGGCTTCGATTTCCTCTTCCATGATCTCTTGGATAAATTCTAAGGATTTTTTTCGGATTTCAGTTTCTATGTTTGATTTTAAAAAAGATCGAAAACTATCAATATTCGATTGACTATTCGATGTGGTTGTGTTTTTATTTTTCATTGGTGGAACCCCTTTATGATTTTGTTGTCCAAAACTATATTATGGACGGGTTCCGCTTTTTTCAATTCCTAACGGTTTTTGAGTCTAGCTCCAAAAAAATTCCTGATGTCATAGTGCTAGATATTTCTTTACCAGGTAAATCTGGACTGGACTTAGCTAGAGAATTACGAATCAAGATTCCCAATCTCAAAATCATTCTCCTATCAAGGCATGACCAAAGTGAATACATCAAAGAAGCCAAAAAAATTGGAGTTCATGCCTATGTTCTAAAAGATGAAGCAGGTGGTGATTTATTAGATGCAGCAAGATCAGTTCTTCAAGGTAAATACTATCTGAGCCCGAGACTGAATTCCAATAAACAAGAAGATTTTGAAGGCAAATACGACACTAGACCCAACGACAAAGATTTACTAACAAAACTTACAGCAAGAGAAATTCAAATTCTCAAGTTAATTGGAGAAGGACAAGACAATCAGAAAATATCCGATACACTATCAATTCAACCCAAAACTGTAAAAATCCATAGACAGAGTATAATGGATAAATTATCGATTCATAAATCTACCGAACTTGTATTGTTTGCATCCAAGAATCTATCCTAGTTTCTAACGCATAACAGACGTAAGCTCTGATCGCAATCATCACCAAATGCATCAACTATAGCAACACCATTTGTAACATTTCCACTTCCGTAGGATCCTTGTTCCAGTGAAGATAAATCAGACCAATTTAAGCAACGATCACCAGCACTTCTCCAATCAGAATCTAGACCCGTCCACCATTTATCAGATGCAGTATTGTTGAATGGGTTGCTCAAATTTCCGAAAACAAAAATCCCAGCCGCATTAGTTGTAAATAGTGAAACTTCTGTTGGCGTAGATCTAAAGTATTCTGTATTCGGTTGAAGAACCCAATTGATATTGTTTCCAGCGGTTGTAACACAGTTTGGATTACCATTTGCACAGGCTCGACGATTCGTATCATCTACGATCAATGCTCTGTAATCGGTGCCCACGCCAGGAAGACTTGCAAAATTATTGTTTTTCTCATTCTGACAAATTGTATCCGCACCAGATACTCCACCGAGATTTCCATTGCTCGTCCCTTGTGTTACAAAAATATATTTTCTTGTGTTTTCACTGCTTGCACCATTGCCAGAACCTGTATCACCAGTTTCGGAGGTACAATCTGTACTGCAAGAACCAGGATTCAATCGAGTCTGTGCAAGCATTAGCAAGCCCAATTCATCTAGCTCTGGAAAGGGAATTGAGCAACTGAATGCAAATGTTAAGCACAATCCTACGAGAATTTTGCCCACTATGAAGCGAGATTGCGATTCATCAAAAACTGGATTCCCTTTTTTACTCATAGACATATCCTGATATTAACCTATTCTACTGCGAGTTTCAAGAATTTTCCTTTTTTTTGGTTGTTTTCAAAAGATTTTCGTAAATCCTTGTAATTGATTGTCAACATTTTAGAAGAACTTAGAAGGAAATTATGCTTCGATCCACTTTATTCATATCTGTAGCCTTAATATTAGTTGCAGCTGCAACGAGATTGCTCCCACATCCTGCAAATTTTACACCCCTGATTGCGATTTCTCTCTTTGGTGGCGCATATTTAGCCAATCGATTTTTGGCAGCATTGATTCCTGTTGGAGCAATGTTTATTTCTGATTTAGTGATTGGTTTCCATGATCTTATGATACCGATTTACTTACTTATGATTGTCACTTCTATTGTAGGAAGACAACTTATGAATAGCGAATCTGCAACAAAGATAGGAAGTTACTCCATAGGTAGTAGCTTGGTTTTCTTTGTTGTGACAAATTTTTTGGTTTGGATCAGCTCAGGAATGTACAGTCTCGATATGAGCGGTCTTATAACATGCTTCATGATGGCGATTCCATTCTTTCAGAACCAAGTATTAGGTGATTTGCTTTATACAGCATTTCTTTTCGGAAGTATGATTCTGCTTCAAAGACAGAATCTAGTTCTAGCTCCAGTTACATCTAACCATTAATCTTAGAAGGGGGATCGAATCGATTCTTTAGATCTCCCTTGAAGAACACGATCCATCTTCTGACAGCTTTTTTAATTCCATTCTCTTTTATATAGATTACGCTATTTCAAAAGAAGACTGACAGATGTTTATAAACTTCAATCATATATTCTAATATTTCTATAAATTCAATCCAAGCCTATCTGAAAGTATTTTATAAATTAACTTGGACAATTCAAAACAATTTTATTTTTTTATCTCTCGAGCGGGAATTCCGTCTACTACAATATTATAATTTAGATTTAGCCGTCGCTATTCGAAACCTGCGGTTTAAATAACAAATGATAGACAACCACTCCAATAATAATTGATCCCACAAATACGAAAGATTCCGAATAACCTGTTACAATCGATGCTATTCCAGGACCCGGACAGAAACCTGACAGTCCCCAACCCACTCCAAAAATTCCTGAACCAATGATCAATGGCTTATCAATGTTTTGAATATTCGAAATGCTGAATTGCTCTGCAAATATAGGCTTGGATCTAGATGGTAATATGAATTTATACCCCAATAAATAAACTCCCATCGCTCCACCCATCACAAAAGCCAATGATGGATCCCAATTGTCTGTAATTCTTAAGAATCCTATAACCTTGGTTGGGTCTGTCATCTGAGAAACTCCCAAACCGATTGCGAATAAAATACCAGCTAATAAAGAGAAAATATTTTTTTTCATTTCATAACTCCGATTAAATAGACTGTTACCATAGCTGTGAACATGAATACTAGCACTGCGACTAATGAGCGAATAGACAACCTACCCAAGCCACAGACACCATGACCGCTTGTGCATCCGCCACCGAGCCGCGTTCCAAAACCAACCAATAAACCACCTACAAATATCATCCACAAAGGATGCGGGTGGTTTGCTGAAAAGGCTGGATACTTAAGCAACAAAATCACTTCACCACCTAATACTAAACCAACGAGAAACCAAAAAGCCCAGATATGCTCTTTTGGATCTTGCCAGAAATAGATGCCTCTTTCCAAGATGCCACTGATTCCCGAAATTTTACCGTTGAAATACAGCAACGCGAAAGAGGAGATTCCAATGAGAATTCCGCCCAAAAATGATGAAATAGGTGTGAAATTTTCCATAATAAATCCAATATAGCGAACAACTAATTCGTTATCAAGGAAATTTTCATGAGTTGACGTAGGGAAAATTCAGGAATGGAAAAGTATCGGCAATGTCGAAAAAAAATCAAAAGCTAGAAATGTCTCTCAATCTTGGAATTCTGCAACTAAGAAACTTCGAAAAGACTCTGGAATTGGTTCCTTGCGGTCGAGTCGATAATTATAGAAAACTTGCACAGATTTGGCATGGACGTACTCAACCTGCTGGGAATCAGAATCGATGATCGAATAGTTAAAATCCCAGGAAGTTTCACCTATCCTTGATACCCAAGTGCGCACTTCAGCTTTATGGAGCGGACGAAGTGAACGCTTGATATCCATCTCAATACGAACTAGAACAAATGGAATATCATTTAATTCTCTGATTGCAATATATTTATTACAGAAATCCAATCTACCCAGCTCCAAATAACTGGAATAAGTTGCATTATTTACACGACCCATTGGATCCATATCATTGAATCGAATTTGTATAGGAGTGATGATCATTATTTCTTAGCCATCATTGGTATGAAACCTTGCTTGACCAATAATCTTCGCAACATTGAACCCGTTCTTCCGCATTGAGATTGTCTAAATTTTTTATTTCCAAATCTAGAAGAATTCGTTCTAGTCCAATTCGATTGGCAAGTTGGATCGCAAGCCCTGGTCTCGCATTCAATTCTAATAAGACAGGACCTTTATTGGGATCCAAAACAATATCTACACCTAGATAACCCATCGGTACCATTTCATATGTTTTAGCAGCCATCTTAAGAATATTCTTCCATTCAGGAATTACAAATTCTGTAATATCCTTATCGAACTCATCATAAGTACTGATCAATTTATTTCGGTGAACCATCGAAGTTGCTCTTCCAGTCAGCATATCAATTCCCACTCCGACGGCACCTTGATGGAGATTTGCTCTACCGCCAGAATCACGAGTCGGAATACGAACCATTGCAAGTACTGGAACACCTTTCAACAAAATAATTCTGATATCAGGAATTCCTGAATCAACATAGCCATCAAAAACAGAATGCAATCCTAAAGTTTCTTGAATGATAACTTTGTCTGGATTGCCATTGAGACTATACAGTCCCGAAAGAATCCCAGACAAATGATGCTGCAACTCTTGCAAATTAAAAATTGTTTTATTGCCTCGATGGAAAATTAGAGAACCATCTTGAACCGTTGTTTTGTTGATCACAAGGATTCCATTTCCCATTCCACCTCTTGCGGGTTTTATAACAAAACTATTCAAATCATTCAAATGGTTCTGTATATTTCGAATCTCTCCGAACCCAGTGACTTCAAAATAGGTCATTGGCATTGGTATATTATGAGTTTGAGCAAGTGAAAAAGTTAATGTTTTGTCATCAACAAAAGGATACAAATTCCTTTGATTTAAGGGCAGAATGAACTTTCCAATACGCTGATTCATGCCGAGAATCCCTAATTTTTTTAGGTCTTTAAATATCATAACTTGCTAATATGCATCCAATTCATTGCAGAATGAGTAAAGTATCCTAATTACAATTTTACAAGATCTCTAAATCTAAATATTTCGGACAATCTGTATCCTTTATAGTCTCCAAGAAATAAGAGAAATCCTATGATCATAAGAATTAATTCGGGATGAGTAAAGAAGGCAATTGATAGGTTCGGAATTTGAAACATCAAAAGTGTTAATAATGCGATCATCAAAGTTCCAGCAACTGCTATACCCGTATTCAATGCACCTTCTTCAATCAACATCACGCTGAACCTTTCAATAAAAACGGTTGTAATCACGATCGGGAATAAAGTGACACCGATCCCTGGTAGAATTCTAAATTCATCATTAGCAGTAGAAAACAATACCAATGAAAAAACTGTGAGACTTAGCATGATAGACATTCTTGGAACCGCTAATAAAAACAACTTATCAAGAACATAACGTTCTAAAAATCCAAGCCCGACAATTATAGAGAAAAAGCTTAATCCAAAAAACAATCCAGATTCTTGAAAGAAAAGAGTCAGAAGAATTGGAGTAAAAATTCCAAAAGTCGGAATTCCAATGATATTTCTTGAAATAGAAAGAAAAAGTGCACCTAACGGTAGCAACAGTATTGTACGGAAAATTCCCTGTTGATTTATGGGAAGGTTGTAGAGAGAGAATAGGTTAACAAATACTCCAGCATCCTTAACTTCTTTACCATAATCTCGTAGATTAAAGCCATTCGCCTGGACTTGTTTTGCATAAATCCGATATTGAGCGCCTGTAAAGTTATCATCAAAATTATTTCTTAATTTATTCAAATTTTTGTATAAACTTGCATAGGTACTCGGTTTGGTACCAAAATGACTATTGGTTGTGCAAACGGGAAACCATCGGTTGTTCAGAAAAATTTCATTCCAATATTGAATTTTGTATTTGTCTTCATTCTCAATTGCTACTTCGGAATCCAAATGAATCCCCATCACAGTTCTCGTGGGAATATCGGATAGCCTTCCAAGTAAAGTAAACATTCTCGATTTATTCAAGGAATTGCCGCGACCAAGAACCATTGTCTCTGAAAGAGTCATTGACTTTCCTACATTCAGAATTTCTTCATTAACATAATAGTATATGAGTTTTGCTTTTTCTGATTTATCTTTTTCGGAAAGGGACAAAGCTTTATTTATATCAGAGGCAGTTCTCAACTCTTCCTTGGAAAAATCTGATTTATCAAGATATTTCTTTGCAAAATTTGGATACCGTTTTGCAGTCTCTTCTATTATAGGAGGATATTCAATTTCATGCAATTTGATCTTAGCGTTGTATATGATTGGCTTATCTGGTATGACTTCATAAACTTCGCCACTATCGTTGTCCATCTCCCAAGTCGCAAGATATCCATAATTCTTACGATCCACATCCAAATTCAAAGATCGATTATCAAATTCCGAACTGAGCAAGTCAATCTCATCAGAATCTTTAAAAACCGGAAAGCTCAATTGCTGGTAAGCTGCTTCTCCCTTTGGCTCAATCAAAATCTGTATGTTCCAAACGTTATTCAAGTTAACTGGCAAAAAAGATAAGCCTACTATAAAGACTTTATATAATATTGATAAAATTGGTAAGCATATAAAAACACTAGCTGTGATAATAATATTCTTTCTCAAAATCAATCTCCCAATACATGGGACGATGAGACATCCACAACGAAATTACCCATAAGTAGATTACGACCAACTAAAAAATTATAAGTAAGATTTGTCCGATCATTGAGATTCACTTTTACTTCTTCCGTGAGCTTGCCTAATTTAACTTTCGTTAGAATTACATACCGTGATTCAGACACTCCAGAAGTGCTGGTAACCTTTGTTTCAAATAACACTTTTGCTTTGAGTCGAACTTTTTTATTATCATTGCTTATTGTATCAAAATAAACAAATAGATCTTCCCCTTCTTTGGATGGCTCGATATTCGTTGCATGCATCGAACAAGTCTTGGCACCTGTATCAATTCTTGCACGAAGATGCAAGTTATAATCTGGAAGGTCTGCCCATTCAACCCTACCCACGAGTGGTTTTGGATATTGTGTCTGAACAATAACGACTTTTTTCTCAGGAGGTTCGGGTTCGCTCTTTCGAAAGTTAAGAAATGCGCATTGAGTAATAAATAATGTCAGAAAAACGAAGATAAGCTTCTTCACATTTACCAGTATTTGCTTGTTTCCATAATTTTTCTATCCAATTTTTGAACTGATTCTAGAGTGATTTTTTATTTCCTCATGATATGCTTTAAATAGATCAATATACCTCAAGTAACCCAACAAAATTGAGTTAGAATCCACAACTGCAACTTTATCTATATCATAATCTACGATTATCTTTAACGCTTGTCCGAGCGTTTGATTCGGAGAAACCGATGGAACTTGCTCGGCCAAATCTGCTACTGTGATTAGTTGGTCTATTAAATGGTCATATTCGACAGATAATCTATGTTTTCTTAGAGATACAGAACCAACATATTTCTTAGTTGAGTTTGTTATAATATAATCACTTGCTTGTATTTTAGAAGAGGATTTTTCTAGATCACGAAGTAAGGTGGATTCTTGCACTATGGCGATTTTCCTAAACTCTTTAAACATTTTCGATATCTCAATTCGTTCCATAATATCTTGATTCATATCCCAATGATGAGATGGAGAATGGAAACGATTGGCAACTTGTCCCTTGTAAATCGAAAACCTATTTGATAAGACTCCTGTTATGACTGACACAATCATTAGAGGAGGCAAAAGCGCATAAGACCCGATCATATCACAGACCATGACCATTCCAGCGATCGGAGCCTTAGCAACACCGGCAAAAAAGGCACCCATCCCAACTAAAACAAATGATGCGATATCGAAATTGGATTCAGGCGAAATGATTCGTGCAATGCAACCAACAAATCCACCTAACATTCCTCCAATGAAGAGAGATGGACCGAAAACTCCACCTGATCCACCTGATCCAATCGTGAATGAAGTAGTGATAATTTTGAGAAAAGCGATTGTGAGAAAGAATCCAGCCATTGCTGAATTTGAATCCCAATCTGTTACTGGTTTGCCATCAATAATTTCTTGCAATAATCCAAAACCAGTTCCTGTTAGATCTGGAATAAGATAAACAACAGGACCAATGATAACACCACCTAATGCTGGCTTTAATATTGGATGCAGTTGCATCTTCACGAAAAAATTCTCAACTAAATTGAAAATTTTTACAAAAATAAATCCAACTCCGTAGCATAAAATTCCGAGCAAAAAATAATAAATTAAATCATGATAACTTTTTAATCCAACTCCAACAACATGAAAAACTGATCCAGAACCTGCAATTCCTGTGAAAACTAGGTAAGCTGAGACTGATGAAATTATGCATGGAACCAAAGAATCACTTTCGATATCCTCTTTATAAACAACTTCGACTGCAGTAAGCGCTCCACCAAATGGTGCCCGAAAGATTGCACCGAGTCCACCTGCAGTTCCCGCAAGTAGTAATGTTCTGCGAGCTCGGGCTCCAACGCCCAATAGCTTACCGATACTGGATCCGATACCAGCGCCAATTTGCGCAGTTGGGCCTTCTTTGCCGGCACTTCCACCGCTAGTCAATGTTATAATCGTTGTTATTGCTTTATAAAATGGAACTTTGCCACTAATTTTTCCTTCGTTATAATGGAAGGCATTGATCATCGCATCAGTTCCAGTGCCTTGAGCGTCTCTGCACAAGAAATAAGTTATGCAACCGGTTAACAATCCACCGATTGCAGGTAGAAACAGTAAATACTCTCTTCGGAAAATTCCTGTCGCATGTCCAATGGCTGGCTCTCCAGCAGGATGTGCTTTATCCCAACCCATCCAGACGGTCTGAATAATATATTCAGCATTGGAGAGTCCATAAGCGAAAAGGTATGCTCCAATTCCTGAGAAGATTCCGATCAGAATAGAATAAAGATAGAGACTCTTAGCACCACGAATTCCGACAAATGCCCTCAAGCGAGCTTTCCAATTCATTAGGTACAGATTGAAAAACTAGGAAAAATTGAAAATCGATTTATAAAAAAAAATCAATCTGTAGATTTCACTTCAACTTCTGGCAAACTTGCTCGCAAATATCCACTCTTCAGAATCAGTTTCTGGCCTTCTTCACTTGTCAAGAAAGTTGCAAAGGCATCCGTTCGTGGATGCAAGTCTGCTTTATAGATCATATTCAGTGCACGAGACAATCTGTATTTTCTGTTCAGGACATTTTCAATAGATGGATCTATATAAGGATCTGTTTGCTTAAGAGCATAAGAAACAGTTTTTACTTTTCCCTTGTTCTCAAGGAGAGCAGAGCCCATTCCCATAAAACCAATTGCATTCGGATTCGATGCAATAAAATCCGCCATTTCATAGTTATCTTTTACAATCTTTGCTGTTGCAACAAATTGATTCTTTCTATTGGCTTCATAAATTTTCTCACCAAGATCTCGCATACGCAATACATGTTCTGAGAAATAATACAATGTCCCACTATTATCATTTCGAACAACGACTTTGATTTTTTTGTCGGATCCAGTTTGGTTGGTCCACTCGGTAACTTTTCCGGAAAAAATTTCTGAGATTTCCGAATTACTCAACTTCGCAATCGGATTGGATGGATGAACAACAATCGCTACTCCATCGTAGGCAATCGTCAATTTTTCCAAATCACCCCATTGATTTAGAGTTCTAGCCTCTTGTTCGCTCAACTCTCGCGAAGAAAGTGCAATATCAGTTTTGCCTTCCTGTAAGCTTCGAATTCCTTCCAAAGATCCACCACCAAACACCTGTACTTTGATATTGGAATTGGTTCTTTCAAATTCTTTACCTAGAAAACTTAACATCGGATGCATTGTCTCCGAACCAGTTATTGTCAAAACTTCTTTAGGTCCACAATTTATTGCCACAATCAAAGCAACCAAAAGACCAGAAAATAATAATCGCTTCATATAAAATCCTTTTTAGTTTAAAGTAAATCGAACAGGCACGAGAACTTTTACAGTAATTGCCTTGCCTTGTAAAATCGAAGGCGAGAATCTTTTTCGTCTATAGACTGCAATCGCCGATTCCTCTAGTCCATTTCCTAATTTTTTACCAACAGATCGAACACGAAGAACTTCACCCGCTTCAGATATGATTACTTCTAGGGTCATAGTCCCAGTAACACCAGCCGATCTCGCTTCCGCAGTATACTCTGGTCTTACATTTGGCGTCAAGTCAACCGGACTTGTTGCGCCAGAGACAATTGGATCCGATGCTGATGCAATTCTTGGATCTTCTTTTTTCTCAACTTTTTCTTTGTCTGTCAATTCAAAATCACCATCATCCGGGGTTGCATCGGAAGGTTCTTGGATAGAAACACTATCGATGAAAGCAACTTCTTCGACGAGATTATCCAAATTATCATAATCAAATGCAGGAGTGTACCAGAAAAAAATAATTAAAGCCTGTATGACAGTTGATACTGCAATTCCAGTTTCGAGCCTATACCTTTCGATAAATCGATGGATTCTTTGTCTCTTAGATCTACGAGGTAACTTGGATACATTCGAATCTGGATTTGGAATATCCTTGTCCGCATTTACTGTATTGGGAGTTTGATTCATCGTCACAGCCCGTTACCTTTTAACCCTCCACCTTGAGTTGTTTTGGTGACAAGTGAGACTTTGAGTGCTCCCACTTCCTTTAACAATTCAAAAGTGTTATCAATTTCTTCGTATCTAAGATTCTGATCTGCATGAACCAAAACTTTAAGATCTGGGGTTGTCATAAGCTTTGCTCGAATCTCGTTCATCGCTTCATTCATAGTTTTGGGAATTGAATTATAGTATATTGTTCGGTTGGCATCAGCACTTAAATACAAATTTGCCACCTTCTTATTCAATTGCTCTCCACCAGGAACATCAGGAAGTTCAATAGGGATATCGGGATCAGTATCCAGAACGGATGTCACCATAAAAAACACTAACAATAAGAAGGCGATATCTGCCATAGAACTAACTGGAACAGATGGAGGTTTTCTTGGTTTTCTTAACATATTACTTCATCTTCCTCACAGATATTTTTTCGAAACCTCTAAGTTGAACAGATGAAAGAGCATCCAACATTTTGCCATACTTTGTATCTCCCGTAGTAACTATAAGAGCTAATTTATTAGGCAAATCTTGGATTTCTAGTTTATTCAATTCATTTCGAAATTCCTTTAAATCAGTATATTCTTTTGTACCGAAAGATGGATTTCTCATTTTAAATTTATCTTGAGTTACCAAAATCTCATATACATTCTTTCGAAGAAAAGACACAGGCTCTGAATTTTTTTTAGGAAGGCTTATATTGAGACCTTCTTTTACAAAGAATACCGCTGTAACCATAAAGAAGACAAGCAAGAGGAAAGCAATATCCGACATCGAGGCGGCAGATATTTCCTCCAGATCTTTCTTTTTCTTGAGTTTAACCATGATTAGTTACCAGATGATACAGTTGCTTTTTTCTTTAGAAATTCTTTATAGATTTTGTTAGCCGCTTCTTCTACTTCAGATGTAAAAGCATTCACTCTAGATGTTAAGTATTGGTAGAAAACCATCGCAGGAATCGCAACAATAAGTCCAGCCGCGGTTGTGATAAGTGCTTCCTTGATTCCACCAGCAACAACTTTTGCATTTACTTGGTCAGCATTTGCGATAGCATCGAAGGCGTTGATCATACCGGATACAGTTCCAAGAAATCCGATCAAAGGTGCGATTGTAGATACGGCAGCTAGAACTACGAGTCCTTTCTCTAGAAGTGTGATCACTTCTCCAGCTTCTCTTTCCACGCCTTGTGAGAAAATTTCTGGATTCTGTTGAGAGACTTCCATTCCATTAACTAGAACTTCGGAGATTCTCTGATCTTTGTTATCTGCAAGAAATTTCTTGGCTCCATCCAATCCACCAGCATCAATTGCATCTTGTAGATCTTGATTATATCCCTTTGCAATCAATTTGGTTGTGAAAAAAAAGTAGAATCTCTCGAATATAATTCCAAGCGCAATAATCGATGCAACCAATAGCGGATACATAGACCATCCACCTGTTACAAATAGATCAACAAATCCGATTTTTGCCTTAGGAGCAGGTGTTGCTTCTTCAGCTTTTGCTGGTGCTTGTGTTTCTGATCCAGACTCTAATGCTTGTTTGTCGGTTGATTCTGGTGTCTCTTGAGACATTAACGATGGACTCATTAAATATAAGCCACCGGAAAGGATTAAAGAATAAGTCATTAACTTGATTGCTAGTTTCGGTATACGAATTGTCATAAAAAGAAGGCTCCGATAATTGATATGGTTCTATTAAAGGAGAGAATTGTTACAAAAAGATTACAATTGCGTTACTTCTTGGATTCTTTATTGAATTATGAAGCAGATATCGATTAGAAAAGTCTCTGTCCAGGGAGGATCAGTGGGATCGGAGAGTTCAATGAGTCACCGAAAGCACGAAACAACTCTGCTTCTTCCGCTGTTACTTCCGAATCGAAGCCAATGATCATAGCACATGCTTGCAGAAATAACTTTTTGTCTAATGGCTTCAGCTTTTCGAGAACATCCATAGCTGGATCCAATCGCAGAACATTCTCAATATTATGATATTGCATACTGGGAATTCCCAATTGAACTGAAGCTTTCCCAAAAGCAGTTTTCGCATCAGTTGCATTCTTCATACGGGATGCAAGAAAAGATAAGACGACTTCTGCGGCTTTAGTTGAGCTATGCGAACTTAAATCATCATTGGCACTTGTAACAATCTTTTTCTCAAAAGTCTCATTCAGATGATGACTGAGAATTCTCCAAAGGGACCATTCCATTATGCTCACAACATTGTCTGCTTGAATTAGAGAATTGATGATTCCTCGAAACTCGTTGTACTGATTGTTTGAAAGTTTTCTTAGAGATGGAATGCAAATATCAATCAGCGGAATTCTTGTCGATACACTTAGCGATTGAATCGATTTCCAAATTTTCTCAAATACTGGTCCTACATTTGAATCGATCCTCGATCGCAAAATCAATAATTGCTTAGCTCTAACAGACTCATCTTGGCTATCAATTAACAGCCCGTAGATGACAGCTCTTGCACCAAAAGGCTCTCTTGCACTTGCTTGAACTTCACTAGGAATTGAATCAATGATCTGCCTTGCATAACTGATCTGCTCCTCATCGACTCTAGCATTTGCCATAACTGGTCTGGATGCAGTCTGCCCATGACTAGTTACTCTTCCACCGGCAAGAATCACACCTTGTTTAAATCTTTCTTCAGGATTCCGAATATTCGTATCTGACTTCTCATCGGCCTTAGCTGAAAGATCTGCTTTTTCTTGAGCTTTTGCTATGCTTGCAAGGTTGGCAGACTCAACAAGTGCTGGAGCATTCGCTTTGATCTCTTTTAAACGTTCGGCAAGTGGAGGATGGGTTGCAAAAATTTCACCCCAAAAACTGCTCAAAGCATTTCCAAAAAATAAATGACTCGCCTCCTCTGCGTTAGCCGATTCAATTTTGGAACCCTCTGCATTTTTCATGATCTTAAATAATGCGTTATAAATTCCTGAAGGATTTCTTGTAAACTGGACACTTGAGGCGTCTGCAAGGAATTCGCGTTGTCTTGAAACTGCAGCCTTGATCATTCTTCCAATCAAAACTCCGATCCCACCAATGATAAGTAGACCAATTCCAATCAGAGGTAAATAATTATTTTTTTCCCGACTGGATCCACCACGTGAATGAATCAAAATACGACCAATAGAAGAAATCGCGAGTATGCCAGCAAGAACTCCGATCAATCTTATGTTCATTTTCATATCACCATTTAAGATATGACTGAACTCATGTGCAATAACGCCCTGCATCTCATCTCGACTGAAAGTCTCAATCGCACCCTTTGTAACACCAATCACAGCATCGCCCGGATTGTAACCTGCAGCGAAAGCATTGATTCCCATTTCACTCTCTAGCACATAAACATTTGGAACTGGTGTTCCAGATGCTATTGCCATTTCTTCCACAATATTCAGAAGCTGTCTGTATTTTCCATCTCCTCGAGAAGATTCAATCAATGTGCCACCTAGAGATTCGGCAACAACTCGGCCACCAGACTTCAAACTACTCATCTTGAACAATGAAACTCCCCATACTAACAAAGTTATGGCGGTTGCAATTGTGAGGAAAAGCTCTAGCTCAAATATTGATCCATCCGATGTAATCGGAGAATCCGATTCAAAATATACCAAAGGGATCATTACAACCAAATAGGTTGAAATAATCAAACCAATAACAGCGATGATAAAGAGCAGGATCAATCGACCTGTCTTCTTTCTCGCCTTATTCTGCTGTTCGAAGAAATCCATTTTTTATAAATAAATAAAAAATATATAATTTATTAACTAAATGAAACTTTGATAGCTTCGCGTTCCGTAGGGTCTAAGATTTCAAAACCCTGAGCTGCATGAAATCCAAACATTCCAGCGAAAATTACGTTAGGAAATTTTTCTCTGGATGTGTTGTAAACCATTACGGAATCATTATAAGCTTGTCTAGCGAAGGAAATTTTGTTCTCTGTGGTTGTGAGTTCCTCTGATAATTGCATCATATTTTGATTAGCTTTTAGGTCTGGGTAATTCTCCATCAATGCAAAGAATCCCCCCATGGATCCAGAAAGCGCGCCCTCTGCACCAAGAAATCTTTTCATAGCATCGGGATCAGCTGGATTGGCGGCAGCTTGTTGTTCTGCTCCCATCGCTTGATTTCTTGCTTTAATCACTCGCTCTAAAGTTTCTTTTTCGTGATTCATATACGACTTGGCAGTCTCAACGAGATTTGGAATAAGATCATAACGTCTCTTCAATTGAACATCAATCTGCGCAAATGCATTCTTGAATCGGTTCCTATATTCAATGAGACCATTGTAGATTCCGATTCCCATGAAGATAAGAATTATAATTACGAGAACGGGAATTCCCAGTGCAATCAGTAAAATGGACATATTTTGTTACCCCTTGGTAACAAGCAGATTAAATAGATCCAATTTTTTGACAAGCAGATATTTGATCCAAGGCAACTTCTAAGGATGGTAGATTTTTTAAATCCTTATACAAAATATTGAATATTTATCATCAGAATTGAAATCGAAAATCCAATTTAACGATGCTAGTTTTAAACAAGAGTAAATTTATTTATAAATGAATTTTAAAAAAGTATCTAAAAATAAATTGATTTAGAAGTGATTTGTTAAAATTTGAAATCTATGCTAATTAAAGGATTTGAATTATGTTAACAAGCTATGCTCTATATTGCTATTTGATACCATTATTTGGAATTATCTTTATTCCAGGACTTATCATATCTTATATTTTGAAAATATTGGGATTGAATAAATCTGCGAATAGAACCATTAATTTCCTTGCTTACGCTTGGATGAAAGTTTTTCTATGGACAACTGGAAGAAAATTGGAATTCATTCCAGGTGAATTGAATCTGGATGATAAGAAAAGATTTATTATCTGCAATCACACCAATAGTTTAGAAGTGCCTTTTGTAGTAGCCATTCCATTTCTTGCCAAGAAAATAGATTCCATGTTATCTTACTTAGGTGGTGATATCATTGATCGATATTGGATCATTCCACTTATGATGCATGCAAGGATCGTTGAAGCTGTTAAATATTCAGATAAGAATCCAAATTTTCGAAATTTCAAATCGGATGTTATGAGAACTCTTCGTGATAAATCAATTTTCCTTTTTCCCGAAGGTAGAAGAACATACACTGAAGAAATCCAACCTATGAAAACGGGTGTCCTCAAGCTCGCATACAAATTCAAGATTGATTTAGATGTATTCGTTATAAGTGGAATGATGGGCTATAGCAGCGATGAAAAATATTCAGCAATGCGAAAATCTAAGAAAATCTATTTCAAATACTGTGGATCTCTGAGAGCTGAGGATTTTAAAGATTTTGATTCTATGCGAGAAGCAACAGAGAATCTTATGAAAGTCAACAAATCACAACTAGATGAAAAGTTTTTTAAATAATTTCTTGACTCACTAAGGAAGACATGCTCCATCATATTCGAATGCGCCTAAACTGATTCCAGGAGCCGTTCCAGGCCTAAGATTTCCAAGAATATCATTATTAACCCCTGCAATTGCATTGGGGTTTCGAGTAATACTGCAAGGTGAGGAATCAGAGAATCGAAAATCATAGGGAGTAGTCAGTGGACTTTGGAGTGATGGATTAACATCCGTGTTTTCTTGAAAACTAGGTCCTGCGAGAGTGATCGAGCAATCTGAATTACCAAGTACACCAGATGGACAAATTGTTGTTAGACTTGATCCTGAATTGAACATATATCTTCCACAATTCATATACACATTCGAATATACGGAAGTCAATCCTCCTCCTGTATAATGAATACATGCGTTCTCTCCGCTATCGCTATTAAGTATCAATATATTATTTCTGACATCAATCTGCGTTGAGTTTCCAAGAAACAAGCTTGCAACTTCGACTAAACCGGAACTAGTACCAACACCACTAGATATAGTATTGTTGTGAATCTTTAGTAAATTGAAATGATTAGCAAGACTGATTCCTCGAGATTTGAAATTGGATTGTCCTGGCTCGATCACATTATTCACGATTGTATATGGTCCACCAGTATCTGAATGAATTCCATAATTTGTAGAACCATTTGAGACTCCTGTAACTGTTCCCATAATGATTCTATTGCGAGCGATAACACTTGTTCCGGGAATTGCTCCCAATTGAAGTCCGTAAGCAACTGCAAATGTTCCTGTTGATTCTGAGCTACCAACACGAACTAAATTGTTTTCAAAATTTACATTGCCATTGCCAGTAATATAAGCACCATTATTGGCACTTGCACCTGCCGAAGTAATACTTCCAGATTCGATTGAATTGTTTCTTACAATTCTTGCACCATTACCAGTGATTCGAAGGCCCGTAGTTTCAACCGTCGCATTGCCTGACCGTATAACATTGCCTAATGTTAAAGAACCAATACTTATCGCCAATCCATTGCTACTATAGAATCCATAGCTGAATGGAGCATTTCCTCCGATAAAGCTGTTCGAATGCAATTCTCCAGCATAGAATCCATTACCATAATAACCCATACTCTCAGCATTCAAATAAACAAAATTAATGTTTGCTCCAGTAAAACTATTATTATTCACGCCCGAGAGATTGGTTGCTGCACTAGCAACCAGTTCTATTCCTGTAGATCTGCAGCCATTGGCAGTGCAGACTCCACCGTTGAATGTATTGAATTTTATATTGTGAGAGGTTACAACAGTGCTATTTATTCTTATTCCCGCAGAAGTGCACCCAGGTTGATTGCAGATACCGCCAGAAGACGTATTGTTACGAATGATAGATTCTGAGTTTATTGCAGCTATTCCATAGCTATTCGTAAGAGCAGTTCCACCTTGGATAGTATTGTTGCGAATGATTGCTCCACCTTCTAACAAAATACCTACGGTAACCGGTCCATCCGCTCCTCCGATTGTAAAACCATTGATTTGAGTATTATTAGTAATCGCACTGGTTACATGAATCACCTTACATGGATTAGCAAGAACTGCAGTATTACAAAATAGAGGAGGAGTGTCCATAAATATATTGGAATTTCTAGCGGTATCATCTCTTTCGGTGAAATTTGTTCCCGCTACATAACTACCATATAAAGAAACTCCATCCACATTCAGGACAATCGAGTCCAATAACTGATTGGGTTCATAGGCGCCCTGCTCAACCAACACAGCACAATCCATTCCAGGGCAAACCAAAAGGCTATCGATTGCGGATTGAATATTTCGCTTGGCTGTAGCTGGTGACAATCCATTGTTCAAATCATTTCCGCCTACATCCTTCACATAGCGAATGCTAGATGGAACAAGGTAGGTCACGACTATGTCCGTTGAACCAAGGGATTTACCTGCATTGCTCGTGCAATCTAAAGTAACGGTTCGTCCAATTCCGGTATTCCAAGTGCTTCCGTTAGGAGTCACAGTTAAAGTATCATTTGCAAAATTCGTTGTAGACAGAACAAAATTCGGACTCCCAGCAACTAGATCCAGAGTCGATGGACCAACTCCCACACAACTTGCAACATTCACCGAATCAGAAAACACGAAACGAATAGACTGATCAGTCATAAGAAGAGTTTGATTTCTTGGATTCTGGTCGATAATGCTAAAGCAATTTGCATCTACAGTAATTTTGGATCCAACAATAAATCCAGATGAAGGATTGATAGAACAGATATGATTAGTAGGTTGAGCAAAAATATTCAGATTGTATGCATCTCCAATTAGAACATCATTGGGAAATAAATAAATTCCATTTGCGGATAAATTTAAGTTCTGTGACCCATTGAGCCGTAGCGATAGATTACCAGAGGATAGTCCTGATACTTCCACCTCTATTGGATAACCTAATGTAGTGCAGCTGATATTGATATTAGTTATATCAGTTTCTGAAATTGTTCCAGAACCATTTGTTATTGTGCAATTTTGTATAGGATGATTGGGTTGTGCAGAAATCTCAACATTGTAGCTAACACCAGCAACTAGAGTTGTTGGAAATGCGAATTCTGCATTAGGGGAAAAAATTGTAAGCGAATCACCACCGTTATTAGTAATAGTGATTCCCGTGATTCCCTCTAGTCCCGTGATCGATCCACCGATAGCAAATCGGTCAGCTGCGCAATTGATTAGGACAGAAGTGACGTTACCAGAACCGAACACTCCGTTCCCTCCAGCCACCGAACATTCCTGAATAGGATCGTTCGGTTGAGTTAGGATAGAAACATTGTAAGCTTCATTCGCTTTGAAGGTTCGATCAAATTCATATTGTCCGTCTTCCCGAACATTAAGGTCGGAGCTCGAATTAACTTGGATGACCAAACCAGAGCCAGAGAGTCCACTCACTTGGACAAGCAGTCTATAGCCGCCAGACCGACTCTGCATCATCTGGACTAGGCTAAGAAATTCAAAAATACTTTTCTCCAGCGCAGGAAAACATCCCGAAAAGCTAAAGAGACATAATGTAGTTATAAGTATTTTTCTCATAATATAAAATTGTAAAAAATTTGTTGATACCCAAGCATCAAATTTTATGGATTTTTTTCAAGTTATTTACCCAGAAATTCTCCAACTTGCATCAATTTTATACCAACCTCGAATAAATCGAATACCATTTTGCAAAAATACCTTGTTATATTGATATGGATGGCTAAATACAAACAAGCACAGCGCTAGCTCCTTGTACGTTTCGTACTTTCATGCGTTATCAAATCATAGAAATGATCTAAATTTTAACCCTTAACATAATTGCTTTGCTAAATAAAATATTTATTTTTTTCGTTTACTTTCTATGAAAACTTTTATTTATTAAAAAAATCCGAAAAAACAGGCCAAAAATGAAAATGACAAAAATCACAATTTTAACCATCATAATATTCTGCAACAGTTGTAGTCTTATTTTTCCCGAAGACGAATCTCTAGATCTATCTCCCCTTGCCCTACTCGCTTTAGGTGGCGGTTCAGCATCATCAAGCCAATTGGATCTGTCTCCAGGTTCAACAATTGATCTAACCAATAACGGAGGTGCAACTGCCACCTTACTTGATACCAATGGAGACGGTATTTCTGATGGAATCGATCTAACTGGAGATGGAGTTCCTAATATTCTACTATTGGATACCAACGGAGATGGAAGTCCCGATGCAATCGACATCGATGGAGATGGAGAGGCTGATTACTATCTCAATCCTAATGGCAATCCTGCGCTTTCAACCGGACTTGGTGGAACGGGGCAACCGGTTGTTTTGATTGTTGATTCATCTGGCTCCGTAGTCGGATTCGATACAGACGGCGATGGAACAGCCAACGATACTTCTATAGCAGCTATCATACAAGATACAACCGCACCAACTGTAAACATCACACCCGCTACGGGACTTTTTTCTACAAGTCAATCCATTAGTATAAATTGTACGGATAACACAGCACCAGGGCATATCATCTATTCCATAAATTCTGGTAATCCGAGTTTTCCTTCAACTGGAACCTACGTATCCAAAGCATCTACATCTTTCTCACAATCAACTGACGGAAGCTATTTAATTCGAGCAATTTGCCGTGACCTTGCGGGCAATACATCAGCCATGGCAGAAGTGACGATCACGATTGATTCCAATGTTCCCAATGTTACTATATCCAGTCAAACAGCGACTGCTGTGAGTATTAATGGTGGAGCAATCAACTCTTCCACCATCAATTGGACAACGAATCGTGCTGGCGATTATACTGTTCGTCAAGACTCAACGGACTGTACAAATGGTACGGCAATCGAGGGTCCCTTGACTGTTACAGCAAACGAGTCTAAAAATTTTACTAGAACTGCCGCTCAACTTTCTAGTGAAGGTATCAAAAATTTTCGTATATGTGTCACTTCCTCCTCTAACCTAACAGGATCTATAACCTTTTCCATTCGAAGAGATGACACGGCTCCTGTAGCAAGTAATTCCCCAGGTTCAGGGATTTTTGCCTCAGCGACTTCAGTGTCCTTGTCATGTTCAGACGCAGGAGCAGGCTGTGATAAGATTGCTTATATCACGAATGTCGGTTCAGCCCCAGGAAATCCAGCTATCACCGGTTCAACGGGTGCAGTTACGGCGGGCACGCAATATGCAAGCGTTCCTGTATCTACAACAGATGCAGCAGTGACCTATATCAAATTTTTAGCTAGAGATAATGCTGGTAACGTTTCGAATCCGGTGAGTGCAGATTATACGGTTGATACAACCGTTGGAAATGTTACAATCAATTCTAGTAGCACTTATGTTCATTCTAGCAGCAATGCAAGTATCAATTGGCAGACGAACAAAGCTGGTTCTTACACAGTTCGCATCGGCGGAACAAATTGTACGGACGGAGCTACTGCGACTGGAACGAACGTTAACTCATCTGCCACGGCAAATACACCAATCTCGACATCAATAAATCCAGGAAGTCTTTCTGTTGGTGCAAATACCGTTCGCATTTGTGTTGTGAATTTGGTTGGAAATTATGGGTCACAGACTGCAACGGTAACGAAGGATGAAAATGCGCCGACGGTTGCATTTGATAGCCCAGCGGCTGGTGGTCCTTATGTAACTGGAACAACTTTTACATCTTCCTGTAGTGATACAGGTGCCTCAGGTTGCCAGAAAATTGCTTTTACAACGAATGGCTCAGATCCTACCTTCGACGGAACGGGAAACATTACTAATGGAACTTTGTATTCGGGTTCTAATACGATTCCGAATGGTGCATCTGTTACAGTCAAAGTTCGTTCTCGTGACAATGCAGGCAACGAATCAGCGGTAGTAAGTCGTGTCTTTAATGTGGGGCCGCCGCCTACTCCAACACTCAGCGCTCCGACAGCAGGACTGCATAAATTAACACTGACTTGGTCAGCGTCCAGTGGCGCAACATCATACAAAGTATATTATGGAACTGCTGCAAGTATTTCAACATCCTCAACACTGGGATGCAATGTAACTGCACCAACAGTGACATGTGAAATAACAAGCTTGAATCCAGGAACTACTTACTATGTTAGAGTAACAGCTATCCATGCTGGTGGGGAAAGTGCTTTGAGTAACGAGCTATCGGGAGTCCCGACAGATTATCCAGAAGTTAATTTTTGCAGCCTATATGAATATCCAGGAGCACTTGTAGTTACAGGTAGCTTAGAAAGTCCTTCTTTAAAAGGTGAAGTTTATCATCCTGGAATTACGGAATCATTTCAAAGTCCGCGTCCCAATTCCGCAACCGTAGCAGAACTTGGATATGGGCCTGGTGGAACGAATCCGATTGACCATCCCGGCTCTTGGACTTTTATTTCTATAACAAATTACACAGGGCAAGACAGCAATTTTACAAACAATGAAGTGTATGCGGGGACTTTTACAGCCCCTTCAACAGGTATATACAATTATGTTTTTAGATTTGCGGTAACTAATGTTGCAAGAAAAACGTTGTGCGATCGAGATTCTTCAAATAATACATTCGATAAAACGAAGCTAGGAGAAATTACATTTCAATAATAATCAAAAGCATCCCTTCCTACCTCTTAATAAACTCGGATTCTGTTTTCTTCTTCATGATTGCCATGAAGACATCCGGCAGAATCCGTGAGAGATAGTAAGATATCTTGGCGATACTTGATAATAGAAGGCGCTTTTTTCTATGGATCACAGCGTAGTATATTGAGTCTGCTATAGATTCTGGAGTGAGTGGTTTGCCAATTAACGGCTTATCACGATTCAAAATTTTACCCGAGCCGTCTAAGGTATTTTTATCAAATGAAGTTTTGACAAAGGAAGGATAAACAACGCAAGTATGTATATTCGGTTCGGTCTCCGAACGAATTGTCTCCAAATAGCCAGCTAATGCATGTTTGGATGCAACATATCCTGTTCGTCCATACAAGGGCGAGAATCCTGCAACAGAGGAAATTCCTACAATCGATCCATTCACTTTCTGAATATAGGGAATTGCAGCATGACAGAGATATACGACTGAGTAAAAATTCACAGCCATGATCTTCTCAATTATTGATGGATCTGTATCTACTGCACGCGACCTATGTGCGATTCCCGCATTGCATATAAGACAGTCCAACCTGCCAAATTTTTTTACCGTCGCCTGAATCCATTTCTCACAAGCCTTTCTATCGGACACATCCATTTCTTGGAAATAAATTCTTCTCACATCTAACTTCAATTCTGTGATCAATGTCTTAAAATTGTCTAAGTTTAAGTCGCAAAGGCTGAGTGCCCAACCTTCATTGTAGAATTTGAGTGCTGTAGAAAGTCCGATTCCACTTCCCGCGCCTGTGATCGCTACTGTCTGCTTGTCTACAAGGTTATAGCTTGGTGAAGGATTCGAAAATTTTGCGTTGGATTTGGGGGATTGACTTGGTGTGGGGTTGAATTCGTGTCCTGACCGGGGCTTAAGCCCCCGGCTGTTCTCCAATCCCTTCTTACTTCTTCCCATAACATTCAATCTATTACGAAACATGCAAACTCAACAAGCAAAAATCATAATTTTAAAGGATGTGTTCAATCCAAATAAACCATTGACACGAACTTAAAGAGATAAAAAATACAAAGAGGAGATGCAATTGTATACATTAAAACGTTTTGAAAAAGTAGAATTGGCGCATATTTTCAACGAGAACAATCCGGACAAAAGGTACGCATGTGGCTTTGACGAGTCCAAATACAAGATGGAAAAATCATCATTAAAACTTGACTTGAGTAAAATAAGAATTGCAGTTGCGAAATCGGCTAACGCAAACTCAGCAATTTGCGGAATCTGCGTCGGAGCACTCTATTCAAATTAATTTACCAATCGATATCCAATTTCTTATAAATCAATGGATATCGAAACTTCATACATATCCCGACAAATCAATCTAGATTAAGCAATTCAATCAACCAAATAGAATCTTTGTATTTAACAAAATAAATTATTTAATTTTTGCTCTCTCTTGTTGACTAGCAAAGTAAATTACCTTTCTTGCTCGCATAACTTCGCCAAGCGGTCTATGATCCTCTAAAGCATTCCACGGATCAAATTTATCCTTATCTAGAATATTAGAAAATTCCGGATCAAGGATTGGGGAATTATTGGAAGACTTTATAGTTAGTTCGGCAAGTGTTATATATGGCGAAACAGATTCAGGCCAGTTTACAGTAGGATCTTCGATTGGTGTTTTGTCATCGGAATGGTAAAATTGCACCTGGAATTCATACTTAACATCAGCAAGATTTAATGCCTTCTCGAATTGATCAGCAAATTCTCCTTGGAAAGGAATTGGCTTTCGCTGAATAGTTTTTCCACTTGAATCAACAACAGTAAGTATTGGTTTTAGCCGAACACGACATGCGTATTTGCCAAATTTTAGAGGTGCCGCCGAGAAAAAATTCTCCATCTCAAATCCTCGGAAAGCTTTAGAGAAGTTTATGAGAAACTGACCGAATTTTAAAGTTCCACCGATCAGACCATTTTTCTTTGTAAAAAATTTCAAAATTCCCAAAGGCCCCTGAATTGCGAAGCCGATAAACTCGATAAACTCATCACTAGTAAGAACACTAAAAGTTTGATGCTGTATTAAAGTAAAATCCTGTTCTTTAGTTTTACCACCTAACGCACTTTCGCCATCAATACCTTTTACCTTAATTGCAAGACCTCTAACATCAGGCATTTTATCTGATTGAACTCGCAGACTTCCGTTCGAAAGTCGAATCCATGTTTCAAAAGTTCCGGCAGTTTTGAACAATCCTACCTTAGCATATTCAGGAATACTATCTAAAACTTTAAACTCAGCTCTGAGCGCAAGAATCTGTTTTCTATGCAATCCTCGACCGACTCCAAATTCTTTGGACATTTTCTTCTGAAGGATAGTTATTATTTTTGCATGCTTTGCATGTTTGGCTGGCTCTTCGGGAGATATAATTTCTTTCCAATCTGTACTAGGTGTGTTCATTTCCCTTAAATATTCAGATCCCTTGGTTGGCTGCAAGCCCAATTTTATCCCCAAAAAACAAATCTTTGAAGGAGGAGTATCAGAATTTTATTGACAATATCTAATCATAATTATTGGATTGAAATATATGTTAACTTTGTTATCACCCATTGTGTAAATAAGTTGGTTTTTAGCTGAACCGTTGAGGTCGGTTGTAAATTTATAGCAACAATCGGCATGCTCCAACTTTTCCTAAACGAATTCTTTTACTAACCAACTACATCCTATAGCTAGATAATACTAGTTCTGTGCCCTCGTGCACTTTTTCCGTTGCCGCGGATGTAAGGATGAAAGACAAAGTATTTAACCATCTTAATTCCCATTTTCAAAAAATAACCAAACGAAAACAGTTCGATGATCACGAAGAAGAGGATTATCAAAAGCCTGTAAAAGTTAACTTTCGAAATACCCAAGCTAAGGCTGAGTTTCGCTGTGTAAACTGTGGTATGATGGTGGGTATCCCATATTCAGGATCGAAGCAGAGGAATCATTGTCCAAATTGTCTTCACTCTCTGCATGTTGATCTCTCACCAGGAGATCGATCAGCTAATTGTGGCAGTGTGATGGAACCAATTTCAATCTGGGTTCGTAAGCAAGAATGGGCAATCCTTCATCGTTGCAAAGGATGCGGTGTTATTCACTCAAATCGAATCGCTTCAGACGACAACGAAATGATGTTACTTTTTATCGCATCTCAAGCGATCGCGAAACCACCTTTTATGTTGTATGATGAGAAGGAGAATGAATAGAAATTTGCGCAGTGAAACTGAGATTTTAGTACTTGATATATTTATTTAGCATAATTTTACAGAATTTGCATTGAATATGTATATTTGTGATTGACTTAAAATCTTAGTTTAACATTATAATTTCAGCATGTGGAATTAATTCGACAGATTCGCTCATAATTTCAACCACCTAAATGGGCACTGTCGCGACTCTCAACTTAAACGTTTGGAGGTTCCAATGCTCTCGATTCAACTCGAACAACTCTATTTTCCTGATACAAGCGATGTTCTACTACATGGTATTGAATGTAATTTTATTCCAGGATGGACTGGAATTATCGGTCCGAATGGTTCTGGCAAAACTTTACTTGCGAAAACAATAGCTGGACTTTATAGCAACTATCGAGGTTACATTCGCGGAATTTCTAGTAACTATTACCTCCAACAAATAGACTCAATCGATACTGATGAATTCTATGAATTTCTTTGCGATAGTTCAAGCCCGTCCGGTATCATAAAATCAAAGTTAGATATAAACTGGAGCCATTTCGAAAAAATAGATTGTTTGTCATTTGGAGAAAAGCGCAGAATCCAAATTGGAATTGCTCTTTTTCTAAATCCTCCTTTATTAATCCTAGATGAACCTACAAATCATCTAGATGAGTATTCAAGAATTATAATACAAAAAGCTCTAATTGATTATACTGGCGTTGGAATTCTCATATCCCACGATAGGGAACTATTAAATTTTTTAGTTTATCAGATATATATTTTGAAAGAAGGCACGGGAAAGGTATATTCTGGGAACTATTCCAATTACTTAATATTAAGTCAAAATGAAAGAATAAGATCAAATAAAGAATGGGAAATAGCTAAGTACAATCACGATAGACTCTCAAAAGAATATTCACGCAGAAAAATAATTGCCAGTCAGGCAATCCAAAAAAGATCAGGCTCTAAGTTAGATAAAAATGACAATGATGGTCGAGCAAAATTAGGGCTGGCAATTGTATCAGGTAAAGATGGTAAAGCTGGAAAAATTAAGTCACAGATGGATAAAAAATTAGAAGACTCATTATTGACGTTGAAAAAGGCTCGAGGAAATTTATCTAAACCCGAATTATTTTATCAACCAGAACAGGATGACCATCAAAAAAATCAAAGCATCTTGAATTTAGCTAAACAAAATCTAAATCTAGAATATATGAATATCAATATTCCACCTATCCACTTAACATCTAGCAGTAGGTTGGGAATTCGAGGAAGGAATGGTTCGGGAAAATCGACATTGTTAAACTTCATATATGATCAATGTAAAAATAAATTTAATCAAAAACCTGGTAATAGAGAAGAAATGTTTGATGAGAAAGAAATTTACTATATGCGTCAAGTAATGAATGCTAAAGAAAAGCAAGAACTCATAGAAAAGATAACAAATCTCCCGAATTTTATTAAGAGTGAATTCAACTCAATAGTCCATTTTTTTCAAATGGACGCCGTGAATCGTAAAATACTTTCCGAATTAAGTCCTGGGCAATGGAAAAAGTTGGAAATTTCTTGGGGAATTTTGACTAAGCCTAAAATTTGGATACTGGATGAACCCACGAACTATTTAGATATATTTACATTGGAAAGCATTGAGAGAATGTTTTCTAATTGGGATAAGTCCCTAATAGTTGTAAGTCATGACTTAACTTTTCTAGAGAAAGTATGTACTGAAGTAATCGAGATTAAATAGCTATATATCTTTTTCTTATTTTTGGAATATTTACCCACTATCAATTCAGGGAAAAACAATCGATTAATCTCAGAATTTTAACGAGATTGTAACAATCCAGCCCAAAATCTCCTTGTTCATGGATACCTACTCTCAATTACAATTGAAGCAGGAGTTTTTATATGAAAAATCGATTCAAAATTGTATTATTATTCATAACATTGATGATTTATCTGCCAGTTTCTGCTGATTCAGTAAAGATTAACAAAACGGGAACTGTATTTGAAAATGTTAAATCTACAACTGCAGACGGTGTTGTAAGTGTAGATTTTGAAGATGGAACCAACAAAAAATTTAGAACTCGGGATGTAACCGTTACCGCAGGTGAAACTGTATGGCTTGCCGATGCGAAGAAAGAAGAAAAAGGTTTTTTTACACGAATCATGCAACCTGATCCCGAGCCCGAAGAGAAAGAAGTTGCTTCGGAGGAAGGTGAGAAATCTAAATCATATCTTGGCGAAGGAATATTTGGAACTGTTGCTCTATTATTCTTAATATTACCATAATCTAATAATCGCTTCCGTTATTCCAACTAAGATTCCAATCTAAGGATTGGAGTCATTTTTTTTCTTAAATTTATTCCCTAATTCTTTCAGTTGTTGTGGCAAAATTGTAGTTGTTGCTGCCTTACGATTCTCATCTTGGATTTCTTGATAGACTTCCGTGCGATGAACACTAACATTTTTAGGAGCTTTGATTCCAATCTTAACTTGGTCACCCTTTATATCGACGACGAATATTTCTACTTCATCGCCAATCATTATGGATTGATTGATTCGTCTGGCTAAGACTAACATTTAATCAATCCTTTCCTTCTAGCATTTTGTAACGAACGGGATGCCTATCATCTCTAGAAATAAATTGTTTAGCTTTTGATGTTTTCTTATTGATTATGATTGGTCCTTGGAGATTGGCTGTCATCGCTTGAGGATTTTCTACAGGAATCGTGACAATTACGAATTTCAATCCTTCATCAACAGATTTTAAATCCATGCTCAATAATTCGTCTTCAGGTATCAATGGTTTATAATCATCAATGAAAAGTTCTGGTTGAATCACAATAAAAGCTAGGCTTTGTTCACGGACAGACTGTAACCATTTAAAAGGAGACTCTTCATTCTCTTCAATTAAAGCAAATTCATTGTAATTTTCAAATCCTAGCAATCCATCAGGAAATTCTAATATTTGTTCCGGATAGATTTGTATTTTACCAAATGGCTTAGAAAGTAGATCCAACAAAATTTATAATTCCCCTTTTACCTTAAAAAATCCATTAGAGTAGGTTTAATTACTTTAGATCCAACATTGAGTGCGTATTGATGAATCGTCTCAAGCCATTTCAAATTCATTATGGTCTCTGGAAAATCGATTCCTTCATTCTTAGCAAGTAGTTCAGTCATATAAGATTTGTCACCTGCTACTCTCTGTTCATGTTGTTCCAGTCGGTTCATCCGAGCACCAACCTCAGATCTATAACGAAGAATGTTTTCAAGAGCAAGATCTAAGTCACCTAAATCTCGACCGCCAATTCTTTCTTGGTCTTTTTGCAATAAATCATTTCTAAACTGAATTAAAACATCAAAAGTTGATAGTCCAGTAACAGTAGCAGATTTCGAATAATTATTCGGTGGCTCGGAATCAGTTGCGTCAATCAATCCGATATCTTTTAGTACGGTTCCGTCACCCATATCTTCTACCCAGATCTGATGCGGACTTGTACTCGTTAAAGAAATATTATCTTGGGCAAGTTTATTGGCTTTTACTTCCAAAGGAGAATTGTTAATTTTATCGATCACATCATCGATTGTATCGCCGACCGATACATGAATCTCGACTCCATCAATTTTAAATTTCTGATCTGATGTTGCCACATAACCAGAGTTATCGACTTTAGAAGTAACACTCATATTGGTTCCCCAGAACACTTTGTTTCCAGGAACCGTCACGGGAATGTATTCACCTTTTTCGATCTCTCTCAATTGTTCGCCAATATCACCTCGATACTGAACCCCAATGTATTGATTCTTAAGTTCTAGACCTTCAAGACCTTTGATTTTGGATTCTATTGGCTCAAATGGTGGTCTCTCGATTACATGTCCACCAAACACTGGTTGTCCGGTCGCATCTCTTGAGTTCGCAAGATCAACCATAGCTCGAAGATGTTGATCAATTTCTTTACCAATCGCTACTTCGAGTTCAAAACCTTTATCACCTTGATAGATACCGTTAGCTGCTTGAACGGCAAGTACTCTAGCTCTTTGAAAAATTTCACCCATTCGATCCAGAACACCATCGATATGTTTTAATCTTTGGTATCCGTCCGTAATATTTTCTTCAAATTGATTCAGCTCATTCAACCTTGAACGAAAGAACATCTGATTGGTTGCAACACTTGGATCATCAGAAGGTCTCTGAATTTTTAATCCTGTTGCTAATTGATTCTGTGTTGAATCAAAATTCACCTGATGACGGTTTAAGTTCCGTATCAAGCTATTATTTTGCATCATATTTGTGATACGAATCATAAGATTACGCTCCCAATCTATTTATTATCGTTTCTAACATCTCATTCATAGTCTGAAGCATTTTGGCTGCTGCATTGTATGAATGTTGAAATTGAACCATATTCGCCATTTCCTCATCTAGGTTAACACCCATTACAGATTGACGCATATTTTCCAACTCAACCATAAGATCCGATTGAGTTGCAACTTCTTGATTGGCTTCACTTGCTTCTGTTCCTAGCTTAGATATAAGTGAATTGTAAAAATCATCCGTCGTCTTCGAATAATCAAACATCACTGGCTTCTCTCTTAGTGACGCTGCAATTAGTAAGGCATTGCTTCCATCTTTGTGGCCATTCGGCGAATTGTAATCACCTGTTCCACCTACATCTTTACCACGAGCTGCGGCAAGATTCGCTGGGTTGTTCAATACTGCCGCACTCATTTTGAAAAATGATGATGGATGATAGTGAGGAGTAAGAGCAATATCTTCTGGCAAAGATTGGAATTTATTTATTTCACTCAGACGATTAGAATCAAATGCACCGGCTGCTCCAGAACCAAATAGGATTCCGCTCATCCCAACCAATAACTCACCGGAATCTTCTAAATGTCGAATTTGAAAACTTTGCTTGGGATTCGATTCAACGGTGGTTGCTTTTAAAGTAAGCTGATTGTCCTGATTCATATATGCAACAACGCCTGTTTCAGAACGATTGATTCTCTTGATTACATCATTCATCGTATCATCTACGCTATACGGAACTAGAACTTCTTCTTCTTTATTACCAGGTTTTATAAACTTGATAGATCCACTGATTCCAATCGGTCTATCAGGATCCAACGATGTTCTACCTGAAACTCGGAATATAGCCGTCTTGTCAAGTTGTCCATCACCATCAGTATCAACTTCCCCAAAGCTATTATTACTCAAAGATCTTGTCTCAAAAAAATCAAGGTTAGTTGATCCATTGAGTCCAAATCCATCTCTATGAATCTGGTTCACTACATCCATTGTATTGATTGCAAGTGCATCTACTTGAGCAATTTTCTCAACGATGACCTTGTCACGAATTTCCATAAGAGCTTGGAGACTTCCAGTTTTCAAAAGAACTCCATTTCCAGACTTCTCCCATCTTAGATCGAACATTCCGTCCTTTGCTGGGCTTCCCACTATTTCAATATTCTCACGCTTCTGACCTTGAACAAGAATCTGTTGACCGATAAAAACCATTAACTCATCTTTGTCACCACGACCGATGTTTATATCTACCATTCCAGATAACTCTTGAAGTAGTTCATCGCGTCTATCATACAAATCATTTGGCATATCACCGAGAGCTTCCGCTTTGCCAATTCTTTCGTTAAGATTTCGAATACTTTCAGCAATACCGTTCAATTTGTTCGCTTGTGCTTCCACTTCTCGGTTGGACTGATTTTGCAATTGGCTGAGTTTTCGATGAACATCTTCCATTCTAGAACCTAGACCTGTAGCCTTCTCCAAGACTACGGAACGATGTGCATTGTCTTCGGGATAGTTTGCAAGATCTTCCCAAGAGGACCAGAACGAATCCATCATAGTGCGTAAAGTATTGCCTGTTGGTTCGTTAAAAACAGTTTCCATCTGACCGAGATAGCTACTTTTTTTGGCCCAATATTCTTTCTGAGATGAAGTTTCTATAATTCTATCATCAATAAAATTATCTCGAACGCGTTCAATGCTTCTTACATCTGAGCCCTGTCCAATCTGTCCCGCGACATGAGCTCGATTCATTGATGGCTCATATATAGGCTCTGAAGATGTAATATTTACTCGCTGTCTCGCATAATGCTTATTATCCGCATTAGATATATTATGACCAGTTGTCTGGAGAGCTTGTTGATGAGTGCTTAAGCCTCTTTTACCTAATTCAATTCCTGAAAATGTTGATCCCATAAAATTCTCCTAGGCCGATGTATTCAACACCAAAGCTCTTGTCTTGGATGGTGTTTTTTTCGTTTTAGTTGATGTTGTGTAGGTTGTCTCAGCATCAGCCTTCTTCATTGCTTCGATTGTTTTATTGAGTAATTCTTGTCTTGTATTAATTAGCTTATCATTGATTACGATAGACTCTTTTAATTTGTGAACGATCGTCTTTAGCTCAGTTGCATAACCTTTCAATTGAAAGTTAGAATCTCGATCTATCTTATTGAGAAAATCTGTAAGAGTAATTGCTTCTTTCTCAATGATTAAATTATTTTTTCGGTAAACTTCTTCGATGGATCTCATGCGAACACGTTCCATTTCAGACGCTTCAACCATTAGATTATATGTCTCACGATTGTATTCTTGAAGGGAACGACCGTCCGCTTTGTTCACAGCTTCTCTTTTTTTTAACTCAATAGCTAAAAGATTTGTATAAACTATAATTTCTTTCTGAAAAATCTTGCATAATTCCTCAACCCAGTCGCCCATCATATCCTCCCGCTCAATCCAAACCAATATAAATAATTACGATGCATTTCTCTATTGATCATCGACGGAATTGAAAAAAGGATTAGAGAGAATTCAAACGTATTTTGCTTGTAGGATGCCAACAATAATTTATTATCAACATCAGTGAATATTATTGACCTCAAAAGCAGAAAATCACTACCCAAGAGCCATCTTCGTAAGTTGATGAGCCTCACCCATATCAGTGCTATCTTAAATTCGCATTTAGACATATACCAACTTATGTCCCTAATCATGCTCTATTCTAAAGATCTTTTGGAAGCAGAGGCGAGCTCTCTTTTTCTTTTGGAAAAAGAAGATAATTTCCTCTATTGCGAAATTGCTTTAGGAGACAAAGGCGAGACCTTCCAACAATATGCAAGACTCGAAATGGGTCGTGGAATTGCCGGCTGGGTTGCCCAAGAAAAAAAATCCATAATCCTTGAGGATGCCTATCAGGATGACCGTTTTGATAAAACTTGGGATGAGAAAACAGGATTCCAAACCAAATCTCTAATTTGTGTTCCGCTCTTTGTCAAAGATCAATTGCTCGGAACACTTGAGGTCATGAATAAAAGTGGGGATCGAATTTTTGATAAATTTGATCTTGAACTTCTGCAGACGCTTGCAGAGAACGCAGCAGTTGCAATTACCAATGCTCAGCAACAAGATAGTTTAAGTAAAAGGTTACTCGAATTATCACTGTTATACGAGTTCGAGAAGAAAATCACTTCCGAAAAGGATCATCGAGGTCTTGGATTTTGGGTTCTCGACAAAGTTTTAGAATACCTCGAAGCCAAATCAGGCACTATTTATTTATTGGACGAAAAACAAGAAAATTTAAAAATTCTCGCAGCTAGAGGAATTCCGGAAGAAGCATTAGATAATTTGAATATCAAATTAGGCGAAGGAATTGCAGGATGGGTTGCCCAAGAAAGAAAGAAATTATTGATACAGAATTTAGATTATGATCCAAGATACAAAAAAGATTTGGGATTTGTCTTTGATAGTAAATCCCTAATTACCGTACCTTTGATATCAGAAAATCAACTACTTGGTGTCATCAGTATCAATAACAAGAGTAGCGGTTATGCTTTCAACCACAACGATCTACATATGTTAGAAGCGATTTCCTACCGATTGGCAATATCTTTCCAGAATTATTTTCTGTTTAGAAAGGTTGCTCAATCTGAGAAAGAAAAAGATAGAGCCTTTCGTGTTATGAAAGAAGTTTTACCAGCACAGACTCCCTCAATCAAGGGTCTCACGATTGCAACAGAATATATTCCCTATGATCAGATTGGCGGAGACTTCTATCAATTTTATCCAATTGGTGATAATAAGATTGGAATTTTCATCGCAGACATTTCTGGACATGGTCTGTCTGCAGCACTTCTTGCACTCATGGCACATTCCATGCTGAGCACATTTGACAGTTTAGTTTATACTTCACCGGGAGTCTTATTATCAGGATTGAATTCATTCCTCTACAATCGAATGGCTGGAAACTTTCTTACTGCATTCTTTGCTTGCATAGACACAGAAAAAAACACAATCACGTATGCGAACGCAGGTCATCCTTATCCATTGATTAGAAAAAAAGATTCGGATGAGCTAGTCAATCTTCAAGCTAAGGGCAAGCTAATCGGTGTTATGCCGCAACTGATTTACGAAGAGGCTTGGATGCCATTTGAACCTGGCGATAAGTTGATTTTGTATACGGATGGGCTTTTAGAAACTAGCATGAATAGCAATGCAATAGAAAGAGAAGAAGATCAATTTTTTGCAAACCTAATAGATATATGCAAAAAACCAATCACTCCTCAAGAAATTATCAATTCAACAATGAAAATGATATCCAAAACTCCGAATTTTAAAGGCTTTCAAGATGATGTTACATTTCTTGTAATCGAAAGAAATTAAAATTCAAATTTATATTTCAATTGACTATCTCAATACAAAAGCTAGCTCTAAAAGGAAAATAAAAAGTCGGTTGCCTCATTCAAAATTGTTAAATCAATAAATTTGATCTGTTTTATGATAATTCTTCTAAATGATTATTGATATGCAATGTGTGTGCATAATCATAATCTTTCTTATCCAAATTCCCATAAGCAAAATGTGGCTTTAAATTTACATCTTCTGCCACCTGAAACTTTTGGATCGCTTGCTCGAGGAGTTTTATTCCCTCTTCAATCGAAGTTTCATTGGAAATCGTCGTTGCTCCCGGAATTGGTTCACTCAAACCATGAGACATTTTGCCTCTTAACGAAAAAACGAAAAAAGCAATGCTTCCTGCTGTCCATTGAAAGATTCTGGATTTATTCTCCGGATAGCCACCTAATGAGTATTCGATGGACTGCGCACAATGAGCGAACACTTTTCCCAAGCCCCAATCACCTTTGGTATTTTTCGCCAATAGGTTGGATTTGTTCACTTTTAAGAAATCCGAAATTTCGTTTAAACTTTTAAAACTATATTCATTTATTGGCATATCATTATCCTCAGATGCAATTCTAGTAGGAATAGACGCAATCAAGACACCGAGTGAAATTTTCTTCAAAAAAGACTTTCTATTCATTTCAGCAAAGTTTATAAACTCTTCAAATAATCTCAAGAGAATTTATGAAATATTTTATATCTTGAATAGTCTGCATAATTATCTATAAATATTTTCCCATTCTGCGAATCATGAATCATTAGAACTCCGAATTATTAAATTGGATTTCAATTCTTGATCAAAATACACTGTAAAAATAATTTGGAAATCTAAGGTACGGGAATGCGAAGTAAGAAATCAATAATTGGATTAGCATTAGGTTCAGGTTCAGCTCGTGGTTGGAGCCATATCGGTGTAATCAGAGCACTTGAAGAAAGAGGGATCGTACCCGATGTAATCTGTGGGACTTCGGTTGGATCTATCGTTGCAGCAGCTTATGCATCGGATCAACTAGATGATCTTGAAGCTTGGGTGACAACTCTGGAATGGAAAGATGTTGTTGGTTTTATGGATCTCAATCTGCGAGGTGGTGGTGGCCTTTTTAAAGGAAAGAAATTATTTGACTATATGCGTGAAAGGTTTGGAGAATGGGACATCAATGCCCTGAACAAAAAGTTCGGATCCGTCGCAACGGATGTGGATACTGGACTCGAGGTATGGCTTCGTGATGGAAAATTGCTGTCAGCTGTCCGAGCATCTATTTCTCTACCTGCGATTTTTACTCCTGTTCTTCGAGACGGACGATGGTTAGTAGATGGTGGATTGGTCAATCCAGTTCCGGTTTCGTTATGCCGTGCTATGGGAGCAAATTATATTATTGCAATAGACCTCAATTCAGACTTACTTGATGTTACTCCTCCTCCTGATCTAATAGATGAGAAAAAATCTGCACCACTAGATCGTCTGCCAGGACATCCGGAAAAAGAAACCAAAGATAAAGAACCTTCATTCTGGACCGCAACTAAGGAAAGGATTACGACAAGCTTCTGGGGTAAAGATCTAAAAGATAGTTTAGATAAAGAAAAAGACGAACGACCTTCTATGATCGAAGTAATAAGTAAGTCCATAAATATCATGCAGGTTCGAATTACAAGAAGTAGAATGGCAGGAGATCCTCCGGATGTTTTAATTACACCTAAATTAGGTTATATGGGACTTATGGAGTTCCATCGGGCGCAAGAGGCAATCGATGAGGGCAAAGCTGCAGTTGCGAGAGCAGAAAGATCTTTGATGTAAAACAGTATTATTGATAAGAATATTGATATTAATAGAAGGCTTTCCATTTAAATAATTGGAAAGCTTTCTAGATCTAAGATTTCACTCTCTATATTTTGAACCAAATTCTTCGGGCATTTTCCAAGGACGCCTCTTATCAAAATCAAAAAACAGCGCATCAAATACAGCCTTACATACAAGTTCTGAATCTGATTTTCTCCAAATTGTCTGAATTACCTTGCCTCTAAAACCTTTGAATTGAGCAAATGTGGTCTCAACTCGAACGGTTTCAGGATGGCCAAGTGGTTTAGAATAAATAATTTCCGCCTTCTGGATAACTGGGCCAACATTTGCAGCTCTCATTGCAGCAATCATAAAACCTTCTTCTTCCAAAGCTTGTATTCGCGCTTCATCAAGATAGAATTGATAATTGCCATTGTTAACATGCCCATTGGAATCAAGTTGACTCCAGAGTACTCGGATCTCTGTAATATGATTCGTTATACTTTGCAATTTTGGATCGGGATTGAACAAAATTGGATTCTCAACTTGTGTCTTATCATCTTTCTCTAAAGTAGAATTTTCAGGCTTCATAAAACCATATAGCAGACAGATCGGTCTGTATGTAAACAATTTTACAATAAATTTAAGAAAAAAACAGACAGATTTGTCTGGAAAGTTATTGACTCATTCGATTTCAAAGTTTTATCTCGGACTATGAAGCCTTCTCCATTGATTTCTAAAAAGTCGCAGAAATCGAATCGATTACTTTCTACAAAAAAAACTAATTCGAAATCAAACTCCTCGCCTAAAGTAAGAATCTTAATCAAAGCATCTGACTTATTCTATCACCAAGGCTATAATGCTACAGGAATCAACCAAATCATCCAAGAATCATTAACTGCTAAGGCTAGCTTCTACGACCACTTCCCTTCAAAGGAGAATTTAGGAAAAGAGGTTATTCGTCGTTATGCGATTCAAATTCTGATTTGGTTCAGAGCCTTACTGCGAAAGAGTTCGACACCTGAAATTTTCTTGGACAATTTAGAAAAGTCAGTCATTCAACAGACCAAATCTAAAATTTCTATCTATCAAGGATGTCCAATTGCATTGCTTTCGGCTCAATTTCCGAGAGAAGATGGCAATTTTGCAGATCAATTTCGAGGAGCTGTCTTAAACTGGGAAAAGTTATTCAATCAATTTTTTATAAAAATGAAAAATCGTAGATTATTACCATCCTCATTTGATTCTAAATCAGTTACTAGAAGTTGGATAAATATTTATGAAGGTGCATTAATCACATGGAGAATGTCTGGTGATAAAGAATTTATTTACTCAATGAAAAAATCGATGCTCGATGTCTATCAATCTGCAATCAATAAATCTATTCTGACAAAAATCTCATGAGAAAAATAGATAGAATTGATATGTCTGAATCATTGCATTATTGCATCAAAATTTTAAACAATTTCAAATCAAAAATACTAAAAACAATAAAGAAAACTTCCTTTATTTTGATCTTAGTCATTCCCCTAACACTGAATACTGATCGAATAAATGCAGAGAAGCTAATAAATTTAGATTCTGTAACGGGTCCAATGATAGGATATACTGGTATGCGAGAAGTGCAAATCTGGTTACAAATAGATTCGGACCTGTCAGAGAAATATAAAATCCAAGTTCAATATAGAAAAAAGGAATCAAAATCAAAATCAAAATCAAAATCAAAATCAAAATCTAATTCGAATTTAAATTCATTTCAATTCACAAAGAACCACTCAATCAATCCCGATACAGGAATAGTTACAATCCATATCTCGTTACTAGATCCGGGGAATGTTTATGAATATAAAATATTTGCTAACTCCCAAGAAATCCCTTTTGATACAGCACTTGAATTCCAGACAAAACCTCTATGGCAATGGAGAGACAACCCACCTAATGTCAAATTTGCGATAGGATCTTGCAATTATGTAAATGAAGATGGATTTGATAGACCAGGTAAGAAATGGGGTGATGGTTATGAAATATTTGATTCGATAGAGAGAGAAAAACCAAGCTTTTTTCTATGGATGGGTGATAATACCTACCTTCGAGAAGCAGACTGGGATTCTGAATCAGGAATCATTCACAGATATTCACATACTCGTCGCAAAAAAGAAATGCAATCTATGCTACGATCCATGTTTCATTTAGCTATTTGGGATGATCATGATTATGGTCCAAATGATGCAAGCTCATCGTATGGGTTCAGAAAAAACGTTGATAAAATATTCAAAGATTTTTGGCCAGATCCAACTTATCCAGATCAGGGTATCTATAGGTCATATACTTGGTCTGATCTAGAATTTTTCATGCTAGACAACCGGACATTTCGCACGGCAAATAATAACTACTACACCAATGAAAGAACTGCTTTAGGAAGAAAGCAAAAGGATTGGTTATTCAATGCATTGAGTGATAGCCGTGCTCGAGTGAAATTCATTGTGATCGGAGGACAGTTTATAAATTCTGCGCAAGTTTATGAGAATTTATCTAACTATGTCAATGATCGAGATGAAATTTTAGATTATATAAAAAAAATGAAAATTACTGGAGTCGTTTTTTTATCGGGTGATAGGCACCATTCTGAAATAAGTCGATTGGATCGTGGTGGCATTTATCCAATCTATGATTGGACAGTCTCCCCACTCACAGCAGGAATATCTACCACCACAGAAAGTGAAGCGAATATTCATAGAATCCAAGAATCATTTGTACTTGAGCGAGCATTCGGATTGATCGAAGTCATTGGAATTGGCAAAGATCGAGTCATTAAATTGATTACCAAGAATACTTATGGTAAAGAATTGTATCAAATGGAAATTCCTATTACTAATTTAGAAAAGGTGAACTGAGATTAGAACAAAGTTTTGTATTTTTTCTAAATTGATCAGAATTTTTTATGATTATTTTTGATCTCAAGAAATAATTTATTCTTATAAACAATTTGTAGAGAGAAAATAATCTCTAAGATTCAGAATCTTTAATATATTCTTTATTGAATTGGAAAGATGCAGTAGTTCGATTGCAAGTCCTCTTTTCTTTAATTTCATTTGCTTAGCCAAAAGAATTCCTATAATACCTGAAGAGATTTGTTCCACGTTTTCAAAATCCAAATACAGGGAGATTTTCGAAGAATTCAATACAGCGTCCAATTCTAATTCAAATCTTGACATAGAAAATATATCTAAATCTTTCTCTTCGATTTTATAAACATTGGGATTCTCTGTTGAAACAATCATTCCGTTCTATCCTTTCTGATGTACAGAACGGTATTTGCATAAAAAAATAAATAGTTTAGTTAGAAAAATTTCGGATAATTACATTTTTAATCACGGGAATAGAAATGGGAAATTTCCTAAATTTTCGGATTCTGTCAGAATTTGCCTGATTACAGAAATTCGCAGTTGGAAAATTGTTTGTTAAGTTTTTGATTTTTTGATTAATTGAAAAATAAATCAGGAACTAAAAAGAGCCGTACTTAAGTGCGGCTCTTTTTTCCGTTATCCTTACATCTAAGAAACATGATAAATTATTCTATGAGAACGGCACTTAAACAAAAAAGCCAGACAATTGGATTGCCTGGCTTTTCATCAGATTAAAATTTAGAACACCAATTAATGGTGGTGATGTCCACCTGGTCCGTGCGAATGTCCGTGTTCCATTTCTTCTGCAGATGCTTCTCGAATCGTATGGATTTCTACGTCGAATTTCAAGGTCTCACCAGCTAACGGATGGTTGCCGTTCATGATTACATCATCTCCCACAACTTCTTGCACAAATAGTGAGATTGGACCTTCTTCACCATCAGCTCGGAATTGCATGCCTGGTTGGATTTCCTCGTCCGCTGGAAAATTCGTTCGAGGGATCTTATAGACCAATTCCTCATTGTATTCACCATATGCATCCGCGGGAAGAACGGTTACCGTTTTTTTATCCCCAATTTTTAGCCCTTCCATTTCTTTTTCAAGTCCAGGAATAATATTTTGGAAACCATGTAGGTATTCCATCGGGTCTTTGGATTCATCTAAGGTCTCACCCTCAGAATTTTGTAAATGATAAGCAAAGCCAACGACTTTGCCTTTGGCAACGTTCATACTCATTCAGCCAGCTTGAAACGTTTTTTATTTTGGACAAGCGAACTTTTTTTCCTAATGAATATCCACTGACCCAGAAAATTTCTAGACCGACTGTCGGTCTATTCTAGATTATTCCATATGCAAGTAAACTTTATCATAAATCCCAATCCCTTAACTACCCGAGATCGTATCATCCAGAAAAGTGCGGAACTCTTTCTTCTGAAGGGATATGGGGGAACCTCTGTTGATGATATCCTATCAGCTGCATCAATCGCTAAGGGAACTTTTTATCATCATTTCATCTCGAAAGAAGCATTGCTCGAGACTGTAACGGAAAATTTTGCCATCGCTGGTTTCGATGAACTTATGATTCGACTAGGTGATGCAAAAACTGACAATCCGCTTGCAACTTTGAATTTTCTTTTTCGCGCGAATATGGAATGGAAAAGTGAAAATGTTGAATCAATCATACTCGCAATGGAGGCTATGAATGATCCTGCGAATATTGTCTTACGTCATAGTTTTATCAGTAAAAGAAAGAAAATGTTAAAACCTGTAATTATAAAAATTCTAAAAGATGGAAAGCAATTGGGACTATTTGATTTCAAAGATGCAGGATTTACAGCAGAGATCATGTTAAATTTTATCTCACAACTTTTTGATTATTTAGTGGAAGATATTTTTTTCGATCGCGTCGATCTTGCCGATTTAGCTCGTCAGAATTTGCAATTCGCAATCGAGAGAATACTTGGACTCCCTGAGAGTTCGATTCGTTTAGTTGATTGGGCTTCCTATAAATCCATGAAAGATAAAATCAAAATTTTTAGAGCGAATCGAAATCTTTCAGAGAGTATCACAATGCAATCTTTGAAAATCGACCATGTAGTAGTTTAGTTACTTTTCTTTATTCTGATTTCGCAATTCGTCCGTTAAACGATCCAATTCAATTTTTCCTTTGACCATTAGCTCTTGCACATGTGCACGAAGACTATCCCAGTCAGAAAATTGAGTTGGATCGACGATTCCGCATGAATAGTAACCAATAGTATTGCCTTTCTGGTATTCTTGAAAACTAACAATTCCGGATTTTAAAATAATCACGATTGGCAATTTATTATCAAATGCAAGTTTACACATTCCTTTCTTCAATGGTTGGATTTCTTCGCTGTACGTATTTCTTCCTTCTGGATACACAATATACGAATTATCTTTTATGCCCTTTCTCAAATTCTTTACCGACACAGCGATCGACATATTGCTACGGTTGTCAAAAACTTCTGAACCCATAGCTTTCATCCACCAATATGCAAACAAAGTTTTCTTAATAACCTGATTCGCAAGGTATGGTTTGCATATAAAGTAACAATCAAATGGAAAGTCCAATTCATTTACGTGATTGGAAAATATCAAATGCCCTTTATCTGGAATATTCAATTCATTAAATGCATGAATTTTTGCCTTGGTCATGGATTGAACTGTCTCACCCCACATACGACTTCCTCGCAAGAATGAGTTGATTCTTCTTTCCTTAGTTCCTACAGCTCCGTTGTACAACCCAGCTATCAATGTAGGAAAAGCGCGTGTTAGTATAAGAGGTAGAATTCTAAGATATACTCTTGCGACGAAAAATTGATAAGCCTTGGATTGTCCTTCCAAATGCCGATCCATGAATTTATTAACTGAAAGATCCATATTTAACCTATTTTTAGAAAAATGAAATAGGCTCAGGCATGCAAGAATTATTCTAGTTTCCCGAGAACTAACTAACGGCGTTCCGAATAAACTCCAAATATTCTTAAGGGTTCTTTTTTACCTTTTAAAACGATGCGTCCTATAGATTCGGCATTAAAATTCTCAATGCCAGCTAAATGAATAGTTTTCTCAGATACTAACAGGCTATGTTTTACTTTGCGAGTCAATCGCTCAATTCTTGACGCAGTATTCACTGTGTCGCCAATTACTGTCGGATTCATCCGACTTTCGGTACCGACAGTTCCAAGAACCAAATGGCCAGTATGGATTCCAATTCCAATTTTCAGATCGCCTTGAGATCTCATTTTTCTCACATCGTTTAGTTCATTCAAAATTTCTAACATACGAATCCCAGCTCGAATCGCATCAGTTGGATCTTGAAAAATTACCATTATATTATCACCAATATATTTATCGATGACCCCATGATTTTCATGAATCGATCTTTCCATGAATGAAAAGTATTCGTTCAATTCTGAGAATATTTCTTCTGGATTTTTTTTCTCACTCCAAGTAGTAAAACCAATAATATCAATAAATAAAACAGATAACTCAAGACTTTTTCCAAGATTAACATTTAGCTTCGTGATATCTTGAATTCCTTGAAGGGCTAGCATCGTTTCTGGCACAAATTTCTTACTCGCTTTGTGTAAGTTCTCAATTTGAATTTTCTGTTCTTCGATCTGAGTTATATTGCTTCGAATTGCAATATATTCATGAATGTTCTCATCTGAATCTAGAATGGGAACAACTGTTGTATTCACCCAATATGGATCACCATTCTTCTTTCGATTTTTAATTACACCTGTCCAGCTTCTTTTAGCTCGAATCGTATCCCAAAAATTTTTGAATGCAGAAGCGGGCATATCACGATGCCTTACTATGTTATGTGGTTTGCCCATCAATTCATCTTTTGTATAACCAGAAATATTACAAAATTCATCGTTAACATAAGTGATTCGACCTTTGGTATCAGTTTTAGAAACGATGGTTGCTACATCAATTGCATACTTATATTGTTCTGCTAAGGATTTAAGATTGATTCCAGCTTTAGTAGGTTCCATATGAACAGCATTTTAAACAGGTATCTAGTGAAAAGCTGATTAATCGGGAATGCTAACCAGAAGCATCCCCACAGATGATAAAGTTTTACCTGAATTTCCTATAAAAATCGTCTGATTCAACTGCATAAGTTTGTTGATTTAGGAATTCGAACACCTCTGTTCGAATCCGTTCTCCTTCTTGCATAATCTAACATATATTCATTAAACTGACTATTGTGATATTCTTGTTCTATATTTTCTCACAATTTACAATTCCAATAGCTTAGGGTTCAGATTTCATTATTTCTTGGATAACTTTCGTTACATTTTCAGGAATTTGAGATTTTAAAGTTTTTGCATGTTGACCAGGGTTAGTTAACTCTACTAAAGAATTTGCATTCTCTGGACAAGCTCCTGGACAACTTCCCTTGTCGCTAAAAGATGCTAAGGTATAACCTAGTCGACTGCCAAGATACTGTCCAAGTCTACCATTCTCAATTTTTCTAAATCGAGCAATTACTTTGATCGTTAGATCCCAAGTTTTTGTAGAATCGATACTTTGAGAAAAGCTTGTAGCCGTGATATATTCAATTCCTATATTCGCTCCGATATTTCCAAAATCATAAACTGGTATATTTTGACCCAGAATCTGTTCGTTTTTCATTTTTGGTTCAACAATTTTTGCACCATGCAATTCTTTTTGAAGACTTTGTTTGAAAATCGGCATGAGTGCATCCAATTCGGCTATTGTATCCTTAGCTGTATTCCTTGAGTTCCCAATCAATACTGGTCTTGACTCGATCTTATTCATATAAACTGCAATTGATTCTTTTGCTTCAACGGCTGTTCGAACTGGATACAGACTCGATGCACATCCACAAAAAGAAAAGAATACGATTAGCAAACTTATGATTCTTAGAGAATATTGATTATTTGTTTTTTCTTTAAGCATTTCTTACATCCTATATTAAGTAATTATAGATATAGAGAATAGCCTGAAAAAATTTATTGTCAATATCCCATTTGGCATAAAAATTCCTTCCTATAGAAATTTTATGCTGAATCTCAATTAATAATTTAATTAATTCTTAATTAGCAATAGTATTTATTTGTATATTGTTATAAATGAAAATCTCCGCGACGATCATTTCGCGGAGATTACAGAACTGCTGGAAATCTAAATTACTGACCGGCTGGAGCGGGAGTTGTTGTTTCTTGTTTTTGTACTTCTGATTTTTTTGGAACGCCTAACTCTTCTCTTCTTGCATGATCATATCTCAAGAATAGTTGTCCGTCGGTGTCCTTCTCATACACTCGACCTTTTGTATCAGCATCATCTTTTCTGTATTCAGCTGGAATTCTCTCATCAAAGGTTGCTTGAATTCTTTTATCGTGCTTAATATACGGATTCTTAGTGAAATCATAAGTGATTCCTTCTAATTTTACAATCTCGCCTTCGTTCAGATTGTTATCCATATCTCTCCAAGATTCTTGTTTCGCATCAGACTTCTGAAGGAAATAATTATCATATGGATATTTCAATTTGAAAATATTTACAGCATTTGCCTTAGCATCACGACATAAACTGATTGCACCAAAATACAAATCAATTCTATACTTTCTATGTCTTGGAGTTAGATTTTGATTTTTCTCAAGATGTTTCTCAACTTTGAGTGCATCAATTCTTGCTTGCTTTGCAAGTCCGAGAAATCGGTATCCTGTCTCTGCATTTTTTTCTATACCATAACGGTTTAGTACATAATGATATTCCTTTGGTTCGTACATCCTACGAGCAAAAGGAGCTTCCCGAGCTTCTCGCATATCTTTTCGGATATAAGAATTTTTGCCATATTCAATGCTTATATCAACAATGGTTTTATCCATTGGATCATTCGGATTCTTACGTTCCATAGCTGTTTTCATCATTTCTTCAGCACGCAAAACATAGAGTTGTGATAATTCTTCTGTCAATTTCTCAATTGCAATCTGAGATTCGAGAAATCTACGATATGATGCAACATAGTTTGCTTCAAAATAATATTGCAGAGCTTCTTGATAGATTCTCTTTATATCTTCATATTTTTTTACTCGATGACCCATTTTATCCTCTTCTGCATATGCAGTTGCAGGATTGCCTTCGGGATCATTGCCAGGGAAATTTTTCACCATGGGCTCTAACTCTCGAAGATAAGTAATGAGTTCTACTCTTTTGTTGTATGCCTTAAGAGAAACAGCTTGACCCATAGCCTGGGTCAACGGAATCCACAAAAGGATGCTTGCGATCAGTATAATTTTTTTCATGGCAGTACCAATTTCCAACAATTCGGGGGTTCCCTGTAGAAAGTATCGGTTTTCTTGGGGAATGAATTGACAGTTTACTTGTAGAAAATATCGTTTCCAGAGAGAATTATATCAGATGGCAGTATCCACCGCAAGCCAAAATAAGAAAATTTCCTTCCGAGCGAAGGAGAATTCGGTGTGTCCAGTCTGCAATGAAGTCCATCAGAAAGAGCAAATGTTCCAAGGTGGAGGACGTCTGATCGCAGGCAAGCTTACTCAAGAGTTACGTAGACTCTATGAAAAGAACAAAAAGTTCGGACGAGTTGGACCCAATGATTATATCATTACAGTTTGTCCACGTTGCCTCTATGCTTCCTTTAATAAAGATTGGGATGGCTTAGCTGCTAATGAAGCAGAAGCTCTCAGAGCAAGCTCCGATCAGAGACGTTCATTCTTAGAAAAAATCCTTGGTCCTCTGGACTTCAATGAAGATAGAAATATTATATTAGGCGTGGCAAGTTATCTACTTGCGATCGAATGTTATCAGAAACGTGGCTTGAGCGTTGCTCCCACTCCCAAGAAAGCTCTCTGTGCCATTCGCGCAGCTTGGTATTTTGATGATCTGACTCTAGAATTCCCTGATTTAAAATTCAATGAAATACGAGACTTCATGTTCAAAAAGGCTGCGATCTACTATAGCATGACTTTGGAACTGATGCAAAATGGCCAAGAACCAGTCGATTCCATCCAAGGAATGCTTGGACCCGATTCGGACAACAACTGGGGTTTCGATGGAGTCGTTTATTTAAATGCATATTTAACTCGTAAATTTTTGAGCCAACTAGCAGAGAAAAAAGAAGACCAACTCAATCTTTTGATCAGAGCGAAAAGAATGCTCGCTCGCTTGTATGGTTCCGGTAAATCATCAAAAGGCAAACCTTCAGCAATCATCGAAATGGCTCGCGAATTGTATGATGAATACGGTGCCCTGATCGAAGAGATGGGCGGAGAGAAATAGTAAAAAGTCTTTGCCTAATTATGCGATCCTCATCGAATACGATGGAACTTTTTTCCACGGATTCCAAAAACAAATCAACGCTCATACAGTGCAAAATGCTCTCGAACGAGCTTTAAACATTCTCATCAAACCCAAAAACCATCCATTGGTTTTTCATGTAGCCGGCAGAACTGATACGGGAGTGCATGCTACTGGAATTGTTTGCAATTTTCTCTGTGATGAAAAAATCGAAGAACTGGATACCTTCCGATTTTCTCTTAATGCGTTAGCTGGCGGTAAAGTGAGTTGCCTTGGAATAACGCAAGTAGCAGAGCGATTCCATTCACGTTTTTCTTGTTCGTCGAGGGAATACGAATTCAAAATACTCTCATCCAGAAACCCGCATCCTCTATGGGACAATCGAGCTGTTTGGATTCGTGAAGAAATCGATTGGGTTAAAGTTCGAGATCAACTGCAATATTTAGTGGGAGAAAAAGATTTTCGAAGTGTTGTAAAACAAGTTTCCATTAGAGAAAAATCTTCTATTCGAGAGATTCGAGAAGTGGGAATCGAACAAGAACCAGGTTATCCTTACATAATCAAATTCAGATACAGAGCAGATAGTTTTCTTCACAATATGATCCGAATTCTCACAGGAACTTTGGTAGACATAGGAACAGGCAAAATTAACGATAGAAATCTAGGGGACATTCTCCTTGCTGGAGATCGGAGTTTGGCTGGCAAAACCCTACCGGCTCACGGATTGTATTTTGCACGAGCTTATTATGATTCATTTCCTGAGATAGAACAAATGTATAAGAATGTATTTCGGAGTCCGCTGGTCTAATCGCCCTACAACTTTCTCATGATAATAAATTTCCGAATTCTAATTCTTGGTTTATTGATTCTGTTCATATTTCCCATCTATGCACAAGAAGAAGATAAAAGAAAACCAGAAGTGGGATTTTGGTTGGGTGCTTCAAACCCTTTTCCTGGATCACCAAGCCAGTCGGTTCTTGATACTTCGCTAGGTTTTGGATTGTTTACTAGATTTCCATGGCCTTATTTTTTATATACTGAATTGGGTGGCAGCTATTCAACTTATTTATCCCAAACTGAACGAGCTCTAACGACAATGCCTATTTATGCGGCACTGGCGTATCAGTTACCACTCGATCTTCCTGTTAAGTTTTTTCTAAAGGCGGGAGGTGGCAGTGCTTATGTGGTCGCCCGTCCAGCCAATACTTCGCGTTGGAATCCTCTAATCTATGGAGGTTTGGAGGCGAGTTTTATTGCAGGAAGAAAAGTAAGAATTGGAATCCGCCTTGATTATAACAAAATCATGGAAACGAACATGGATATTCCACCAGAAAATAATATTCCGCTAGCTTCTCCCTATGATGACTACCGACTCTTGAATCCTGCTCAATACAGACTCCAAAATGCAGATTTCTTTCATTTTGGCTTGATGGTTAGTCTTCTCATATAGGTTTTTCTTTACACTTTCAGAATGAAAATAAATAATGGGGATGGAAGTCCGTCCATGAGAAACCGATTTATTCAATATTCATTTTTTATTCTAATCCTCACCAGTCTTATACATTGCGACAACGAATTTGAAGATATAACTTCGGCTCCTGTTTTAAGTACACTTTTTAATAATCGAATGTTGCTTCTTGTGAAAGGAACTTACGCATCCGACAATCCAATCTCTTTTCAAGACTATAATGGCGGGACTGGTGCTCTCTATCTGGACAATATAGGAGAAGGTGGCGATGCAGATCACCAACTCATAGATCTTCCTTCAGCAGCTAATCTTCCAATCTATATTGATTTAGGTGAGATAAGAATTTCCTCTCAATTTGATAAAGGAATCAACGAACTCACTCAGATAAGAAATCCGATTGATTCTCAAGAATTTTGGGATTTTATAGCGACCGAGAGACAAGTTTTCTGTACTATACCCTATACTTTAGAGAACGATACATGTCAGAAACAAAATGGATTGTTCCGGATGCAACAGTTCTTCGATGGCACCGGTGCACAATTTCCTTCGAATGATCCAACCGCCGAAACAATAAGTTGCAGTGATCCAAAATATTTTAATGAATGCGCGGGACTTCAGCTTGGACCGGAAGCCACTTTCGGAAGGCAATATTTTTACACCGGTATATACTTTCGTTCTTTTGTTACTGGTTGGGGAGTCCAAAATGGTGCTCTGCTATTGGATCAAGCACGTTTCGACAACCGCCGCGTAACTGGGGTTAATATTGTTCCTAGGAACAATTACATTCCAGGAACTTCTGACATCGCTAAACAAGATATTGTTCCTAAAATGTTTCCTCAACTCTATTCTGTTCAAGGTGGACAGAGAGATATGCAGATTCGCGGTGGATTTGATCCATATATTCTCGAAATTCGTATGAATATAAAAGAGAATTTGATGGTGCATACATTCCAAAGACCAGGAAATCCAATCAAACAGACATTAGTTGGATTTAGTGACGCGCTAAGCGCTCATAAGAACGAACCAGATATTGGTGGGAATATGATCTCTAGGTCTCGAATCATTTACCCCGAGACAGCAGCTTCGTTGAGTATCAGCGGTGGTCAAGGAGATTTACGCTACTACTATGCGATTTTCCATAGTGATGAAATCAATATTATTAGGCAGATTCCTCTTGCGGCAACCCCAGCAAGACAAAACGCAAGCATTAAATATATAAACAATGGTAAATATAAATTGTACTGTGTCGCTGACTTAGAAAGAGTTGATGGATTTCCAGATACAATAATTCGTGAAACAGAATTTGTTATATCTGATGTGGATCGAAGGAATACAATCGCTTTAGAATTATCTTGCCCATAAGGAAATAACATGAACGATAAAAATTTTACACCATCGCGATTCACAATTCGGGTTAAATTGATGGTGATCATTTCATCGATCCTCTTTTTATCCCTTGCCTCAATCATTATGGTGGCAACTTACTTTTTCAAAGAAGATAACGAGATTCGAGTCAAAGAAAATAATATCAAGATAACAGAAGTTATTGCATTGAATGTAAAATCCGAGATCAATGCACTTAAGCAATCCTTACAAGTCACAATGAGTGTCATCAGTCAGAGCAAAACTGACTCTTCCATAAAACAAATTCTCTTTCGTGAAGATCCCAATATCCTATATGTCGGTGTCTATGATAAAGCCAACCAACCTGGAGTCCGGATCGGCAATACTCAAGTATTGGAAGATCTTGGAATCTCAACGAATGTATTAGAAGAATTTATTCGAACCAATAAAGATCGATTCAAGCAATCTTTTAACAATACAACCGTCTTATTAAATTCAAGCATTGGTTTTAGGTCTCCTATTCTTGCAATAGGCTTTCCGTATTCCGAAGATAAATCCAATAAGATCATCATAGCCATGATACGATTGGAAAAGTTTTTAGAGGCATTTCAAACTTCTGGAAATATTGAAACATTTATGGTGAATGATGAAGGAAGAATTATCGCTCACTCGGACGTAAGTATGATTCTTTCTGGGGCGAATATGGTTGACCTACCGATTGTCCAAAAGATGCGAACAAGCACTCTAGACAATGGACAATTTCGTTACAAGGGTGCTGATGACCTTTGGTTTCTTGGTTCTTTTAAGAAAATTGGCTTAGGTGGAGTTGGAATCATTTCTACAGTTTCGGAAGATAAGGCGTTCGAAGAAGTATATAACATTCAGAGAAGAAATATCTATCTCATGATTGCCGCGCTAAACTTAGCAATTATTATTGTATTCTTTTTTGCAAAAAGAATATCCGAGCCAATTCTTACCTTGGTTACAGCATCCAAAAATATTGAATCTGGAAATTATCACCTTGAATTAAAACCGGAAACTCGTGATGAAATCGGTATTTTGACAAATTCATTTCAGTCGATGAGTCAGGGACTAGAAGAAAGAGAGAAATTGAAAGTTTCATTCGGTCGATTCGTAAACGATGAAATTGCAGAACTCTCTATGAAAGGGCAATTGAAAGTCGGAGGAGAAAAGAAAGAATGTGCAATTCTATTCTCCGACATTAGAAGCTTTACATCAATTTCCGAGAAACTAAGACCGGAAGAAGTGGTTGAGTTCCTTAACCAATATATGAGTGCAATGGTTTCTTGTGTCAAAAATAACAGGGGTTATGTGGATAAGTTTATTGGAGATGCGATCATGGCGACTTGGGGCGCACTAAAATCATCTGGTAATATTTCGCAAGATTCCGTTAAAGCAGCCCTTGATATGAGATTTGCCTTATTGAAATTCAACCAAGGCCGTGGAACAGCTAAGAAACCAAGTCTTCGAATTGGAATTGGATTGAATTATGGTCCTGTGATTTCCGGTCAGATTGGATCGGATGAGAAGATGGAATATACCGTGATCGGAGATGCTGTGAACTTAGCTTCACGTGTGGAAGGACTAACAAAAGATCTTTCCTTGGATATAATTGTTTCAGAGTCCATCTACAACAATACCAAAAAATTATTCAATTATTACGACTTACCAGCAATAAGCGTTAAGGGAAAAGAGAAACCACAAAAAATTTATGCATTGCTAGGTGCATTAAATGACAAAAATTGTCCACAAAATTTAAATGATCTGAGATCCTTAATTGGATATCCTAAACCAAAGAAGTAAATTATGGAATTCTACAAGAAAAAAGAAAACAAAGTATTATTATTTCTAATTTTTAATGCTATAATTTTTCTCATTTTATTCTTCTATGACTTGAATAAAAAAATTGGAATCGGTGATCGAGAAATTATTGGAACTGTTGAATTCAAAAAGAATACCGTACAACGAAAGTTAAGCGATCATATGGTTTGGGAGAGCTTAGACCAGAACAGTCCAGTTGCCAACGGAGATACAATACGATCCGAATCTTTCTCCGATGCTATTATCCGCCTAAATGATGGCACAGAAATCAATCTAGATGAGAACAGCATGTTTTTCTTGGATATATCTGAAGCTGATCCAACAATCGAATTCACTCAAGGAAGTATTCAGGTTCGCAAGAAAGACGGAAGTGGCAATGAGAATCTAAAAATTCAAAGCCAGAATAAAACCATTCAGATCCAAAATGGTGAACTCAATATTCAGAGAGGTGATGACGGAGAATTCCGTATGCTAGTTGAAAAAGGAAACGCAACAGTAAAATCAGCTGGCAATAGTACTACCGTTGGTTCCGGTAAACAAGCAAATCTCTCAGGTGATAAAATAGAAGTTACCAAAATCCCTTTTCAACTTACCGAACCTCTGAACAATGCTGTAATTCCTGCTCAAACTGAGAGCAAGAATATTCAGTTTTCCTGGAAGGCCAATGAAAACTATTCCAAAATCAAATTGGAAATATCTAGGAATCCTCAATTCAAATCTCTAGTTAAAAGCCTTGATTTTCCCTCACAAAAAACCGACGTCTCTCTTCCACTTGGAACTTATTACTGGAGAATCAATTCGGATAAAGGAACCAGTGCGACTTATAGATTTCATATTTTCAAAGAGGAAGATATTACTCTTCGTTTTCCAGAGAATGATTCACAAATTTCCTTTGTGGAAAAATTACCACTTGTATCCTTTCAATGGAGCAGAGACCAATTCACGAGAGATTATATTCTAGAAATATCGGAATCATCGAATTTTAAAGTTTTAAGTTCAAGGCATGTAACACAAACCAACTCATTCTCTGTAGATAATTTATCTTCTGGGAAATACTATTGGAGAGTACGATGTGTTCCCTATTCTGCGAATCTACCTGAGAAAATCAGTAAACCTCGCAGTTTTTCCATTCAGAAGACCAACAGCTTTTCTGCACCGACAATTGCAAGACCTAACAACGAACGAATGTTAGTTTCCAACTTTGCGACTCAAGGAATATTGATCTGGAATACTTCATCTGAATTGGTGAGTTTTAAAGTGACTCTTGCAAAGGATTCTAATTTCAAAAACAATGTTTTTGAGACAACCACCCAACGAAATTTTCTTCAACCGACTACAAAATTGGGATCTGGAACCTATTACTGGAAAGTGGTTGGTTTCTCAGCTTCGGGTAAAGCAAGCGAGTCCTCTCAAATTGCTAACTTTACCCTGGTTGATAAAGCCGAAGATCTCATCGAGAAAGTTGAGAAAACAGAAGAAGAGCCTGTTAAAGTTCCAAGTAAGCTATTGATTTCTCCTGTGGACACAGTTGTGGATCTCTCGGGTGAGAGTTCGATATCTTTTAAGTGGAACAAAGAAGAATCAGGATTCATTTATATACTTTCCATTTTCCAAGAAAACACCGGCAAAAAAGTCGCTATTCATCAAGTCAAAACAAAGGAAACAAGTTATAAACTAAGCGACTTATCTATATTAGATGAAGGAAAGTTTATCTGGGAAGTTTCTTCAATGTCGGGTAGTAAATTGATACGGAAAGAATCTGCTAAATTTATAATTTCATTAACTAAACTAAAAAGCCTCAGACCAAGCGATATAGAATTTATCTCACCTTCGGTTCTATACAAGGATGGATCGAAATGATTAATTTATCCAAAATTAAGTATTTTAACATTGTTCAAAAACTTTCTAAATTCATTCTTTTGATTGTTTTTTTTAACTTAACGCAATCTGAAAGCATGCAAGCCCAAGCCTATAAAAATAGAATTGTATCTTGGAAAGATTCTCAATACGCATCGGGCTATCAAGTTCAGATCAAAAATTTATCAGAAAAAGTAGTGATCGATCAGAAAACGGAAAAGAATTTCCTCTCGGTTGATTCACTCAAAGAAGGAAAATACAAAGTTCGCACGGCTGCACTTTCACCATTTGGTAAACCTGTTGTGTGGTCAAACTGGAAGGAACTAAAAGTAGAAATTTCACTTCCGCCAAAAGTAAAGACGGCTGATTCTGGAGTTCAGGAAGCAAAGAAAACGATCAGTCCTGATCCCGAGCAAATTGTTGAGATCGAAGGTGAGAATTTCAATGACGCAACAGAGGCAACTCTTGAATCAAAAGAAAGCAAAACCAAAATCAAAGTTGTTGATAAGAAGATTGATTCCAAAAATAAACTGTCTTTGAAGCTTGATGCTTCTAATGCAAAGCCTGGAACCTATGATCTAGGTTTGGAGAATCCATTTCATCCAAAAACCACTATCAAAGATTTTTTGGAAATCAAAACGAAAAACCAACCTGTGAGTTCGGCCACCAAACAAGAAAATCTCAAAAAATCCATATATGAACTCAAAGCAAGTGATCTTGATCTTATGGTTTCTAATTCGTCGAACTGTTACTCATCTTCTTTACCAAGTATCCTAGTTCGTAAATGTGAGAAAGATTTTCTTACACTCAACCATTCAGAAAAAGAGAAAAAAGATATTTACAATTATTTATTGCTCAAAGAGCAAAATATCGATGCAAGAAAACAAGCTTACGATTATTTCCAAAGCAACTGTTATCCAAAGTTTAATGCTGTCTTAGAAAGACTTGAAAACGAAAGTTCTAAGCAAGCTAAACCTAAAGAATTTGAAGAAAGAAAAGCAATTGAGTCAACAATCTCAAAAATTAAGACTTGTCCACGCCTTGAAGCCAAATAAAATGATAACATGAGTAAGGATATTTCTCAATTATTAGATCGAGTTTTTACCTTTAGAAAACTTATAAATTCAATCAAAAGCGTTTTTATTTTATCAATTTTTTTCTCATTCCATTCATCCATACTCGCTCAAAATCAATCAGCAATTCTTAGAGAGAGCGTAAAAGAAGCGAGAGAAATGGTTCGATCATTGGAAATTTATGATCAGATTGAATCCAAAAGACTTTATGGTGCTGTCAGTCGGAATGGAGCTATTGAGTTCAAGATCCAATCTTCACCACTTTCCGATCCGACATCCACTGTTGTAGCCATTGCAACAGATGGAAGCGTCTTAGAAATGGAGATCCGTGTTTACATAACAAATGCTCTGAACAAACCCATTCGTCAGATCAGAAAAGATTTGGTAGAAAATGAGCGAGAATGGGTTTTCGAAATCATCGATAGTGCGAAGAGTTATTTGATCGATATCCGAATTTTGAAGTCCAAGAATGAAGTTGCACTTGTTGAAGTCATCCATTCATTCTTTTACGGGCATCAATCGGATCCCGCATTTAGTACATCTTCTGGAAATCCTGGAATTCCAAGACATAAAGCACCCAAGCAAGATTCGGAAAACTTAGCACCGATCGATACCCAAAATCGATTTGAATTTTTTAAAAAAGCATTAGGCAAATAAAATCAGTCCAATAAAGTAAATGAAAGGAATCTGGAAAATAGGTAGAAATTTGAAAATTACAAAAATTCTAATCTATTCTACAATTTTCTGGTTTGCTGCAATCCTTCTATCACCGGCATTTGGAATACATATCCACCACAATCCAAATCAGGATTCCATCGCAATTATACATAGCTATCTCAGTGACAATCATGATATGAATCGGTCGACTTCAGACTCGGAACCTCAGACTCTTATAGACCATATTACAAGTTCAGGTCTTTCGAAAGATATGGGCAATTGGGATCTATCCATTATTGCTATCGTTTGTTATCTTCTAATAACATTAGAACTACTAAGAACATTTCTATTTGCAATTCCAACTATAATCATTAAAAATTTTGGATCGGTTTATCTAAGGAATCCTGAAGAAAATTTCCACGATTTTCGATTCTCCAATTTACATTTATTCAAATTGCCTCCTCCAATTTTCAACTAATTTAGATTAGTTTTAAGGAGGAGCCATGCAAAAAACAAATATCTATATTTCTATAACGAAATACCAAATATATACTCAGAGATTTATTTCAAATTTATTCAAAATTCCGAAATTCCTTGGTCAAAATCTCAATAGAAGTTCAAAATTTCTGATTCTATTTTACTTATTCTTATTTGCCTTCCATGGGAATGTCAGGGCGGATGAAAAATTTGAAGTAGTCGGTTGTGATGGTAAAATTTCCATCTTTAGAATCGTACAATGTGTACTCAATCATAGCCCAGAATACAAAATTGGTAAGTATGAAATTGAATCAAGTGCAGGACGTAAGGAGATTGCATCTTATCTCTTCCCTACCAATCCGAACTTTTCATTTTCTTCCGGAATGAGGAATGGTTCTTCAGGTAATTCTTTTGGCAATTCTTCTCAACAATCTGCACTGAACTCTGAGGTTTTAATTTCGCAAGAAATATTTGTTGGAGGGCAGAGACAGATTCGTATCAATATTGCGGATACGGAACTACGATCACGCATAAAAAGACTGTTGGTTCTTGAGAAATTTATTATTGGAGATGCAGTTAGCCTTAGTCTCGCATATCTCTCAAGTCAAGAAGAATACGATGTTACAGATGAACTGTACAAATTGTCCCTAGAAATCTATAATATTTCCAAAACCAGATTCAAAAATGGGCTTGGAACTGAAATGGATATGGAAATTGCTGAATCGGAAAAATTAAAAATGATGTCACTCTGGAATTCAGCGAAAAGAAAAACCGATGACCTCAAAGCAGATCTTACGGTTATGATGGGAACAAAATTTACTAAATCGTTAGACATCATTAAGACAAAAGCAATATACCAAATTCCCTTGAACGATTTGGAATCATATACAGCCAGATCCGAAGCTCAGAGATACGATTTGGAAGTTCTTGAACTCGAAAGAGAACTCTCCGAAAAAAGAATTCGATTGCTTGAAAGGGAAAAAATTCCCAATTTAACGATTTCTGGTTATGCACAAAATGATGGATTCAACGAACAAGTGATTGGTGGAAGAGTCTCAATACCTTTACGTATCTGGCGAGACAATCGAGGCGAGATAAAAGAAGCAATCGCTGAGAGCAAAAAACGGCAGGCTGATCAAGAGATCGGCTACCATACCGTTCGTTCCGAGTCGATCAAAGCATGGAATAACTACAAATCTTGGAAGGAAGTTTGGACAAATTATCCAGAAGATATTCTGATTCGAACGAATGAAAATTTGAATATTCTAAAAAATGCAGTTCTCAGCGGACAGATTTCAGTTCGAGAAGCTCTAGTCACTCAGAGATCTCTCATTGAACTAAAATCTTCCTATTTTCAATCTAAATCAGGCTATGCACAAGCATGCATTGAATATCTCCGCGCAAGTGGAGAGGATATGCTTCCATTACTATCTCAGGAGAAATTCTATGAATAGAATTCGAATATCATTTTTTATAATCATTAGCTCACTATTTTTATGGTTGGTCGTAGGCAAAAATTTTAGTCTGTCATGCCTTTCTGACTCAAAAGATTCTATTAGTAATTTCAATAATTCTGATAAACAGAAATCGTTAGACAATCAAAATGATAAGACGAGCAGTGAAATTTTTAATGAAACCAATTTAGAAAATCTGGATGATGATTCTTTCGAAATACTCAAATTAACAGAATCCAATCGATCCAAATTGCCAATAGAGACAATTCAACCAGAATACTTGAACTACCAATCCAATCTGGAAATAACAGGTGAGATTCAATCCGATCCAGATTTAATGGCGAACATAGGATCTCGCCTCGGTGGTAAGCTGATTGCAATTCATAAAAAAGAAGGAGATAGAATAAAAAAAGGAGAAATCATCATTGAGATGGATTCGCCGGAAATCGCTCGTCTCCAATCCGCCTATATAAGCTCATATTCTAAATATTTAGCTGCTGAAAAAAATCATGAAAGATTGAAAGATCTTTCCAAAATGAAAATGGCATCGGATCAAGAAATCCGAAATGCGGAAGCCGAATCCATCACTTGGTATCAAGAATGGAAAACCAATGAACAAGAACTAAACTTGAATGGAATTTCTTTACCAAATCTATCTGACAAAACTAAAAATTCACAGATCAAGACCGGAACTCGTATAACAATTCGATCACCGATCTCGGGTACAGTGATCAATAGATTTGTTATACCGGGAACCGTTATTGATCCTAATACAAATATATTAACCATAGCGGATCTACGCAAAGTCTGGTTTACAGGCAAAATCTATGAGAAAGATCTTGCCACAATAAAGAAAGGGCAATCTGCAGATGTAGTATTGAATTCATTTCCTAATGATAAATTCCATGGACGAATTACATTTATAGGATCTTCCATCGATAAAATCACTGGATCCATTCCGGCAAGAATAACCTTAGATAATCCAGATGAAAAGATCAAACTAGGATTATTCGGCAAAGCAATCATGGAAAATTCCAACTCTTCAACCAACATTATAGAAAATAAAAACTCTAATAACCAATCGGGAATCCAATCAAAAACAGGTTCTCAATTATTGCATATTCCAGAAAAATCCATTTTCCAAATTAAGAACGAAGATTGTGTTTTTGTACAAATCAATGATTTGGAATATAAAATACAAAAGGTAACTATTGGTCATTCTGTAGATGGTAAAATTCCCGTCATAAGTGGAATCTCTCTTGGCGATAAAATTGTTACTTCCGGTGTTTATTCTTTGAAATCTTTATATTTGAAAGATACATTTGGGGAAGACGAGTAATGAGAATTCTAAACTTAATTGTTGAATGGTCGCTCAATAATCGGATTATCGTTCTCATTCTTATTCCAATATTTCTCATAATAGGATTCAATTCCGTGAGAAATCTAAAACTGGATGCTATACCTGATGTTACGAATGTACAGGTACAGATTGTAACTTCAGCTCCATCCCTTTCGGCTTGGGAATTAGAACAGTATATAACCTATCCAGTGGAATGGGGTATCGGTGGAATTCCTGGTATTAAAACTGTAAGATCAATTTCAAGATATGGAATTTCTTTGGTAACTGTAGTTTTTGAAGAAGACTATGATCTAATTAGAGCAAGACAATTGGTAAGTGAGAGGTTGATTGAGCTCCAAAAATCTATTCCTTCCAAATATGGAACTCCAGAATTAGCTCCACTATCAACTGCACTAGGTGAGATTGTTCAGTTTACTTTAGAAAGTGATAAGCATAGCATTCGTGAACTTACGACTACTCTACAGTGGTATATATCTCCCGCGCTAAAAACCATTCCTGGAATTGTGGAAATAAATATTTTCGGAGGTGAGATAAAGCAATTCCAGGTTCATCTAAATCTAAAATTTATGCAAAAGCTAGGAGTTAGTATTGAAGATGTAATTCTTGCGATTCAAGCAAATAATTTGTCGGAAGGTGGAGGGTATATCGAGAAGAATCAAGAGCATACAATTATTGGAATCAATTCGTTACTTACAGATACAAAAGAATTCGAAAACATTTATATAAAAAGTACAATGGATGGAAGTCCCATTCTTCTTAAGTCGATCGCAAGTATAGAAGAAGGATATGAGTTGCGAAAAGGAGCCGCTACCAAAAATGGTTCCTCTCAAGTAACTGGTGGAATTGCTTTGATGATGATTGGAGAAAATTCACTGAAGACTAGCCAAGCAGTTATAGAAAAAATTCACGAATTGGAATCCTCTCTTCCTGAGGGTATGAAGATCAATGTTTTCTATGATAGATCAGAAATGGTTCTATCAACCATCAAGACTGTAATGATGAATCTTAGCGAAGGTGCAATCTTAGTTATAGTAATCCTTTTTCTCATGTTAGGTGATTTTAAATCAGGACTTATTATCGCAGTTGTGATTCCTCTATGTATGATTTTTGCCATAATCATTATGGAAATTAGAAATGCACCGGCAAACCTAATGTCAATGGGAGCGATAGATTTTGGGTTATTGGTCGATGGCGCTGTGATCGTTATTGAAAATGCAACTAGAAGACTCGGATTAGAACAGAAAAAACTAGGTAGACCACTGAATAAAGAGGAAAGACAACAAACAATATTAGACGCCACAATCGAAGTTCGAAGAGCGACGATCTACGGAGAACTCATCATAGGAGTCGTATATATTCCAATATTAGTATTATCGGGAACGGAAGGAAAGCTCTTTATTCCTATGGCACAAACAGTTTTGTATGCTCTATCAGGTGCTTTCTTATTCACACTAACGATCGTTCCTGTTCTTGCATTTTATTTCTTAGATACCAATAAGTCTCACGAAGAAGAAACAAGATTGTTCAAATGGATTAAGATTCGCTACGAATCAATTTTGGACTATACTTTGAAGATAAAGCATAAAGTATTATCTTTGGCATTAGTGGTATTTATTTTTTCTGTTATTCTATTCAAATTCATTGGTGCAGAGTTTATTCCAGTTCTTGACGAAGGATCATCTCTCCTTGAGATAACAAGGCTACCTTCAACTAGCTTATCAGAATCCATTCGAACTACCCTAAAGATCGAGAGATCACTAATTAATAATAAATTTCCAGAGATCTCAAGTATCGTTTCCAAAACAGGATCGCCGAATTTGGCTTTGGAGCCTATGGGAATTGAAAAATCTGATGTGTTTATTCAACTCATCCCACGCAAAGAATGGACGAGGTCAAGAGATGAATTACTGGATGCGATATCTTTGCAAATCAAAGAAGAACTTCCTGAGGTTGCCTTCGGACTCTCTCAGCCAATTGAAATGCGCACCAATGAAATGGTCGCAGGAATACGTTCAGATGTCGGTATAAAGATTTTTGGAAAAGATCTATTCGTTCTGAAATCAAAAGCAGAAGAACTAGCAAACATAGTAAAAAATATCAAAGGTGTAACTGATATTCGAATAGAACAATTGGGTGGCGTCTCGTATTTGCAAGTAGTTCCAAATCGAGAAAAAATGGCAAGGTTTGGAGTTGATTCAGTTGAGCTAGCAAGAATCACCTCCATGATTTCTTCAGGTCTATCGATTGGACAGATTTTGGATGGAGCAAGAAAATTTGATATAGTTCTAAGAATTCAAGATCCTCCTCTAACCAATATTCAAGATTGGCAGAGTCTATTGGTTAATTCTAGATCAGGAAAAACAGTACCTCTAGGAGATGTGGCAGACATAATTAGAAAAGATGGTCCAGCGCAGATAAGTCATGATTGGCAAGAAAGAAGAGTATTAGTTGAATTTAATATTAGAAATCGTGATGTTATGTCGGCCGTAGATGAGATCCAGAAACTTCTTACAACAAAATTACAATTGCAGCCAGGTTATAGAATTGAATATGACGGAACTTTTCAAAGTTACCTGTCGGCTATGAAAAGTTTGTATTTTATCATTCCAATCACGCTTCTACTTATATTGTTTTTGCTTTGGATGGCAGTAGAAAATTTACAAACTTCCTTATTATTATTTTTATCAATTCCTTTATCCGTGACTGGGGGAATCATTGCTTTGTTCATTCGAGGAATTCCATTTAGCATTTCAGCTGGAATTGGTTTCATCGCCTTGTCTGGTGTAGCTGTTCTCAATAGTTTAGTTCTAGTTACATTTGCCAAAAAATTACAAGACTCTGGGCTCAGTATCCAAGCATCCATTCGCGAATCTGCTTTGGTGCGTATTCGTCCGATTCTAATGACTAGTCTCGTTGCAATTTTGGGATTTCTTCCAATGGCGTTATCAACCAATCCAGGTGCGGAAGTTCAAAGACCTCTTGCCACAGTTGTGATTGGTGGACTGATCAGTAATATTCTAATAACTTTGATAGTTTTTCCTTCACTCTATACATGGGCAAATCTAAAGTTTTTGTCCTTGACAGGGCAATCTGAACGTCAAACCTAGAAAGTAGATGAGGCATTCATGATTCAAGTTAGTAATTTATCAAAAAGTTACGGAGAAAAAAAAGCAATTCAGAATCTGAATTTTACTCTAGAGAAGGGTGAAGTGGTTGGATTGCTTGGACTCAATGGTGCAGGTAAGACGACGACATTGAGAATACTTACGGGATACATCATACCAAGTTCAGGCGATGCTCGAATAGATGGTAAGAGTATTTTCGATGAACCACTAGAAGCTAAGAAAAAAATTGGTTACCTTCCTGAATCTCCACCAATCTATGAAGAGCTTACAGTTCGAGATTATCTAACCTTTGTTGCGAGAATCAAAGGTATCCCTCCTGAAGAAATTACATTAGAAATCAATAATGTGATGGATAAGACGGGAATTTCAAAAGTTGCCAATTCCATAATCGGACATCTATCACTGGGTTATAGAAAAAGAGTTGGTATATCGCAAGCATTATTGGGTAATCCAAGCGTGATTGTTATGGATGAGCCAATCTCTGGATTAGATCCGCAACAAATTATTGAGATTAGAAATCTGATTCGTAGCCTAGCTGGTGAACATACTGTACTTATCTCAAGCCATATCCTAACTGAGATCTATAAAACCTGCGATAAATTTCTATTTCTCCAAGACGGAAGATTGAGACTAACTTATACCCTGGATGAACTAGAAGCTGAGATGGAGAAAATATCTGGGCTTGAAATCACATTGAGTGGAAAATCTCAGAACGAAATTGAAAATTATCTTAGCAGTACAATCGGTAGCTCAGGAAAACTCAAGTTCATTGAACAAGATAGGAATGGATATTGTTTTCTTGTGAATGTTGACGATGAGAAAAAATTCAAAGAAAATGTATTCGAAACCATTAAAGGAAATAATCTTTCTATGGAGTATTTAAAAAAGCAGGATGTATCGCTTGAAGAAATTTTTATGAACCGATTCCAGGAGAAAAAGTAATGAATTTCCAAAATGTTAAATGGATTTTCTTCAAAGAAATAAAAGTATTTTTTAATACATTTCTTGCGCCAGTTGTTCTGGGAGGAACAGCTTTTCTCAATGCCTTATTTGTTATGATCCTCAACTTCAATGGTCGAACCAATTTCGAAGATGCAACTTTTGTTACTTTCATAGCATTTATGGGAACAATTATTATCGCAATGGCGATTCTTTCAATGGGAAGTATTGTTGAAGAAAAAACAAAAGGAACTCTTGAATTGCTTTTTACGAGCCCAATCACTGATGCAGAGTTAGTTGCTGGTAAATTCGCATTCGGAATGACTATTGCTGCGATAATTACAATTTTTATTAACGGATTGTTTCCTGTGATCTTGTATTCTTATTGGAAAGCTCCCTTCTATCTTGTTGCAAGTGGAACGATTGGTGTTTTTCTCTTGGGGATATTCACTTATGCGATCGGAATGTTTGGTTCAAGCATTGGCAAAAATCAAATGGTATCTCTACTCATTGCAGTGATGATCATTCTAAGTTTATGGGTTGCTGGATTTTTCTCTCACCTATTCCAAGCAACGACAAGAAAAGTTCTATTCCACCTGCATATTTTTTCCCATTTTTTGGGCTTCGCAAAAGGTGTTCTTCCACTAACAAGTATCGTATTTTTCTTAAGTGGAATTTTCCTTTTTTTATATTTAACCATTAAATCCTTAGAATCGAGAAGATGGAGAGGATGATAAGCATGACCAAGCTAGATAAATTTTTACCATTCATAAGCTTACTCGCATTATTCTTTTACTACCTGTTTGAGAATTTCTCGGATAGTAAAACCGTACGATTTGTATTCTTGATTGTATCCGTTGCATTCATACTATCGGATCTAATATACCGCGTGATAGTCCAAGGGTTTCGCAATGTGCAATATTCCCGATTCATATCCAGTGGACTAGGTGTTACAGCAATTTTATTATTCCAATTGCGTATCTGGTTGGATTTTCCGGCAAAAGCTGGCGTGGTCCAAGAAGCAACAATCATTCCGCAAATACGTGAGTTCCTCCTTGCCCTGACTGTAATTCTTTCTATGGCTTTCTTGATCTATACTGTTTTCTTAGAGATTGGAAGAATGTCTTTGGAAGCACAATCGGTTCTTTCGGATAAGAAGAGAAATTTGTTGCAGAACTCGATTTTCGGATTTATCATCTTGATTCCAATCTTGATTGCAGTAAATTACATAGCTGTTCAGAGAAATTACAATTTTGATCTAAGTGAATCTGGTAAATATTCTTTATCGCCCATATCGAAATCCATTCTAAGAGAACTATCCAAGGACATAGAAATCATAGCTTTCTATCCAAGACCTTTGGAAGCGGATGGACCTGGAGGGAGCCTAGCTTTAGCAAGGATTAGACCTAACTTAGAGATTATGCTAGATCAATACAGTGCCTCCTCATCAAAAATTAAAGTTCGATTTATCAATGCAGATGTCGAAACCGATTTATTATCTGGTTTCGGACAAGTCTCTAATGGATTGGTTCTGGTTCGATCCAAGAAAGAAAACTTGGTTAGTGAACAATCGCCTTATGTTGAAGAAAAGGTTTCTGTAAAGGAGCAATCGGATCTCAATACACTTGAGCGGAGATTGACTTCGGCAATTATTAATGTCTCCACACCCAAAAGGAAAGCTTACTTCACGTCAGCTAACGGGGAACGTTATGGGACTGCATTTCAAAATTTGACAAACGAGAAAATTGGACAATTTGTAACTGGATTGACCTACCTTAACTTTCAAATCAAAGAACTTGGTTTTTCTGAGAACTGGCCTGCTGAATCTATTCCTGATGATGCGGATCTATTGGTTATTGTTGGACCTACAGTTCCATTCAATGACAAATCTCAGACTGCAATTCTCAACTATGTCAATCAGAGAAATGGTAAAGTATTTATTTCATTAGAGCCTCAAGGCAAAGAAGATATGAATTGGCTTTTAGGTAAAGCGGGAGTGAAATTCAATCCAACCCAGCTTTCGCAGACTGAAGGTAGAGCAGGATTTCTAGTAGCAAGAGATTTCCCAAGTCATCCAATCAGCGAATCACTACCCAAGAAAGAGCAAGGTGTTGTGTTTCCATTTGTCGGATCTTTTGAGACATTCACTCAACCTAATATACCTTTTGATTTTACATCTAAGTTTATTATGGAATCAATTCCGGATACTTTTCTAGATCCAAAAGGTACGGGAAAATTGGATTCCAATTCCAATAAATCAAAATTCAATCTAGCTGTCATTCTTCAGAGTATAAGTAACAAAGAAGAATCGAAATTAGAAGGTAGAGTTGCTGTATTCTCGGGAACATCATGGATAACAGATCAATTCATCGGATACAATATGAACCGTAGCATGGCTCTTGGAACAATCACTTGGCTCTATCAGAATTCGGTACTAAATGAAATCCCTGAGAAAAAAGAGGAGATCAAGACGATCAACTTAACCGACAAACAAAAGTTAATGGTATGGGTCATAGGAATGTTCCTCTATCCAGGATCTATTATTTTGATCGGTTCTTATTTTGTAGTTTCGAGAAGAAAATCTGAGGATATGATTTCATGAAAATGAAATACAAAGCTCTTCTTGGAGCACTTGCAATTTTTGGAATGTTTCTTGTTATGATTCTTACGGAGGAGAAACAAGATTACAAGACAGAGGAAATCTATTGGAAAAAAGATATTCATGAACTTCAATATGCACCTCCCAGTGAAGAATGGAATTCCAATAATAATCAAAACTATATTAAGAAATCTCTGACAATAAAAAGACTAGATAAAGGTGGTTTTTCGAAATTGCCTTTTTTCATAATTGAGACAAAAGATTCCGAAAATGGCAACACTACCTATGAGGCAGGATTCAATGCCAAGAATTTATTTACCGAACTATCAGTACTCAAAATCAATACTGTGCTCGATTCGAATCCTTCATACCTCAAGGAATACAAAATTGAGGACAAATCTTCTCCGACTTTTTCAATTTTGGAATCCAAAGAACCAGAACAAATTTTGCTTGGTAAAGAACTTAATGATAAAACTGCGATATCTTTTGCTCATGCGAATTATATCCTAACAACCAAGGCTCATACTTTTCGAAGGTTTCAAGCGGAATTGTTTAGCTTTAGAGAAAGGCAACTTGTAAATGTAGGAACAGGATTTATTCAAAAAATTAGAATTAAAAATTCGGCGGAAACTGTTGAGATTGAAAATTCTCCATCACCGAACGAACAAGGTGGACGCAATAATTCTTGGCGAAGAAATACAGGAACTCGACTTGTTTTCGCACCGAATCTCGGTGACGAACTTGATTCAGCTGTTAAAAGTTTAAGATATGATTTATTTCCCGATGAACCGAATGGCGCAAGCCTAGAAGTAGCCAATGAATTGACTAAATCGGATCTTGATACTACGATTGAAGTCTGGACTAGTGACGGATTTCAATATAAAATTTTGCTTTTCCCCAAGACGTCGATCAGCGAGAAAGATTACAGACCGGTTCTCAGAACTGTAGTTGGATTGATCGAAGAATCACCCGCCTATGTAAACAACGACACAGTCAGTCGTTTGATCAATATTGCTGATAGAATAAGGAAAGCTGAAAAGTGGCAAAGGCCGGAAAAACAGATAAAATAGTAAAGCATTCGAATCAAGAAATTATTTCCTTAGGCGATCCTAGATTGCAGATTCTGGATGATATTTTTTTTCGTCCGCACTTTGCCTTTGAGAGCTTTCAGAATCGAGAAGTTCTTGGAGGTCGTGACTTATGGAAGCTCCATTTATGGTTAAGTCTTCTCGCGCCAATATCCAAAATCATTCACAATTCTGCAAAAGCAATCGTTCAGTTTTTTCGTGAAAGAACAATTGCTGATCTATCAGAGATCGTAAGCGGTGCTGCAACTATTTGGTTCATTTATATTGGAATGATTGTCTTCATACGTTTTGCCGATGTGTTTCGTGTCTACTACCGCAAATGGGAGACAGGAGAAAACTGGAATCCTCCACCACCATGGGTTTTGTTAGTTGGGTTTATTCCATTTACGGCTTCGGGTATTTTCTTTCTACTACCGACACCAATTAATTTATTTTTGGTTGCAATTGCATTTATTTACTGTCTGCATTTATCTTTTCAAGCACTGAAGAATCTAAATGACTTTTCGAATAAAGACTTTCTATCATTTCTTCTTCAATTCTTTATATTCCTTAGTTTTTTTACTGCTATAGTTTTTGGATCTTATAATATTCTAAGGACGATTCGCCCATGAAAATTTTTCTTGTAGGTATTGGCGGCATAGCAATGGGAAACCTTGCAAGAATGTTGCAAGAAATTGGGCATGAAGTGAGTGGTTCGGATCAGAATCTCTATCCACCTATGTCTGATCAATTGGTAAACTGGGGTCTATCACCTAAGAAAGGTTACTCTGCAGAGAATGTAAATGGACAAGATTTAGTTATCATCGGCAACGCAATCTCACGAGGCAATCCAGAAGTGGAAGAAATTTTAAATTCTGGAATTCCTTATATGAGTATGTCGCAAGCCCTCGGCCATTTCTTTCTAAAAGATAAAAAAGTCATTGTTGTTGCAGGGACACATGGAAAGACAACAACAACTTTCCTACTTCATTATATTCTAAAACAACTTGGCCTTGAGCCAGGATTATTTGTTGGTGGTATCAGAAAAGACAATCATCCTGGATTCGAGGTAGGTAAAGGCGAATGGTTTGTGATTGAAGGAGATGAATATGATTCCGCTTTCTTTGATAAAGGTTCGAAATTTCTACACTACAAACCGTACTATTTGATAACAACAGCTCTAGATTATGATCATGCAGATATATTCAAAGATCTTGAAGCTATTCGAATTCAATTCAGAAGATTGCTTAGATTGGTTCCAAGTAAGGGAAAAATCTTCTTCTGGGAAGGTTCAAGCGAACTCACAACTCTAACAAAAGAATTCAAGTTTGCAGTGTCAGAAAGTTATGAACTAGGCAAAAAGAATTCTGTACTCACCTACAAGAAAGGGATTCTGAATTGGAGAAAGGATAAACTCCCGATTCGTCCAAAGTTGATTGGATTGCACAATCATAGAAATGCTGAAGCTGCCGTACGGGTTGCACTAAATATAACACCAGATAGAGAGCAGGAAATACAAAAAGCTTTTATCAGTTTTCCTGGTGTTAAAAGAAGACAAGATGTTCGTTTCGAAGATCACGAGACGATTGTGATGGAAGATTTTGCTCATCATCCTGTTGCTATTCGAGAAACCATACTTGCCGTGTCAGAAGCTTTTCCTGAATACAAAATTATCAGTCTCTTCGAACCAAGATCTGCTACTTCGCATACTGATACATTTCAGAAAGAATTTTCGAAATCGTTCCAAGGTTCCTCGATTGCTTTTATTACAGAAGTATTCAATACAAAAAAAGTGTCCAAGGACAAAAGACTCGACGTTCATAAGCTTTGCACAAAGCTACATGCAAATTCTCGTGCAATCGGAGTGTATTGCAAAACTCCAAAGGACCTTTTGACCAAACTTAAAAAAATGCTACCCGCATTCAAAGATGAGAAAGTCGCAATTCTAGCAATGTCGAATGGAGCCTTTGGTGGAATCTATTCGGAGTTAGTTGAGATAGCGAAATCGAGAAAAGGATAAATCATGGCAATCTTAGAAGATATACAATCCATTTATGCAGAAGCAGAAAACGTTCTTAATTCTGTTGCGAATGAAGAAGAACTAGATAATCAAAAGAATCTTTTTATCGGAAAGAAAGGTAAGCTTACAAATATTCTAAAAGTAATGGGCTCGCTATCTGTTGAAGAGAAAAAAACGCTTGGAAAAGAAGCGAATGAGACACAGAAAAAGATCGAAGAATTAGTACAAAATGTACGGACTAAATTAAAAAATGAATTTTACGAAGTCACTTTAAAACAAGAATTCTTCGACGTTCTTAAGCCTGTTAAACTATCGGATAAGCGAGGATCAATTCATCCTGTCTCTCAGATTCAGGCAGAAGTTGAAGCGATTTTTACATCACTAGGTTTCTCGATCATGGATGGTCCTGAAGTTGAGACCGATGAGAACAATTTTGAAGCATTGAACTTTACAGGCGATCATCCAGCAAGAGATACACAAGATACATTTTATACCACTGACGGTAAGCTACTACGAACTCATACATCAGCAATTCAGGTCCGTGCACTTCGTAACTTAAAGCCACCTTTTCGAATCATAGCTCCAGGCCGAGTATTCCGTTATGAAGAAGTCGATGCTTCTCACGAGACAACATTCTATCAAGTTGAAGGCATGGTTGTTGGTAAAGATATTTCTATCGCACATTTAATTTATACCATGGAAACCTTGTTATCCGAGATTTTCAAAGAAAAGGTAAAAACAAGACTAAGACCAGGATATTTTCCGTTCGTTGAACCAGGTTTCGAGCTGGATATTCAATGTCTTGTTTGTAAAGGAAAAGGTTGTTCCGTCTGCAAACATTCTGGTTGGCTGGAACTACTTCCTTGTGGTTTAGTACATCCTCAAGTGCTCGAATATGGTGGATTGGATTCTAAAGAATGGACTGGATTTGCATTCGGACTCGGGCTTGATCGTTTGGTTATGATGCGATATGGAATCCATGATATTCGATATTTGCATTCTGGAAATCTACGATTTCTAAAGCAATTTCCAGCATAAAGTAAATCTTAAAAATCAAGAAAGTCTATTGATTGAATTGTATTTTGTTGAGAAATCTACAAATTTAAGATTCGGTTTACATTCAAAAACCAATTGACTACTAAGTATTGGAAACCATGATAGAAAGAACTTGGACAAACCTATGACACAAAAAATTTCAAAAATCATCTACACTGAAATCGACGAAGCACCCGCACTTGCGACCTACTCCCTCCTCCCAATCGTTCGCGCCTTCTCATACGGTTGCGGAATTTCTATCGAAACAAAAGACATTTCGCTTGCGGGAAGAATTTTGGCAAATTTCCCAGACAACTTAACCAACGATCAAAAGATCGGCGACTATTTGGCAGAGCTTGGTGAATTGTCTCTGAAACCAGAAGCAAATATTATAAAATTACCGAATATTTCTGCATCGATCCCACAATTAAAAGCGGCTATTGCAGAATTGCAATCGCAAGGTTTCAAGATTCCTGATTATCCTGAAGAACCTAAAACGGATTCAGAAAAAGAAATTAAGAATCGTTATGCGAAAGTTTTAGGAAGTGCGGTAAACCCGGTTCTAAGAGAAGGCAATTCCGATAGACGCGCTCCACTCTCAGTAAAGAATTATGCAAAAAAGAATCCAAAAACTGTTCCGATGAAACCTTGGAGTAGCGAATCCAAGACTCATATATCTCATATGACCTCGGGTGATTTCTACGGAACAGAGAAATCTATAACGATTCCAAAAGCTACCGAAGCCAAAATAGAATTCAAAAGCAATGATGGAAAAGTTACAATTCTCAAAGACAAACTCAAGCTCATAGATGGAGAGATTTTGGATAGTTCCGTACTAAATGTACGATCTCTTAAGAAATTCTATGAAGAACAAATTGCCGATGCCAAAGCTAAAGACGTTCTCCTATCGCTACATCTAAAAGCAACAATGATGAAGGTCTCTGATCCTGTTATATTCGGACATGCTGTATCAACTTATTTTGCTGATGTATACGCAAAACACAAAACGACCTTCCAAGAAATTGGAGTGAATCCGAACAACGGATTGGGTGATGTTTATACTAAGATTCAAAAACTTGATGAATCAAAGAGAAAAGAGATCGAGAAAGACATTCAAGATACATATTCCAATCGTCCGAAACTTGCAATGGTCGATTCTGATAAAGGAATTACCAACCTACATGTTCCTAACGACGTAATCATCGATGCTTCTATGCCGGTTGTTATACGTGATGGTGGTAAAATGTGGGATCCTGCAGGCAAACTCGCAGACACTAAAGCAATGATACCTGACCGTTGTTATGCGACAATTTACCAAGAAGTTGTTTCTGATTGTCAGAAGAACGGTGCTTATGATCCAACCACCATGGGAACAGTACCTAACGTAGGTTTGATGGCACAAAAAGCTGAAGAATATGGATCTCATGATAAGACCTTTATTGCTCAAGGAGATGGTACGATTTCGATTATTGATTCCTCCGGAAAAGTTCTGTTAGAGCAAAAAGTAGAAAAAGATGATATTTTTAGGGCTTGTCAGACAAAAGATGCTCCGATCAAAGATTGGGTGAAACTTGCTTACAATCGTGCAAAAGCGACTGGATCTCCAGCACTTTTCTGGTTGGATAAAAATCGTGCCCATGATGCAGAGATTATCAAAAAAGTTGAACTCTATTTGAAAGATTTTGATACGAAAGGTTTAGATATACAAATTCTTTCTCCTGTGGATGCAATGAAATTGTCTTTGCAAAGAATTCGCGCGGGCAAAGACACCATTTCCGTTACTGGAAACGTTCTTCGTGATTATCTAACCGATCTCTTTCCCATCTTAGAAATTGGAACCAGCGCAAAAATGCTATCGATTGTGCCACTCATGAATGGTGGTGGATTGTTTGAGACGGGTGCTGGTGGATCGGCTCCTAAACATGTTCAACAATTCCAAAGTGAAGGTTATTTGCGATGGGACTCATTGGGTGAATTCTCCGCGCTCGGAGCATCACTTGAACATGTAGCCGTTACATTTAACAACCCTAAGGCACAAGTATTAGCGGATACTCTGGACATTGCTATCGGTAAATTTCTTGACAATGATAAATCACCAGCACGAAAGGTTGGCGAAATTGATAACCGAGGAAGCCATTTCTATCTTGCGCTTTATTGGTCTGAAGCACTTGCGAATCAAACAAAAGATTCTGAATTGAAGGCAAAATTCGAAAAAGTCTACAAATCATTATCCGAAAATGAATCGACTATCAACGCAGAATTGATTGGTGCTCAAGGTAAGCCTGTTGATCTCGGCGGCTACTACCATCCCGATAAAAAGAAGACCGAAGCTGCGATGCGTCCAAGTAAAACGCTGAATGGCATTGTTGATTCAATGCAAACTTAATCAATTTACAGCTTGTGCTAACCAAAGTTTTGTTAGGTTGGCATAGGCAAAATTACGAGAAGTAAACCAATCCATTTCAAATTACACAATTGAGTGGATTGGTTTTGTTTTCTTAAATCTATCAAATCTCTCAGAAAGACCAATCACTTAATGCTTGATGATAAACTACCAGCCGCATTAAGTTCTTCATTATATTTTTCCCAGAGACGTTTCAATTCCCATGTATTGACTTCCCTGCCTTGGCTATCGCTATAATCTTTTACAACTTGTCCGAAAATCTTTTTTTCTTCTTTGGATAAGCTGATCCCAAAATCTTTCTCAAGTATAAAACTCACACCTCCTTTACCTGATTGGCTATTGATACGAACAACGGAAGTATAATCTCTACCTAAATCTTTTGGATCAATAGGAAGGTATGGAATCTCCCAAGGTAAATTATTGATATCTATTTCCTTTTTCGTATTTTGATCCTTATCTGACTTCTCAAGATCAGATATTTCCCTTTCATTCCTTGCTTGAAAACCCTTGTGAATCGCATCTTGGTGCGAACCCGAGAAAGCTGTAAAAACCAATTCTCCCGCATAAGGATGCCTTTCTGGAACACGGATCTTATTGCATTTTTCGAATATTTGAATTGTCTTATTGATATTTGAAAAATCCAAATGCGGATCAATTCCCATAGAATAAAAATTCAAAGCCAAGGTCACAAGATCTGCGTTCCCCGTTCTCTCACCATTTCCAAGCAAAGTTCCTTCAATACGATCAGCTCCGGCAAGTAATCCCAATTCAGATGCAGCGATCCCTGTTCCTCGATCGTTATGGGTATGTAAGCTAATGATTATTGAATCACGATTGTGAAAATTCTTTCCGAACCATTCAACTATATCCGCATATACGTTAGGCGTATACACCTCAACTGTTGCAGGAAGATTGATGATCATCTTGTCTTCAATTGTTGGTGCAAAAACTTTAGATACAGCTTGGCATATCTCTAATGCATATTCAGGCTCAGTAGAGGAAAAAGATTCCGGTGAATACTCGATTCGAATTCTTGACTTGCCATTTTGATCCTGAAACTCTTTTGTCATGCGAATCTCCTGAATCAATTCAGCAGCACGCACACCCAATGCGATGATCTCTGATTTATTCTGGCCAAATACAACTTGTCTTTGAACTGGTGAAGTCGAGTTATAAAAATGTAAGATCGCCTTCTTCGCACCTTTTAGTCCCTCAAAAGTTCTGCGAATCAAATCTTCGCGAGATTGAGTCAAGACTTGAATCGTCACATCATCCGGTATATAATCACCTTCAATCAACTCACGCAAGAATTCAAATTCCGTATCAGACGCGGCAGGATATCCAACTTCAATTTCTTTGAAACCGAGACCGACTAAGTGATGAAAAAATTCTAATTTTTCCTGAATATTCATTGGTTGCACCAATGCTTGATTTCCATCTCGTAGATCGACACTGCACCAAATGGGTGGATTAACCAAAGTTTTGTTAGGCCATGTTCTTTCGGGAAATTTGAATTTCGGAAAAGGTTTGTATTTGTTAAAATATTTCATAAAATTTACTCCAATTTAAATGTAAAATCTGAATTAAACGCAAAGGTATTATCGTATTACCAAAACGCTTTGGTTTTAAAAAAATTAAATGTTACAGGGAGAGCAGGAGAAGAGAGAGGAGAAGGAGGGAGAGCAATAAATTGTTGATTCTGATAGAACCTTTCTGGCAACCATTCAAGATAGCTGCATTGGTTTGGGTAGGAGTATTGGAATTCGATGCAAAAACATCATTCGCACGATTCACAAATCCTTCCTGATTTGTCGAAAATCTGGATTTCTTGCGGTACTTGTTCATAATTCCATTCACGGAATTTTCCCTGAGAAATCGAGCAAAAAATAATTGAATTCAAATAGGTTTTAGCAATGGCGGAATCGAATTTAGCAATCTACTTTTGATATTTTTGAAAAGGACAAGATTCCCAATTTCTTATGTGAGCAAATGCTTCCGACTAGTGATGGGAATTATCATTTATTTATGTATTTTGATCCTAGAATCTCAGAATGCATAAATTGCAATTTGAAATTTCTATTGCTGGAGAAGCAATCATGCGGAAGATATCTTGTTGGATGTGGAATGGTTTGGTGGATCGGGATCCTTAGCCGTGGGCTTAAGCCCCTGGCTGGCTAAAGATTTATTCGTTTACAAATGAATGACAATAACAAAACCCAGTTGACTTTTCAATCAGAATAGTATTTTATTATATTATATTTTTGAACATTCACATTCCGGTCAAAATTTCATCCTGACGTCCCATCAATTTGACAGTCAATCTAGGTCCAACTTCTTGAACAACACGAGAAGCGACGTAATTGCCCCATCGCGCAGACTTCTCAGGACTATAGCCGTGAGTTAGACCATATAACACACCTGCTGCGAAAGAATCTCCAGCACCAGTTGTGTCCAACGGTTTGACAGGAAAACCTGGAACTAGACTATGTTTTCCATTCTCGATAACATAAGATCCCTCACGACCAGCAGTCATAAAGCAAAGAGGAGCAAGTGTTCCAAGAACTTCCAAAGCTTCAATCGGGGAAGTTTTGCCAGTCAATGCATAAGCTTCTTCAAGGTTACAAAATACTACATCAACATATTCTTTTGTTAGCTTGATAAATTCTTCCTTAGCGCGATTGACACAGAATGGATCACTATAAGTAAAGGAGACTTTGACCCCGTTCTCTTTGGCGAGCTTCATAGTCAATTCACTTGCCGCTTTGGTTGTAACTCCATCCCAAAGATAACCTTCCACATAAACAAATTGAGAAGCCTTCAATCTTTCTTGATCAATGTCTTCTGGTTTCAATGTTATAGAAATTCCGAGCGATGTTAACATGGTTCGTTCTGCATCTGGAGTTGTCAGAATAAGACAAGTTCCAGTGTGGCCTTCTTTATCTGGCTTGGTCTCGAAAACTATACCTGCCTCTTCAATATCTTTTTTATAAAATTCGCCATAAGTATCATGACTTACCTTTCCTGTGTAACAACCTGTTCCACCAGAATTGGCAAGAGCGATCATTGTGTTCGCAGCTGATCCGCCCGATCTAAGATTCTTTTTATATTCATGAAGATCTGATAACAAAGATCCTTGTGTAGACTCATCCATTAGAGTCATGATGCCTTTTTGTAATTTCTTAGCTTGAAGAAATTGATCTTCAAGAAAAACTATAATGTCAACAAGTGCATTGCCAACACCGAATACGTCGTATTTTTTCATAAGGTCAAAATCTCCCAAACTTCCAGATGGAAAAGGGATTTTTCATGAATTGACAAGGGTGTTAGAAAAAAAAATATGGAGTTACCTTTAGGGAGGAAACAGGTTAAATTCCTGTGCTGACCCGCAACGGTGTTCAGATTTTTCAATTTATAGAATCTGTGAGCCCGATCTTCCTCGTAAACTTCACCTCGTGGTCTAGGCAGTTTACTCTCAATTCACAGTCGTGAAGGGACCCCGAAGGAATAAACAGGGGTTCAACATGGCAAAATTATCATTATCGATTATTCGCTTCATACTTAGTATCTATTCATGCAAATTCATCTTAATCAATGAATTCATCAATTTAATTAAAAATAAAAATTCTAAGTCATCTCGAATTTTACTTCTGAATAATCGATTGTTCGAATTTTAAAATGCGATTTAATCTAATATTGATTCATTTAGTCAACATTTATAAATCAAAATTTATATTTGTACATTCAATTTTTTTCCTTATATATCTGGCAGGCGGGAATCAGTTGCTAAGCCAAGACAATGAAGTAAAAGCAGAAAAAATCGAAATTCGCGAAACAAAAACAAATTCCAAAAATGAAAATTTCGATAAAAATAAATCTGGAATGAATTCCGAGATTTTACTCGAAGAAGCCAAGACACGCTATAGCTCACTTCCAGAAATTTTGGAAAGGGAAGCGGGACTAAGAGTACGATCTTACGGGGGACTAGGATCTTATTCAACGTTGTCTATTCGGGGAACAAACCCAAACCAATCTAGATTTTATATCGATGGAATTCCATTTAACAGTTCACAGTCGGGAGAAGTCAACCTGGCCGATCTTCCCTTTGACAATTTAGAATCCGTCGAGGTTTATAGATCAGGAGTTCCAGTTGGATTCTCGGGTTCTGCAATCGGTGGAATAGTTAATTTAAAATCTATGAAACCATTGAGAAGGACAACTCGGTTGAATATAGGAGGGGGATCTTTCAACACAGGTCGAACTTCCATTTCCCATAGTGATATTAACGAATCCAAAACTCTAGGTTACACAGTGTTCGGTCTAATGGAAAAATCGGATCAAAATTTTTCCTTTCTCAATGATAGAGGCACAATACTACTCAATACAATCGATGATTCAATCGATCGAAGAAAAAATGCTCAATTCGAAAGAGCACAGACAATGGGATCTGTTTTCTGGAGCATTGGCAAAACAGATCTTCGATTGGTAACTGATCTGAATCACAGAAGACAAGGAATTCCAGGACCAGGCAATAATCAAACTGAGAAAACTTCCAGAAAATATAGTCGTCTACTTACAGCAATATCTTCAGATACACAAGAACTGTTTTACGATTGGCTAAGACTTGAGAACAGATTGTACTATACAGGATTTCGAGACGAGTTCTATGACCCAAGAAGCGAATTCAGTTCAGGAAGACCCAATGCTCAGACCAATTCTGAAACTATAGGATTCCAAACTTCACCGACTTTATACTTACTGGATTATTACCAAATCGTTCGAATATCAGGTGGAGCCGAAAAAGAAAATTTTAGAAGAGACCGAAGAAATTTTGATCATATGGTTTTGGAAAAAGAACCAATTCGAAATCGAAACTATTTAAATGCATCCATTGAAGATGAGATTCGTCTATTTGATGCTAAATTGCTTCTGACACCAGGAGTAAGTTTTGATGAATACAGAGATACTTGGCAAAACGATCGAAACTATATTCGTAAAACAACTCAATTCACCAATCCAAGAATGGGATTCTTATGGAAGATTTGGAAAGGTGAATCGCAAGAAATTAAGATTCGAGCCAATGCGAACATTTCGTCCAGAATACCAGCATTTTTAGAATTGTTTGGTGAAAGAGGACAAATACTCGGGAACGAAAATCTTAAGCCTGAAAGATCAGAAAATCGAGACGTCGGGATTGTTTATGATTACGAATTTTGGGGCATACTCAATCGTACAGAAATATCATGGTTCAAAAAAATGATTCGGGATATGATACTGTTTGTTCCGAATTCTCAATTCAGTTTACGTGCAGAAAATATTGATGGAGCCGACATTCAAGGTATAGAAACCGGGCATTCTATGTTTTGGAAATCCTGGAAATTGCGAACCAATTATACTTACCAAATTGCGAAAAACCGTTCCGCTTCACCGAATTTAAATGGGAAATTCCTTCCTCTCCGCCCGATGCACGAATTGTATTCTTCTCTTACTTATTCTCTCGCAAATTGGCAAATTGGTGGAGAATTTACTTATATTGGAGCTGTATTTAGAGATAGAACGAATGAATACGTGAATTACTTGCCTGCACGAGATATTTATGGAGCATTCGTTAGTTACTCACTTTGGAAAGGAGAGAAAGAAGAAGAATTGAAAGTTAGTTTTGAAGTTAAGAATATTCTAAATAAACAATTTTCCGATATAATTGGCTATCCACTTCCTGGGAGAATCTGGTATTGCAATTTGGATTATAAATTTTAATCTCATGGTAAATTCAATGAAATCAAACATACAAATAGTAAATACTTTTTTTATAACAAATAACTTTCAGAATTTTGTAAGAATATTTTTAAGCTTTAAAATTAATTCAAAATTTTATTCTTCCCTTAGTTGTAGATACTCTTTGTATTCAAATTTCTTCCTTACAGTTAATCTATTATTGACAATACTTTTATTAAATTGCAATGATATCGAAAGACCAGGCTTAGAAACTTTACTCCTATTCCAAGGTTCTCCCAATAATATCGGTGTAGTTACGTCTGATTTTGGTGGAGGAGGAAGATACAATGTCGTTGATCCGAGAGCAGGATTTGCATTACCGGGGCTTACACCCATTCACTCGGATGCAAGTGTTCGATTTTACAATAATAGAATCTATATCATCAATCGACTAAATAGAGATACCATTCAAGCATTGAATCCAAATTTCGCTAATATTACAGAAATTGAATTTTCGATTGGGCAAGGTAGCAATCCTCAAGACATTTTGATTCTGAATCCAAATAAAGCATATATTTCTAGATTCAATAGAACTTCAATATTAATAGTGAATCCTAGTAATGGAACAGAAATTGGAGAGATTGATTTAGCTTCTTATTCAGAGGAAGTTTCTGCAGGAGGATTACCGGATGGCAATCCTGAAATGAGCTGGATGATTCAAGCAGAAGGAAGAGTATTCATCATCTTACAACGATTAGATAGAAATAGCCCAACTGGATTTCTTCCACCCTCAGGAATATCCTATCTACTTGAAATTGATCCAATTACAGATAAGCCTCTACAAAAATTCAATTTTCAATCTTCGAATCCATTAGGCAAACCACAGATTCTAAATTTGTTTGGCGAACCTCATATCGTCGTTGCAACGCCAGCAAAACTTGGTTTTATCAGTCAATTGGATGGCGGAGTGGAAGCTTTTAATCTCAATTCCAATAAATTTCGTCCAGGTTTTCTATTGAATGAAACAACAGCCGGTGGAGATATTTTGGGAGTCCAGATAAAGTCAGATAACGAAGGTTATGCGTCTGTTCTCGATAGCAGTTTTAATAAAAAAATCATTCAGTTCAATCCAAGCAATGGATCCATAACGACAATTATTGCAGAAGTTTCCAGCCAATTCGGAACCAATTTTTCTGGATTATTGCTAACTAGTGAAGGATTGCTAGCAGTGGGAATTTCAGATTTTGGTAATCCTGGTATAAACATTTATGATACAAATGGTAGTTTAAGACAAATTACAATTGCACCCATTCGTACGGAACTCACTCCGACCGACTTAATCGAGCTCCGCTAATTATTGAATTCAGCGGCGACAATAGTTACATCATCTTGAAATTCCCGATGATGTCCGACAAATTCTGAAACCTCTCGCATCACGTTCTCACAAATTTCACGAGTATTATAACCAACTTGCTTAGAGATCAAATTTTTAAATCTGTCATCACCGAACATATCACTTGAAGAATTTCGTGCCTCTGTGATTCCATCTGTAAATAAAACAAACTTATCTCCGTTTCCAAGACTAACATCCATATCCACACAATCAGGAGGAAAAAGGTCACAAATCACCCTCCCCTTTGGTTGAAATATATTTACTTCACCAGATTTACGAAGAAGAAGCAAAGGTAAATGTCCGGCTCCAGCAACTTTCATTTTTCCAGTATTCAAATTAATATAACACATGCTAGCTGTAATAAAATTCCCCGTCAATTTACCTTTTAAGCTATTGTGAATTCCAATCAATACTTTGGCTGGTTCCTGAAGATTGTCTGCCCAGTTATTCAATGACATTTTGACCATCGAAGCAAGAAATGCTGCCGGTACTCCATGTCCAGATACGTCGCAAATAAAAATTCCAATCTCATCTTTTCTCGAATAGTTAATATCAATAAAATCTCCACCCAAGTTCGTGACAGGAGAATAATGAAAATTCAAATTGATTCTATGTTCATCTGGAATTTTTTTTGGAAGCAGAGAAGTTTGGATTTTTCTTGCAAGAAGAATCTCACGATCTACTTTTACTAGCAATTTTTCAACTTTATCTTTCTGTGCAATTATTTTGATGGATTTTAGATAACTCCTCTTTCTTATGCGATCCAAAAAGAATATAAAAACAGAGCCAATAACAAACGCATTTCTCAGTGTAATCAAAGATTGACTTACAGTCAAAGGAGTATCATGATCCACATAATGATTGTAAGTAAAAATGAAAGTGAGAGCAGACATTGCCATTAGAGATATTGATATGATCAAAGGAAAAGGTACAATTACAAATAACATTAATACCAATACATAACTTGCTATATAACTTGGTTCACCTCCAACACGCGCGGTAATCCAAGCAGTTCCAATCTCAACATATCCCGCTGGAATCAACCATAGAAAGATTCCTTGCTTGCGAAAAATAGGAAATGCATACAATACAAAAGTTATAATGCCAGAAATAGTTAATCCGATTCTTGCCCAATACAATTCCGGAATCTCTGGATGGAGCTGCCTATCAATATCAATATATCTAATAAAGGCAAATAACGAAATGAATGCAGCTGGTAAAGCTCCTTTTAGACATTGAGCGTTCAGTTCGTCCCAATACGTTTTCCTTGCCTGAGGTTGGTCAATTTCGTACTCAAGGTAGTTTTTGTATATTTTTGAAAAAAAAGAATATAAAGACATAGTGTATTAAGCTGGTCTATCCAATTCAATTTAGTTTTTGAAAACTCGCAACCAATTTATCCTTGCCGAAAATAAACAATCCAGAGACCATTGAGCTATAAAGTTAGGCTTTATGATAAAAGACAACTAGAATAAATCAAGAGAGATTCTGAAGTTACGGATTCTCGGATAGATTTTAATAAAGGCAATCATGTTAAAATTAGAAAGAAATGATCAAACCAATCAAGAAACTGTACTCATCGTTGTTTTAGATGGAGTTGGTTCTGCAAAATTTTCCGCAGATCAAGGCAATGCCATCCGCGCAGCTAAGATTCCCAACCTAAACTATCTATGGAATGAAGAACCAACTATAGAAATTCTCGCACATGGTGTAGCTGTCGGGATGCCTAGTGATGATGACATGGGCAATTCGGAAGTCGGACACAATGTACTTGGATGCGGACGAATTTATGACCAAGGGGCAAAATTAGTAAGTAAATCAATAGAGACTGGTGAGATGTTTGCTGGTGATACTTGGAATAAATTAATTCAGAATTGTATTACAAATAAATCAACCTTACATTTCTTAGGTTTATTCTCCGACGGAAATGTTCATGCTCATATTGATCATCTTCAAAAAATGATAGAAATGGCAACTGAAGCTAAAGTTGCCAAAATCCGAATTCATATTCTCTTAGATGGTCGTGATGTTCCAGAAAAATCCGCTCTTGATTATCTAATTCCCTTTGAAGAATTTCTAACAAAAATTCGCAATCAAAATGTTGATATAGAAATCGCGAGTGGTGGCGGTCGAATGACGATTACTATGGATCGTTATGAAGCGGACTGGTCTATGGTAGAGCGTGGCTGGAAGACTCATGTATTAGGTGAAGGTCGAATTTTTCCAAATGCCAAACAAGCTATAGAAACTTTACGAACAGAAGATCCTGGTGTGATAGATCAATACCTACCAGCCTTTGTGGTAGGAGCCAATGGCAAGCCGAATGGAACTGTGGAAGATCATGATTCGGTAATATTCTTTAATTTTCGTGGTGACCGTGCTATCGAAATTTCACGGGCTTTTACCGATAAAGAATTTAATTTCTTCGATCGAGAAAGATTCCCTGCGATAGAATTCGCTGGAATGATGCAGTATGATGGTGACTTATTTGTTCCACCTCAATATTTAGTTACACCACCAGCGATCGAGCGAACCATGGGTCAATATTTTGCAGAAATGAAGATTCCTCAATATGCTATCTCAGAGACGCAAAAATATGGACATGTTACCTATTTTTGGAATGGTAATAAGAGTGGATTTTTTGACAAAGATTTCGAAACATTTCTAGAAATTAAATCCGATAACATTCCTTTTGATCAAGCTCCACGTATGAAATGTGAAGAGATAACTGATACTTTAATCAAAGCACTGGAATCTGGTAAATTCAAATTCTATAGAGTCAACTACCCTAACGGAGATATGGTGGGACATACAGGAAATATGAAGGCGACGATTGCTTCATTGGAAGCATTGGATGAACAGATTGCTCGCTTGAAAGAAACTTGTGATCGTCTAGGAATTGTAATGCTAGTAACTGCAGATCATGGAAATGCGGACGAAATGTACCAATTGGACAAAAAAGGCAATCCGATAGTAGATACTTCAGGTAAGCCTACTCCAAAGACTAGTCATACATTAAATCCAGTGAACTTAACTCTTTATGATCCCAAGAAAAGATATAAGCTTGATCCTAATTTGAATAAAAAATTTGGAATGCCTGGTCTTGCAAATATCGCAGCTACAATCATGAATCTTATGGGATACAATGCACCCGAAGACTATCGACCGTCTTTGCTTGCAAAAAAGTAAGTTGAGTTAATCCAATAGTATGTGTAAATTTTGGGAAGAACTATGTACAACCATATCTTCCCTCTTAAGGAATGGTTCCGAAATTCTCAACTTCTCTTTCCAGTAAAATTCCGCTGGTCTTCTCAACCTTTTCCATGATAAGTTCGGATAGATAATGAACATCGACAGCTTTAGCTCCGCCAAGATTCACGATAAAATTGCAATGCTCAGGCGATATCTGTGCGCCACCTTGAATAACTCCGCGCAGTCCTGCACGATCAATCAATTGCCAAGCCTTGATCGGTTTCCCATCTTCATCTAATACTTTAGGATTTCTGAATATAGATCCTGCACTTTTTTTATTCTCAGGTTGTGAGGAATTTCTTTTGTCTCGTTTATCTTTTAGGGATTCTTCAATCTCTATCAAGTTCCCAGCTTGCAATTGCATCTGAATGCGAAGAATGATACTATCTTTGTCTCTCAGAAATTCTGTAAAACGATATCCATATTCGATCTCACTGGGTTTTTTAGATTGAATTACACCATCACGAACAAAGTCAATTCTCGATACTAGATCAAGCAACTCACCGCCATAACAACCTGCGTTTTGAATAACGGCACCACCAGTCCAACCAGGAATGGTACTCAAAAATTCCGCACCCGTAAATCCTTTCTGAGAAATCTGCCGAAAAACCGGAGTCGTATTCGTCGCACCGCCAATCTCAAAAATTCCAGGCTCTATCATTTCATAGTTTTTATAATCTCCACTCAAACGAAATACAACAAAGTCATCAGGATGATCGGAGATCAAAATATTCGAACCTCCTCCGAGCACTCGGTACGGAATGTCCAGCTGACGAAACAAATTTAAGACTTCAAAAATTTCTGAATCCTGATTCGGTTCTACAATCAGAGGAGAGACTCCACCGATTTTGAAAGATGAAAGTATAGCAAGAGATACATCCTTGCGATAGGGGACGGAAAATTTATCTAATCCACGGATCAATTCTTGCAATTGAGATTCGATAAGCATTGATTTCATAAAATCGGAATCGTCAAGAAAAGACAACTAAAGAAAATGAACTTAAGAAGATTGGATTGGGAAAACTTACCATGAACAAAACTGAAAGAGTTGATAAAATTTTATCCAATCTCGGAATTGGAACACGCAAAGAAGTGAAATATTTTCTGCGAGATAAGAGAGTAAAACTCAATGGAAATATTGTTACTGATGCAGGAACTAAAGTAAAACCAGATGACCAACTCCAATACGATGATGAAATTTTGGACTGGAAAGAATTTGTTTACTACATGATCAATAAGCCAACTGGATGCATTACTGCCACAGAAGACCCAAACGAGAAAACCATCATGGATTATCTGTCCGAAAGAGATCAAGGCAAAAAATTGTTTCCAATCGGTAGACTTGACAAAGACACTGAAGGATTTTTAATTCTCACAAACGATGGGATGTTAAATCACAATCTCACATCACCTAAGCACCATATTTATAAAACCTATTTGGTACATGTTGACAAGGACTTAGAGAAATCAGATATTTTAGCATTCGAAAAAGGTGTGACTTTAGATGAAGGATATGTTTGCCTTCCAGCTAAATTGGAAATTCTTGACAAGACGCAAGCAATAGTCCAGATTCGTGAAGGAAAATTTCGACAAATAAGAAGAATGTTCACTGCTTTAGGCAAAGAAGTAGTCTACTTAAAGAGAACGAAAATGGGTGATCTTCCTTTAGATGACAGTCTGGATCTAGGACAGTATCGTGAATTGACAGAAGATGAATTGGAAATTTTGCGAAAGAAATAGCTTGGTAAAAAGTTAAAGTCAAAGAACATGTTAATATCAGTAAAGCTTCCCAGAACATTTTCAGTTTTCATCCTTTTAATATTCTTGAGTTTACTTCACAATACTCTCATTGGATCAGAACCAACCAAATCGATTGACACCAATCCACCAAACACAGAAATAAATTTCCGATGCCAAGGGCTCACTGGATTGGTATGTCCACAAGGATACTTTTGCAAAACCAATAAGCTGATTCTTGATGAATTGGGTATTTGCATTAAGAATCCAAATTCAGAAAAACTAAGATAACAAAAATAATTCGACTAACGATTAAATATTTCCGTTATCCTATTTCTCAATTAGGACAAAAAACCAACTACCCAATAATCCCCTCTGCTTCTAGAATATTTCAATACAGAATACTTCTTACTTATTCGTTAGATCTTCCCGAAAAAAATTTCTTAATGAATCCAAGCATTGCAATTCCACCTAATGCAATGATTTTCCAAAATTTCGCGATCAATGCAAAAAAACCTGCTTTAGCGAGAACTTTTCCTGCGATCAATCCCCCAATCCCGTATGCTGCTACTTTATCAACACTCGGATTATAATCTGAATATTTTTCACCTTCATTAAATCCGGTTGATTCTAAAATAACGGGAATATCCTTCTCAACCTCTGGAAGGTATTCTATTGTGGCGATCGCATTCGCAACTAAGACACCTTTTCTTCCTAGCATTCGAATATTATAATTTAATGTGTTAACTTCATCGCCTTCAAAATTAATTTCTTTTGCCCAATGTAGCTTTTTATTGCTTTCGTCATAATAAGGTTTGGAAGCCCAGCCAACAAGATTTAGTGTTGGATAGCCTTCTTTCTTACGAAAAGAATTGCCTTCTTCGATATCTTCTTTCATTGTCTCGAGAAGTTCTTCATAATCAATTTCATTTGCATCACTGTCGCTAACATATCCTTCATCAGAAAAAGCGTAAGTGATCGCATAAGTGAAATTGTCACTCGTCGGTGATTGATCAGCCTTGAACAGCATTCCTAATGTTGAATCATCTTCTGGATTGCCCCAAACATCGTGCAGTACGAACTGACTTTGCTTGGCATCCAAAAACTTAAAACCCTTAGGCACATCGATTGTCGCGAGATTGTCTCCAATCGTAACTTTTCCAGTTTGGAATTTTAGTTTATTGACCTTTTCTTGTATTTCTGCTTCGGCAAAAATAGGAGTGCCTAACAATATCAGGCTTATCAGAATTGCATTTAACTTGAGCATGGAACACCTCTTGTTTTTTCTAGAGTTTTGAATGTACAAGTAATTTAATCAAGATTATTTTAGATATTTTAGAGCAAAAAATCAGAATCTAAGTTCATCAAATTTTGATTTTATTTTTATATTCTGAAGACTGAAAATGAGCTTATTTTGGGATGTAATCTTTCCACGGAAACAAAATTAGATAAATTATGCATCTAGTTAATAATTTATTTCATAAAATTCTATCAAACATTGATTAGTTTTTTGTCAAATTATGCACGACTCGTGCAAAATTCAATTTTGATTTTTCAATTTCACCCTTTGAATAACTAAATAAATCGAAAGTAACAAATTGCATATCGGAGAGAGATTAAATGGAAAATTTTATATCTAAATTAATCTTTATTCCGCATTTAAATATTTTTTCTTAATAATATTTGCGTAATTCAATCGATCTTGATACTTAATGAGTTTTTTTTCAATTATTTCTAATTTTGCATATGATTGAGGGTTGTCCTTTTTTAAATCAAAATTAGCCATTCTCGAAATATCCTCATCCGTAGCGGGATAAGTTTCTATATCACGGACAAACTGCGCATATAACATTCCGATAGTAAACAGAGGAACTACCTGATTGTACTGAACCCAATCTTCTTCGTATTTTTCGAAATCTTGTGTAAGAATACTGTCAGTGGTCTCATTGAGTTCTTTGTATTTAAGTAATTTATTCTTAGGCGATCGAACCAGTCCATGCAAATAGTATACTAAGCGCATATCAAATTTATAGGCAGCTTGAGAAAAGGAGGCCAAATTGTCTTTTGAATGGCTACTAGAAAGAAACTTTTCGAATTCACTTAATATAAATCTCTTATCATGAGCTAAATAATTTTTAATAAATAAAGCCTCCAAATGATAGGCATCCATTTCATACAAATATTTTTCAACTGGATTATCTCGAGTTAGAATAAAGAGATCTTTATTTGTAAAATATGAATCGGCATGTTGGAATTCATGAATCAAAATTGAATAAACTAAAGAAGGTCTTTTCTCATATAAGTCAACTAAATAGGGACTGATATAAATGCCCGGATGACTACCAGCTGAATCAAAGGCAAAAATTGCACCACCTTCTATACTACTAGGCAATGTAGGATCGATACTTAATTTTAGAAATCCAGCATTAATACGATTCATGTTGTTGAGAAGAACAACATGTAAGTTATCATCACTATTTTTGCGACCATTCACTAAAATAACGAGCTGCGTGAGAATTGCCTCAAATCTTTTTGGATATAAATCCAAATCTGATTTGCTTTGATCTACATTTTTACTCGCAGTTGAGCATCCAACGAGTAAAACGAAAACGAGTAGTAGGAAGGATAGTTTTTTCATATATTAATCATTTTTGATGGAATTGAATCCAATACTTTTGGTCAAGATTGCCCTGAGAACCAAATAGAAAAACAATCCAAATGGACCCAGAATCAATATTATAGGAATAATAATCAATCGAATCAATAAAGAACTTTTGAATTGCAAAGAATCTTGGGAAATCCATCGACCAATCCAAACATCAGATAGAATCATATGATTCCAAGTACCCAAAAATCCAGCATCAGAACTTAAGAATGCTTTCATTTCCAAAAAAGTTGGTTTAAAAATTATACTAAGAATTTCTCCAATTCCAGGAATCGTTTGTATTACAAATAGCAAGCTCAAAAGAATTAGGTATATATCCACACAAAACATGGCTTTGGTATTCTTAGGTAAGAATAAAATACAAATCCAGAATAGACCTGGTGAATAAGAAAGAAAGCTAAACAATAAGTCGTTTGAAATTTCCACAAATTGCCCCTTTTATTAATTTAACTGATTAGAAAAATACAACATCATATATAACACAAACCACCTCTCTAGATTGCAATAACAATATGAATCAAAGACTATAGATCCATCATCCAACTCTTTGGAAATAATATATATTTTATCAAACTTTCAAACACTACCAACGAATCCCCATTCGATCTGCTTTATCACGAAAGATCGGATCTTGCTTTAGAATCAATTCTGTTGCAAGCTCCAGAGACTCTGCAAGATCTTTACTCTTGCCACCTGATTTCTTGATCGATTGGAGAGTATTTTTATAATCATCAAAACTGGATTTTGCTTTAGCAGAATTACCAGAAATGAGATTTGATTTAAAATCCATCCAATGCTTGGTAATCAATTGATTGGGCTCATCAGAATCTTTTAATTTTTCGGTTTTTTCTTTTCTAGCATAAGATATATCCCAGATTGAATAGTAACCATGATTTCGATCCTCTTCTCCCATTAGCAATTTAGAATAAGATACTTTATTGGGCTTTGCGATATTTCTAAGTTGAACAATTTCTTCAGAATTATTCAGACATTGTGCAAAAATTCCTTTTTCCAATGACTCTCTTGTTAGATGCCCAAGATTCACAAGGGTTCTAATATCAGGAAGAGCTGCAGTTGGTCGATTTTCTTTACATCTCAGGATCGCACGTTCGTAAGTGAGAATGATGTTTCCGTCTCGACCCATTCGCTTTCGCATATCTTTCAAATTATTGGTTCTGACAGCAAGGTTTTGAAATAAATTTCTGTAGAAATTATCTTTTGGCTCTTTTTTGTATGCGATTGCTGCTGCAGTGTATGCTCGGTCAAGATCATTTGCATTTAAATAAAGAATTGCTAGATTGGCACAAGATAATCCGGTTCCTGGATCTTTCCATCGGCACCGTGTATCCAATTCATTCAGCGCGTGCTTCTTTTCTGATTCACTTGAATAGTAATCGAGAATAATTCTTTCGTAGAATACTAAGTCGTCCCATTCAATCTTCTCTCTATTTTGCGCTGAGGATGGATAGATATGGAAAAAAAATAAAATGAACGCAAGGAGAGATTTCCTCATTTTTTTAAGTTGCCTGTTTCGTTTTGATTGGGTTTACTGAACAAGAATGAATTCTATGAACTGGGGAATCAACTTGAAAAAGGTCTCTTATATTTTTTCCACTATTTTAGTGATCGGATTACTTAGCGGAACGCTCTCTAGATGCGAACCTGAAGCCAAAAAACAACCAGAAGTGAAGAACTCTTTCACTTATAAAGATTTAGAAAGTGTTGTTTTGGCTGTTGATAAATTTTACATCGATAAATCGATCAATAAGAATCGTGCATACACAGATGCAGCTTTCTACACTTTACTTTCCATGCCTCATCCACTTTATCTCTATCCAGAAAGTTATTTCAACGAGAGAGAAAAGTATGAAGATGCTGATTCCCTTTTGCCAGTCAAAAGCACTTTTAAACTCTCACCATCTGATAAATTTATAATCATGGACCCCGACTACGTGAAAGTCGAGGAAATGAGAAAAGCAAAAATCAAAAAGAATGAAAACCGCAAAATGTCAGACGAAGAGGTCAAGAAATTGATCGAGAAAGATAAATTGCGTAAGTCTGTCTTATCTGCTAAATGGGAAGAAACTCGTTTCTCGAAAAAAGATTTTGACAAGATCATCGCATACGTTGAAGAGAATCTTGCTAAATATAAAGAACCAGCACTTCCGAATTCAGTCCTCGACTTAGATCCTGAGATCCAGACACCCGACGAAGAAAAAAAAGCAGACTATACAATCAACGATGTCTATCTAGCTGCTGCCAATGGATACCTAAGCTCACTTGACCCACATTCCAATGTATTCCTACGAGAAGCATGGGAAGAGTCTATGGCAAAAATCAATGATTCCTCTTTTGAAGGAATCGGTGCTATACTCAGCGGTGGTGGAACCAGAGAAGTTGTCGTCGAAAATCCCTTGGAAGGAAGCCCCGCCCTCAAGTCTGGATTGCGTAGTGGAGATGTTATCCTAGCTGTTGACAAAATTTCCATTGCAGCGATGAACTTAGATAAGGTGGTTAAGCGAATCAAAGGCAAGAAAGCAACAGAAGTTGTTCTTACCATCCGAAGAAAAGGTGTGACTGGAACACTAGACATTCCAATCATTCGAGACACGATCACAATTAAGAATTTAACTTATAGAATTCTCAAAGAAGATCCAGAAATTGCCTATATAAAATTGACTGGATTCATCAAAGCACCTAACGAAGATTCAGTGGATTCTATGATTGCAAAAGCAGTTCGCGATATGGAAAGAGAATCTTCAGCCAATGGCAACAAACTAAAAGGGATCATTCTCGATCTCCGAAATAATTCTGGTGGATATCTAGATCTAGCTATTGATATCGCTGATCTATTCATTGATAAAGGACTACTGATCGTTAGCACAAAAGTTCCGAATCGCAGTCCAGAAGAAGCAATTGCTAATAACAAAAAGATCACAGATCTTCCGTTAGTGATTCTAATGAATGCTAAATCGGCTTCTGCGAGCGAGATTGTCGCAAGTGCTATTCAACATCATGGTCGCGGATTGCTGTTAGGTGAGAGAACTTTTGGTAAGGCAACTGTGCAAAAATCGATGGATCTTCCAGGCAATCAAGACTTTGTTCTTAAGATCACTAACAGCCGTTACTATTCTCCTTCTGGCAAAACCATTCAAGTAGTTGGTGTTACTCCAGACATTGAAATATCTGAAGAAGCCGATGGCAGTTTTCCGTTCCGATATAGAGAAGAAGATATGTGGAATCATCTCCCAGAGATTCCTTCTGCATCGAGTTACAAGTCCAGGTTCAATGTCCCAGCAATCAAAGAACATGTCAAAAAGTTCGGTAAATCTGACAAATATCTATCAGAGCATTCAGATGATCAGATCCGACCTGATTATATGTTGATTCGTTCTTTGGATTACGTAAGAGCACTCGCAGATAAGAAATGAATTCGCAAAAGACAGACTTCCTAATCATTGGATCTGGAATTACAGGCTTGTTTCTTGCCTGGAAGATTTCTGATTTGGGGTCTGTCACAATTGTTACCAAAAAATCTGACTACGAATCTAACACGAACTATGCGCAAGGTGGCATTGCCAGCGTAATTTCCGCAACCGATGAGATCGAAGAACATATCCAAGATACCTTAGTAGCTGGAGCCGGTCTCTGTGATCCAGAATCTGTAAGAATTTTGGTTGAGGAAGGACCTTTCCGGATTCAAGAGCTTTTAGAAATTGGAGTTCCGTTTAACAAAGACTCAACGGGCAACTTGGACCTCGCTCGCGAAGGTGGTCACCGCAAGAACCGAATCGTTCATGCGCACGATCGAACGGGAAGAGAAGTTGAGACATCACTCCTCAATGCTGTAAAGAGTAAGCCGAATATTCGTATATTAGAAAACCATGCTTGTGTTGATATTTTAACTCCTCATCATATACAAAATTCTTCTGATCTCCCTCTCAGGTGTTACGGAGCCTATATCTTGAACACAGAAGACGGAGAAGTTTTTCCTTTATTTGCCAAGCGAACCATACTTGCAACGGGTGGTGCAGGTCAAGTGTATCTGCATACAACCAACCCAAGCATTGCAACGGGTGATGGAGTCGCATCAGCCTATCGAGCTGGAGCAAAAGTAAAAAACATGGAATTCTACCAATTCCATCCAACTGCACTTTATCATGAGAATGGGAATTCTTTTCTCATCTCTGAAGCTGTGCGTGGTGAAGGTGGAATCTTGCGTGATCATCAAGGCAAAGCCTTTATGGAAGAATACCATGAGATGCGAGATTTAGCACCTCGTGATATTGTTGCACGCGCTATTGACAATGAGATGAAGAAAAGCGGACAACCTCATGTCTACCTAGATATCACTCACAAACCAGCCGATGAGATCAAGCACCACTTCCCATCTATCTATGAGAAATGCCTATCACTTGGAATTGATATCACGACTCAAGCTATACCTGTCGTTCCGGCGGCACACTATATGTGCGGAGGAATAGAGACAGATTTATGGGCTAGGACAAATATTGAAAATTTATATGCGGCAGGTGAAGCTGCATGCACTGGAGTGCATGGAGGCAATCGCCTAGCATCGAATAGTCTACTGGAGTGTCTCGTATTTGCAGATCGAATCAATCGAGACATTCGTTCCCTTTCCGAGAAAGCACCGTTGGAATTCCATGAAGAGATTGCTAAGATCCCAGCATGGAACAAAGAAGGGACCAAAAACGCCGAAGAATGGGTTCTCGTATCACATGACTTATACGAAATCAAAGCATTGATGAGCAACTATGTCGGTATCGTAAGAAGCAATCTTCGCTTACAAAGGGCAGCGCGTAGGATTCAAATGATCCGTGAAGAAGTAAAAGATTTTTTTGATAGAACAACTGTTAGTCCAGGACTTCTCGAACTTCGTAATTTGGCATTAATTGCTGATATAATCGTAAGATCTGCCTTGCTTCGTAAAGAATCAAGGGGCTTGCATTATTCTACAGATTACCCAGAAGATCGTACACCTTCTCGCAAAGACACGGTTGTTACGACCTAATTCTTCGGGGTCAAAATTCCGGATTGATCCTCCAAGGTGGATTCAGTCGGTTCTCGCCAGCATAATATAAAATCAATTGATTCAAATCTGGATCTTTGATCCGAGCCTCCCTCCATAGCCAACTTTTATCGTTTGGCATTTCTTCTATCACAAGCCCTTTTCGAATTAGATCATTCACATAATCATCTAGGTTAGAAATTTCAAAGTAAATGTGAATCCCTTCTCCTGTCGGCAATTTATCTGCAAGATGTATAGAAAAAGTCGAATCACCCTCGGGACATTTAAACCTAGCGTAATGCGGCAGATCTTCTACAATCATAAGCAAACCTAAACTTTGATAAAAAGGTATGGATTTGGACAAATCTAAGGAAGGAATCGTAATTTGATTTAGGTTCATATATTTTCTTATGTCAGAGTTTTTGTCTTAGCATTATCATATGCTTTGCTTGAATACCATCTTCTATTATTGGTTCCGAGTATTTATCAATAAAAAAATTCTTCTTAATCTCACTTACATCAAATCCCAACTTTTGATATAGATAAAGCTGTCCAATACTAGAATTGGCAGTTCCGATTAAAATACTTTGTTTCTTCATATTTTTTGCATATTCAATTACATTTTTGATCAAAAAACTTCCAATTCCTTTTCCCTGCATTTCTGGTTTTACAGCAATATTTTTGATTTCCACGGAATTATCAGCTAATGGATACAATACGATTGCGCCAATTATTCCTTCATTTAATCTTGCTACAAAAATCTCTGAATCACTCAAATATTCGTCGACGACATCTTTCGAAGGATCAGCTAGTAAAAAGAGATCATAATGTTCGGGTAAAACTCTATCACATTTTACAAAATCAATATTTTGATAATTTCCTTTCATACTTATGGTTCCGATAATTCCTGAGCATACAATAGTCTATCTTTTACCCGATTTACAAATCTTTTGATATTGGGAACGCCGTATTGCTGCCGAGGAATATAGGAGACGAGAAACTCCCCGTTTTTTAGAGCAAATAATCCATGAGCGATTCGCTTATTGCCTTCAACTCCAACTCCAAATTCTTTTTTAAAAGATTCAACGGATGACTTATCCACTCCGACTAAAGTAAATCCTGGTGACTTTAGAAATGGATGCAACTTTTCTACTTCATCCCAACCCGATTTCGGATCAGATGCGATATGATATATTTTTGCCTCTGGTAAATGAGCTCTAACCTCCAATTCTAAATCTAATACTTGCTGAGAACATGCAAAACTCCGAATATTAGGAAGAGTCGATATGATAACTAGACCTCGATTGATCTTATTTTCGTTTAAGACGGCTCGTGTTTTTCTCGCTGGATTCGCATGAAAGCATCCGAGAATTCTTTTCCCGGGCTTCGGTTTGTCTCCTTGCAGTTGCATAGAATGGTCACCCAAGAACACTCTTCTGGTTTTAGATCGAGATTTATCCATAGGATCAAAATTTCCGATTTAGAAAATCGGTCAAGAACTTAATGCAATTATGTTGCATTTGATTCTATTGCAACGCCTTGCTTGGAAAGGTAAATAGATTCTTTCTAGAGAAGGAATGATTCAAACTAAAATTTTAACAATTATCCTTTCGCTAGTTTACTATTCTCATCTTTGCGAAATTGAACAATCCGTGATATTAGATCATAGGGCATCGGTTTATCAAGTGGAAATTGAACAGAACCTTTACCTTGTTTGAATACAGATAGTTCAGCTTTAAATTTCGAATGTCCAGTTGGAGTTGCATAGAATCCTATATGTTTTTTGAAGGCGGCAAAGTAAACCAAAGGTTTCTTGTGGGTTTTATAGCTTGGCATTCCGTAAGCAAATCCTTCTTCAGAATCGGGAGCGATTGTCAGAATGATCATTCTGATTTTATTCAGTATATCCTGAACGTCTTTGGGAAATTGGTGAATGTATTGTTCAATTGTATCCATAAGCCTGATCCACTCGATTATAAATCTATTATACAGAAATGTAAATTTTTACACTCCGAATTGATAGTCATTTAAAATTCCAATTTAATCTTCAAACTCAGCTCCCTTTTAAAGTTTAGATTTTTCTTATATGCCACTTCTAAACAGAACGAAAAAAATCTCCAGACTTGTCATTTTCTGTGTTGACATGCAGGCATTTACCTGCCTATTGTAAAATCATGCAGAATGAAATAGAAGGTACAGACAAAGTCTTCAAGGCATTGGCTGACCGTCACAGGAGAAAAGTTCTTGATCTTCTCTATGCAAATAATGGACAGACTCTCTCTTCACTCTGCAAGCAGCTCGATATGCAAAGACAATCGGCATCTCAACATATTGATATTCTCATTAATGCATCCTTGGTATCGGTTGTATGGAAGGGTCGGGAAAAACTCCACTATATCAATCCAGTTCCAATCAATGAAGTATATGAACGTTGGGTGCGAAAATTTGAGCAGAATCGTTTAAATTTTTTACATGAGTTGAAAAAAGAACTCGAGGGAGATGGAAATGGAAAAACCTAACTTCGTCTATGTTACATACATAGCAAGCACTCAAGAAAAAGTCTGGCAAGCATTGATTGATGCCGACATAACACATCAATATTGGTTCGATCCAGGTAATAATAAATCTGCACATGTCAATATTTCCGATTGGAAAGTAGGATCAGAATGGAGACATGAACAATACAATGCGGAACGAACTGTTGATATAGTGGGTAAGGTAATCGAAATCAGTCCGCCTAAACGATTGGTTCTTTCCTGGGCTAGACCAAGCGAAGCAAATGACGCATTCAAACATTCACAAGTAACGATAGAAATAGATTCATACGGAGAAGGATTGGTACGAATGATTGTGACTCATGTAGATCTTGATCCGCCAATGCATATGGGAATATCAAAAGGATGGCCTATGATTCTATCGAACCTCAAAACCTTCTTGGAATCAGGTCATGCCCTGTCCAAGTAAATTCCAGGGATGAAATGGTATGGGATTGAAGTATCATATTCTAATAGACTTTTAGAATATGATACATTTCATCCAAATCTAAAATTCGGATTTTCAGGCAAATTGAATGCTTTTCGGAAATTGAAAAAAGAAACTGGTTGGCAATTGGATAGAATAATATCTTCAATTAACAATCATTAGCCATACTCTACGGAAAAATTCTGGATTTTTAATTTATTCTTTTTTAATTTGAGGATTTATGGATGATGATTTTTACAGGTTTATTATTGGCAGGTACTAAACTATGCTGAGTATTTCTTGGAACTATAAACATTTGATTGTTCTCTACCATTATATTTCCTTTCTTCGACTCACCGACGATCAAGGCTCCTTGAATTACGAAATAGCTTACATCTGAATTTTCAAATAAGAATTTTTCGGACGGAGAGCTTAATGTGATAGAAGAGATACTAAAGCCTTGAAAATTAAGATTCTTTCTTTCAATAGAATTTGTATCTTTGCCCAAATCTTCAGATGAATTCAAAAAATCAGAAAAAGATATCGTTACTGGATGCTGAATATATTCTATATTTTCAGAGTTTTGGCAATTTATTATAAATGCAATGATTAATAATTTAAAAAGAATTTTCATATTTATTCTAATATTATTGCTTCTGCGGTATTCCTCCACAGAAGCAATTCTACTTATAAGTCTACGTCAAGCTCCGTACAGCTAAACTTTCCACCTTGATTTTTACAATGTTCTAGATAAGATGAATTAACAAAAAAGAGAACTGTTTTTGATCCATTCCTGTAAACTCCACCTTCACTGTCTGGCGCATAGCGCATAAAGTTTCTACAATTAGTAAATGCCAATGCCAATACGATTAATAAAAGTAATACTTTTTTCATAAATTCTCCTTATTTAACATCCCCAAAGCCTAACATTGCAGCAGCGCCTTTTTCACAAACTAATCCACCGTTTGCTTCAGCCTTGCACAGAGCAATATAGCTTTTTGTACTGAAAGGTACTACTTGTGGCACAATCCACCAAAACCAACTGAATTCTGATACTTCTACAGAATAAGTATCTTTCTCGACTTTTGAAATTACACCGTAGTTTGTTGATGCACAGTTTACAAAAGTTAATACTAATAATGCTGCCAAAATTGTTGTTAAAGTTTTCTTCATTTTCATATCCATTATTACTTTAAGCTAACGCTTATCTCCTCACCACAAGTAAATTTGCTACCTTCATGCGTACATTGAGCGATATAGCCTCGAGAAGGTGTAAATATACTAGGTTGATAAATCGACGCATAGGTTTTGCCTTTAGTTTGTCCGTCTGCAACGCTAATAAGTGACTTACAATTAGTAACGCCTGCCAGCAGGAACAGCATTCCAGGAATTAAGAATACTTTTCTCATTTTTGAATCTCCCGTTTCATTAATTTCTACCAACCGTATTTTTGAATTAGAACCTGTCAAAAAGAAATCTCAAAAATCGCTAAAAAGCTCTTAAAAATATTAATATTTCTATAGAAAAAATTCTCATCAAAAAAAAGCTAACAAGAAAAATGAAAAATAAGCTTTAACAAATTGGGCATAGTTTTAGGGATAGCAATTTACCAGTGGTTTTGTAATCTAAATGTTATTCGATGGAAAAATTGAATATTCTATTAAAGGGAGAAAACCGACCGCAGTCATCTTCTAACTCAATTTCCCCCAACCTCACCACATAAAAAAACCCGATCGAAATCGGGTTTTTCCATTTAAGAATTCTCACCAAATTACAACAGAATTTTGATATTAGCTCTAATTTGGTTACTTCAATTCTATCTTAGCATTAAGCAGATTTATACATCTTCTTAATTTCTTTGGAATACTTTTCGGTGATGACATGTCTTTTCATTTTCATGAGGTTTGTCAATTCATCGCCTACTTCAAATGGTTTCTTCACGAGAGCAAATGGTGTAACCTGCTCAAATGATTTGAATCCAGTTTTCGTATTGTTGAGGTTCTTGATTTCTTTCTTGATTAGATCAATGACTTTCTCATTCTCAATAATCTGATCTTGGTTAGTTGCTTCAATTCCGTTGACTTCACAGAATTCTTTTACTTTATCGAAATCAGGAACGACAATAGCACCCAAAACTTTCTGATCTTGACCACATACCATAATCTGGCTGATATATGGGGATTCCATCAGTCTGTTCTCGATAGGAACCGGCTCAACGTTCTCTCCACCTAACAATACGATCGTGTCTTTCGCGCGACCTGTCAGTGTGAGGGTCATCTTATAGTTGATCATACCGATATCGCCAGTATCCATCCAATCATCTTTGATTGCCTTTTTGGTTGCTTCCTCATTCTTGAAGTAGCCTTTCATTACCATTGGACCACGAACGTGAACAACACCTTTCACACCAATCTTACCAGAAAGAACTTTCTTCTTATCATTGATATGGGTTAGAACTGCCCCAGAATCGGAACGGATTTGCAATTCCGCACGTGGTACAAGATCACCAACAGATCCAATGATAGGTCTTTTGAAATTTCTAGCTGAAATTACAGGACTTGTCTCGGTCATTCCGTATCCTTCCAACATCTGAATTCCGATATCATTGAAGAACGCATCCACATGACCTGGCAATGCTCCACCACCAGAAAGTGATGCTTTGAGATATCCACCAGTCGCCAAACGAATCTTAGATAGGACAATTTTGTCTAAAGTCGCAAAGTTCAGGATTACTCCTAGACCACCAATCACATAAAGAGGAACTGCTAGAGCAGAATCTTTACAAACCGTAAAAGCGAGACCAAGCGACAATATAGTCATTGTAAATGGACCTGTAAAAATTCCCAAAATTAGGTATTTGATGGCAAGCCCTAGACTTTGGAAAATATTTCTTCCTGTGTAATCCACAAGATTGCCTTTGAAGAAACGTTTTGCACCATTCCAATGTTGCGAATAGAAATACGCGAGCTTGAAAAGTCCTCTTCGTATAGCAGGTGTTTGCTTAGGATCATTGACTCTAGTATAGATACCGTTGTAGATATTTTCCCAGAGTCTTGGAGCAGACGCCATATAAGTTGGTTTTGCTTTTGCAAAATCATCTCTAAGATCGCGGACGTTCGTATAGAAACTTTGACCACCAAAACGGAGAGCAACATATTCCATATATCTTTGGAAAATATGCCATACCGGAAGAATCGAAAGCATACGCTCTTCTTTCTCTTTGATATTGATCGTCGGAGCAACTTCATCCAACTGATGTATCATGGAACCATGCTTGAGCATAACACCCTTTGGTTGACCAGTAGTTCCGGAAGTATAAATCATTGTAAAGACATCGTCTTCTTTGATTCCAGCTACACGCTCTTCGGCTTTTTTTGAACCTTTAGCACGCAATTTAGCACCAGTTTCAATCAAATCCTTAAGAAAGGTAACTCCTTTCGCTGTGGATTCAGAATCCATCATAACGATGGTTTTGATACCTTTGCACTCAGATTTATTTTTCTGAAATTTCTCAAGCATCTTGTCATGCTCAACAAATAATAATTTTGCTTCAGAGTGATTTAAAATATAAGTGATTTCTGAATCTGTAATATCTGTACCACGAGGAACATCTGCCGCACCAGCAATCAATATTCCCATATCGGAAACCAACCATTCTTTGCGGTTGTCTGCGAGCAATGCGACATTTTCACGTGCTTTGAGCCCCATGTCAATTAGGGCTTCTGCAAGATTAAGACCCTCTTGGTAAACTTCTTCGTAAGAGCTTGCCTCATATTTCTTTTGTTTGTTCTTGCTCCAAACAATTGGATTCTTTCCATACTTCTCAGCTGATTCACGGAATACATCCGCTAGATTCTTTGCCATTTATACAATACTCCCTATTCGATTCGAATAATCTTATGCAGAAAACTGCTCCATGTTACTCAGGAATTGATTTTCGACAAGGAAAAATCGAATTGCTTGCAAATTTTCGCAAATTAAAATTGAGGCTTACGACTTTCCAGGATAGATCTAAATCCTTCTTGGCCATCACGAGAGAGAATGGTCTCAACCAAAGCATTGGTATCCCATTCAATGAGCTGTTCGATTCCATGTCGGTGAAAATCCAGAAGACTTTTCTTGATTCCTCTAGCTGAACCCAACGGCAAATTGGAAAGCTTTGTAGAAAATTCCAAAGCTTTTGTACGAATTGTATCTTTGGAGTAAATCTCATCAATGAGTCCACTGGCTAAAGCTTGATCCGCTTTCCATAGCTTACCCGAATAGAGAAGATCTCGCGCATGATTATGTCCCACAATATGACTCAGAACTTTTGCGGGAAAAGAAGGAAAATTTAAACCTATAGCAACTTCAGGAAATCCGATCCGTGCAGCCTTATCCACCATAAAACGATAGTCAGAAAAAATCGCAAAGACAGCTCCGGCTGCCATACAATGACCTTGGATCAAAGACAATGTAGGATAAGGAAAAAAGTAAAAAGCCTGAGACGCATCCATAAGCAAACTCACAGCTTGATGAACCTCTTTATGAGTTGCATCCAAAAATAATGTAGGTTCCAATCCGTTAGAGAAATAGGACTCTTGATTGCTTGAGAGGATCATCGCTCTGATAGATTCCATGGATTTTATTTTATGTAAAGTATCCAGAATCAGTTGCAGTCCTTCTAGATCATAGGTGTTCTTTGAATTGAAATTCATTTTAACTTCTATAAGTCTACCTTGGTTGTGTTGGATGATTTCGAGTTTTGTTGAGTTTGGCATTATGGATTCCGATTGAAATAGTTTTGCTTACATTGAATCGGCGAATTTCGCATATGGCAATCTAAATATCGCAGCAAGCTATACTTAGAATAACTTTTTTAGTTCAAATTATCTGCAGTCTGTCCCCAGAGAATCCACAATCCTAAGACAAATAGAAATAATCCAAATATTTTCTGCAAATTTTGTTTGGGGAGTTTCTGTCCATAGTGGACACCGAAGATCACACCAATGACTGACAATCCACCAAAGTACAAAATGACCATATAATCGATATTAACTTTGTTTATGTAACCGAGGAATCCACTCATTGAATTAAAAAATATCACAACCAGACTTGTGCCGATTGCTTCTCGAATAGGAAGCCTACCGAAAAATACCAAAGCGGGAACAATCAAAAATCCACCACCCACACCAACCAAGCCGGTGAGAATTCCAACAAGAACTCCTTGGATTCCCATGATGATGAATTTATTTTTATTGTTCAAATTCTCTTCTGTGATTGAAGTCGAATCTTTGTTTGTATTTGTTTCTGGCTCAGATTCAGGATCAGATTTTTTGAATATCATAAACAGGCTGGATATCAGTACTGTTGATCCAAATAGAATCATCTGCAGACTAGAAGTGATAAATGGTAAACTAGCAATTTTTGCCCCGATGTATGCACCTAACATAGCAAAAGGTGTAAAATATGCTGCGAGTTCAAGCCGAATATTCTTCTGCTTCCAATGAAAATAGGATCCGACAAAGCTCACAAAACATACAATTCCCAAACTCATACCAATCGCAGATTTAGAATTGATTCCATAGATATAAATTAGGATCGGAACAGCAAGAACCGTTCCACCTCCACCAATCATCCCTAGACTTATTCCAACAAGTATTGGTAAGATGATTTCCAAAATATCTAGATACATAAATTATTTACCTTGGTTACACTCAAACCTAAGCTTAATTTTTCTCCGATAGATATCCACGATCGTCTCTCAAATTGACAGGAATCTTGAAATATGGTTTGGAATTCTTATCATAATGCGGAAGTCCTCCGCCATTTATATTGCAATAAACTGATTCATAAAGTAGCTTCGGAGCGGCAAGTCCAGAATCCCTAGTTTTTCTAAACTCAACAAAATCAATTTCACTTCTGTTCGATGACAATTGGATATTCAATTTTTTAGATTCACCAACAGTTGTCTTGAATTTCATTTCTCGTCCATTCGGCTGATAATCATGTCCCACATATATCTCAGTGGAGTCTGGAAGTGTGTAAATTTTTTCCTGAATAGAGCGATAGAGAGTTGATGCGCTGCCTAGTGGAAAGTCACATCTTCCTGTTCCATAGTCATGAAGAAATATCGCATCCCCCACAAATATTTTATCATCGATATAATAACTCATGCAAGCTGGGGTATGTCCAGGTGTATGAATTGCACGCAATTTAGATTTCCCAATTTGAATCTCGTCACCATCCCTTAAAAGAAAATCAAATTGACTTCCATCACAGACCAACTCGGGAACCTGAAATATATTTCGGAAAACTTCTTGTACTTGAGTGATATTGGATCCGATTCCAATTCGAGCTTTGGAATGTATTTTCTTCAAAAAAGGAGCAGCACTGATATGGTCTGCATGCGCATGTGTTTCCAAAATAAACTTAAGCTCTATTGAATTATCACGAATGAAATCTGTCAGTACTTCCAATGATGAGGTATGAACAATCGAGCCAACTTGAATATAGTCCAGAACTGGATCAATTACAATACCTTCTTTGGATTCTTCATCCCATAGTATGTAAGTTAGCGTGGAAGTAATTTTGTCAAAAAAATGATGAATAATCATATACTTATATAATAATTATTTTTGATCCTTCGTTTTATCAATGATTTTTATCAATTGATTTCACATAAAAACCGAAATAAAAATAAATTGACAAAACCTATTGCCTATCGGAAATTCATGATTTGACATCTTCATTGAGTCTTGGAGCAGCCATGCGTATATACTACATTGCCATATTTCTACTGATCAGCTCTTCGATAGCAGCACAAGGATTAGCAAAACAATCATTTTACATTAACAAAAATTATACTTTAAAAGGAAAAGCATACTCTTCTGATAAATCGGAGATTGCTCCTGTTTATGTGGGAGATGCGGTCGAGCTCTTGCTACTTGAAGAAAATCTAATGGAGCCAGGCAATGATTGGGCACGGATTCGAGTTGCAGAAGAGAAAGAAGGATATATACCCATATCCTATCTTCAGAAAGAAAAACCACCGGAGCAATTGATCAAGAAAAGAGACATCATTCTCTATGAGCCTCAAACCTATTTTGTTACTGCATCAAGTCTAGTCATCCGATCAGGACCTGGTCAATCTTTTGATCCGATCACTTCTCTTCCTAGAAATTCGGAGGTTTCTGTAACCAGATTTAGTGATAACGATGATTATGTGGATGGACTTGCGGCGAAATGGGCTTATGTAAAAACTCAAGGCTATTCTGAAGGTTGGGTGTTCTCGGGCTATCTTGCTTTTCAGAAATCATCTGTGGATACAGCACCAGAAAATTGGGAGCATATAATGTCGGGCAACACAAAGTATGTTAGACCTCCCATATTGCATATCCGTGATGAACCAGGCAAACTCGGAACGATCATCGGGACAGTTAACCAAGGCAAGTCGATAAAAATACTAGATCGAATGGCATGGCAAGAAACGATAACTGGTTTGCGATCTGTCTGGGTCAGAATAGAATCGGATGGCACAGAAGGTTTTGTATTTGGTGGATTTCTTGCGTCTAAGAACGGTTTGTATCTTGGTGGAGATCATATTGATAAACCATTCATTTTCCCTATCGATCCCAATCGAGCAAGAAGAACCAGTCCTTATGGATATAGAATTCATCCTGTCCTTGGTGTAAAGAGACTGCATACAGGACTTGATCTAGGATCAACAACGGGAACTCCAATCTATGCCGCAGGAGATGGAGTTGTGGAATTCCAACAAAATCATGAAAAAGAAGGATACGGTCGATTAACAGTAATTAGACACGAAAACGGATTAGTGACTTATTATGCTCATCAAGACATCATGCATGTGAAGCGAGGTGATAAAGTCCGAGCAGGCGACACTATAGGGGAAGTTGGTAACACTGGCCTGTCAACTGGGCCTCATCTCCATTTCGAAGTTAGAGCTGGTCTAAATAAAGAATGTTTTGATCCAGACCATTATATGATCTCACCGTGAGAACTATGAAAAAATATTATAATTTTTGCAAGTTTTTTTATATAGGACTTTGTATACTTTCGACTAGCTTAGCTAGTCAAGATGTCCTTCCTCCAATCGAAATAACAAAAGAACAACTCTTGATAACAGCGATTCAGAAATCTCAACTCGCTCAAGTGAACAAGCTTCTAAAGGAAGGTGTTGACCCAAATGCATTAGATGAAAACGGTAACCCTGCAATATTTATAGCAATTCAAAAGAATTCCAAACCGATTGCTCAAGCTTTACTAAAAGCGAATGCCGATATCAATCGCATAGATTCAGATGGGAATTCAATTCTCCACAAACTAACAGATAAAAATTTCACAGATATTATGAAGGCAGTGATTGATCAGGGATTCAATATCAATCAAAAAAATAAGTATGGTGAGACATCGCTGCTTTTTGCAGTTCGCAATAATAAGAAGCAATCATTTGATTTTCTAATAAAAATGGAAGCGGATATAAATTTACCTGATTCTATGGAGTATACGCCAATTCTTGCGGCTGTAGAAAATAAGAATTTTGCAATGGTAAAAGCCCTCATTGAAAAGAAGGCAATTGTTTCCAAGCCTATGGGCTCAGATGCAAAATTTCCAACTGCGGTTGCCTATCAACTACGACGTCTGGATATTCTAAAACTTTTACTTACCCATGAACCTCTAGGTGATGCAAAAACTTCTGAAGGAGTTGACTTAATTGTAGATAGTGTTGAACGAAACAGAAAAGCAGAAATGGAACTATTTTTGCAAGCAGGTGCAGATCCCAACTCAATTGCTTCGAATGGAAACCCGATCATTGTTATTGCTATTGCAAAAGGTTACTCAACTCTCATTAAACCACTGTTAAATGCAAAAGTAAGTATCGAAACAAAGGATGTTGAGGGGAAAAAACTTATACTTATCGCTCATGAGGCCTATATCAAACAAATGAATGCATCGAGGCAGAACATTCTGTTCGAAATTTTGGATGCAGGCGCTGATGCGAATACCAAAACTTCCTTAGATAAGAGTCTTTTGCAAGAATATATTGAAAGAGGTGTGGATACTGTATCCAAAAAGCTCATCGCAAAAGGCGCAAATTTGCAAATTCTTGACAATCATAAAAACGCTTTGATTCATCTTGCAGTTTTTTCTGGAAAAGAGTCCACTCTCAATTTAGTTTTGAGTAATAATACAAATCCTAATATGATTGGAGATCGCGGCTATACTCCTTTGCATTATGCGGTAGAGAAATCTTTTCCCTCAATTGTAAGTTCTTTATTGAAAAGTAACGCCAATCCAAATATAAAGAATGAGAAAGGTGAGACTCCTCTTACGCTTGCGATCCGAAGTCAAAATATCACTACATCAAAAATCCTGTTACAAGCTGGCGCAGATCAGAAATCACTCAATGAATATGGAAACCCAATGTTGTTGGAAGCATGCAGTATAGATGCGTTTAAAACTACCAATAATACTTATCAATTGCTGGATCTATTGATCCAGAACGGTGCCGATCTCAATGCAAAAAATCAGTATGGTAATAATTGTTTATTCTATTCTATCAATCGAAAGAATATTGGATTATTAGAATATTTGCTTAAGAAAGGTGTAGATATCAATACAACCGATAGTCTTGGTAACAATGCTATTCACAAATCAGCCTTGAGTGCAGTTTACGATCGATTGAAAAATGAAACACTCACGAACTTATTGACTAAGTTACTAGAAAACGGTGCCAATCCAAACCAGCAAAATAAACAAGGACGAACAGCCCTTCATGAAGTTGTTCAACCAGGCCCGAATCGCGATACGATTGCTGCTTTACAAGCAACAGAAATACTTCTTGATTTTAGTGCAGATCCAAATATTCGAGATAACAACAATAAGTCGCCGCAGGATTTGGCAGAATCAAATCCGTCGGAAGAATTCAAAGATGTCGTAGATGCGAGTCTTTTTGCTACTAAAGCGATTCGCAAGATTCCAGTATCAGGTTTAATTGATTTTTCCATCAATCGACAAAGTGAAATAATTGCGATTGCAAAGAATGAGCAAGGCAAATTTTTACGAACAATGACTTCTCGCGGAATGGAAAGAGAGAGTATATCGATCGAAGACGGAGACAAGATCGTATCGATTTCTGAGAATCAAACCTATACAGCAGGAGTTCAGCTAGGTACAATCAATGGCAACATAGACAAAAAATGTAAACCTAACGAAAATTACATTGTTAACTTACGTAAAATTGATTCAGAAAAACAATCCCCTATAATTTTTACTATCGGTAAAATCGGCTCATGCGCTAAGACTTCAGTAATCGATATTGCAATTCATCCTTCAGATTCATCTATTCTCCTGGGTGTATTGTTTAATGGTAAAGATCGAGTTCTATATCGAATTGGCTCAGAAGGTGAATTGATATATGAACTGCGAACAACTGGCTTATGGAACAAGATCGATTTTCGTTCTGATGGAACAGCTATTCTCATTGGAGATAGAATATTAGAAATTGCAGATGTTGGTAAAATTTCCAAAACACTATTTCCCAAAAAAATTGCAGGTTTAAAATCTTTTAATTTAACAGAATCTGGAGAAAGTTTTTATGCGATAGCGAGAAAAATTGGCAACTACCAGTCTGTTATTGTAGAGAAATACAAAAAGAATAACAGTTTGGAATGGCGACGCAATTTTTCTTCTCAGTCCTGGGAGGATGTTACTGATTCCTCGATTGATGAAGATGGAAATTTTTTATTGCTTGGACGAACACGTGGCAACCTTCATGGAAATGTAAAAACCGGCGAAGAAGACTTTTTCTTTCTTAAATTGAATCCTGATGGCAAAAGAATCTTTACACGATCTTTCAGAACAGAATCTAAAAATCGTTCAATTCACCAACTGATCACCAATAAACAATCCTATTTTCACATAGATGGTTTGGATGAGTTAATTCTAATCAATGGATCAGGGGAATAAAATAGAATTACTTGACATTCTCAAATAGATTTGCAATGCTCAAACAATGGAAACGACTCCTTATCAGCCGAGCCACAAAGTACGATTTGTAACTGCAGCATCTCTTTTTGATGGCCACGATGCATCAATTAATATCATGCGAAGAATCCTCCAACAAAGTGGAGTCGAAGTCATACATTTGGGTCACAATCGATCTGTTGCAGAAATCGTGGATTGCGCTATTCAAGAAGACGTTCAGGGAATCGCAGTTACAAGTTATCAAGGAGGGCACGTAGAATACTTTAAGTATATGTATGACCTTCTACATAAAAAAGGCGCAGGACATATTAAAATTTTTGGAGGTGGTGGCGGAACCATCTTACCAAAAGAAATCGAAGAACTCATGTTATATGGAGTGGAAAAAATCTACTCCCCAGATGATGGAAGATCATTAGGACTTCAAGGCATGATCAATGATTTGGTGAAGAAAACTGATTTCATTCCTCCACTGAGTTTTAATGGCGATTTACAATCCCAAGTGAAGAATCGAAACCCTTTAGCAATTGCTCAAGCTATAACGATTGTTGAAGCAACATTTGAAGAAGCCAAGAATAAAACAAACCCATCAGAATTCAAAACAAATCTATCTGCTAAATTAGATTTCCCAGCTTCAAATAAAAAAGTTCCAGTGCTAGGTATAACTGGTACGGGAGGCGCAGGCAAATCATCGTTAACAGATGAACTTCTTAGAAGATTATTGGAAGATTTTCCAGATAAATATTTTGCTATCCTCTCAGTCGATCCAAGCAAAAGAAAAACAGGAGGAGCTTTATTAGGTGATAGAATTCGAATGAATTCGAGTTTTCATGAACGAGTGTTTATGAGATCTTTTGCTACTCGCGAAGCGAATGTCGCTCTCAATAAAAATATTAAGCCAACGATCGACATTTTAAAAGCTGCTGAATTCGATCTTATTATTGTTGAGACAGCAGGTATAGGTCAGAGTGACTCCGAAATCACAGAAGTATCTGATCTCTCTCTCTATGTTATGACACCTGAATATGGTGCCGCAACTCAATTAGAAAAAATCGATATGATCGATTATGCAGATATGGTTGCATTGAATAAATTCGACAAACGTGGAGCACTGGATGCCCTTCGCGATGTTCGAAAGCAATATCAACGATCTAGGCAGTTGTTTACACAAGATGTTGATACCATGCCAGTATACGGAACCATTGCATCTCAATTCAATGATCCAGGCATGAACACTTTGTACACCAATTTAACGAATAAAATTTTTGACAAAATGAAAATTACTTGGGATAGAAATCTCAAACTGGATTCCGGAAATAGCGAGAAAATCCATATAATTCCACCCGGTCGAACTAGATACCTTTCCGAAATACACGATGAAATCAACAGGTATGGTGATCTGACAGAAGTAGAGTCAACAAATGCCGAGAAAGCTTGGAGAATAAAAGGTGCAATCGATGCCCTGGCAGATAATAATTTACCTTCTGCGGAAGGATCAATCGCTGATCTAAATAAACTTTTTGATGATGTATGGAAATCTTTACAACCATCAACCCGTACAATCATAGAAACCTGGGATAAGAAACTAGAAAATTATAAAGCAGAAGAATTTGTCTTTAAGGTCCGAGAGAAAGAAATTCGGATTCCGAATATTACGACGTCACTGAGTGGATTGAAGATTCCCAAAATATCTGTACCAAAATTTCGGAACTGGGGAGAGATTGTCCGTTGGTGTATGGTCGAAAATTTTCCTGGAGAATTTCCTTACACGGCTGGAGTCTATCCATTCAAAAGAACAGGTGAAGATCCGACCAGAATGTTCGCTGGTGAGGGCGGACCGGAGAGAACCAATAGACGTTTTCACTATCTCAATGCAGGAATGCCTGCAGCAAGATTGTCAACAGCATTTGACTCAGTAACTTTATACGGTGAAGACCCAGACACCCGACCAGATATCTACGGTAAGATTGGTAATTCTGGCGTAAGCATCGCAACATTAGATGATGCTAAGAAATTGTATTCAGGATTCGATTTATGCGATCCAGCAACATCAGTCTCTATGACTATCAACGGGCCCGCTCCTATGCTACTTGCCTTTTTCTTGAATGCAGCCATAGATCAACAATGCGAGAAGTTCATACACGCTAATGGAATGTTAGATGATATTGTTCGAAAAAAGCAAGAAATATTTTCTATTAGAGGAGTTGATCTACCGCAATATTCAGGCCTGCTTCCCGAAGGAAACAACGGACTAGGTCTACTGCTTCTTGGAATCACTGGTGATATGGTATTGCCAAGAGAGACATATGAGAAAATTAAATCGCATACTCTGAATACAGTTCGAGGAACTGTTCAAGCAGATATTTTAAAAGAAGATCAAGCTCAAAACACATGTATATTCTCTACAGAATTTGCATTAAGAATGATGGGTGATATTCAAGAATATTTTATTACAGAAAAAGTCAGAAATTTCTATTCGGTATCCATCTCTGGATACCATATAGCAGAAGCAGGTGCAAATCCAATCACGCAAGTTGCCTTCACTCTGGCAAACGGTTTTACATTTGTCGAATATTACCTAAGCCGTGGTCTAAACATCAATGATTTTGCTCCGAATCTATCCTTTTTCTTTTCTAATGGAATAGATCCAGAATACTCAGTAATTGGTAGAGTGGCGAGAAGAATCTGGGCTAAGGCAATGTTGTATAAGTACCGAGCCAATGATAGATCTCAAATGCTTAAATATCATATCCAGACATCTGGAAGATCGCTCCATGCTCAAGAAATTGCCTTTAACGATATTCGAACAACATTACAAGCATTATATGCAATTTATGACAATTGCAACTCTTTGCATACAAATGCATATGATGAAGCAATCACAACTCCAACTGAAGAAAGCGTGCGTCGTGCGGTCGCAATTCAATTAATTATTAACAAAGAATTGGGATTAGCAAAGAATGAAAATTCTCTACAAGGATCATACATAATTGAAGAACTTACTGATCTGGTAGAAAAAGCGATACTTACGGAATTCGATCGAATTTCCGAGCGTGGAGGTGTTTTGGGTGCAATGGAAATGATGTATCAAAGAAATAAGATACAAGAAGAATCTCTTCATTATGAACATCTAAAACATACGGGAGAATTCCCGATCATTGGCGTGAACACATATCTATCCAATGAGGGAAGTCCCACTGTTATTCCAACCGAAGTGATTCGGTCTACCAATGAAGAAAAAGATCATCAGATCAAAAATCTAAATGATTTCAAAAAAGCCCATTCCAAGGAAGCCATGATTGCTTTGAAGGAATTGATGGAACAGGCCAGAACTAACAAAAATATTTTTAGTACGCTAATGGAAGCAGGTAAATATGCAACCTTGGGTGAAATATCCTCTTGTTTATATCACGTAGGTGGCCAATACCGCAGAAATATGTAGAATTATTTTTTAATATTTAGTATTTAATACTAAATATTTTCTATAAAATATTTAGTATTTTTGCTTTATTTTTTGAGCGATAGCAAAAATTAAGGGAACCTGTTAGTATATTCGCAATTACTCAACCGATCTTGCTACAACCCCGTCTATATCTGGTCCATTGGTAAATGCATGCGGATATGTATAACCATTTCCTGTTGCAGGATTGGTAACTGCAGTCGCTGATATCATTTTAATAAATTTAAATCCATTTGATTGAATATTATTCTTTGCTACAGTATTGCACGCTGCATTCTGTGCATCGTTATCTGTTAGGTTGTCTAGATCAAAACCGTCACCGCCTCCAACGAGAAAGCCATTACCACTTGATGTAAAGAGTTGAGAAAGAGTGAAAGTTCTGGAAACCATATTGTACAGAACTGGACGCAATCCACCGAAACCAGGCCAAGAACCAATTTTATTACTATCCGCTGTTGATCCGTTGAATCCGCTCAAATCAAAGCCACAATAGATTGTTCCATCATTAGAAACTTGGACAACCGTTGGATCAAACGCATAACGATCACTCGTATCACTTAGCTTAAATGCATTTTCATAAACTACAAAATCAATGCCTGCAACATTTTTAACGGTTTTACCACCCCATGATAAGACCAGAGAAGAACCAGTTCCCGTAAGATTCAGTGCATAAACATCGAAAGATCCAGAAGTTTCTCCTGCTCCACATATTCCATTAACCGCTTTTGAGGAGTCATTGAAATTTGCGATCGTAGAACCGGCCGATACAACCGTATTAGCTATTGGAATATCACTTGGCAAACTTGCAGGCGGACAATTCGTATTTTGTGATGGATTGTTTATAGTTTGAGAGAGTGCAAGTAGAGCGATCAAATCATCTTGATTCTCATCCTTTTCTACTCCACAGGCAATCATAAATATGAATACACCGAGCATAAGTATTCTATTTGAAATATTCGCAATTTTCATTGTATTTAAAAAAATCAAAATATTCGAAATATTTTTTATAATTATTTTTATCAATCTATTCAATCTATTTATCATGGCAACCTTCCCAACTATTACTAAGTATTTCTAATCTGTTTGAACATCAGACCCCGCCTAAGACAACGAGGTCTGAATTATTATCTATATAATCTCAATTCCAATTTGTTGGATTGGATGAAACAAATAGTGCTTTACTCCATCCAAAGGATCCACATCCTGTAGTCGCTGGATTTGCGGAACTATAGGACGATAGATCTGCATTCTGAGCTGCTTCAAGCGTTGTGAAATTTGGAAAAACTGTACAATAGAAGAAACATTTGGATGCGCCATTCTCACACGATGAAGTAGTTGGTGCAGTCCACAAGATTCTTGTATATCGGCTTGGACTAAAGCTATCATTCGGGCGATATTGAACGATTAGATTTCTTGCTTGATTATCAACTGATATTATTCTTTGATAACCATTGCCAGATGCCCAAACCCCAAAACCAGACGGGTCTTGCGCAATAGAAACATTGGTTGTGAAACCTGTGCAATTGCCACCGCTACAAAATCCACCAGACCAATATCCCCTAATTTCAGTTAGAGTAGAAAGCACATCAGCCTGACCTCTTTGTTGTCCCAATACGAGCCCAGTTAATAAATTCAGATCAGCTTCAGACTGATCTACCTTACCAGAATCACTGCATGCAGCAGAAAATAGAATCGCTAATATAGCGACCGTTAGTTGTAATTGTTTTTTCATTTAGATTCTCCTAAATCTTGTTCTGAATTTAGGGGAACGCCTTTGAAAAATAATATAGTTATCTCATAAGTATAAACGAATTCATCGAGCTTATGACAATAAAATATATTTTTCATTCGGGTGCCCCGATTTTACCTTCGGGGCCCCCTTAATATGCTCACGAAAGTGAGATAGTAAGATGCAAAGTTCCCATACCACGGAGAGTTCTTTGCGGGGAAGATCTGGCTTACCATTTAACTTAGTCTAGGCTAAATCAATGTATCACAGTTGCGGGTCAGCACAGGAATGTCACCTGTTTCCTCCCTGAAGGATAAGGACTATATTTTTATCATAAGAGTTTTTGTCAAATCAATAGATTAGAAATACAGGCTTATTATCTTGTGACCTTTGCTTTGTCCGAAAGTGCATTCAAAAACGAAATGATTGTATTGATTTCCGATCTGTCCAATTGACGGTTCAAATTGTACGCATTCATTCTATTCACAGCTTCCTGAATCGTTTGCACACTACCATCATGAAAATATGGTTGAGTCAAAACTACATTTCGGAGCGAAGGAATTTTAAAAAAATATTTATCGGATTCATTACCCGTAAATTCAAAACGACCCAGATCATTTGGATTATAAGAATAAATACTATCAACTTTTCCAAAGTTTCGTCCACCCAATAAATTGCCATTGTGACAATTTGTACAACCTACATCCATAAATAGTTGAAGTCCAACTTTTTCTTCGGAACTTAGTGCCGCTAAGTTCCCATCCATGAAATCGTCAAATCTAGATCTGGATACTAGAGATCTTTCGAAAGCTGCTAAAGCATTCTTAAGAGATTGAATACTGATACTTGGATTTTCAGGATAAGCATTAGCAAAAAATGTCGCATAACTCTAATCAGATTGCAATTTCGATAGCAATTCAGCCTCGGAATCCAGAGTCATCTCAAGCGGATCCAAAAAAGGATCGATAGCTTGGTCTTCAAGTTTTGTTCTTCTTCCATCCCAAAATAAAGTAGGTAGATATCCCACATTAAATATGGTAGGTGTGTTTCTTTTTCCAATTTGCCCAAAAGTACCTAAAGATGTTGATTGCCTATCCATTCCCGCTCTATTGCCATCAATAGGATGACAGGTCAGACAAGATTGTACTTGATTTTTGGAAAGCTTGTTATCACGAAATATTTTTTCTCCTAACGCAATCTGCTCTTTAGTATCATGTTCAGAATTTGGTGTTGATAAAGGTAATATTCCAATTTTATCCAGTGCTTCTCTGCGAGTCTCAGAACCTGTCTGCTGTGAAAGAAAGTATGAAAGCAGTATATCTTGATTCTCTAATGAATCCTTATCGTCCGTTCCAATAACATTAGAACATTCAAGAAATAAAATCATAATCATCGTCAATACCAATGAGTTTTTCAGAATTGAATTTTGACAATGACTGAATTTTTGCATCATGGAACCAGGAATTTTTAAAAGAATTCTCAAGTCAAGCATAAACTGATCGCGCGCGAGTTCTAATCCGATGGAAGAATCACTAGACATCTTCAGCTAATTCAAATGATATACTAAACAGAAGAGAAAATAGAAAAGGATCAATCTTAAATGGACAATAAAGTAGAATATTTAAATCAAATTATTGAGATCATTGATAAAAAAGCAACGGTATTCAAAAATAATAAAAAGTCCATGCCGACGTCAGCATATGAATCAGAAAAAGTAATTCTAGTTCGTACTATTAATGATGCAATCAAGCTTGCAGAAGAAGTAAAACCAACGCCTTTCTCATTAATCAACGATCTTCGATCACTAATAAAACAACTTTAGTTCTATAACAAGCTTATAAAAAAAATTTTGAATTTAAGCTATTTTTTGAATCATGGATCGAGATGGAAAAATATTTTAGATTACGAGATATTTCTTTATTTTTCTTAACTATCATTCTTCTTATAGTTCTACCTAAGAATAGTTCCCTTCTTGCTCAGGGGAAGAATTATAAAAGAGATTTCTTTGTTCCTGAACCATTGAATTTTGATTTAATACGAAATCTCGGAGCTAAAAAAGGAGAAATTGAAGGAAATATTCTCACGACAACCAGTAAAGGAAATGCAACCATCTATTCGCCAGAAATTGAATATGCATTCCTTGATAATCACGCTGTAGAATTAGAAATTGCTATGGAAGAATCTTTTCTCAAAGAAGGAAAATTCGCCTACCAGTGGACAATGGGTACAATCGGCTATTATCAACATGGAATCCAAACTATAGCGAAACTATCCAAGAAAGGAAATGGTGAGACTTACACAGCACTTTATCTTTCTGCCTATAAACTCAATGATTCCATTAGTTTTCTGATGATGAATGGATTTGAGACTTTTTCTGGAAAGAGCTATCAAGGATTGAATGTAAATATTCATGATCGATATAATCTTGAAGAGCCTAAAATTCCAAAGAATGTCAAATCTAACCGGTATCTTTGGAATGGTAATTTATTCTATGACATGGATGAGACTTGGATATTCGGTTTAGAAATAAATTATAGAACTGATTTCAAAAAAGAAAGTGAAATAGTTATCTTACCTAATACAAAGTATCACCTTACCAAACACACAAGCTTTCATCTAGGCCTTGGATTGAATCAAGAACTGGATAATAAAATATATAAGCCCATTTTCGTTATAAGGGCTATTGTTGAATTTTGAGTTAGGTCAATTTCCACCTAACTAAATTCTGATCCCCTTTAATTCCCTTGAGTTCACTTTGGAATTTAATTCTTTCAAATCCTTCATGAACAGGAAGATCATCGTCATCCCATTTAGTCTCCATGACAATCTCCCCTCCTTCTGCCAATCCTTGGATTCTCGCAGCTTTATTAACGGTTGTTCCAAAATAATCTAACTTATCATTTGAATTCACTGCAAGACTTGAACCAGAATGAATTCCAATTTTAATTTTTACAGAATAAGAATATTCCGAATCAACTAAATACCGTTCAATCAATATTTCTCACTTAAATGGTTTGGAACATCCACTTTCTCTATTCCAACAATGGATCTTCCATCCGCTAGGAAATTGGATCTGTCGATCTGGTTTAGATTTCCAATTGATAATTCTGAGCTTTCCCATCTCCCATTGCACTTCATCCTCACCAATATGAACTGTAAATTCTTCCCCAAGAATAGAATAATAATTATTTTTACTCAAAAAAACTTTCTGATATCCTAACTTTGGCAATTCACCTGTAAAATATCCTTCATATTTTCCTGCTAGCTTTTCAAAATCAAAATTATAAGCCCCTAATATACAAGGTGAATCATCGTATTTATAAAACTTTTCCGATAGGTCACTGCTAGAAATATTTTTATGACTGGGCGAGTTCCAAATTTTTAGCTCATTCATCATCTCTGGATCAATTAGTTTGCATCCTTTTCCATCATCTATGTTACCAATGTAATCTGTTTTAGAATTCGAAAATAATGACCACGAATATAGGTTTGATTCAATTGAAGATTTTTGAGAATTGTAATATTCATACATTCTTTTAAATTCTGAATCAATGGATGTGCCAAATGCTTTTGTAAACGCAGTATTCTGAGATAAATTATAGCAGGTAAGGTCATAAAATTTTTGAATAGATTTGTTGCCGAATTGGTGCGACAAATAATTTAGAAACATCAAGCCGATCAGTCTATAGTCTTGAAAATTGGGATCATTTGCCTTTGATAAACTTGGTTTAGAATCTAAATATTTGTCAAAAAATAATCGATAAGCTTCGCTTCGCATTTTAGGATTGGTCTGAAAAATTGCAAGTTCGGCTATACCTTCAACAAACCAAGGCGAAGTGAATTTTGCAACATTGTCTATACGCAAATTCTCACAACGATTTGCTTGAGTATAATGAACTGTATCATGAAGAAGTCCTTTAAATTGTGCAGACTCAAGCTGTGCTTGAAAAACAGCTGTATCCTTTGTCTTTGAAAATATCTGAAATGCATCTGGACATAAAGTGAACATGGTCTTTAGCGACCAACCAGTACAAGATTCCTTGTTGTTAGGTGACTTATTGGAATAGATCCAGAATTTTTCTTTGGATTCGTGGAGAACAGCTTTTATTCGAGGAGATTCATATCCAAACTCTTTTTTTATATAATCAAGAAATGGATCCAACCTATTCCACTTCGAGAGCACATCGATATAAGGTTGCCAATTGTCGGAATAGGTTATATCATAAGATCCAATTTGTGTACGATTTGTACCCCAGAATGTTGGATGCACAATGTCGTAATGCAAGCCCGGTTTTTCTTTGGGTTCCAAAATCATTTCCTTACTGTAGGTGTAACCATCCTGAGATACAATTGCTTGATAGCAAGGCTTATCATAAGTAAACTGAAAGACATCTGTATTTGGTATGGAGTTCTTGAATATACAGGATGAATCTGGATAAACAATATAAATTATAGCTGTCCAGACACTATGTCCGCCTTTATTCGATCGGAAAGTATGAGTTGGAGTTTTTAGTTCCCATTGATTTTCGTTCCATCTTGTAAATTTATTCCTATTCTTTAAATTCCATGTATAGGAACCTTTTCCCCAGATTTGAACTTCGCCGCCATCAGGTCCGATTGTTGATCCTGAATTTTTATCCAATTTGAGTTGAAAACTGAAATCATCAGGATGCTTGATCTTCATCAAGTCTTCATAGACTAAGCTTGGTGTTCGAGGTAATTCGTAATTTTCGAGATATTCTTTTGGTTTTTTACCAATGTATTTTGCATCAGCACTAAGATTTGATATGATAGCAAAATTTAAGATCAAAGCTATAAAAATAAATGGCTTCATAATCTAAATCTAGTCTGATATGTTAAATATTCAAAGCAAAATAAATTTGGTTTAGTCAATTTATTTTATTTCTTTTGTAAGGGATTATATCTCCATATTTATCATGATTCATAATTTTTATCATATTTGAAAGAGGTCGATTCTCATAAAGATGATCGCTATGAGTAGCCATGCGAATGTAAGATATCGGAAGCTGACCCAATGTATTCGAATCAAATTGTTCAACTGGAACCCAGCCAATCCTATTGAGAAAAACTTCGGTCCATACGTGACCTTTTAGAAATCCTACGGGAATCTTGTTATCTATTGGACCCCAAACTTGTCTTGCAGGAATACCATTCGATCTCAACAGAGCTATGACAGTAAAGCTGCCCGTGCCACATTCAATCTTTTTTTCTCTCAATAGATCTTCGATGCTATTCCAAGTGGGAACATGATCCAATTTAATCATATTCTGATTCACCCAATTCAGAGTGTTATGTATGGTGCTTAGATCATTTGAACCCTTTAAGGAATTCGCTACGGATTTCAAATTCTGAGACTGGAGATTCATTCGAGGAGAATCTCCTAAATATTTAGAAACAGATTTAGTAAATTTTTTATTGGGCTTATAATTTTTGAATAGCGGAATATAAGAATAAGCTTTCTTTCTGATTTTCATCTTAATAGATATTGAATTGGAAGTCGGTTTCAAAAAAATATATTCAGTATCATACACTTTTTCTTTTTTTGCAATTGTCGCTCCGGTAATCGAATAGTTCGAGTCTTGATACGGATATCCTGCAGATGGAACTATTATTTTAAGCAAACCATCAGATTCATACTCAAGGTCTGGATTCTTAGGATCAAATTTCAAATCGAGTTCATAATCATAATCCTGCAATTCATCATGCATCTTAAGTGCATAATCGTAATTATCTGAACCTAAGGCAACTGCACCAAATTCTAAAGCACGGTTAACATATTTTTTTGCAAAATTTAAGTATCCGATTCTATGAGAAATCAATGTAGCTTCTATAAAATACCAGCCTTCCTGATTGTTTAACTTGATTGCCGTTTTTATATCAGATAATGCTTCCTCATTCCGATCAAGATGCCGCAAGATAAATGCACGATAAGCCAGGAAATTGTCATTGTTTCTGTCAGTAGAGATCGCTTGATTGATCTCAACTAAAGCCTCTTTAGGTAAACCTTGCTGCATAGATTCAAGGGCTCTCTGGTAATTTGGTTGCGCCAACACTGCATTAGGTGCTTGAATCAGAAAAAAAACGATGATTGTATTCAATTTATTCATTTGAAACAAATTAAAAAATCGTGATCTCATCATTTATCTTCGTTGATGAGAAATGGAGTTTTTCCATCAGTTATGATTACTTTGGCGTTGGGAGATTTGGCTAATTCCTTAAACGCTTCAATACTTCGAAGCTGAATGATTTCTGGGCTCAAGCCTTGCGACAATATTCTCTGAGCCTCTCTGGTTCCTTCCGCTTCAATTCGTCTTCTCTCTGCCTCAAGTTTTTCTTGACGAAGAATGTATTTCATTCGCTCCGCATCTTGCTCAGCTTGCAATTTCTGTTCAACCGATGACGCAAGTCCTGAAGGAAGGGAAATACTTTTTAACAAAACAGATTCGATTACAACTCCTCTCTTGTTCAAAAGTTCATTCATACGCTCTTGAATTTTTGTTTCGATCTCATAACGTTTACCAGAATGCATGTCTTTCGCAAGAAAATTAGCAGTAACGTCTGCTGCTGCGGAACGAAAGACAGATACAATAATCGTCTCTTCATAACTTTCACCAACTTCAGCCAGTAGTTTCGGAGCCGACATTTTCACAACATGATAGAGAATAGAAATTTCCGAAAGGATATTCAAACCTTCTTGGCTTGGCAGAGATAATTTTACTTCTATATTTGTCGTACTGATAGGTGCGCGCAATATAGTAGTACTGAACATATTGTACGCATGAAAGCCTGGGTCTAGAACTTCATTGGATTGCTTACCAAAATCTCTTCTGATTCCGACCGTTCCTTCTTGGATAACAGCAAAAGCACAACTGAAATTGGCAACTACTGCAAATAAAATCACTAAATTAGATTTTTCCATAGTAGAATATTAGACTTAATGTAGGGCTTTTTGTCAATTACTGTCTATTAAGACAGCTATACAATCCCTCCTTTTATTGATAAAATTCAAGCAAGTAAAGGAGAAATTGAATGAAAAAGATAATTATTTTTTTAATGTTAGGATTATGCGTTACTTGTGGTAGCAAAAAAGAAGATGACAATGGTTTGCTATTAGGATTGGCATACTTAGCAACTGCCAATAATGCATCCACTGGATTGGCAACAACCCCAGAAGCAAATGCTGCCAATGATAACAGTGCTAGGGGAATTTATAAAGGTGTGATTGTTGGGTCATCAGGTAATTTCAAAATTAACTATGATAATGCAAATACGGGAAGCAATGTTCCAGTGTTCGAATATTCTTATACAGCAACTGGTAGTGCAACAACAAGCGGATCAATAAATGGAACAGCATCTGTAAGTGGCAATTCCCATACATTGACTTTCACTCAGAGCCCGTTTTCATTGACAATAGTTTTATCAAATGTTGGTGTAATATCTAGTGTAACATTGCAAATTAGCGGAACAACTGTCGCGGTATCTTTATATAAAGAAACATCAACTTCGCTTGTGAGAATGTTTGAAGGTACTTTCACAGGAAATGTAATTGTAGGAAACACTGATGCATATACAGGAGTTTGGAATTTTACTACCAATGGTGAGTCAAGTTTTTCTGCTGCCACTAAAACTCTCAAAATTGCAAATAACAATTGTACTGAAAACTGTGATAACAAATACGAAAATTTTGCTTTGGATTCCACATCAAAGAAAGTTGTCGATGCAACCGGAGTTTCTTTCTCTTGCTATCAAGGACTTTGCAATTGCAGAACAACAGCCTCCTCGAATGAAGGTATCACCTTGAGTACAAATGATGTAACAGGAACTTGGATAACGAAAATTGTGACGACTTGTAATGCAGCTTCACTCGGACTTGGTACTCTTACGGCAGGAACAAATGTAGTTTCAGGTACTTGGAAAGGAAGTAGAACAAAATAAAATTTAGTTCAATAAATTAAAGCATATGATTCCATTTTAGGTTGATTCTATTCATTAAATTTGTCTACAATGAAGATTTGAGATTTAAGTTTTCAAATTTTAAAATGTTTGATAAATTACAGGATCCGAATTAACCTAAAAGCAGGTTCAGCTTTCGATATCACCTTCCAAATACTTTTTCAATTCCATTTCTAATTCCTTGGGAAGCAACATTCCTCGACTGAGTATTCTCTCATTGTATTTATTGAAGGACAATCTATGTTGATTTGTATTCAAGTAACCTGTTAATGCTTCGCTCGCCCAAGGTAATATTTCTTTGATAAATTCTGGATTGTCTTCTAATTGTTCGCAGTAAGGAATAAATAAAGGTCTATTGACGGGTCTGCCAAGATTTCTATAAAATAATAATCGATACAAAGCTTCATTATCGATAATAAATCCTTTTCGAAGGGAATTATCAACAAATTTCAAATTTATATTATCAAGAAAGTCTACCTTAATATTCTCATCTTCTAATCTTCGATTTACTAATTTAACAATTTCGTTTTTCTCGAAAACCAAATTAGGACAATCATCAGGGCATGATCCTTCATCTTTGTGAAGTTCGCAATAGTGCAATAGAATGCTATCCACATCCGAGCAATCTTCCACTATACCAAAATTAATAGAACCCAATAGCTCCAACGCCACTTGATAACCTTTATTCGATAATTCTTGAACTGCCAATCGGAAGGCTTGCATACGCTTGAGTGCATGCTTCGTATCATAATTCCTGTAACGGTTCTTCAGAGTGAGGTATTTCTCGATTAAGTTCGCCATGTCTTTACCTAACAAAAAACTCAATTTCTGAATTGCCAAGGGTTTTTCGTTTTTTGATTTCTGCCGATAAGATAAATATGAAGTTTTTTCTGCTTTCTTTGGTTATGATTATTTCAATGGGACATCTGAGCGCAGGCGAAGATGATCAGCGAAATGATGAAACTGCTCTTTATTTATATCCAAATGAAGCAATAAAAAAGGAAGAAATGAACCTCTTGGACTCGGATTCCAGGCTCAAATTGGATTCCGACACGGGAATTGCAGCTCCTTGGAATCCGGAAGAACCTGGCGATGGTGAAGGGCCAAAAGACCTGGATACAAAAATCGCTGAGGCAGACGGACTTCTCAAAAGATACTACAGTCAGTTTCTAGGTGAGAAACGAATCTGGGAAGATAAATCTCGCGGATCTAAATATTCAACCAAAAATGAACAGAATGAAGTTCGTTTGTTGATCGATGAACTCAATCATATCGATAGTGAATCTTTCCTAATTCGGGATTCGGAAATAATTTATAAACTCCATCGAAGGCTTGCTGGATTGTATGAAGAGAGGGAAAATTTCACTCAATCCATTCGTCACTATCGAGCGTCACTCAGATATAGAAATTTCACTAACACAGAAGAAGCTTTCTTGAATGAAAAGAAATGGAATGAAATCTTGGATGATGGATCCGTTGAATCAAGGAACAAACATAAGTTAGCAAAATTAAGTTACGAACAAGCTAAATTAGATTATGAAGATAATAAAAAAGAAATACATAGATTAGGATCTGACTTTTCCCAAGGGAAAATGAATTTTGCAAGATACCAAGAAGCTAAAAAAACATCGGAATTGAATCTTGGCAAAAGAAAGGAAAATCTTGATCAAGCAGAAAAAAATTACCAAGATTCTATGATTGAGAATTTTGAACCAGCTAGAAAAACACAATCTCGTGAAGATGCAACGACGTACTACAATCTAGCAAATCTCATTCGCAAAGTTGAAGAGAAGAATAAGGAAAGATTCAAAATCATCAACAAAGCGTCTTTTGTTGGGAAAGGAATTTTTGTATTATTTGATTATAAAAGAAATACAGATTTCTATGCTTATGAATATTTGTTGGAAAAGTCTCATCGCCTTGATCCAAGTTATCCTGAACCGATTCGAGAAGTTGCAAATCAATTTAAAATTGATGGAAAAAAGATCAAAGCTATTGATTACTATAACAAATATGTCGATCTAGTTCGCAAAGAAAATCCGAATCTCGATGAAGATATGAACGAAGAAATTGCAGATGTATATTTGAACATTGCGATCCTCAATTCAGATATAAAAAGGAAAGTAATCGCATCTCAATACTATGATCTTTTCCTTAACACAACAAAAGACCAAGAAAAGAAGAACAGAATGTACTATGAATTAGGAAGATTCAATGAAAAAGTTATTGGAAACCTAATAAAATCCAACGAATACTATCAAATGTGGTTGAATACCAATCCGTCCGAGCCAGACCGTGAGGCTATAGCATACTATGGAATTTCGCTCAGAAATCGCCAAGACAAACGTGAAGATAAAGAAGAAGCATCGCTAATCCAAGCTCTGAATCGAGCAAGAAATCTTCGTGAAGAATTGAACACAATCAATAAAGAAATTATTGATATAGAAAGAGAAATGAACCAATTCAAACGCACGCTTGTGATTACCACTGAAGATGAATCGCTTGCAAGATTTAGAATATTACAAATTCAATTGGAAGATAAGAATATCGAGAAGGATAAATTAGTCGCGAAATATAAATCCATTCCTTATTCAAGAATTGTTCTTAGACTCGCCGAGATTGCAGAATTACAAAAACGCTACGACCAAGCTAAAGAATACTACAGAGATGTGATAGACATTGGAACGGAAAGCGAAGTTGGATTCTCACTGAGAAGCATCAAGAGAGTAGAGAAGACACAATCGGATGGCATCATGAGAGAAAAAGAAAAATTGTATTAAAATATTTCAAAAATTATGCAAACTGGTCATCTGTGCACATTTCACATAAATTAGTAAAATCGATTTCTATTGCGATTAATATGAGTAAATTAGGAGATGGATTCATTAGGACTGGGCTTAAGCCCTTCCCTTTCTCGCCCCTCTTCGCCCCCACTTCGCTTCCCGCCCCTCTCAATCAACACTACCGACTATAACGAATAATCTCATCTTCAATTTCAGTAGATAAATCTCGCTCCAAAGATTCCGTAAAGAATCCATCTTCAGGCAGGACTTTAAACTCAACTTGATCGAAAACATCACCTTCGAATGCAGCTTTTAGTAGATATTCACCTACTCCGAGTCCAATATAACTATCACGAATAACAGCATTGCCTTCTTCGATCATTTTTCGTCGGAGATCAATTTCTAGATAGTCTATGGACTTTTTGTTAAGTGAGAAATAAAATTCCTTTTCCGGACTCGCACCAGAATCAAAAACATAAACAAAATGAATGGTATCTTGTGGAGAGAAAATCAAATCTTCTCTTGTCATTGTGAATTCAGTTTGTACATTGAAATCTTTGTCTAACTCAGAGGTTCCTTCTTCGAAACTAACGGCCCAACCAAAATTCCCTTTCGGATCTCCGCAAGAAACTAAGAAAATTGAAAAAACCAAAGCTAAGACGGATGATGTTATGATTCGCGAGAACATACTTAATATGTCGGATTGAAATCAAAAATGGATAAATTCTTATTCTCCAACAATGCGCCCTTTGTCCGTAACATCTTTTTCTTTCGGTCCTCGATTCATCCCTTTTCCAAGCGTAAAAGTCTCAAAATGGACTCGAGGATTTGAATCTGGTCTGGAATTGGGAGAATTATGTTCCCTTTCCGTGACAACCATTGACTTTATAGTTCTCATCACGAATCGAAAAATCAGATAAATAGCTATAGAGAGTAAAATAATTCGAATCATAGTCTATTAGACTTTGTTTAAGTTCAAAAATGCTTGTCATTTTTCAATCATTTTCCTATTCTTAAAAAGTCAGGAATTCCATTCCTGTTCAACTATATCAGTTTAACTCAAAGACCTAAGAAATTGGGTCTTTTTTTTGTATCCACAAGAAAGCTTGCCATCAATAAGGATAATTAAATGACCTTCTCATTTCCTTTCGATACAGATAAAATATTACAAGCAAGTGACAGTTTGAAAACTTACATAAATTGTGATGAACCTTTTTATATAATTGGTCATAGACTAGGAGATTACAGCCGTTATCCGACAAACGTTAACAAGAAAAAGTATATTCCTCATTATAAGAATTCTACTGAGCTGATCGATTCAGCATTTACTGAATATGGATTGAACGGTGTTGAGTTAGATGTAAGATTAGGAAGCGATGGAAATGTGTATGTTGTTCATGATAAAATAAAAAAGAATCTTCCTCAGGAATCCATCAATTACTTAGCAGACAATTCTATAGAAAAATTCATTCAGCATTTTATTGATAAAAAATACTATCTCAAAAATAGAATTTTTATTGAATTAAAACTTGCTCCAAAACTCTTCCATCCAGACAAACAAAGTTTTCTACCTGATGTTGTGAATCGATCTGAGAAAAAACTTATCGATAATTTATTTCGAATTCTGGACAGAATTCTCTCTCAATATCCAGAAGAACGTCAGCTTATACAACAATCAATTTGTTTTATTTCATTTAGTCTGGCTGCTCTTCATTATGCTTATGTTGTCTCAGAAGCTGTACATGAATTCCATCTAATTACAACAACCGATCAATTTATAAAAAAAACACTATCTCGTATGATGTTTTATGTTCCACTAACACCTCAAGAAAAGTCGAGAATACAATATGCCGAATGGCTTACTGGGATTTGGTTTGATCCATATTACCTGGATGACCCCGTGTCAACTTTTCTTGGAATCAACGAATTAAGAAGAAATAAATTAAAATTCTATATTTCTACGTATGGAATGAAATACTCGAAACTCTTAGAAAAATTCAAGAGTCCAAACTCTGAGCAATTCCCGGTTAGCGGAATGATTTTTGATTTAGCGTAAAGAATTATCACAAAATTATTTCAGTATCTGTAACTTCTTTTTTTCTAAAAAGATACAATAGAATTACAATTATGAAAAGAGCGATTGCCGTAAGCCAGAGATTGTATTCTTTTTTACTAAATATTTTTCCTTCTCCGGGCTTTGGTGTAGTCTTCGGTGCAATTGGTAATCCATATCTTTTTGCTAGAGTCTCTATCTGAATTAAGTTTATAACAGGTATATCTTCCCGAAGAAATCGCAGAATCACTGAGTCTACATCGAACCCACCTTCTGGAATTCTTTTTATCAAACCTGGTTTGAATATTTTTTTACCAATGCTCGTTCCAACTGACAAACTCCCTCCTCCAATATTGATATATGCTTTGTATTGATGAATATCAGACGCCTTAGCATATGCATTCATACGTTGATTCACTCCATCTTCAAAATTCAATATATTAAACATAGGTAGATTAGATCTTTTAATTCCATCATTCAATAATTTTTTGCTTCGTTCCGACATGCCCAAAGCTCTGTCTTCAACTCCTCCTAAACTTGCAATATTGGTTCTGGACGTAATGTAATTTTCTGAATACAAAATTTTCTCCATGTCAAGCCATATAAAACTTGGATGGTTTGCTCCCCATTGCGAAGACGAAGCAGAGGAAATAATAAAAGGTTTCAATTCCATCACTTCTATTGCAGATAAAACTGCAATATTAATCGCTGGGAAAGATCCAGACATTCCGACAGCTACTCTATCTCCAGGCTGAACATTCGCCTTAATCAACAATTGTATAATGACAGCTGCAAAATTTGGATTGATGCTCGTTTTCTTCGATTGGATGTATCCAACATTACTTGTTACATCAGATAATGATAAACCTATGAGGCCCGATTGTGCTGGATCAAATTCCATTTTGGCAATTCTACCATGAAGCATATTCTCTTCATGAATTCGGTTCATCATTCTTAAAGCAAGCTTAGATGCTTTCAATTTTTCTTGGTAAAAAATTTGCTGCTTGGTGATCAATAATTTCTCAACACCAAAAAGAAGCGCAATCGCTATCAGGGATATAGCAACCAATGGAGCTTTAAATTCTCGAGCAGTCCGCCAATAAATATGAATCATAATGCTTGAATATCCTCACCTACGATCAAGATTAGCATTAATCTAATTACAATAGATACAATGATCAATGTTGAAATTGTCTCGACTATTCCTTGCCGATCAAGCCATATTGCTATCAATCCCGGTAGTATATAACCGATGGGTTCCGCATCTTCCCAACTAACAAAAAAATAATCCACTAGCATTCCAATAAAAAAACCAAGTATTATCATAAAGACAGTTCTTCTTTTGCCATATAGAATTAGAAAACTAGATAGCAATTTAGAAATTGCAAAAGTAGCAAAGGCAATTGCTATTGTAACGATTATACTCAATGGCTGATTCAATTTTAGTGCAAAATATCCAGGAACGATTAGACCACCGGCAACCAATCCAAATAATTCAGAGAACAGCAGACTAATCACCAAACCAAGTCCAATCGATAGTATAAGTACATTCATTGCAGAATATTTCCTTTCTTTCTATGTTCGAAAAATTTTGTAAGTTCTAGTCCGAGTCCTGCAATATTTCCAATTCCAAGCACTATATTGATTTTGCCTGAACAACTCAATATCGACTCAAAAATTTCATTCGTAGAGACTTCACCCAATATGTGAATCGGTAATTCCTCACTATCCGGACGAATGAAATTTTTTATAAAAAAATCACTTCCTTCGCCAATAACTATAATTGCATCTATATTGGTCCAACTAGAAATCTCTTTGGATAATTGTTGCGTATGATCCGCACGGTCTCTCCGCAAATTTACAATTAGAATAAATTTTGTATATTCAGAAAACATTTCACGGCTTTTATCAAGGACCTTCCTTGAAGAATATGGATCATTGGCAGCAAAGCCATTTACAAAATGTATCGTTTTATCAAAATACTCAACCGTCGCGACAGTCATAGCACCAGGATCAGGAGTGCTATTTATCATACCTTCTATCGATTTGATAGGATCGCAACCAAGGGATGCGAGTACTCGCATAGCAATCGCAATATTTTCTTTATGTTCTATGTATGGAAAACTCTGAACAATGGAATCATCCACTGAGCTCGCGGCGTCATCATCTACTACAACTAATTTAGTCTTTCTATCCTTACAACTCATCGAATATATTTCTTCGTATTTTGAACCACCTAAGAAAAGCCAACCACCAATAGGCGTTGATCCAGCTAGAGCATAAGCTACATCACGTTCCGTGGGACCCATAATTTCCAGATGATCCTCACGAATATTTGTAATAACAGTATGTGTCGCTGCAATTAAGTATCTCTCGGACACCCATTGCAAATTGGGTTGCAATGCCATACATTCAATTACTATTGCTCCTACATCCATTGCATTCGCGTATGATACCACATTTCTCTGTTCAATAATATTGGGTCGTGTAATTCTATATATCGATTGTTCTTTCCCATTTGGAAGAATCATTCTAGGAAGAGTTCCAGTTGTCTTAGCAAGAGTTCGAATTCCATTTGCTCGGAGACCTGCAGCAATCAATCGAGTTACACTTGATTTGCCTCGGGTTCCATTAACATGGATTCGAATGGGGATTTTGTTGAGTTTTCTTTTGTGTAAATATCTTTCCAGAGTTCCAATAACAATTAATAAAATAATCAATAATCCCAAAATCAATATTAGATTCATATATTTATTTATCTGCTTATTTATCGATTAGCTTATAATTCTCAAGATTATCTTGAATGGAATTTACCAAAATATCAATAACTTTTCTATCGATAATTTGTTTACCATTCAAAGAAAATAAAGATTGATTGAGTTCTAGTTCAATCCCTATGTAATTTCTATACTTCCTTCTTAAATAAGTTGGTAAACTATTTGATTTTCCATGATAAGGATAATTGGATCGAATACGTAAATGGTTTTGATTATGATGCTTCAGATTTTGCGTCCAGATTTTACAAAACTCAGCTTCAATTTTGTGACTTGGATCATATAATATGCCGATCTCTGCATTTCGAATCTCATTGTTCAATTCAGGTGTAAATGTATGTATTGCAATATGAACCACTTTCTTGAAAGTTTTTGTAAGTTTTACAATTTCTGATTCAAATCTTTCTCTATATGGATAATAATAATAATCTAATATCGAAATTTTCTCTTGCTTAGGCAAAGGCTTAGTGAATTCTGAAAATAAATTTTTGTGGCCTTCCGACCGATTGAGATCAACAATCAATCTTGAAATGTCTGCTTGCCATGGAGTCTCACCGAACACTCGAGTTAGGCGATCTAGAACAATTGGTGCTCCAATATCCCAAGCTCTATGTGTTTTTAGGATATCCTCTTTTCCTTTAAATAGACTTCTATATTCAGTTGGAATAGAATTGCTGTAGTGTTCACATGTAAAAATGAGAACTATTTCTTTCATTGAAAGACTACGCCTTCTTGTAAGCATTCGCAAAGCTCTTGATAAACTGTTCGAATTGTTTCTGCGCTCGGATCATTTCCTGTTCTGGAAAGTATCCGCATTGCTAAATTACCTTTCTCTGACATGAGCTTCCAATAGTCTTCATTGAATGATCTAATAGTAATATCTCTTAATATTAGATCAATTATCCTAACAGGCTTTGAAAGTCCAAATATCTTCAGATAATTAAGGTCTTCGATTCTATAGTGCAATCCATGTTCTGCAGATTCCCATAAAATTTTTGCTAGATTCTGAATTGGGAAATTATAAATTTCCTCAAGAATATTTCGATCATCCAGTTTTTGGATCAAAAAATTGATAACTTGAACAATCTGTAGATCAGCGAAGGGGCATTCTTGAATGTCCATTAGGCGGATTTCTAATGAGGAGCGCTCGAATTTCACAATTGCACCTCTAGAGTTCAACCATTCAAACTGTAGAATAGCTTGAGGATCATAGCTTGCAATGGACTTATAAATGGGATCGAGTATGATTGTATTGTATTCAGCTCGAGTTCGAATAGATTCGGGAATAATTTTTCCAGATATTTGCGGTATTTGAATCTGATTCTTTGAATAATAGTCTAGTCGATTGCTAAGGTATTTACCTTTTTTACCTTCTATGAATGGAGAGCTTGCAGTAAGTCCAGAAATTAAGGGAAGAATCATTCTTGTGATTGCGTGCAATCTGTACAGCTCATCATCGCCTTGGAAAGCTAGATTGATATGAACACTCTGTAGATTACTCCAACCATGTCCTCTGCAATCAAAAATTCGATTGTAGGCTTCATATATTTCACTATATTCATATTCCCATATCTTGAATTCCTTTTCTGGGTTCATGAGCGGATGCATTGCAGTCGGCATCAGTTTTAAGTTATGGGATTTTAATTTACGATTTATTTCTTGAATATCTTTCTGGAAAATACCATCATTGGAATCCAGACTTTTAACTGGTCCATTGTTCTTGATCTCAATTACATGTGAAGCAAGCTCATTCGACCAAGCAGTTGCTCCAAGTTCTAATTCATTTACAATTTCATTCGAAGAATTCCTTAACAACAGATCAGCTTGTGGAGCAACATTTAAATCGTTGTCCACTATCATATATTCTGCTTCAAGTCCATATCCTTGGAAAATTGAAGGAAATTGGATCATATTTTTTTTTCTCGAATTCGGTTCAAGAATACATCCATTATCTCTTCATACAATTTTTCTTTTAATATAAAATCTTCGGTGTCGGAGTCGATACTTGGATTGTCATTTACTTCAATCACATAGAATTCTTTTCCAACTTGTTTAAGATCAACTCCGTACAATCCGTCCCCTATTAGATTCGATGCCCTAAGTGCAGTCTTAAGTAAACCCGGGGGTGCTTTATCTAATTCGATGGATTCAGAGTCTCCATAATTCTTGGATTCTTTACTATCGTGATCTAGAATCTGCCAATGGTTTTTTGCCATATAGTATTTACTAAGATATAGTGGCTTTTTATTGATGATTCCAACTCTCCAATCGAATTCAGTGGGAGTGAATTCTTGCACTATAATTAGATCTGATTTTTCCAGCATGGACTTCGACTCAATAAGAAACTCAGACTCATCTTTGACTTTGATTACACCTAATGAAAAGGCTCCATCGGGTTGCTTGAGAATTGATGGATAGGCAATTGTTCGAGCGACTTCTTCAAGATTATCTTTATGAAGTATAATGGTCTTAGGAGTCGGAATATTATTCGAGATCAATAATTCGCTTAGATACACTTTGTTCGTACATCGTATAATGGATTCAGGATCGTCAATTACAACAATTCCTTCCGCATTATCTCTCTCCGCAAATCGATACGTATGATGATTCACAGAAGTAGTTTCACGAATGAATAGAGCATCATATTGCGGAATCTTTGCATAATCGTCCTTCGTTATAATATGCACATCGAAATTCTTTTTATGAGCTGCTTTAACAAATCTTTGTATCGCCTTTTCATCTGATGGCGGATTTGGATCGTCTGGATTGATGAGAATGGCAAGCGTGTACGGTTTCTGGGATAATTTGGTTTTTGAACTTTGGAAATTTCTTAGAGTAAAATATTCGAAAGCAAATTCTTCCAAATAACTTCGGTGATCCTCAGGAATCTCACTTGCAGGAATTGGAGAAATACTGCTCAAATGCCATTTTTTGCTTCGCGCATCATATTGAAAAAAAGCACGAATCATCGGAGCTTTGATTACATTAAATAGCTGCAAAGACAATTTATCATTTTTCTTCGCTAGGTTCTTTCCAAAGTAAATGGACAGAGTGTAACTATCTCCCTTTTCTCTGCTTAAACTCTTCTGAATTAGATTATCTAAATCATGGTCAATAACTTTTATGACAGCATTCGATTTCATATTCTGAATTGTCGAAATTCCAGGAATTACTTGATGACCCCGAGCCATAGCTAGTAAAGAAACATAGTATCCTTCACTCTGGTATTTATAGGATTTGCTTAGATTAAATATTTTGTAATTCTTTTCTTGTAGATACTTCTGATTTGTTAAATAGTCTCTAGGAGAGATTGTTTCCACGGATGGAATATTGAAGTTCCATTTTTTAGGTTGGTTGATTACAATGATTGATCCCAATTTACCCCTTCTTCGGCTGAAGTATTAAAAGATTAGCGTCATATGTCCAGATTCCAAGCAATATAGAGGTAATCAATCTTTTGAATTCCACACTATAATATTTTGATCCACCAAAGGGATTCTTTTCATACGGATCAGCTATTTGAACTCTTTTTTCAGTTTTATTATATCCACTCAGTATCACAAAATGCCCGCTAGGTTCTCCACGGACATCATCGTAGACTCCATGATAACCATATTCGCGACTTTCATTGTATAGATATGTAGCCGATAAACCTGCGAGAACTGGTACGTTTTTATTCAGATAATTCCGAATCAATGAGGATGAGAGGGGTTGCTGAGATATTTTTCCACCAAGTTTAATATATTCTAAATATCCCTCAGTAGCTTTCCTAAGTCTTTCATTATTGGGTTTGAATTCTAGTTGTCGTGTTAATTTATCTGCTATATCAATATTCTTATCATTAAACCAAGTCGGATCAAAAACTTGAAGATTGTATGTATAAATATTTGCAGTGAGTCCTTGCCTCAATGCATGAACACCTAACAAAACTGCTAGTGTTCCTCCGGTATCCAGCTTAGTAACTTCTCGGATTGTCTCAGAAAGGGTTAAATCAATACCGTAGTATTTATATACTGCGTGTAATGCGGTCGGTCCGCAAGTCGTATCATCTGGTTGTGCTTCTATATCAATTTCAAGCTTGATCTCCAATTCCTAGTACCCCATCTACTTTTACAGATTTTAGAGTTTTTAAGATTTGGGGATTGATATTATGGATATTAAATTTCAAACCTTTCTCATCAGTAATGTATCTCTTGATATAAACGAGTCTTCCAATCGCATTAGAATTGAGACGATGAATATCTCTCAAATCCAGTTCAAAGCTCTCAGGTTCCATTTTTTCTATCAATTCGTCTATTTCATGAAAAACATCATCCTGAAAGGACAGATGGCCTTCTTGAATTTTTACAAGAATCGAGGATCCGTTCTTTGTTGTCAAATCTCTCAGCATTTTGTTCAAAATATACAGGGTACCAAAAGAATTCAACTAGAATTCAAAATTTTTCATATAAATGTAATATAGCTGCAATCCTAGAACTCGCGTTCTGTGGTATGATTTCTTTCGTTGGTTCCCAAATGAGTATAAGATATAAAATTTTTCTAATATTAGGTGCAAGTCAGGTTCTACTTCTTGCAGCGCTCACTCTTACATTTTCTATATTGATAGTAAATGTAAAGAACGAGCCCCAGAATCAAAGGGCAGTCGACTTAGCGCGAAATTTTCAACGCGAACTTGCCCACAAAGACGAAAACCTTAGACTTCTATTAACCGAATTACTGAACAATCCGTCCACAGCAGACATATTGAAACGTGGGATGTCTGATCGGAGTCTTCTTATTGCAAATCAAGATAAATTAAAAGAAATTATGGCACGGTATGATTTGAATATATTTGAATTGGGAGATAGAAAAGGGAAAGTACACTACCGCGTGCATAGACCAAACGACTTTGGCGACGATAAAAGCAACCAACCATTGATACAATCTGCACTCTCTAAAAAATCCAAATCAACATTGGAGACTGGACATAGTGGACTTGGTTTTAGAGTTACCGCTCCTTTGGACAATTTGGGAACAATTTTGATTGGTCAGGTTGTGAATTCTGAATTTGCAGAAACTATATCAGGCAAGGAATCTGTTCATCTCGCAGTATTTGAAGGAAAAAATTTATTAACTGCGAGCAATGAAATCATAGAAAAATTTCTAAACCACCACAAGAATAAAACTCTCAATTCACATTCAAGAGTGGATTGGAACGGAATCCCATTTTATTATGTGGAAGTGCCTTTTGAGGATCGAGGAATGTCCAGTTTAGATCTAAGTTTCAAAATTCTCATAGATGAGAAAGAATTGGAAACTGCATCCCAGAAAATTTGGCTGATTTTCTTTATAGTTGCAGTTTTGGTTTTTGGTGCTATATTTTTTATATCATACCTTTTCTCAAGAGATATTGTAAACGCAGTCAAGGCTCTCAACTCTGCAATGAAAAATATTGACTTGAGTCTGCATGATGACCTTCCTATGGACAGAAAAGACGAGATTGGTCAAATGGGTGCGGTCTTCCAAGATATGAAAAAAGATCTGTACCAACACCAGAATAACCTCGAGGATATGGTCGCCAAAAAAACCTTAGAGCTTCAAAATACTCTAGAAGAAATTCGAACTATCAAAGAGCAGCAAGATGGTGATTATTTTCTGACATCACTTTTGATTAAACCACTGTCAGGTGGATCATACAAATCTGACAATCTTCATGTGGAAACTATAGAAAGGCAGAAAAAAGTTTTCCAATTTAGAAATCGCAGATCTGAGATAGGAGGAGATCTATCCGTAATCCAAACCATTTATCTCAAAGGCAAACGCTATACCGTATACCTCAATGCTGACGCAATGGGCAAATCCATTCAAGGAGCTGGTGGTGCCTTGGTTATGGGTACAGTATTTAAATCAGTGATTACAAGAACTCAGCAAGTTCAAGCGATGCAGGATCGACATCCAGAAAGATGGCTCAAAGATTGTTTTACTGAATTGCACGACGTATTCATTTCCTTTGATGGAAGTATGTTGCTATCAGCAGTCATTGGTTTGATCGATGATGAGACAGGAACAATGTACTATATAAATGCGGAACATCCTTGGATAGTTTTATATCGAGATGGCAAAGCAGAATTTATTGAGAACGAACTTTTGCTTCGTAAGATTGGTTTTACAGAAAGTGAATTTGCTAAGAATGAATTCTATATAAAAGTTTTTCAATTGAATCCGGACGATGTGATCATCGTAGGTTCAGATGGACGCGATGACATATTGATGGGTGAGAGTACACTCGGTGAGAGAATAATCAATGAAGATGAGAGGGAATTTCTATCTCGAGTAGAAGAAGGAAAAGGAGAACTCGAGGCGATCGAAAAAGCAATTCTCAACAAAGGTGAGTTAACTGATGATTTTAGCTTGATTCGGATAGCTTATAAATCAAAACAAAGTCTCATAAATGGGAATTCAGAAATCGATCCTGAGTCATTTCTTGATTCTGTAAAAATTGGAATTAAATTTTTCAAAGAAGGTAACATAGATATGGCGATTGCTTCGCTAGAAGAAGCATTGGTTTTGCAGCCAGAGAATTTTTACTGTATGAGAGAACTTGCAAAATTGTATATTAAAACAAAAGATTTTGAAAAGGCGACTTATCTCTGTGAAAAGTATTCTAATCTAAGACCTAATGATACGGACTTTTTGTACTATATTGCCTATGCCTATAAACAAAAAAAGAATTACAGTCTTGCTGCAGACTATGGAGAAAGATTTAGGTTGAGAGATCCATACAATTCTAAGAATCTGATTCTCCTGGCAGAGATCTATATGCATCTTGGTAAACATTCTAGAGCAGCTGAATTATTGGGTTTTCTGGAAGAGTTCGATGCGGAAAATGCTAAGCTCATCAGGCTCAAAAGCTTTTTGCAATCTAAAAATCTAGTTACTTAGGAACGAGTCGCATCTTCAAGGGTGAGGTAAACATCGACCACTTCTGAGATCTTCGAAATGCGAAAAACTTGCTGAATACTTTTCGAAACATTGGCGATTCTCAATTTATTCTGACCGTCCAATTTTAACTTCTCATTGACCATAATAAGAAGTCCAAATCCTGAAGAATCCACAAAGGTAACTTTGCTCATATCCAAGATTATGCAATTGTAATGAGCTACAACAGCCTCCATCATCCTTTCTTTAAGAATCCCCGCATTCAACATGTCCAGGTTTCCTTCCAAATGGAGGATCAATCGATTGTTATTTACTTCTTCAGTATAATCCATGAACTCTTCAGAGGTAATGGACGTTCCTATTCTATCTTAACACAACCAATTTTTTTTTAATTTATGAATTTATCCCAAGACTGAGATAGGCTAAGGGTTCTTAGAATCGACCAGATCAATGGGGAACCGTTCTCAGAATTAGTCATGATCACAACTCCGTATCCTTTGTGCTTATGAAAAAGTGCAAAAGATTTATGTCCCAAGCTATGTCCACCATGATAGATATACCAGTCTCTACCAGTTTTGTTCAGAAAAAAGCCCCGACCTATCCAAGAATGGATAGATAAATTCGCAGCAGGAATGACTGGCTGAGTCATGGACTCAACTACATCAATTGGGAATTTTGCTTCTGGATTCGCTTGAATCGATAGTAAAATTTCTATAAAAAACTTCGCAAGATCTGTTGGGGTTGTCCACAATCCACCAGCACTCAGCTCAGTTGGAGAATAACTGATCATAGGCAAAACTTGAGAATTTTCCGAATGTCCAGAAACTTTATTCTTCGTTAGGCGGTTTTCATCTTGCAGAAAAGTTGAAAACCGCATCCCAAGCGGATCGAATATATATTCCTGTGCGATCCGATCAAAGGATTTCTTAGATTTTCGTCTCAAATTTTCCTGCAGTAGAGCATAACCTCCACCAGAATATCTCGACTTCTTACCTGGCGTATAATATGTTCGGAGTCCCCCTCCCCGACCTCCATTCAAATCTTTCAATCTGAAAACCTTTTGGTTTGCAGGAGTGTTCCAATTCTCTCTTTCGGTAATTCCAGAAGAATGAGAAAGTATGGAATCAGCTGTAAGTATCTCACCTTTCTTCCATTGACTTAAATCTACTTTAGATTCTTTCGCAAGAGAATTCAAATTTTCTTGAAGTGAAATTTCTTGCTCTTTTGCATATAAAAGATAAGTAATTGCTGCGATTGGTTTGGTAAGAGAGCCTGCCCGAAACAAAGTCTGCGCATTAACAGTTTTGTCGGTTCCAGCCTCTAAATGACCGTAATTATGCGACCAAACAACTTTGAAATCTCGAACAAGTGCAATTCCGACGGCTGGTACTTTTTTGTCAACTAATGCCTGTTCTATATTTATATATTTTTCTTGATTGAATTTTTCCATGAACGTAATTCTTTTTGTGTTGTACATGGATTCCGTAATGATAGTTTTCCAAGAAAGGAGATCTCCTCTTTCCTTTCTCCCACGAGCGAGAATAATTATCGTGATTGCTTGATCAGGAATTTTGTAATACACTACTGAATAATTATCATTGGTTCCATATTGCCAGAAATTCATTCCATCTGTGTAGACACCAAATCCGTATCCAAATCGATTGGTCGCGTAGGAATCTTTTAATTCCGTAACTTCGATTAGTCTACTTTTTAAACTTTTACTTAGGATCTCTCCTTCATCCCAAGCTTTATCCCAGATCATTAAGTCTTCCAAAGTCGTTACGAAATCGCCATTCGCATTGATTTCTGAGTTATTCATTGACAATGGCTCAAAAAATTCTGATTTAAAAAATTTACCGACACTCATTTTTGATTCTGATTCTAACCACTTTATAAGCCAGAATACATTTTCCTTAGATCGAATCCAATAACCGCCAGGCTCCAAATTCGTACCTAATCCAGAAGTATGATTCATAAGTTGAATAGGGGTGAGATTTTTGTTGGGAAAATTACGGACAGAATCCCTGACGGGTTTATCAAATACTTTACCTTGCTTTTCATACAATCGCAGGATGGATATAGACAAAAGATAATGATTGAGATTGCCTGCATGGAATCTTTTACTGCGCAATCGATTATTGGAAATTACTTCATTTCCATTCTTTACAACGACATATCCTCCATCAAGACCTTCGTCGGCCAAAACCTTATTTACTTTTTTCTGAAAAGCCTGGGAATAAGAATTCTTGTCTTCAGAACATTGAATGGTAAAAATTATACTTAAGATGATTGTGATTCGAAACAACATTGGTAAGATTTGATGTATTTATAACAATGTTCCCGAATCAGACAGATTGAAAAGAAAAATTCATTAGAACTATCCAAGAAAATATCTGGGAATTATTCTGATATTCTATGTTCTTAATAAAATATTCAAACTAGTCTCCCTAACAAAGACAGAAAAAATTTTTACTCAAACTATGATTTCAATTTAAATTTTAATTTTGAGAACATAGCTGAGATCTTTACTAGGTCAGACGATCACGATAAATTAAAGAATATTTTTTTATATCCGAATTTACCCTTGTTATTGGATCAATACTTTCAGGAATTTTATATTTTATTCAAGGACTTATCCTAGATCCTTATCCTGAAGCAAAACCCTTTCATTTCTTAAAATTGCTTTCTAGGGCTCTTACCATTGTTCTCTTTTGCATTAACACATTTTATACGACCAACTGATAACTGGCTTCAACTCGTTCCTGAATTTATTGGATTATTACTGATTGGTATTATTCTCGCAAAATCCTGGGAATACACCAAAAGTCTTTATTTTTCCATTGGGATACTGAAGAAAAACGAGAACCTCTTTTTATAAGAACAAATGTTCATATTTAGAAATTTCGAATTACACCACTTTAAAGAACAATTAAATATAAAATTCAGCCAGATAATATCGAACCTCATCCAAATTTGAGATTATAATAATTCTAGAATTAGAAAAAATATATTGACAAATTAGAAGATCGAACTAGATTTTCTATCTATTCTTATTCAATTTACTGGGAAGGCATTTTACTATGATCAAAAAAATTAAATATACAGCTTTTGTATGCTGCGTTGGTTTACTTATAACATGTGCAGAGAAATCCGATTCGAACGACACAGAGACATTTGGACTACTGGCTCTTCTATTAAATAGTTCATCGGGAGTTGGACCAAATACGGCTACAACAACACAGACTATTACGAACGCAACAGCAACCTTGAATGCATCGACTGGTTGTGTAACTGGTGTCGTTACAGCAATGGATAGTGCACTTCCATCGTGGATAAAAGATAATTTCAAATGTGCAGTTGGATATGTAAGTGGCTCTAATTATGTTTTCAAAGCAACAAATCTACCCAACTACAAGAGCTTTTACTGGGCTGGCAAAAACTTAGCTCAGAACAATGGTGTTGGAACCAGATATCCTCTCTATGAAGATCTACCCAATGGGATTGGCAATTCAGCTGGCACCAATGTGATCGCAAGCGGTAATTATGTTTACACAATTCCTGCGAACCCTTCCGTACAATCTGGTACAAAAACTGGAACACAGGGTGGAGGAAGAGTTTCCATAGCTATTACAGTAAATGGAGTCGTTGTATTCAATAATGCTGCTGCTCCAGGTGACACATTGGCAGCCGAAGTTATTACCTTTGATACATATAAAGGGCATCCTCAGAATACAGGAATCTATCACTACCACGCAGAACCCACTTCAATCAGTAATAATAACTCTGCTTTAATTGGAATTGCTCTGGATGGATACGCTTTGTACGGTAAGAAATGCGATAATGGAACCTCAGCAACTGGAGACGACTTCACACCTGATTCCACTGGGACAAATGTATTGGATTCTAACCACGGCCACACTGCAGTAACACAGCATTTTCCTAGTGCTACATATCACTATCATATTGCCTTTGATTCTACTGCAACAATTGATACTTTGATGGGATCCTTCTTTCATGGAGTTGCGGGAACTGCTACAAACAATTGATTTGAAATTTCCATTTTCTCGAATCTCAACATACCTTCTTATTATAGTTGGTATGTTTTTTTCTCTTCAATCCTGCAATAAAGATACTTTAGATACCAATTCGCCCGAACTTTCATATAAAGCTGGTCAGTTGCTCAAAAGTTCAGAGCCATTTACTGGAATTCTGAAGCAATACATACCAGCTAATGGAGAAACAAGTCTTACCGAATATGATAATGGTTGGGAGCATGGCAAATCAATTACAAGGTCTATTGATGGACAAGTAGTTGCAATACGGTATTATAATAATGGAAACAAAGAAGGAATCCATGAAACTTTCTATTTAGATGGAACCAAGAAAACTCGATCAGAATTCAAAGAAGGACGCTACATTAATGAGAGATGGGAGTGGCATCAAAATGGAAATCCATATATTTATGAAAAATTTGATGATAGAGGGAACACGCAAGTGAGTAAAATTTGGCGAGAATCAGGTCAGATTTATATGAATTTTGTGAATAGCGAGGGTAAAAATGTCGGACTCCCCAGTAGCAAAGTGTGTGATCCCATAAATGATAAAAATGAAAGATAAAATTTCTTATCCTTATATTATTATTTTCGCATATACGATATTATTCTTCCTTACTTTCAATTCAACATCATGCAAACAAACTCCAGACGATTCGGAATTTAGTTTCTATAGCGAACCCAAACCAGGAATACTTCCTTATTTCAAAGGTAAGTCGATGGATCCATATTGGTTGGACAACGGTGATACTCCAACTTCTATAACGGATCTTAAAAAACTGCGCAATTTATCGATGAAAAGTCATTTGGATGAGGGAATCAATCTTGATTCATATAAAGGTAAATTTGTTTTGATGACTTTTTTCTATGCAACCTGCAAGGGAATCTGTTCAATGATAACAACAAATATGCGAGACTTGTATAATGATTTAGGGAACGTTAAAGATCTGGAGTTTATTTCCATTACCATCAATCCAACAGAAGATAGTCCTGAAGTTATGAATAAATTTCGGAAGAGATTTAAGATTGAAGGAACAAATTGGAAATTTTTGAATGGGGATAAAAATAATGTTTATTCTTTTGCACGTGAGGAATTGGGCGCAGATGTAAGTGTTATCAAGGGAGAGGATAATCTCGATGATTTTGTCCATACTGAAAATATTTTTTTCTTCGATAAAGAGGGATATCTTAGAGGAGTTTATAGAGCACGTGGAAAAGGTGACTTAGTTCGACTCATGGATGATTGGAAAACTATTTCTCAATGAATGAATTGAGCAAATCTTCCAGAAAGTAAATTCAGTTGTTATTCTCTCTCTTCTATAAATTATTCTTCAGTTAGTTCTTGATTGAGTTCATCTTGGACAAATCACATAATTAAAGATCGATAATATTTATTGCACTCGCCATTCATTTAGTTAATCCAGTAGATTGAATTTGATGTTGAACTCGGTCTTGATGCTTTCTTTCTTACTTTCTAGCCCCGGACTTAAGTGCCGGGCTAGAAATCATCAAACTACCAATTACTCTGAATTACTCATACCAATCTTTTTTACACCAATAAACTATGGAGAAAGTCTTAACCTATCAATACTAATGTGGAAAATTCAACTGGTGTCCGCTATAAAATTAGGTTGATGAAAAATGCATATTTTTGTATAATTTTCTGAAATATGGGTCTAACTCTTCCATTTCAATTAGTAATCTTGCTTGTCTATGGAACGATTTATATGGTGGATCCAGATTTTCGTGAAAGTGAGAAAATTAGAATCGCAACTGAGAAGGCTAGAATGGAAGAAGCACGTCGAAAGGCAACGATTGATGCTCGGCTATTCCAGGAATCAGCTATCACAGAATCTGCGTTAGTTGATTTTGAAAATGGCAAAAATCTTACCAAAAATTGCTTTAATGAATCGTTCTATTGTGCTAAGAATAAAAAAATACTAAACGATTTAGAGTCTGAATCTAGATCGAATAGGAATAAATCAAAATTTCTCTACGATTTTTCAAAGGCATTAAAAGCTAAAAATGAAAAAATTTTCTATGGCTGTTATTGTCGCAAGAACATCGAACCAAAAGTTTTTGAAAATTGTCCGGTCGATGACTTAGATCAATTTTGCAAGAACAATCATGAATGTTATAATGAACTTATGTATGAATACAAAAATTCTGAAAGTTGCAAAAATAAATTTATCACCTTTTTGAATAAAATGAACTTGGACAAGGATTATTCCGGTTATACCTTAGATGAAGGAATCAAAATTCAGAAAATGCGAGCGATCTATTCTTCTGTAATTTTCAATGATTTGCTCTCGAAGATGAAGGAATCACACGAATCTAAATAGGTTCATTAAATTGATTCAAGTTAAGCAGAGCGAATCCGACTCCCTCACCCAACCAGCAATACCCATAATTTTCTTCTTTAGCAAATCTCCAATTCACCGATGTTCACATTAGGGAATAAAATTCCTTGACAATTATGTCACATTAGAATTATGCTTTCTAGGGAGAACCGTATGTTTTACTTGCAACTTGCATTATTGTACGAAGATTTCACTGCTGGAAGAATGGATCTAGAAACCTATTCCGAAAATATTATTCTACTGGCTCAAGACCACCAGAGACTCAAAGAAGAAAAAGAAAACTCTCAAACCACCACAAAAGCAGCCTGATAGTCTCAACAAGAAATCGGTTGTTTTATAGAATACTATTTTTTCTAAAATCTAACTCTGATTCAATAAATTAATATTCAAATACTTATTGGATTATCAACCTAACAACAATTATAAAAAAACTCCATCCATCATTTACCCTATGCTACAATGATTTCAATGGCAAATTCCATGCAAGAATCTGATTCTGAGGTAAGCCAACTGGATTTTACTTTCTTTAATGAGAAAGAAATTGCCTCGATTCGAAATATTTGATCATAGAACCTTCCCTGGATCGAGAAAGGTTTTTTGACCGTTTGGATAAATAGGCGTAAATCAAATTTTACGGACTAGAAACCGGTACCGCTTTCTCGCTTGATTCCTGGACTTTCTGAATTAATTTGACTCCAAAGAATACTAAGGATGGAACCAAATGAGTTCAGCACCTATTTTAGAAAATTTACGATCTGAAAACAAAAAAATATTCATTCAGTTCGGTGGACAAGGATCCCCTTGGATCAAAGAACTTTCCAAGTTATACCAAGAGCCTTCATTAAAATCTTTTTTCGATATGACATTCGAAACCATAGCGAAAGAAGTAAAACGCACTGATGATAAAGTCCGATTTGATCAAGGATTTGATCTTAAATCTTGGCTTGAGAACCCAGAATCCGCTCCTTTGGAAGACTATCTATGTCGTGCATGCATATCAGTTCCAACCATTATGGCAGCTCAAGTTGGCAATTATTTATTGCTAGTTAATAATGGTTATAAAACGGCAGATCTCATCGCACAAACTGCTGCTGGTTCGGGTCATAGCCAAGGAATTATTGCATCATGCTTAATTGCACTTGGTAAAGATGGTGATGATTTTCTCCAAGCTTATTCAGATTTCTTATCTTTCGAATTTTGGATGGGTTATAGAGGACAACTTGCTTACCCAGATTACAACGTTAGTCAAGAATTAGTTGACAAGAATCTTGCAATTGGAGACAAAAACCCGTCGCCAATGGTAGCTGTGATCGGTTATTCTAAGGATGAACTAGAAGAAAGAGTCAACGCTTTCAATAAAGAAAACAACCTAACAGAGAAAACTGCAGTTTACATTAGCTTGTACAATACTCCAGATTCGATGATCCTATCAACCATTCCAGAATCACTTCTGGCATTTAGAACGAAATTCAAAGCAGAAATGGATGAAAGAAAAGCAAAATTTGTTTATCTCAAAACAACAGCACCTTTTCACTGTCCGTTCATGAATTCTACATGGCCAGAATTCAAAGAAAAAGATTACGATTACCTAAGATTCAACTACAAAGGTTCCGATCTCAAATTCCCTATCTATGGAATTTTTGATGGAAAGAATCTTCAAGAAACTCCTGACCTCAAAGAGCGTCTTTTCAAAACTGTACTCATTGAACCATTGTATTGGGACAAAGCAGTTTCGGTTTTGTGGACGAACTCAGAAATATCAACGATTCTTGATTTTGGACCTTCCACTGTAGCACAAAAGCTAACTGGTGGTCATCTCAAAGCAAAAGAGATCGAAAAACAATCATTATGCGTTTCGAGCCCAAAAGAATTAAAAGTTCTTCTTGGAACTTCTGATAAATAAGGATTTAAAAAAAGACAATGATTGGTTGTATTTCTTGCAAAAGGATAGAAAAATAAAATGAATCCGAAAACAAGAGAGACAGCCAATCGACTCAATCTCATACGAATTCTAAGCTCGGCTCCAAATGGACTAAGCCTTGAAGAATTGAAGCTGATATCTGGCATCTCATCTGATGCTGAACTTAAGAAATCCCTTGGAAAACTCTATATGGTAGGCACCTACCCTTATAGTCCAATGGACTACCTCGAGCTCGATTATGATGGAACTAATGTTAGACTAATTTTTCCGCAGAATCCAAATAAAACTTTAGTCCTGACATCTCGCGAATGGTTACTTCTCCGAGACTCAATAGAATTAGAAATTTCGAATACAGATAAAACATCCCCGAATTGGAAGACTCTGCAAGGCATACTTACAAAAATCAAGAAAATTCTTCCTTATGATAAGGTTGAATCTTTTACAATGACCAAGACTTTAATACGCGAATCCATTAGCGTAAACCAGACAATACTTTTTGATTATACAACTAGAGATGGCGATAGAATCGAATCTAGAAAAGTAGATCCTTGGCTACTGATAGAAGATAATAATGATTATCTGATTGGATATTGCCACACAAGAAAGTCTACACGGAATTTTCGATTGGAATCTATTACAAATCTTACGCTTACAGAATTTCAATTCGAAAAGCCTAAGCAATCCATTTCTCAATCATCACTTGATCAATTCCAGAAACTCCTACACAGCCAATCAATTGAAAGTGAAATAGCTGAATTCTACCATACCCGAGAATCCTATTATTATTTGAATGATCTATTCGACTTAACAACCAATAAAAATCCAGTCAATATCGATGGTCGAGAAATGATTCAATCCACTTGTATGATTCGCGAAACCAAATGGTTTATCGATAATCTAATTGGATTTCTACCTGATGTAATTCTCACCAAACCCATATATTTGGTAGACCAAATACAAAAATTAGCATCCTTCGCAAAAAGACATCCTGAAATACAATGAATGATTGGCTGAGTGAATTATGAAATTATTTTCACCTGCCAAGATTAACTTAGGGCTGAGAATACCTTACAAAAGAAAAGAAGACAACTACCACCAGATTGAAAGTCTTTTTGTTCTTCTTGATTGGGGCGACCATCTTGAAATCAATTTTTCAGAATCGGACGATTGCCACCTAACAACTAAGATCGAATTACATCCCAGTAAAATATCCAAGATTGAATCAGTTCTCGAAACAGGAGATCTTCGTAAGAATTTAATATACAAAACCTGGAGTCTTGCACGAGAAATCAATCCCAACATTCCAGGGATCAATGTTCACCTAACAAAACGGATACCACCCGGAGGCGGGCTTGGTGGTGGGTCTTCCAACAGTGCAAGCGTTTGGAAATTTCTAGTTAAGAATAATTATGTCTCATTGGATCTTGCGAAGTCAGAAAGCTTAAAATTAGGAGCAGATATTCCCTTCTTTCTCTATGAGAAAAATGCTTGGGTTACAGGAATCGGTGAAAAAATTGAGACTGTTAGCATAAGCAATGGTTTTGGAGTAATTGCGGTTCCAGAAATTTCACTTCCAACAGCTGAAATGTACGCCAAACTGAAAAAACCTTTACAATTTACCCATCTCTCAAAAACATGGAATTCGCAAGAAGGTAAGATACTTTCCGCTTTGGAAGAAGGGAATTGGAAGTCACTTCAAGGCAATTTGACCAATGATTTTGAGTCAGTTGCTTACGAATTCCATCCTGATCTTCAAGAGATCCGAGATGCCTTTCTGGAAAATGGGGCGGAATATTCCTCTCTAACTGGTTCGGGTTCCAGCATTTACGGGCTGGTTTCAACCCCTATTCAGCAGAATCAGCTTCTCAATCAAATGAAGACGATTTTTCCAAAAATGGAATTTCATATTTTCTCGTTTTAGAGCATTGGGCTGTAGCCAAGTGGTAAGGCATCTGGTTTTGATCCAGACATCTCCTAGGTTCGAATCCTAGCAGCCCAGCCAATTCATTATTAAGTTATCCGGTACGGAGCACATGGACGCAGAGAAAGATATAACCGCCGTCATACTGGCTGCGGGCAAGGGAACTCGCATGAAAACCGAGAGCCCAAAAGTTGCAACGCTACTCGCTGGCAAACCACTGCTGATCCATGTACTCGATCATCTCCATCAAGCAAAAGTTGAGAAATCCGTCGTTGTTGTCGGATATAAGAAAGAAGAAATTATAAAAATCTGCGAAGGAATCCCTTCCATTCAATTCTGCGAACAGACTGAACAGTTAGGAACAGGCCATGCGGTTCTTGTTTGTAAAGATACGCTCCGCGATTTCAAAGGAACAGTCATAGTTGCTTGTGGTGACGCGCCAATGATATCATCTTCATCTTTCAAATCATTGATCGCATTACATAAAGAAGGTGGGTATGCAGCTACTCTTATGTCTGCAGATTTGGAAAATCCTACAGGTTATGGACGAATTGTTCGCAGCGCCGATGACGGATCTGTCTTAAGAATTGTAGAAGAAAAGGACGCAACTCCGGAAGAGAAAACTATTCGGGAAGTGAACACGGGTACATATTGTTTTGATTCAGAGTATCTCTGGGACGGACTTGCGAATGTCGGCAATCAAAATGCACAGAATGAATACTACCTCCCTGACCTCGTAAAAATATTTCGAAACAAAAATCTAAAAATTGGAGCTATGAAGCTCAAAAATTCTATTGAAAGTTACGGAATCAATTCTCCAGAGGACTTAGAATTTCTTTCCAAAATCCTGAGTGCAGGAGCTGCAAGATGAGCGAAAGAGATTCAATTTTAATTTTCTCTGGAAGTGCTAACAGAGCTTTGAGTGCAGAGATTTGCAAAAATGCTGGCGTTCCAGAAGGCGCAATATCACTCAAGAAATTTAACGACGGTGAAGTGTCAGTAAGAATTGAAGAGAATGTTCGTGGTCGTGATGCATTTGTAATTCAACCAACAAGCTATCCATCTAACGACAATATTATAGAACTCATTTTGATAATGGATGCTCTTCGCAGAGCATCAGCACGCCGCGTAACAGCTGTTATTCCTTATTATGGTTATGGCAGACAAGATAGAAAAGTAGAACCTCGTGTTCCTATTTCTGCACGAGTAGTAGCAGATCTTATTCAGACTATGGGACCTCATCGAATCCTGACTATGGATTTGCATGCTGATCAGATCCAAGGCTTTTTCTCTATACCCGTTGATCATTTGTTTTTTGCTCCTGTTCTTGCTGAATATATCAATACCAAGCAGTTGAGTGATCTTGTAATCGTATCACCAGATTCTGGTGGAGCTGAGAGAGCGAGATTTTTTGGTAAGAAAGTGAATGGTGGACTAGCTATCATTGATAAGCGAAGACCTAGAGCGAATGAATCTGAAGTAATGAATGTTATCGGAGATGTTAAGGACAAAAATTGTCTAATCCTCGATGATATGATTGATACAGGTGGCACGATTGGTAAAGCCGCAAAAGCTCTCCGTGAATCTGGTGCCAAATCTGTAATGTGCTGTGCGACTCATGCCGTTCTCTCCGGTGATGCTCCGAACATTTTGAACGCTGCAAATTTTGACGAAATTGTATTATCCAATACGATCAATATTCCTGAAAGCAAGAATATTAACAAGCTAAAGGTGCTGTCGATAGCTCCTCTATTTGCGAGAGCGATAGAAATCATTCACAATGAAGAATCGATAAGTAGTCTTTTCATATAAATCAAGAGGAACAAACCATGGAAAATATCCTAATCAAAACAACCCCAAGAAAACCAGAAGAAACAGGAAAGGGGCCGAACAATAGACTCAGAGCATCTGGAATGATTCCTATCAATGTTATCGGAAGTGGCAAATCACTTCTCGCGTCTGTAAACGAAAAAGATATGAACAAAATCATCGATTCTGGAATTCGTCAAGCTACTCTAATGGATCTTGAACTTGGTTCTGAGAAAGCTCGAGTGTTCGTAAAAGAAATCCAACGCTTTCCTCACACAGGACAGATCAGACATATTGATTTCTACAGAGTAACTCCAGGTAAGAAGATTCTTACTACAGTTTCGATCGAGACTACTGGTCTTGCAAAAGGCTCTAAAGCTGGTGGACAATTTGACCACTTGATCAAACAAATCAAAGTTAAATCAACTCCTGAAGATCTAGTTGATATTATCAAGATTGATGTTACAGGTCTTGATGTTGGTGACATGATCAAAGTAAGCCAACTTCCAGTTCCAAAATCTTGGGAAATTATCATGAACGGTGATCCGATTGTTGCCTCAGTTATGAAAACTAGAGCTTTGATTGCTCAAGAAAGAGCTGACAAAGAAGGCGATAAGAAAGGTGGAAAAGGTGATAAGAAGAAAGGGAAATAATTCCTTTCTTCTTCAGGAATAACTGAGATATATAAATTATGAAATTAATCGTTGGTCTCGGAAACCCTGGTGATAAATACAACAATAACCGTTCCAATATTGGTTTTAAGATTCTAGATGTTATTGCAAATAACACTGGAATCGAAATCAAAACCAAGAAAAAGAAATCTGTTATTGGTCGGGGAGATTTTGAAGGCGATGAGGTTGTACTTCTCAAGCCTCAAACTTTTAGTGATCTATCCGGCGAATCCGTCCTATACATCGCATCCTTTCTCAAGATTCAAGTTCATGATATAGTTGTAATCCAAGAAGATTGGACATTGCAATTGGGCTATATTGTAGTTCAGAAAGGTGGGGATTCTCACGGCCATCCAGGTATTGAATCTGTCGTCAAAGCGCTTCGCTCTCCACAATTCATTCGAATTCGGATCGGAATCAAAAATGGCGATTTCAATCCCAAGAAAAAAGATGATTTTTTGCGTGAAGATTTTGAACCAATGGAAAATCTAAGCCTTATACAGATAATTAATGATGCAGAAGCGGCAATTCGCTCAATATCAATGGGTGATATCGAGGAGGTTATTGAGAAATACCGATTGGGAGCCGTCTAATATAGGAGCAAATTGGAATGAATAAAAATCTTAAGAACGTAGTACTCGCATTATCCCTTCTCTTCCTTGGTCTTTTTGTTTTTATGAACAAAGAGAACGCAAATGACAAAGTAGAAAAAATTTCCTACTCCGAATTCCTGAACATGCTAGAGCCAATTGATGGTAAGAAGCCAATAGGAAAGATTGTAAGCGACGGAAAAGACAAAAAACAGCTCACAATAGGTAAAGAGACTATTGAAGGGTTCTTTATAGCAGAAGACAGCAAAGACCAAAAGCCCGTAAAATTCAAAACAAATATTGCACCCATCGAAGATGATCTCGTGCAAAAGCTAAGAAAAGGTAGAATACCTTTTGAAGCAGAAGTAATAGAAGAAAATAGATTTTTAAATATGCTAACAGCCATTATCCCTTGGATTCTTATTCTAGGAATTATCTGGTTCGTTATGATGCGACAACTCCAGGCAACTGGCAACAAGGCATTTACTTTTGGTAAATCACGAGCCAAGCTCAATGTTGACACCAAGATAAAAGTTACTTTCGACGATGTTGCAGGTTGTGATGAAGCAAAAGTTGAACTCCACGAAATTATAGAATTTCTAAAAGATCCAAAAAAATTCCAAGCAATTGGCGCGAGAATTCCAACTGGAGTTTTGCTCGTAGGTCCTCCAGGAACTGGTAAGACCTTACTTGCACGAGCAGTTGCAGGAGAAGCAGGTGTTCCCTTCTTCTCAATCTCTGGTTCAGACTTTGTGGAAATGTTTGTAGGTGTTGGTGCTTCAAGGGTTAGAGATCTTTTTGACCAAGGTAAGAAGAATAGCCCATGTATTATTTTTATTGATGAGATTGATGCGGTAGGAAGGCTTCGTGGAGCTGGACTCGGTGGCGGACATGATGAACGCGAACAGACTCTCAATCAGATGTTAGTTGAGATGGATGGTTTCGAGAAGAACGAAGGTGTAATTGTTATGGCAGCTACCAACCGAGCAGATGTTCTTGATCCAGCTCTCCTTCGACCAGGTCGTTTCGATAGACAAGTAACAGTTGGCCTTCCTGATGTAAAAGGTAGAGAAGAAATTCTTACTGTTCATGCGAAGAAAGTTCCTATGACTCCGGACATTTCCCTAAACCAGATCGCTCGCGGGACCCCTGGATTTACTGGAGCAGATTTAGCGAATCTTATCAATGAAGGAGCGCTTCTTGCTGCAAGACGTAATAAGAAACGCGTAACTCAATCTGAACTTGAAGAAGCACGCGATAAAGTTCTTATGGGTCCAGAGAGAAGATCTTTCTTCATATCTGAGACTGAGAAAGAAGTTATTGCCTACCATGAGGCAGGACATGCGATTTTGGCATCTCTACTTCCTTATACCGAGCCGGTTCACAAGGTCACAATCATTCCTCGCGGTGGAGCTCTAGGACTCACTCAGTCTCTACCAGCAGAAGAAAAGCATATCCATTCCAAACTCTATTGGCTAGACCAAATCGTTGTTGCTATGGGTGGATTTATTGCCGAAGAATTCAAATACGGAACTACTTCTACTGGTTCATCCAATGACATTCAGTATGCGACGAAAATCGCAAGAAAAATGGTCTGCGAATGGGGAATGAACGACAAGCTTGGAACAATCAACTATAGCGGTAACCATGACTCAGTTTTTGTTGGCAGAGATTATGGTGGCAATGCGAACAAAGATCATAGTGAAGAGTTTTCCGGTATGATCGACCAAGAAGTTAAGAAGATCGTGCAAACCAACCTTGATAAAGGTCGTGACATGATTCGTAAGAACGCTAAGAAATTAGAAGGTGTAGCAAAACTTTTACTTGCGAATGAGACCATTGATCATGAAGAATTGATGTCGATTGTTCATCCTGCAGGTTCTGCGGAAGCCAAGAAGAAAGCATCAACGAAATCCAACGGTAAACTTCCAGCGAAAGGTAAAGCAGGAGATTTGGGAACCAATCCCGCACTTTCCACCTAATATGAATTATTGGTTATTTAAGACCGAACCGAATGTATTTTCGATTGAGGACTTAAAGAACTCTCCCAACAAAACTTGTTTCTGGGAAGGTGTCCGAAATTACCAAGCCAGAAATCTCCTTCGCGATGATATCAAAAAAGGAGATTCGGTTTTATTCTATCATAGTCGAGTAGAACCAATTGGTATTGTTGGACTTGCCGTTGTTACAAAGGCTGGCTATCCCGATAAATTTGCATTTGAACCAAGCCATAAATACTTCGATCCCAAAAGCAAGCCAGAGAATCCGACATGGTATGGAGTGGATGTCAAATATGTTCGACATTTTCCTAGAGTTCTTACCTTGACAGAGCTCAAAGCCAATAAAGAATTAAGTAAAATGGTTCTAACTCAAAAAGGTTCCAGGCTATCAATTCAGCCAGTCACAGAATCGGAATACAACACTATTCTTGATCTCTCGAAATAAATTATTAATTATTCATGGAACCAATTTAAAATATGCCATCATTTTTCTTTCCACCAACTGCCGTAAATTTCAGCTTACCTCTCGAAGATCCAATCATGATCTTTTTTGTTGTTTTATCCGTAATTCTTTTTGCTCCCATTTTATTTAAAGCAATAAGAATTCCAGGTGTGATAGGATTGATCCTTTCAGGTGTTGCGATCGGACCCAAAGGTCTGAATCTACTGCAGAGAGACAACAGCATTGTACTTTTCGGAACTGTAGGATTGCTGTACATAATGTTCACAGCTGGTTTGGAAATTGATCTAACCGACTTCAAAAAAAATCGCAACAAAAGCATGATATTTGGTTTCTTAACATTTATCATTCCAATGGCGATGGGAATTCCGGCTGTTTATTATCTTCTAGATTTTAGTTTGCTCTCATCAATTCTTTTGGCATCGCTTCTTGCCTCTCATACATTACTTGCTTATCCCATAGTGAGTAAGTTAGGTGTTTCAAAAACAGATCCCGTTAATATTACAGTCGGTGGGACTTTGATAACCGATACGGCATCTCTCTTGGTTCTAGCTTTTATAACCGGAAGTTCGAAAGGAGATATCAATACTGAATTCTGGCTTACACTTGCAGGTTCCACTCTATTGTTTGGAATCACTGTGATTTTTGGGTTTCCATTCATTGGTCGATGGTTCTTTCGATCTGTACAAGACTCTGTATCTCAATATATTTTTGTTATTGCTATGGTATTTTTTGGAGGCTTTCTTGCTGAACTTGCAGGACTCGAACCAATAATTGGTGCCTTCTTATCAGGACTCGCTCTCAATCGTCTGATTCCGCATACATCTCCACTTATGAATCGTATAGATTTCGTAGGATCCGCAATTTTTATACCTTTCTTTTTGATCTCTGTCGGTATGTTAGTCGATCTCAAAGTATTGTTTCTTGGCACGGAGTCAATTTATACAGCGATAATTATGATTACCGTTGGACTCGCATCCAAGTGGATCGCAGCTTTTATAGCTCAAAAACTTTTTAATTACAACTCTGTTGAGAGAGGATTGATCTTCGGCTTATCAAGCGCTAGAGTCGCTGCAACCCTCGCGGCAGCACTGGTTGGATACAAATTGGGATTTCTCAATGAGAATGTTTTGAATGGATCCATTCTCATGATTTTGGTATCTTGCTTAGTCAGTTCTTTTGTAGCTGAGAAAAATGCAAAACTATTGGCAATGCAAGAGGAAAATAAAGAACCTGATTTAGCAGAAATTTCTGAGAGAATTCTTGTTCCCATATCCAATCCCAAAACAATCGAACAATTAATCAATCTAGCAGTAATTATACGAAATCAAGCATTGAAGCAACCAATTTATGCCTTATCTGTTGTTCGTGACAATGATGAAGTTGCTGAGAAAGTTCTTCTTGCAAATAAAATGTTAGAAAAAGTAATCAAGCATGCTTCTGCAACAGAAACCGAAGCTCAAGTAATCACAAGAGTTGATTTGAATATAGCCAATGGAATATTACGTGCATCCAAAGATCTCGTTGCAAGTGATATCCTAATTGGTTGGAATGCAAAGATCACAGCCAAAGATAAAATTTTTGGATCGGTTCTTGATATCGTTCTACGGAAATCTCCGCAGATGATATGGGTCTGTAAATGGGAAGATCCTATCAACGTAATCAAGAATATTGTGGTTGTGGTTCCGAAAAACTCAGAGTATGAATCAGGTTTTGCTGGATGGATATCGAGACTCAAAAAAATATCCAAGGAACTCGGTAGTAAATTAATATTTTACTGTGATCCAAAAATCAATTCGAGAATTGAACGAGAACTGAAAAAATCTAAATCTTCTATTGATGCAACATTTGAAGAATTCTCTAATCTTAGTAATATAAAAAGCCTCCAATCTAAAATCGGCAAAGATGATCTATTGGTTGCCATACAATCAAGAAGAGGTTCCGTATCATTCAATCTTGCAATGGAGGATACTCCTCGACTGATTGCAAAATATTTCTCTCATGCCAATTTTATTTTTCTATATCCAGACTCAAAAGGCTTAAACGATAACGACATTCATGTGGATGAATACGAAGGATTCATTGGGCCGATTCAAGAGAACGTGGAACGTATTCGCAAGTTTGCTGATTTTTTCAGAAATATTTTCAAAAAAGAAAACTAGATTTGGGCATGATCAAGAGTCTGAAGTCTCTTTAGATTTGTATCAAGAGGCATCCAAAACACCAATCAAAGTCAATTGGAAAATAAATTAAAATTTCATTGACGCTATTTCGTAACTACATATGTTATAACTATGAAAACTTCATCTGTGCAAAAGACAACAATTCGGGCTATCGGAAATTCTGCAGGAGCTACAATTCCAAAACTACTTTTAGATAAATATAATTTTCACGAAGGAGATACCATATTTCTCATTGAAACCGAAAATGGTATTTTATTATCTCCTTTTGATCCAGACTTTGAAGTCTCTCTGGGATTATATCAAGAAGCATCGAAAAAATATAGAAACGCTCTAAAAGAACTTGCGAAATGAAAAACGAGCCAAAATGGCTGAATAGCAAAATCGCCGACGCAATACATATCGATCAGATCAAACAGCATGGCGGCTCAATGGGAATCCGAGATAAAGGTTTACTTGAATCAGCCATGGATAGACCTAAGAACAAATGGAATTATGATCCTAGCTCGAGTATATTTGAACTCGCTGCGTCTTTAGGAGTTGGCATCGCAAAGAATCACCCTTTTATGGATGGAAATAAAAGGACATCATTTCTATTGATGTATATTTTTTTAGCTTTGAATGGTTTTAAAATCGAAACATCCGAGGAAAATGTCGTTCAGGTAATGCTTTCCGTTGCTGATGGAACGACTAAAGAAAAAGAATTGGCTAAATGGCTCGAAGAATACTCAGTATAAATTTGATATAAAATCAGGATTTATTAATATAAAATCAACTAATCTGCGTTTAACTATATTTTCTTTGATATTCTCCAAGTATAGTGGATCTTCTGATCACGGAAATCTCTGGGAATCGTAGAAGCGGATATATCCAAGACTTCAAACTGATTCAAAATCGATTCATCCATTTTGAATTTACGAAAATTTGTAGAGAAATACAAAATTCCTGACTTAGTAAGGAACTTCTGAACCAAAACTTTTATCAATTCTGTATGATCTTTTTGCAGATCAAAAATTTCATCAGTTCGCTTGCTATTGGAAAATGTTGGAGGATCTAAAACAATGAGATCATACTGCTTACGATGCTGATTGAGAGATTCCCTTCTAATCCAAGAAAGTACATCATCAGCAATCAAAACATTGTCTCTAAGATTCAATCCATTCAGTCTTAGATTGTCTTCAGCCCAATTGATATATACATTGGATAGATCAATGCTAGTCGTCGAACTACTTCCGTTGAGTGCAGAATGAACGGAAAATGAACCAGTATAGCAGAATAGATTCAAAACATCCAAATTCTTAGATTCCTCAGCGACTCTCATGCGCAGTGGACGATGATCTAGGAATAAACCCACATCCAGATAATCACTGAGATTGATTTTGAATTTGGCTTTGTCTTCCTTGGCAATGATATCAATATGATCTTGGGATAATTTTTCGTATTGTGATTTGCCTTTTTTCTTCTCTCTCAACTTAACATAAACGTTGTTTGAAAGATTCAGAACTTCCTTTATGATCGTGAGAATTCTTCCAATCCTCTCATCCATGATCTCGTCTGTTTCGTCATAAGGCCCTCGAAAATAATGCAGTACAATATGTCCTGAATAGGAATCAATTGCAACAGGCACTTGAGGCACATCTTTATCGTAAATTCTAAAGCAATCTATTCCGTTACGAATTGCCCATTTCGATATTTCTTTTTTATTCTTGGTGAGACGGTTTCGAAACATTTCCAGACCGCCCTCGCCGATAGATTGTGGCCTGCTATCTATGTTCACGAAATTTTCGATCAAGTAACCAATAGCTAAGAATGACTAAACCAGCGATCAATAGACCAAAAGTTTCATTCACTTCTTGCAACATCAATGTCCACTTACGAACATGGAGTGCCCAAGCAAAAGACATTCCAAAATAAAATCCCGCAGATAAAAGAATAAGTAATAATGGTGGCCTTCGGAAATATCCGATTGTCGCGAGTAGAACAATAAATCCGTAAAGAGAAAACCATAGTAATGCATCCCGATCGTTTAATTGAAGATATGCGAAAACTGAGAAAACAAGTATAACCATTAAGGAATAAAGTTTCATATGTATACTTGAACTTTTAGCATTTGACCCAAATTGTCAATGCTGTAATTTGGAGATGATGGTAAAAATCTATTGCGACGGCGCATCCAAAGGCAATCCGGGACCTGCGTCCATTGGTGTCTGGGCAACAGACGAATCTGGAGATGGTCTGGGTGGAGAAAAGATTTTTGAGCTATCGGAAACTTTTGGCAAGACCACCAACAATCAAGCTGAATGGCAGGCACTGGTTCGATCTCTGGAAGAAGCGAATCGACTGGGAATCCAAGCGATCCAAGTTCATATGGACTCCGAACTAGTTGTCCGCCAAGTTACAAGAATTTACAAAGTCAAAAAACCTGAATTGAAACCATACTTTGATCAAGCTACAAAATTGATTGCGAATTTTAAAAGTTTTTCCATCAAACATATTCCACGAGAGCTCAATAAAAAAGCAGATGCTCTTGCAAATCTTGCCCTGAGCTAAATTCCGGATTCCCCATCTCAGATTACTGATTAAAAGTTAGTTCAAATTCTTATAATTTTTTCCTTTACGGACATGCCAAAATTCTAAGAATGTAAGCATGTCTAGTATTCAAGCTCCGGTCGAAATCCTAAAAGGTGTCGGGTTAAAAATTACCAAGAACCGCGAGCAAGTTATTTCCATTCTCCAGGATTCAGATCGTCCACTCAACCACCAAGAAATCATGGAAAAGTTACCCAAAGGGCAATCTTGGGATCGTGTAACGATCTATCGTGCCCTAGCCGACTTAGAAGAAAAGAAAATTCTAAATACTATGCTATCTGGAGACAGAGTTACATATTTTGAACTCAAAGAAAAGCTATCTCTCCACAACCACCACGGTCATATAATCTGCGATAACTGCGGTTTGATTGAGTGCGTTGATGACCTAGACAATCATATTCCGAAAACTCTCAATGGATTCAAGATCCAAACCATGGAAGTCACTTTTCATGGACAATGCAAAAGCTGCCAATAAATCAGTTTACGTACATTTAGCGATATATAGAATAATCTCATCCTCACTACCCCTTATCTATAATTTACGGTCGAAATAGGCACCACTAAAATTTAAATTCGTGAACGGGCTATTAACATTTTAGAATTCGATTCTGAATCAACGTATTTTGAAATTTTTGAGATTGCTCTTTTTGGCAAATCTGATTTCTAGCAAACATTTACAATCATTTATCCAGAATTAGTCCAAATTTTTCAAATATTTCCATTCGAATATTCACAATACAAGTTGACATTTGTAGTCTACATGTTGTTATTGTTTTCTATGATAATCTTACAATTCAAGAGAATAATTCTTCTATTAGTATTTTCGGTTTTTCTAAATCAATGCGAATTATTAATTCCCCAAGAAGACAACTCGGATCGAGACGCACAGAATCTGCTTTTATTCCTAGCTCTAACTAGCGGATGCGACATTGGCAATTCAGGATTTTGGACCATTGATTTTACTACTGGGGAAGACCAATGCGTTCGGGTTAGGAAAGTTGCCGAAGGCAATTCGGTGATTCTCTTTGAAGAGGTAGGATTGGATGAAATTCGTGCAGAACTCGGGATTTTAATCAATCCCAGTTATTCAGGAATTCTTTCTCAAATCGAAGCTAGATTTCCGTTGCTAAAAGATGCTATAGGTAATCCGTCCGATATAAACGGAGATGGTAAAGTTGCTATTGTCTTTCTGAATATTAGTACATTCTTTACCGGGGGATCTTTTGTAGCTGGGTATTTCAACCCATTGGATCTATTCAGTGCTCCCGCCTTTTCAGGAATTAATACCAATCAGAGAGAAGTCATATTTGTTGATGCAATTTACCTTACTGCACTGGGTAACAATACCCAAGGAGCAAGTATTCCTCGAGACTTAATGTCAACGGTTTTCCATGAATTGCAACATTTAATCCGATATCCTTGGGAAGTGGGAAAGGGCAATGCCACAGCACCCCTTCAATTTCCAAGAACTCAGTCTGAATTGAACACATTGTTAGATACGGATTCGCTTTGGATCAATGAGGGAACTTCTGAGCTGGCAAGTGACATAGCCGGATACGGACCACAAGAATCAAGACTTGCATGTTTGAGAGCTGATCCAGCTTACGGCTGTCAGAATTTATTGAATGGCAAGAGTCTCTATAGATTCACTAATCGGATCATCGACTATTCGCTTAGTTATGCTTGGATGGCAAATCTCTACCATAACGCAGGCAACACTCTTGCTGAGCGAAACCAATTCCTTAAAGCAACGATTCAAGGTGGGACTTTTAATCGACGAGGTAAAAATATTTTTGATCTCACTTCGCTTTTTCGAACCAATGCTCCGCGATTCAATTCAACAATCCTATCCTCGAATTCGACAACAGTTCACGGCAATATTACAGGAAGTTTTTTTGCAAATTTTTTCAAATATCCAAATGCTGCAACCACTACTTCTCGTTTAAATCTTACTGCAAGTTCGACGAATATTTCTTCAGTCGGTGGTGGAACTGGTTTGTTAACAACCTACGCTCTTCCAAGCACGTTGGATGCATTAGTTAAACAACCAGGCAATGTTAGCCTGATCAATAATAGTCCAACCAACTTCGACCTGAATCCGGGTCAGATCTATCGGGTCGCTGGTACGGCTCCTGCTCTCTCGTTCACGAGCAATATTCATGTCTTTCAGAATGGACTTGGGGGATCAGAAGAATATGTAATATTCAATGGGAACCTTAATGAGACAAATAGCTCGAGTACTTTCGTAAGTTCTGTTAAAGCATCTGGCTCAAATATGATAGACCAAATGGATCTGCATAGGAAGCCGAATTTGAATCTTCCCATCATATCAGGTAGAGCGGGAATCCATGCTGCAGAATACATCCAAAGACGTAATGCTTGGAAAATCCTCCAGACGATGGAATAGGATACAATGGACTGAGTTTGATATTTCGGAATTTCCAAGGCTTTTAAGTCTTGGATAAAACTTTCTATCTTACCTGAGATTTTCTAATCTCAGGCATACAAAACCGCTCCTAATTTGCAGATGATTTATAAAGAGAGTGTAATAGATTGGGTCTAGATATGAGTTCCCAACTGGACCTAAGTCTAATCCCATCAGAACATCTTACAAATCTACAGATCATCAGTCAAACCTTGCGGGAAAAGGGAGAAACCTGCTATCTAGTTGGTGGATCTGTCCGAGATCTCTTTCTTGGCAAAATACCGCATGAATATGATCTCACTACTTCTGCACTTCCGAGGATTGTACAAGCATCCTTTAAGAGAGTGATCGAGACAGGAATTGCACATGGAACTGTTACGGTTTTATTTGGCAAAAATGCCTACGAAATCACAACTTTTCGATCGGATGGCGAGTATACTGATGGCAGACGACCGGATGACGTCCAATTTGGAGTAAGTTTGGAGGCCGACTTAGAGAGGCGAGATTTTACAATGAACGCACTCGCCTTGAACATTGAGACAAATGAACTTTTTGACTTCCATAATGGGATCGACGATATTCAAAATCGCATCATTCGAACCATAGGCAACCCGATTCAGAGATTTACAGAGGATGGCTTGAGACCGATAAGAGGAATCCGATTCGTTGCAAGCTTGGGATTTGAACTAGATCGAGAAACGATTAATGCATTCGCTCCGACTAAAGCTATCACTGCCAAAATATCGGTTGAAAGATTTACTGCAGAAATTCGCAAAATTCTCTATTCTTCAAATCTCGAGAGAGGAATAGACCTACTTATCGAGCACAACTACTTTGAATTGCTCCTTCAAAACAAACCACTCATTCAACCCAAAAAGAATATTCTAAATCTCCTTGCTTCCATTGAAAAGGCACCAGAAGGATTCTATTGGGCAGTCTTGTATTATGTTTGGTTTGCAAATGATAATCCAAAACCTGAATTCTTTCGCAAGCTCAAACTATCCAATCAAATTGAGAAAGAAGCAAAATTGATTCTAGAAATTTGGAAAGAGATATTTGAACGAAATTCTACACAGTTCTCCGAAACGGAAATCAAGACATGCATTCTAAGACCGATCCGCGATTTTTTGGCAAAATCTCCCTATTCTCTTGAATCAGAAATTCTCAGTATTCTAACTTCCAGTGGCAACCTAGCATTTCCCAATTTTGGAAATAAATTATTTCAAATTTATTCAAAAAAAGAACCCTTGCTCCTCAACGATCTTGCTATAAACGGGAATCTCATCAAAAAACATTTTCCGGATATCGCAGGAAAAGAACTTGGTCTACTGTTGAATCATCTTTTAGAGAAAATAATTGAATTTCCAGAAAAAAATTCCTTAGATGAATTGCTCACTCTTTCCAATTCTTGGATAAAAAATAGATCAGATCGTACTTAATCTAATCGATCTGGTTTTTTTTTCCGTTGAATTGTACAGAATCTAGGCATATTTTTTAGAATCTATATAATCATTTTGCACAAACCAATCATAATGTATAAAAAATGAGTTCTACGGACTCTGGTACACTATTTGCAACTAGTATGAGCATATAGGAGAAATAGGATAATGAAAAAGTTTTTATCAAGACTTGCCATTTTAAGTCTCATCCTAAGTGCTTCCTCTGTATTCGCTCAAGCAACTCCTGCTGAGCCAGCAGAAAAGCCATGGTATGAGAAAGTGGAGTTTTCCGGTTTTGTTGATGTATATTTTATGTACAACGGTAACAATAAGGAAGGCAGAAACCCAGATACGACTGGTGGACTGAACACATACAATAAACAATTTCAAGTTGCGGCTGTGGAGTTGGATATTGAGAAAGTTGCGGATAAAGAATCTCCTTGGGGTTTCCGAATCGATTTCCAAAATGGAACTAACAACCCTTACCAAGAGAATCCATATACTGCAGTAGGTGGAACTTACAACATGAACTTGCTACAACAAGCTTATGTTTCTTTCTACTTTGACGTTCTTGGTGGATTGACAGTGGATATGGGTAAGATGGCAACTCACATTGGTTATGAGGTAATTGAGTCTATGGACAACCTCAACTACAATGTTGGTTATATCTTCTTCAACACTGTTCCATTTATCAACACTGGAGCTAGAGCGAATTTGGCACTCAATGACAATTGGTCATTAGGTCTTTTCCTTTACAATAGTGCTGGTGGAACAGGAGCTGATGCAGCTTTGTATGCAAACGGTAAGAACGGTTACGGCGATGGTAACACAAGAAGAAAGGCAGTTGGAACACAACTATCTGGAACAATCATCGAAGGTAAATTGGATGTAACTTGGAATACATTGTATGGTATTGACGGACAGACTGGTCGCCAAAACAACGCTGATGTATGGGTTTCCGAGTCTACAGGCGTTCCTCTATTGCCAAAAGAAGCTGGAAGAAATGACTATTGGAGTGTTAACAACGTAATCATTGAAATAACACCAACTGACAAATTCTATCTTGCACTTGACTATACTCAAGGTGAGAAAGGTGGAGCAGCTGGTAATGCTTATGATGGTAACCAATTCACAACTCCCGTTGGTGACCTATCTCTAGCGAGAAGTGATGCAAAAGCTAGATACACATACCGAACCTACGGAATCTGGGCAAAATATGACTTCACAGACACTTTTGCTCTTGCTCTTCGATATGAGAAGATCGATGATTCTAGAAACGGCGGTGCACTTGGTGTTGGTGGAAGAATTGGAGCGAACGAAAGATATGACCTTCAATACAACAATACTCTAGGTTATAGAAATTTTTACCTAGGAAGCGCACAAACTTTTACTGTTACACCTACTTACAAATGGGGTGAAAACGTAATCGTAAAATTGGACTTGAGAAGAGACCAAGCTCAAGGTTCGCAATTTGTTAACGAAAAAGGACAACCTACTAGCCACCAAAATGGAGCTACTTTAGGTGTCGTGGCCAAATTCTAAAGGAGAAACGGCATGAAAAAATTGAACATGAAAACGATCATAGCCATTGCTTCTGCTTCTATCTTGCTAGCTTTCGCAACTAATTGCAACAGCTCTATGGAAGAAAGCAAAGATGACCCTACATTGTTGCAGTATCTCATTACAAGCAATGCAGCAGTTCCAACTGGTAACCAAGCAACTTGCTTAGGAGCAATTCAACTTGCGAACTCTTGTGTTGGAGGAAATGTTACTGGTGAAGGTTACAATCCTACGGACTACTGTTTCCAAGGTAACGAAGCATATCACGCATCTGATTTTGCAACTTGTATCGCAGGTAAAGTAAATGAAACTAGCTGTAATTTGTCTGAGAACAAGTATATCGACAAAGCTGCTGCTACAGAAGGTGCATTTGCGGATTGTTTTGCGGCAGCGACACTTGCTCAGTGTAGAGCGGCTGCAGGAACAAACATCACCGAGCTTCTTGCTTGCAACAACCCATAATCTAGAAATAGATTAGAACTATGATAGCCATAGTAAGATCAAGAAATTGATTTTGTGGCTATCTCAAAAAAACCAAGGGGATCGGAGCTAAACCGACCCCCTTTTTTTTTTGATGAATAGGAAAAGGTACTTTTGAAATAGAATTTCAAAAATCTCAACAGCTATATTAAGCAACGCTATCTATCCTAATAGGAATCTAAATCTGAATCTCATTCCAAAAACTGAATCTCTGACTCCAATATCTATATCCAAATTTATATCAGAACCGTAATCTAATTCTAAACTTCTAAATACTCATTGACAATCTAATTTCGAAATCAAAAATTTTATAAGATCCCTCCCAAAGGCAAAAAAAAACTTACTGAAGGGAAAATTAAATTACGTGAACTCATCGGCGAGATACTTGATTAGAATTGGGAAAAAAAATTGCGATCAATTTTGGATAATGATTAAAATTCGGATGAAGCTAACAAACTTCATAAATATTTAGAAGCAGATTTATAACAAAGGAAGATAAAGTGAAACATATCGAAGTATTCTTAACGGCTCTTAGGCTCGGTTTAACTTCATTTGGAGGACCCATTGCTCATCTAAGCTATTTTCATGACGAATACGTAGTCAAGAAAAAGTGGATCAGTGAACAAGCATATGCAGATCTGGTCGCTCTATGTCAATTTCTTCCAGGTCCTGCAAGTAGCCAAGTCGGCATGGCTATCGGTCTTTCAAGATCTGGAATTTTGGGAGCGATTCTTGCTTGGATTGGATTTACTTTGCCCTCCGCAATAATCCTTGTATTATTTGGACTGGGGATGTCCTTCATAAATGCTGGCGAGCATGAACATTGGCTTCATGGTTTGAAGGTTGTTGCTGTATCAGTAGTAGCCCAAGCAGTTCTCGGAATGGGTAAGAAACTCTGTCCTGACAAAGAAAGAATTACTATTGCGTTATTGTCAGCTGTTCTGGTTTTATTTATAAACTCTTCCCTAATTCAGGTTTTAATTCTTATTCTAGCTGGCATTTTTGGAATTTTCTTTCTCAGAACTACACCCGAACTTCCCCATGATCGAATTCATACGGGAAGTCGCAAAGTCGCTGCTGGTTTTCTGATTCTTTTTATATTACTATTAGTTGCACTGCCTATAGCAAGAGTGATCTATCCAATCCAATCAATCAAACTATTTGATAGTTTCTATCGGGCAGGTGCGCTCGTCTTTGGTGGCGGACATGTTGTTCTTCCTTTGCTTCAAGCAGAAGTTGTGCAGGCAGGTTGGGTTACTAACGATTTATTTATGGCAGGATACGGAATGGCAAATGCGATTCCAGGTCCACTGTTTGCATTTAGTGCTTATTTGGGGACGGTCTCTTCCTCATCACCTAATGAGTGGACAGGTGCTATTATCTGTTTGGTTGCAGCATTTTTGCCTTCGTTTCTATTAGTCGTTGGTGCAGTTCCTTTCTGGGAGAAGCTAAGAACTATTCCAAAAATTCGCCAGTCTATGCTCGGAGTTAATGCAGCAGTTGTTGGAATACTTTTGGCTGCTCTCTACAATCCAGTTTGGACGAGTGCGATATTTTCATCTAAAGATTTTGCATTAGCTTCAATTGGGTTTGTTCTATTAGAGTATTGGAATATACCATCATGGGCAGTCGTAATTTTGACTGTAATTGCAAGCTTTCTTATATACTAAATTAACTGCAGGTTGGTAGATGGATAAGAATAATTAGAACTATCTGATACACTTAAGGCAGAATAATTCAATAACCTGTTATTTGGTTGGTGCAGGAGACGATTCGCTCGACTCCGTTTCACGATTTTCTTTATTCTGCATCAACTTCTTAATGCTAAAACCTGCATCCTGAGATCCTGGTGGAGGTGTATGATTGACTCGATCCACTTTTCCCCGTCTCATTATGACTACAATTTCATCGTCCGGCTCTGAAGTGGAAGTATACTTGCTTACGGGTCTTGTATAGATTAAATATTCTCTCTGATCTCCACCCTTATGAACGGAATCTGGTTCTCCAAGATAAGATAGAACAAAAGGACGATTCTTAGATTGGAGCGCAGACTTGATAGAACTTCTAAGTTTTAATCCTTCTAGCTGCTCTGTTGTGAGTTCAGCTCTTTGCTTTCTCTTAGTCTCTTCCTCTGTCAATAGGTCAGCTTCGGATTTTTCTAGGAATTTGGAGCATTTTTCCTTATCTTCGAAAGTCTCCATACAATTTTGAAACAAATCGTCACGATTGGAAATTCGAACTTCTTCCGATCGACAATGTTGGAATATGGATGCAATCAAAATTGCAATCGCTATCGGTTTATAAATTCCCTTCATATATTTTTACCTGTAACTGTAGCCTTACTAAGTAGTTAGACTATTTTCGATTGCGACGGCTCGACTTTCTTTCGCTCACACCGCCCGCACTAACCGAAGAAGTTACCTTAGGCTTTGTGGACATATCGACTGGTGATGATCCAGGTAACATACCACCGTTAGAATTTTTGCCAAATGTACTAACACCTTGTTTATGTTCTTCGCCAATTTTTTTGTATTCTTTCTTTTCATCTTGAGATGGTGCTTTCTCAGTAATCTCAACACGGAAAAGAAAACTGATGATTTCGTTTTTGAAGCTCTCAACCATCACATCGAACATTCTGAAACCTTGGAGCTTGTATTCAACCAGTGGATTCTTTTCTCCATAACCAACAGCCCAGATACCATCTCTAAGGTGATCCATAGAATACAAATGATCCTTCCATCTATGATCAAGAATCTCGAGGAAAATATTTCTTTCTACAGTCTTCCAGAAATCTACTCCGACAGATTCAGCCTTCTTAGAATAAGCATCTTTGAATGCCGCAAATAGATCATCAAAAAGTCCGATCTGTGGCTTAGGCAATTTACTATAGTCGCTCGCATTGAGAACTTTGTTAATGCCAAGTGTCTCAATCCATTCATTCAATGGTTCAAGATGCCAAGAATTCGTATTATTGCCTTCACAATGATTCACGATTTGAGATTCTACAACTTCTTCCATATATTCGAAAATCTTATCAGAAACATTCTCATAGTCTAATATTCCATTTCGAATCTCATAGATAAACATCCGCTGACGATTCATAACATCATCATATTCTAAAAGATGTTTTCTTATATCAAAATTATGGCCTTCCACTCGCTTCTGTGCTTTCGCAATTGCTGAAGATACCCAAGGATGTTCAATTTCTTGCCCTTCTGGCATCTTAAGAGAAGTCATGATTTTAGAAATACGATCTGATCCAAAAATTCTCATCAAATCATCATTTAACGAAAGATAGAAACGACTCGAACCCGGATCTCCTTGCCTTCCCGATCGTCCTCTTAACTGATTATCGATTCGTCTTGATTCATGGCGCTCAGTTCCTATGATATGGAGACCACCTGCTTCTTTGACAAGAAGGTTCTTCTCTTTCCATGCCTGTGCTTCTTCAAGAATCGTTCTGCATTGTTTCTTAAGATTTGGATCAGTGATACGAATCTCTTCGTTCTTTGCGTCCTCAATTTTATTCTTAAGTATCATATCACGAAATGGAATGAGATTATGATCCTTTTCGGCAAGTTCCTCGATAGTTTCTTTATACTTCTGTGATCCACCAAGAACGATATCTGTTCCCCGACCCGCCATATTGGTCGCAATTGTTATTGCTCCAGGCTTACCAGCATTAGCAATGATCTCGGCTTCTTTCTCATGGAATTTCGCATTCAAAACATTATGAGGCATGCTCATAGATTTTAATAGATTGCTTAAGGTTTCAGATTTCTCAATGGATACAGTTCCAACAAGTATAGGTTGACCATTTGTATGTCGAACCTTGATATCTTCTGCGATTGCATTGAACTTTTCTTTTTCTGTCTGATAGACCCTATCACCTTGATCAATTCTCTGGATGGTAAGATTCGGTGGAATCACAACAACATCTAAGCCATAAATCTTATGAAATTCCTCTGCTTCTGTATCAGCAGTTCCAGTCATACCAGCTAACTTAGAATAAATTCTAAAATAGTTCTGGAAAGTGATAGAAGCTAAAGTTTGAGATTCGCGAGCGATAGTGACCGACTCTTTTGCTTCCAACGCTTGATGAAGTCCATCCGAATATCGTCTACCTGGCATTAAACGACCAGTAAACTCATCGACTATAATGACTTCTCCATTCTGAACCACATAATCTACATCTTTCTTGAAAATATAATGAGCCTTTAGCGCTTGATTAACGTGGTGAACGAGGTCAACATTGTCGGGCGCATACAAGTTTTCTATACCTAGAAAAGTTTCCACTTTACCAACACCGGATTCTGTTAAAAGAGCAGAACGTGCCTTCTCATCCAATTCAAAATCTTCAGCGTCAACTAGCTTAGGAATGACTTTATCAACTCTCTGGTATTTATCAGTTGAATCATCCGAGGGTCCAGAAATAATCAATGGAGTTCTTGCTTCATCAATTAAAATTGAGTCAACCTCATCCACTATTGCAAAGAAATGTTCTCTCTGAACTTTATGTTCTTTAAATGAAACCATATTGTCTCGGAGATAATCAAAACCATATTCATTATTGGTTCCATAAGTAATATCTGCAGCGTAGGCATCTTGGCGAAGTTTATGATCCATATCATGCTGAATGATACCAACTTTTATTCCCAGAAAATCAAAAATCGGCTGCATCCAAGTTGCATCTCTTCTAGCCAAGTAGTCGTTGACTGTTACAACATGTACACCTTTACCAGCAAGAGCATTCAAGTAGATCGCCAAAGTCGATGTTAAAGTTTTACCTTCACCGGTCTTCATCTCTGCAATTTTGCCAGAGTGAAGTGCGATACCGCCCAAGAGCTGAACATCGAAGTGTCGCATACCCATCGTTCGGACTGATACCTCGCGAACAGTTGCAAAAGCTTCTGGCATGATATCATCAAGGCTCTGTCCGTCAGCAAGCCTCTTCTTCAATTTCTCAGTTTGTTTCGCAAGATCTTCGTCTGACAATGCTTGAAGACTAGGTTCCAGAGAATTAATCTCAGCAACAATGGGAATCATTTTCTTCATATCCCGTTCATGTTTGGAACCCAAGAAAAAAGATAATATTTTATCGATCATCTAACTAAACCTCTTTATCAATTATATTCAGGAAGATTTGCCTCGCGGTTGCTTCCATCTGTTTTTGTTTATCAGCCCAACCATTCATATCTGTCTTAGCTGATTTCATAAAATTGCTATGTATTTTTTTCCACACATCTAACATCGCCATGGTTGGCTCAAGATGGGCTTGAATTCCGTAAATTCTATCTTGGAAAGAGAACATTTGATTTGGATAGGTATCCGATTTCAATAAATGCTTACATCCATCAGGAATGGTGAAGCAGTCTTCATGAAGATGAAAAGCCATAATATTTGCTTTATCAATACCTTTAAATGTAGGATCATTGAGTGATAGAATTTCTAATTCACCAAATCCAGTTTCTGCGCCTTTGTCACCGACTTCAACAGATCCACCCATCGCTTTAGAAATAATTTGTGAACCTAGACAGATCCCGATCAATTTATTATTTTTCTGATCTACGCAATTTCGTACCAGTTGGTAATATGGTCGAAAAAAATTCTGCATAGAAGGATCTGCTACAGATTGAGGACCACCCATAAGTAGAATAAGATCAAAATGCAAATGCGGTTCTGGGATGAGTTGCAACCCTGGAGTATAAGCATTATGATATGTTATACGATAACCTTTTTCTTTTAAAATTTCGGCAATGATTCCGGGTCCTTCACAATCGATAAATCGAACCACCAAACATCTCATAGGTTTCTTGCTCCAATTGTATTGAAGAAAAATCTAACTTTAGAATCAGAATCTATTTCTACATCCGTTCTCTTCTCTGAAATCGAACCAATAAAATTGTAAAAAATATTCCAAGGTTTTGTTCTTACCATTATAGTTTCTGGAGTTCCCGTTACAAAAGAACCTGGTTCAATACGAAATGGGGAATCTAGAAAAATTACTGGGATCTTGATTTTTTGAGTTAAAATTTCCTGCTTCATAATCGCTTGTGCACGAATGACTGGATCGGAGCTTCCGAAATCTCCTTCAACAGATTCTGAGACTTGGATTGGATCAACGACAATATAAATTCCGAAGCGAGGATCCTTGCTGAAGCGTTCCTGAATTCTATGTAAGGTTGGAAGCTCTCTCACACAAGGAGGGCAATTGGGAGAATATACGTTCAAAGCGAGAACTTCATGCGGCAATTCCGATAGGTTTACTTTCTCCGAATTTGAGAGAAAAGCTCCCGTAAACACACCCATCCCCATCTGATCGGTCGCATCTTTCAGACAATTGCTGGAAAATAGAAATGTTAAAAGTATTAGTAAACGAGAAATTTGAAATTCGTACATTCCATAGGCCTGTATTTCCAGACTAGAAAAATTCAATTGGTATGCAAGCTTTTAAGGGATTGACTGTTGACAGATTCGGCAGTTCTCCTAATGTGGTAATCTGCAATCCCTTTCCAAGGACTTAGGAACAAACATGAGCCAGAGCCAAGATTTTGATATCGTAAAACTCATAGAATTAGCAAGACATAATAAATATGAGACCACGGTCGCAGGTTTTGCGGTTATTGACAAGCTAGAAAGAGTTCCCATCCCTAAGAAATGGAAAACTCGCAAGATCGCCGTTCAATCCCTTTATGCACTCTCGGAAGGTCTTGTACAATACAAATTCTTATCTACAGATGAGAAAGATTTGATCAAGGAAGAAGCAAGCAAAAGAGCCCCTTCACATTCCTCCAAAGCCAATCAAATTTTTGCACCAACTGCAGCTCCCGTTTCTCATGAAGAATCTGAAGAAGATGAACTACCAGTAGATGATGCTGCTTTCAAACCTGACTATGTAGATGATCGATACAATGAAGACACAATGCAAGAGGAAGGCGACCTAGACGATGACGCTTTCGAAGAAGATGCTGAAGAGGAAGAGGAAGAATAGACCATTTCCTACCAGAGAATCTTAGACCCTCAAGGGTTTCTTAGTAATTTCTCAGATCCGCATGGATTTTTCATTCATTCCACACGAGACCCGATCACTGAAGCTGGTCGGTTCGTTCACAGACACTTCTCCCAAGAAAAGAATCAAATTTCCCAGCCAAATATAGATCAGAATATTCTGATATTTGGTTGCGGTGCCCTTCATCATATACGATCCATTCTAGGTTTTTTACCAGCGAAAGAAAGCTCAGATTATAAACCTTTTTCATTTTTTTGTTTTGAACCGATTCGAGAAATATGGGAAGATTCAGAATTTCAAAGAGTAAGTTTAGATTTACAAAAACAATTTGAATCAAAAGGGATTGTATTACAATTTCATCATATTCTAGAACCGAAATCATTACCTCCTAAATCCTTTCTGACAATCTGTCATCCTTACTATTTGAGGAATCTAGAGACTGAATGGAGAAAATTCCAGTCTGAACTTGTAGATTTTTTACCTATCTCCAAAAATACTAAATCTCAAACCAATCCCTCATCTTCGATCAATGAATCTACAAAATTAGAATTTTCGAATGTATGGACATCCAACTATCTCAAAAACCTGAGCAAATACACAAAAATTCCGATCCTGAAACCAAATAGTCATGCTCAAAATCAAGCTTTAGTTTTTATTGGAGCCGCGCCAAATCTTGAGGATCAGGTAAACTGGCTAAAAGAAAATCGAGAAAATTGTTTCTATATATCTTCCGATACGGCGCTTCGTTATCTGTTTCAAGTCGGTATAGAACCGGATGCGATACTTACAGTTGATCCAAGTCGAGGGAGCTTCTTTCATTTAATGGATGCAAAGGATAAAATTCCTATCTACACATGGTTAGGTTCTCATAGGCAAGCATTTGAAAAGAATATGAATCCTTCCATTTTTCTAACGACCCATCCATTAGATCAAATTCTAGGAGAGAGTCTTGGTCTTAGTGATTCAATGATCCTTCGAAACCCAAGTCTAAATCTTGCTGGAATGGCAAAAGCACTTGCAATGTTCTGGAAAATGCCCGCAATCATTCTGGCTGGCTGGAGTCTGAAGTCATCCAGATACAAAACGCATTGTCGTGGTAGTGGTTACGAGTCTTACTATTTACCATTTACAAATCGAATCAAAACTCTAGAGAATCTATATCCACTTCGTGTCTACAAAAAGAACCTTACTTCCAAAAACCAAATTGCTATAGACAATATGTTGGGCAGTGCTGACCTTAAAGTCATTGATTTATCAGATTTTCGCAAAGCAGATCAATGTATAGATGAGCTTCGAAATATTCGAAACCATGAAATAAAATTCCAGCCAGGAGTGCAGCTCTTTTCAAAGCCAAAAATTGAATCTTGGAAATTATTTATTTCCAAACCATTGGTTGGGGTCGATTCCAGAAAATTTCGCAAATTTGCAAGTTTCTTATAATAAAAAAAATCTCTCTGTATAAAAGTCATTATTTAAAGCCTTTGGGGTTCTATTTTTATCCCTAAAGGTCGCTTTCTTGAAATGGAAAATTCAAGAGACTATCTGATAAGTTTCAAATGTCTGATTCAAATCCATTTTCTTGCGGAAATTTGGGAGAAATCTCTGATTTTCTCTCAATTCTTTCTGCAATTTCTTTTCCCTATCAATCCCTTGTAGGATTTCTTCCAATCTCTTTTGCATCATCTGATTCAGATCTTCACGGTTCACCATTGCTTTTTCCTCCATATAAACATCTTACAGTATTCCTTGGACAAAAATTGACCTAGATCGAAAAAAAATTTGCCTTCAATTGCGAATTCTGGAATATAGTTGAGTCGTGGAAGCCTCAATCAATTCGGAAGAAATTCTAGCAAAACTCCAGAATGGAGATGATGTATCGGTTACTTATCAATTCATAACAGATGAAGTTAACCAACAGGTATACGCCATGTTGATCCATATTTTGGCAAATATCGATAAATTATTTTTAGTTGAAGTTGTTTATACAGTAATCAAGGAAGCTTTGATGAATGCAGTCAAAGCTAACGCAAAAAGAGAGTATTTCACAAGAAGAAAACTTGATATAACAAATCCAGTTCAATATGAATCCGGAATGCGCGCTTTCTTAACTGATATCATCATGAATTGGAATGATCAAGAAGAATACCTCAAAGGTTCAGCGTATTATGTTTGTATTCGCATGAGACTTAAGAACCAAGAACTCATGATGATTATCGAGAACAATGCTCCTTTGTTACCAGAAGAACAGGATAGAATCCAAAAAAGAATTGATTCAGCTAAGAAATACAATGATCTATCTGACGCATTTTTGGATATGGGTGACAATCAGGAAAGCGCAGGTCTGGGAATTATTCTCAGTCAACTATTGCTCAAGAATTCTGGTATCGGTCAAGATCGATTCAAAATCTCTTCGAATGGAAAAGAAACACGCGTTAGCTTATTGGTTCCGGACAATACAGTTCCTGTAGAAATTTCCAATAAACTTAAGACGAAAATCCTCAATGAAATGGAAGGATTACCTCCTCTTCCCCAATCTCTCACAAAAATCATAAATCTTTGTAGCAATCCAGATTCTGATCTCAACATGATTGCGAATGAAATAGAAAAGAATCCAGCTCTGTCTGCTGACATTTTGAAACTATCCAACTCGGCAGGTTTTATGAGCAGACAGCGAGTAAGTACGATTCTACAAGCTGTAAAAGTAGTCGGACTTAAGAATATTCGAAATCTTCTCTATGTTACCGGTGTACGTAAGGTCATGGATGGACAATATGGCAAAGTTCAAGAAGTCTGGGATCATTCTAACAGAACTTCATACTATGCAAGATATATAGCCAATGAATCTGGAAAATTGAAATATGGTGATATAGCAGCTGTTGGTGGACTTTTACATGATCTTGGTAAATTGCTTTTGCTATCAATAGAAAAGAATTTGTTTAACAAGTTGATTGCATACCAAAAAGGAAAAGAAATGAATAACTCTACTCTGTTAGAGGAAATTTCATTGGGAATCAGCCATGCAACTCTTGGATCTCAACTTGCTAAGAAATGGGATTTTCCAGAAGATTTGATTACGATTATTGATTATCATCATAAGCCTTTCATCACTCCAGAACCTTACAAAGAAGTTGTGGAAATGGTATATCTTGCAAATATGATGTCCGATGTTCAGGAATCCAAACGTGGCTATTTTACAATTGATCCAGGGATTCTCAATAAATTTCTAGGAATCAAGGACAAAGAAAAATTTGACTCGTTTATAGAAAGAATCGAGAAGGGATATCAGATAAGCATAGCGGAAGAATCTGCGATTACGAAATGATTTATCCTAAAAGCACATCTTAGCCAATCCTTCGTAATTGCTACTCAACTGATATCAACAATTTACTGATCCAATCTGGGTAGCTTCTCATTCAGTTTAATACACAATTTGTTTAGCCAAATACGGATATATTATTGGTAATAAAACAAACTACATAGCGAAAGAGTCTTCCGCTATGTAGTCATTACAGTATTCAATTGTACTAAATTGATTACTGTTTCTCAATTCATATGAGCATTGAAGAATGAGTTTGCAGAACAACCTGCACCACCCACATCCACTATGGATTGATCAGGGTTTAGACAAAAGATTTGCCACCATCTACTGATCTGTCCTGATCCAACTGAATAGGTTCTAACCAAACCAGTTTTTTTATAGACTCGAATCACAGCGCCGGATGTAGACATATTAGCTTCATTCGACCAGTTGTAGATGCTGTAACCTCTTCTTGTCTGTGACCAAGCTGATCCTTTTAAAGTTACAGTTTCTGGACCAAATCCGTTCACAACGTCCACATCTAACTTAGCATCACCACCTAGTTTATTTCGATCATTCCAAACAACTTGATGTGGCTTAGAGGAACCAAATTCTAAATGGGAATCCAAGTCACGTGGTTTCGCATTCCACGATAGAACGATTCTCATCTCATCGTTACTCAACACTGGAGTAACTAGAATGTTTTGGTTAGATGGTGTATCATTTCCTGCACTGATCACAGTCCTATAAGCAGTTGCAATACTAGATCCAGAGACTTCTAAAGTATAATTACCCGGCGGAACATTGGTTATCGCAAATGAACCATCTGTTGCTGTTGTTGAAGCGGGTAATGTAGTGACTCCATCGATAGCTGTCGCGTAAGCACCAGAAGTAACATTGACTCCAGGACGCAATCTTACGGTCAAACCATTCATTCCCGAAGAGTTGTTATAGATAGCATTGATCGCTCGTCCTGAAATAGAAGCTGGATTATGACTACCTGGCACCATTGTTATAATATCGAAATTTGTTACCGCATTTGCTTGGATATTAACTATACCTTCCACAGTCTGATAACCAGCAGAAACAAATCTCACCTTCCACTGCCCTGCACTCAAGTTAAAAACAGAATACTGTGGTGCATTCGAAAAACTCGCGGATCCAGAGCTTAGTGAATTTGGTTGAACTCCCGCCAAAGGTCTGTTATTTGATACAGGATGAACGATGTCCAAGAAATAGGTTCCAACAAAATTGAATCCACCAGGTAATTTCACGGAACCTGCCAGAGTTCCAACACCAACATTTGGTACAAGTGGTACGGTTACTGGCGGAACTGTTCCAACCGGTGGCACTATCACTTCAATATCTTGATCCTGGAATCCTGTTGCTTGAATTCGTAGAACATAATTTCCGGGATTGATATTGTTTATCATGAAATTTCCATTTCCATCCACAGATATCGAACTGAGCGCTTGATCAATCTTGGGTTGATCTAGTCGATTTCCAGATGGAATCGAGCAATTGAATCCACTAGATGTATCACTGCTAGAGCAATCACGTCGAATATCCTGAACAAAAGATCCTGAATCATTGTATCGACCAATCGTGATACTTGCAGATGTAATCCCTGCAGTCGATATCGCATTGAAAACATTTCCCGTAATCTGTTTTCTTGGTAGATGATTTAGTGTAGAATTTAAGATAAGAATTGGTGGAACAGTCGCATAACTATTTGTTGCGACGCTTGAGTTATCAGCGCCAAAGGATGAAGCCGTTGTATGACTGAGTGGATCTACAACCAGAACTTGATAAGAACTCTGGCGGAAATTATAAGTCTCCCCAGATTTATAGATTGAATCACCGATTGTCTCTCCCACTACAGAAGTTGCATTGGATAGATTGATTGCACCCAATACAGGCAAACCTGGAATCACTTGCATACCAACAAATGCGTTGATCGCAACACCAGCCCTAGCCTGATCATTAGGAAGACCAGCTGGAAGGGTTACAACTTTTGAGCTACCACCAAAAGAATAAGAACCTCCGACCGTAACCGTGATATGTGCAATTGGATCTCCATTGCTATTTGTGTTACCCAAAAGGATTACAAACAGTCCGGTAAGATTTGTATAATTTGTGGCAACTGCAGAATTAACTATTTGATCTCTCACAGTGATAGAACCTGCGATTTGGGATCTTCGATCCGACGGAGTCATTGAAATAGTTCCTGCATTGTAATCTATTCCATTGAGCGTTAGAACCAATGGATTCGTGGAACAATCTGTCTCTATACCGCAGTAGTTCGCATAACCTGGAGCAGATACATAGTAAGCCCATTTGCCTGCTACGGCTTCAAAAAATACGGACAGATCTGAAGAGCGAACTTCATATACTTTATTGCCATAGGTTGAATAATTCCATGGTCCAGCACCTTGGTTCGTTTGAATACAAGATGAGGAAAAATTGCCTTGAAGAACACAATTGTTCAGTACGTTAGCATTTGATTGCGATAGCCACAATTTGATTAGATCTCGTATCTCATCATCTTGTAAAAGATAGAGAAGATTTGCTGGTGGTTGATCAGCTGCTGGACGAAAATTGATCACAGATCCAGGAACATAATTGAGTGCTCCGTGCTCAACTCGACCTGTAATATTTGATGGTTTAGGAACTACAAATAGATTCACGGAAGATTGAGTTCTTACAGATCCAGCAGAATGTGGAGTAAACAAAAATGAACTCGAAGCTGGATAGGTTATGGTTGTTCCGTTATTGGATCCAACTGCTTGAACAGAATATACACCTGCAGCTAAATTGGATGCACTTAGAGAATACGCGCCGGCTCCATTTATAGAAGCAGTAGCGACAACGTTACCAGATGGAACAATCAATTGAAGATTATATATTGTCGTACTATCAGAATTGACTGCAGCATTATAAACATTTCCAGTAACACTTATGGAACTAGTTGTAGCTGACATCCAATTCAAGCTAGAAGTGGGCGCGGTTAAATGAGTAACGTTAGACGGAATGGATCCTTCAAATTGAAATCGAATATCTTGAACAATATCAGCAAAAGGAAGTCCGTGTGGTTGATTTCCAGAATCTCCCAAAATCTCAATATTGTAGTGACTGTTTTCTAAGTTCGCAAATGAAAATTCGTAGTTACCGGAAGCATCAGTAACTGTTGTCGCTAATATTGTACCATCTTGGCTCATAAAATTGACAGTTAGACCTGACAATGGTCCGGCCGAGACTACAACATCCCCATTGAATCCACCTGTGATTACACTTCCTGTGATTAAAGCTGGACCGGATGTGTAAAAAGCTCGCTCCGCATAAATTTCACCTAATGATACTTCAGTGATACCGCCAGGTGCTGTAGGATTGTGTGTAAAATTAAAATCTGCAAAAGTATAATTGAGACCATACCCCGACTCGATCAAAACTCGATAATTATTATTCGGTAAATTCTCAATATCAAAACTGAAGCTTCCATCGGAATTGAGATTTACAACTTGAATAACGGTTCCGTTCGGTGCTACCAATTGAACTTGTATAAGAGATAGATTCACACAATGCGGATGATTCGGTGATCCGGGCTGACCGCAGACATCATTCGAAGATGAGTTAGCGATAACCGGAATTATTGTTCCATTGATAGTTGCAGGTCCAGACGTTGCGACTTCTTGTTGAGCGTTAGATTGAGGTATTCCATCGCCATTTTGTCCAGCCTGGGGATTCGTTCCTAAATTTTCTGGAAGGGTTTCACCGTTAGCATCTTGTGCAGCATCCTGACCGGCCGAGCCTCCTCCAGCACCTAACAGAAGTAACCAGAACGCAGAATCTTTTTTCTTACCAGAGCATCCAACAGTAAATGCAAAACTAGCAAGTATAAATGAATATAGGAATATCCTAATAAACGAAGAGAGAAAACTTTTCATATAAACCTCAAATGAGACAATTTTTCGCTAAAACAGAAGCCAACCGTACAGGTTGTACCACTAGAGGTAACAGACGAAATAATGTATAAAAAGTCAACAATAAATAAACAAAAAGACATATCTGCCATGCATGATGTTTATTATGTCGCATTAGCTCAAATTTCCGAAGGTCTAGATGTGCAAAACGATTCAATTTTGCTATTTCATTCGTCGAAACTAGATACAGAGCTATGAAAAATATATCTTTTTGGATCATTCTGACTTGGATTGGATTTACGACCATTTCCAATAATCCCGTTCCCAGCTATGGTACATGGATTGAGGACTCACTTGGTTTGGAATTCCAATATCCAAGAGGTTGGTTCAAAACTATAGAAAGATCGCCTTCTAACCTTGTAGTAATGTTAGAAAAAGATAATAAAGCAATATTGCGGATTGATACACAAGAACGACCTAAAAATTGGGATACGGACCGATTTATTGAAGAGAATCTCGATCTCTATCTAAGAAAATTTCCAGATCTGAGGGTGATTCAAGAAGTGAGACTTGGAAACGAATACAATGGTTTCGACGAAGCTCATTTTCTAGTTATTCATTACCATGAAGACAATAGCCTTGTAACCAATCGATTTATTTTCGCAAAGAAAGATACAGACTATTTTATAATTCAAGCAAAAGTGATACGCAAACACTACTATACTTATCGCAATGAAGTTGATCTATTCATGAAATCTTTTCATTGGGAAAGTCCGTCAAGAACTAGATGGCGAAATGATTCACTTAGCTATTTGAATCCATCTCAAGATGAGACGACCATAAAATACATTCGCGATACTCTAAGACCCAAAGAATCTAACTCTAACTTTTTTAGACCAAGTAATTCTTTTACACCGAACGCTGATTCTCCATCTTCTGAGAATTCCAAAAGGCCTATTCGAGATCTTGAGCCGGGGAAAAATCCACCATCTGGTGGAGTCGAGCCTGTTCCAGTTCAAGAGCCAAGCCCTGAACCTATATAATTTTTTCTCATGAAAATTCTTAGGTTATGTTTAGTGATTGGTCTGAAAGATTTTAATCTCCGAAGTTAATACCAAAAGTAGAAATAACTTAATCGAACTTGGCGATCGAACAGTCTGTCATCAATCACTGGGAATCCAGCGGAAACTGCAAATGTACCGACATCTGATTTGTAGGATATTCCTGGATATACATTTCCGTAGCGAGTATTTGTATCAATTTCCTTATTGTAGGGGATGCGAGTTTCTGCTTCGAGAAATCCTGTTAAGAAATCCGTAAACCCATAGGAGACAGAAGCACCTACTTTGTAGTGGCGACGAAATTCTTCATTATAGGATTCATTAAATTTGGAATTGGTTTCGGATTGGAATTCAATATTGGCAAGTATCTGAAACCCAATGAATTGAAATCCGCCACCGATGTAAGGTCGAACCAAATATAAGTTCGGATTGACAGTTTCCGTCTTAGGAATATGTGAATCTTTGCTATATCCATACAGTCCCATCCCAAACAACCAGTCTTTTCCTTCCCAAGCTGACTTGACTCCGAAACCTATTCGATCTCTTGCCTTGTAAGAACCCGAATCGGTATTTGTAAAGTTTGTATAACCAGTATTAAATGCAAACGATAGATTTTCTAAAGCTTTGAACTCACCTTCTACAATTCCTTTTTTACTATTCTGATAGGTCTCTCCGTCTCTTCGTTCCCAGCTTGTTCCATCGAGTTGAATTTTAGAATACAATCCAACTGCTTGGATATTTAAAGGATGTCGAAATTTGGAAGAATTCTCTTGAGCTGAAATCGAATCTGCAGAGAAAATATAGATTACTGCAATGGAAAAATATAATGTATATTTGCAATTCTTAACTAAAAAATGAACAGCTTTAGAGATATTGATTGAGTGAGATGAATTTTTAAAATACTTCACTTTTCATCTCCTGTAGTTACTTTAAGCTGTAACACGTACTTGTCTGTTATTGTTTTAAAACCCAATGAAGTGGGATGAATACAATCAAACATATTTCCGGCATCTGAATAAGGTGGACCACCTAAATTTCCTCTTAGATTGATATACACCAGACCAGGTATTTCAAAAGTCAGATTCTGCAGGAAATCATTGAATAGATCTAAATTTCCTGATGTGAATTGCTGAATCTGAGAATCAGCAAATCCCGCTGCAAGTAATGATGACCTACAAGATGTAGAGGATAGTTGATTCTCATTCAGTGGGTTGGGATAATCATAGCCATGAATGATCCAGATTAAAGGTTCACCTCCGTATTTATTTTGTTTGTGGAGATTTCCTGAATAGACGATCGTCTTTAGATTGGATTCGAATTCTGCAAATCTCTTTGCTCTCTCTCCTATTGGATCCAATACATATGCTCCTGGATTGAATTGTAAATCATTTCCACCCAAAGATAAGAGCATATATTTTATATCTGCTCCTGCTTGATCAATTACTTGAATATGAAGTCCTCCTGATAGCACTCGCGAGATTTCTTGTCCACCCAAGGTCGCTCCTGTGATTTTATAATCGTATGAATTCTCGAGATGGTATCTAAGAGTTTGAATTGCTGGAGCACCAAATAAAAGATCCGTCCAACTATCTCCCAACATTCCAAAACGAGTTCCATTGGAATTTCCACAATTTGCAAAAGAGTAGCATAGCAGATTTTCTACAAGATTATCATCTTTCTTCTTTGATGTGTCGCAGTTTATAGTAATTAAAAATGAAAGAATAAGAATAAAATTGGTGGAAAAAGTTCGACTAATCTTCATTCCTTAAAGCCTAGAATTGATTCATAGAAAATCAACCGATAATTTCTGCTAAATTGTGTAGTTTGGAAATATCAGAGAAAATATTTTCGCGAAAATTGCTAATTTTTTATTAGAAACACCCATATTTTATAATACAGATTTCTACATAGTCATAAAAAAAGGTGACCCAAGAGTCACCTTTTTAGTGTCAGTTGTTAGACCAAAAAACGATCAATCTTTGTTGGAAGCTGCTTCCTTGATTACGTAAGCTGCGATCTCGTTTTTCTGGATCTGAGTAGTTCCTTCAAAAATACAAAGAATCTTAGCATCACGCATCAATTTCTCAACTGGATATTCTTTCGTATATCCATAACCACCATAGATTTGAACTGCATCGAGAGAGTTTTGCATCGCCATTTCTGAGCAATAAGCTTTTGCGATAGCAGAATACTTTGGCAAGTTTGGATCATTTGCGTCAGCCATTCTCGCAGCTTTATAAGCGATCTCTCTAGAAGTTTCTAATTTGATAGACATATCAGCTAACATATGTTGTACGGCTTGGAATGTTGAAATTTTGGTTCCAAACTGCTCTCTTTCTCTTGAATATCTACTTGCGTAGTCCATACAAGCTTGAGAAACACCAACACCCATCACAGCAACGAAAGGTCTAGAAGCGTTAAGTGTTTGAAGAGCATAGATAAAACCCATATTCTCTTTACCAACCAATGCATCTTCGCCAACTTCACAGTCTTCGAAAATGATCTGTCTTGTGTCAGAGGAACGGATTCCTAATTTGTCTTCTTTCTTACCGACAATTAATCCTTTTGCAGTCTTAGGAACATAGAAGCAAGATACTCCACGAGTTCCTCTGTTTCTATCAGTATATGCGAAAACTGTAAAATAGTCTGCTAATCCACCACCAGTGATCCATTGTTTTGCACCATTGATGATCCATTTATCGCCTTTTTTCTCGGCACGAGTTGTCATTCCAGGAACGTCAGATCCAGCTCCAGGTTCGGATAGACAAAATGATACTCCAACGGAACCATCAGCGATTCCTGGTAGCCATTTCAATTTCTGCTCGTGAGTTGCACCCTTCAAAAGTGGGAGCATTCCAAGTCCAGTGTATGCAAAGCCAAGAGCGATTCCCAAACAACCTCTTGAAAGTTCTTCGATTGCAAGGCACTGCTCAACAGAGCCAAGTCCCCAACCACCGTATTCTTCTGGAATCACAAGACCGTTGATTCCAAGCTCATTTCTCATTTTTGCTAGGAGTTCGACTGGTGCTTTATTCTCTTCATCCCAATGGATGGCTACTTCATGTGTAATTTCTTTCTTAACAAAATTCCAAACTAGGTTTCGGATTTCCAATTGTTGCTCAGTAAATGGCTGGTACATCGATTGTTTACCCTTCTCTTGACTGTCTTTCTTTCTAAGTTTTTGGAAGCTGTTTATAAGGCAAATCAATTTAATAGATTGTTCATGTTGATTTTTTATTGACAATTCCACGGAATAGACATAAGTATGTCCTCTAAGTAAATAAATTTCCGAATATTCTCGAACGGAGGAGAAAATATGGCAAGATTATTGCAAGGCATCACTGGATTGCTGCTTTTGTTAGCAGTTTCTAGTATCAGTGCCCAATCCCAAGCAGACTTATTTCGCAAGCCAGGCGTAATTGGAGATTCCTTGAGCCAAGGATTCTTTGGTGCTACAGTTGAAAAGAAGACTCAAGACTGGGCATACCCAGTACTCGTATCCAAGCAAGCTGGATCAAGCGTTACATACAACGAACTGAAAGGACCTTTCATTAACTTGGAAGATGTGCTAAAAGGAGATTGCGGACCGATTTGTATTGGTTTGGCGATCATTGGTGGCAACCAGAAAACTTACTCTCTACCATCCCATGCCGGAATCACAGGCGCCGAGTATACAACAGTTCTCAAGACTTCTGGAAAATGTGAAGATATCACAGCAAAGAAGCAGGAAAAAGATTGGTATTGGAGAACTTGGTATCACTATACTTATAGATGGGTTACCGTAGCAGATTGCCAAGAGCCAGATAAATTCCATCAATTCGGACTAAGAAGTTCTGGAACTCAGATGGAAGTCATGGAGAAAAACAAACCAAGTTTCGTGTTTGGATCCGCTGGTGCAAATCATGTTCTCTGTACAGCATTGCACACTTCGCTTGATTGTCTAGATGAGCCAAGGTTCAAAAGAGATATTAGAGAAGTATTTAGAAGAATGGCAAATATCGGCTCTGTAAAAGGTGGAGTACTTTTTACCGTACCAAACGTTACAGCAATTGCTTTTCTTGAGCCGTACAAAGACCCACAAAATCGTGCAGCTTATAGTGGACTTAAAGCTTTCTTCAGAAGCTCAGTTTCTAGCCCAAGCCACGTTCTTGATGCAACTGAGATCAACACTATCAATAACTTTCTGACAATGCTTAACAATGAGATCAAAGCACAAGGTGCTGCGAATCGTTATGCAGTTGCTGATTTGAAAGTGATATTTGATGACCTTAAAGAAAACGGAAGACCAATTAGACATTCAAGTGGATATAGCCCAGGCAATGCTCAAGCTAACTGGCCACTTCCTGGTAAACCTGGAGTTTTCGGACTTGATGGAGTGCATCCTAATATGTTAGGTCATGCTGTATTTGCTAATGAATTGATTGATTCAATTAACTCTCGTTATGGCTACAACATTGCAAAAGTTGATGAATATTCAGCTTGGTTTTATGATAGCCTCAACAGAAACCCTGTAGACCTTAAGAAATTCTTGACTCAGACAATATTTGGTCAGTTCATTTCTTGGGTGATTGGAATTTTCACATAAGGAGTTGAAGATGGATAAAAGAAAATGGTTATTTGTAATAGTCGGAACCATTGTCCTTTTATTGGTAATAATTCTTTTACCAAAAACTGATAAAGACTCCGATCAAACAGCTCAAAACGATTCCAAGGATAGTCCTTGGTCGTTCACCTCAAGTTCTGGAGGATCTGATTTTTCCAATTTTCCTGAGGCACCAAGACCAGAAGATCAAGAAAAATCTATGGTTGAGAAATTGTGGCCCCATGCTTTGGAAGCAAAAGATCCCAAGCTCAAGGAGAAAGTTCGTAAAGAGTGGCAAGATTTTGCTCGGAAATACCCGAACAATGTGTACATTCCAAACGAATACAAAGGCACTCTAAACGAAGCAGAGGAAAAGCAAATCTTGGATAACCTGGATTCATTTACAGCAGTTGAATCCAAATTTGCTTCTATGATCGCAGCTTCGAAGTATGCAGCTCCTGGTTCTGAACCTCCAGCAAGTCCGAGCGAAAAAGATGCAAATCCAAAAGAGATGGCAACTTATTTCGATTACAAAGTGAAAGAAATGGAATCGAGAATCGAGTTATTGGAATATACATTGGAGAATTCCAGACTTTCGTCTGTTGAAGAATCCATCGCATCCAAGGACATTGCATCTTACAAAAAAGAATTAGCAAGTCTTCGAGAAGCTAAATCTCAAGTTCCTAGTAGCTAATTTTCACAGTTACTAAATTTCAAGGGGCAGTATTTCTATACTGCCTCGTTCTATAACAATAAATACTTGATCTCTAAATCTAATCACTTATACATATAAATTGGTAGTCTATTAAGCAATGAATTATAAATTTCTAATCTTTTCTATTTTCTCTTTCTTTATTTTATCTGAATGTTCTGGACCTCCCATGCCTGAAAAATTACCAGACGATGAAAAGCAACCAGTAGTCAACAAATCGATGATTGAAGATCTAAAAAGCACTGACACCGGGCTTAGAAGACAAGCTGTATTAGATTGTATGGAAAATTACAACCTAGACTGCATTCCTCAGATTCAAAAATTAATTTCCACAGATACTGATCCAGGCGTACGAAGTGTATCCGCAATCGCACTTGGTGAATACAAAGATTTATCATCGCTAAATAAAATCATTGCACTAAAAAAAGACAAAGAAATATTCCCGGATACAATCATCGATGCGTTGAGTCGCATGAAGGATCCAAAAGCCGGACCTCATCTTATAGAATATCTTGATTCGGACAATCATACAACTCGTCTATCGACCGTTGAGGCTTTATTCCAATGCAACGCAATAAACCAAGGATCTGCAATTCTAAAAATGGCTCGTGCCAATCGTGATCCTGAGAAAGACAAAACGTACGCAATGGCGATTGGGAGAGTTAGATACAAACCAGGTGAAGACTATCTCATACAGAATGTTCGGAACGCCCAAGCAGAGGAACCAACCATTGCTGCATCCGTTCTGGCTTTAGGCAAAATTGGTTCTCGTAAATCTACCGAATTGCTTATTCAAAAACTAGTGGAAGATAAATCTAAGATTCGTGAGAATTCTTATATCGCTCTAAAAGAAATAAGAGATCCGTCCACTTTTCCGAAGTTGATCGGATACCTAAGCAATCCAGAGAGAGAATTGCGATACCTCGCAGCTGGGATTATAGCAACACTTCCGAATGAAGAAAACAAACGAAAGATCCGTGCAATCTTCCAAGCGAATAACACTCTGTCTCTTGGACCTGCTGCTAAAATTCTGGGTGAGTGGAAAGATGAAGTCTCAAGACCTGCTATCGAAGAACGTCTAACAGATCTTAGCTCTCCCGACCGAGAAGAGCTTGCTCTATCTCTTGGTTGGATCGGTAATTCTGAATCTGAAACTGTTCTATGGAAAGTAATCCGAGAAAAATCAGGTGAAGCTCGTTATGGTGCAGCATGGTCGCTCGGATTTCTTGGAACAGAGAAATCAATCCCTGTTTTGATTGAAGCGGGGAAATCTCAAGATCGAAGACTTGCTATTCAATCAATTGAGAGCCTGGGTGTGTTGAAAAATCCGAAAGCTCTTAACGATTTGGTAAAATTTGCGTCCGATGATAACCTTGCTCCTTTCGCAATATCTTCATTAGGTGAAATTGAAGGAGACGAAGCGAGAAAGCAAATTGAAGAGCTTGCCTTGTCTAACAAGCTTATCCAAAGCAAACTTGCTATCGAAGCCATTGCCAATCGCAAAGAAAAGAAGTCGATTCCTGTTCTCAAGAAAATTCTAGAATCAGGGAATAAAGAAACTAAGAAGCTTGCCAAATTCGCAATTCTCTCAATTGAAAATGCAGATAAAGAAAAATAAATGCAGAATCATCATATCAATATTGTTTTATATTTTCAGGAGTAGAATGAATGATCTCTAATTTCAATCCAATCAAAGTTTTTTCTAGATTCAAATTTTTCATTTTGATTCTAATCTTGTCAGGTAATTGCATTGTCTTAGATGAAATCGGCCTGGAATCCAATGATAGTATGACTGGCAAAGAAGCAAAAAAGGAAATCTCGCAAGCAACGACAGAAGCTGTTGCAAATGGTCAATTGTTATGGCTTGCACAAAAAGGAATGCAATCTGGAATTCCGATTGTTACACCATTGACAGCTCTGAATGGATTTCTTGCAGGATTTCTCTATCCAATCATATCGGAAATTGAGGATGAAGGATCTTATTTAAAATCATCAGTCTATGATTGCACTTCAATTATTCGAGGTAAGGCGACAATTTATTATGGAGTATTTCTGGATTCACTTCCCCCTGGCAATGCAATTTCTTCATCTGTTCGTGACGCATATTTAATTCCGAATATTGCAGAATGTGAATTGGAAAAAACTGGAATCATCATAAGTTTTGATCCTGTTATAAAATTATAAAGGTAGGTTATTATGAATAAAATTATCATATTAATGATTTCTTCAATTCTATTCGCAGTCAATTGTCATAATGATCAAGATGATGATTCTGCCTCTCTTCTCGTTCTTGCGGGGATTGGTGCGGGACAATGTTCAACTATTGACAATTGCTTCGATCGGTTCTCAAGAACCGCTGATGAAGGAGCTTCACTAATCATCACAGATCGAAACAATAGAACGATTAAAGAAAGAGAATTCGGAACCATTGCAAATGATCGCCATCAGATAATTTTTTCTGGTTCCAAATGGGTGACTGCCGTGACCATTATGCGAGTCATTGACCAGAACAAATGCAACTCCCTCAATCTGGAATCGACCACAGCAAATGTGTTAGGTTGGACTGGAACAAGAGGAACAATAACGATGAGGCAATTGCTTGCTTTTACCTCTGGCTTGAATGATCGAGGTGGAGCAAGTGGACAGGATTCCTGCATTGCAAACCTTCCCGAAAATGCAACATCCGCTCAGAAAGATTCATGCGTAAATAGCATCCGAGACAATACAAAAAATGATACACCGGGCGCACTATTTGTTTACAATTCGAATCATATGGCTGTCGCTCAGCGAATGGTCGAAGTTGCTTGTAATCAGACTTGGAAACAAATTTTCCAGACAGAAGTTTCACTTCCATTAAATTGGAGTCTAACAGAAACTAAATGGGTAAGTGGTTTGGGTGGAACTTTAGGTGGAGATGGAAGTCTCGCTGGAGCGTACGGATTGATCGTAAGTCCCAGAGAATATTCTCGATTGATGCTTGCTCTTCTGCGATCAGGAAATGCATACAATGGAACGAGCGATGTGAATGGTTTTCTAAGTGCAAATGCTGTGAGTGAGATCTTGTCTGATCAGTATCGTGGTGCAACCATTGGATATTCTCAATTTTCAGCATTTGGTTATTCTTGGACTTATGGATTGGGGAACTGGCGCTATTGTAGCAATCCAGGCAATCCAACTGAATGTGATAAAGATCTCATATCTCACTCCGTCGGAGCGAATGGATTCTTTCCTTGGTTAGATCGAAACCGAGGATACTTCGGAATTGTTTCGGTAAATAATCAAGGCGTCAAAAATTCTCTAACGAATTTACCACCTACAGGTAGTTCGTTGTTCTTTGCAGAGACGATTAGACCAATGATTCACAATGAACTGAACCAATGATTCTGTAAGAATCACGAGGGAATAAATCCAAGTTTTTTCGAATAGAATCTTGACTGAGTCGAGATCAGTTGATGGATTCAGAAATTTGGCTGCATTCAATCACAACCTACTTTATATGAAACCAGCCAATAGTTGAATTGAGCTGATGTGATGCAGAATCCAATTTCCCAGAAATCTCAGCGAGAGCTCCAGCATTGTCCGCTATCACTTGCGTTGATTCTGCAATCAATTGCAAACTTTCTGTAACTTGATCGATTGCAATTTTTTCTTCTTTGGCGGATTGATCGATTTCTGCCGATAGACTTTTTAGTTCTCTATAACTTCTATGTATAAAATCTACATTCGTTGATTGTTTGCCAACTGCATCGACAACCGTTTCGGAATTTTTATGAATCTCACTAATATTCGCAAGAATGCCTCGTATAACATCAACAGATGATGATACACTATGTACACCTTGATCTACTGTTTTATCAGAGGTCTGGATGAGTTTCTTAATCTGAGAAACACTTTCACCAGTTTTCTCCGAAAGCTTCGAGACTTCGGATGCAACAACTGCAAATCCCCTACCCATATCACCAGCTCTTGCCGCTTCAATAGATGCGTTCAGAGAAAGTAGATTGGTCTGCTCGGAAATATCTGTAATAATCGAAACAATTCCACCAATTTGACCTGAAACTTCTTGCATATACCGCATGGAATCTGTTGTACTTCCAATCGTATCCTCGCCTAACTGAGCTTGCGACATCAATTGATCCGCAACAATTTTGAGTTTTGCCATCTGTTGATTAACGTAACGAATAGACTCAGCAATATTTTCAGTAATGAATCCAATTTCTTGAATATCATTGGATTCACGAGCAATCAATTTCGCAACTTTATCAAAACTCGCAGATATCTCTTCAATAGAAGCAGACGATTCCTCTGTCTGAGCAGCTTGGTTCTGTGATGATTCCGATAGCATTCCTGCCATTATCGAAGTTTGTTCAGAATATCGAGAAACACGATCTACAAGAAGCAAGATTTCTTTCAATATTTTATTGAGTTCTAAAACAAATGCCTGTGAAGATGAGTATAAACTTCCTATCTCATCATTGTAAGCATAATCAAAACTTTGTTTGATGTTTCCTTTTGCCAATTCGTCAAATTTTACAACCGCAACTGAAAGTGGTCTTGCAATCGTTCTGTTTACATAAGCTTGAAATAGAAAAGCTGCTATACAAATTATCATAGATAAAAATATCGAAACTGCAGATTCCATCTTAAGATTGTTAATTCGCAGATTCAAGACTCTTTCTAAATCATTAAGAACTCTAGTATGTATTTCTTTATGAGAATCAAAAAAAACAATATACGAAGATTCTAATTCTTCAAAATTCTTAGATCCATAACCAAACTGGCTTGGATCATTATTAAACAATTTCGCCAATCGGTAGAATTCATTGAATTTTGAAATCCAAACAGCTTCCTTCTCCAAAATTGATTCCCTTAAAATTATATTGTATTGAAATTCTTTATGAAAGGAAAATTCCACTTCTTTCATAACTTTCTCGCAATCACTCAATAAAAATCTCAAGCTTCCAAGGTCATTTTTAGCTCGTGAATTGGGATTTGAAAACTTTGGAATATTATGATAATAAATTCCGCAATAAAAAACAACATTGGGAAGCTTTAGCATTCCTATATCCATTAGATAATAAGAATCTAGATCTGGATCCAAAATTAAATTGGATTTATCTGTAAGATCAGAATGTAAATCAATCAACAATTTCTGCATATGATCCAATAGCTCTGGGTTGCTATCAGCTTGTTTAAGCTGGGAAATTTCTTGAGCAGTTTCGAGAAGATCTATCATCTCGGAATTATCTAGCTGAATGTTCGAATCGATCAAATCTTGCTTTATAGCTCTAACTCCTTCTTCTAATCCGGCAATTGATGATTTATTCAGATAGCCTTCTTGGATATTTATCATCAAATCCCAAACTGATTTGTTGATTCGCAATCCATGTAGCTCTTGAGAGCTAAAAACAATTGTTTTATATTGATTTCGTATAATCAAAAATAGCAAAAATACGATTGGAATTAATATTACAAAGAGAGAGATATACAATCTTTTGCTGATAGTTAAATTTCGAATAAATGACATAATTTTTCTACTTTAGAAGTAAACTAAATGTAACATTTTATAATTGGATAGAGGATTCAATAAATTTTCTGATTGCTAATCCAATCGAATTGGGAATCTTTAACTATGGTTGAAACAGTTCTTATTACAGGCGCATCTACAGGAATCGGATATGAGTTGGCAATGGTTTTTGCTAGAAATGGAAATAATTTGGTGATAACCGCCAGAGACAAGAAGCGACTCGATCAGATCGCCAAAGATATTTCGACAACTCATGGTGTTGGAGTTAAAGTGATTGCTAAGGATTTGTCCAAACCTACTTCACCTTCGGAAATTTATCGTTCACTTAAGAAAGATAAAATAAAAGTTTCCATCCTCGTGAACAACGCAGGCTTTGCGACAAACGGTCATTTTGCTGACCTTCCGCTTGAAAAAGAATTATCCGAAATCCAAGTAAATGTTACATCGCTAGTTGAATTGACTCATCTCTTTTTGCAGGATATGAAAGAGGCTGGACGTGGCAAAATTCTAAATGTCGCATCAACTGCTGGTTTTCAACCAGGTCCTTTGATGTCCATCTATTATGCAACCAAAGCATTTGTTTTGTCTTTTAGCGAAGGATTAGCTGAAGAAGTTAAGGACAAGGGAATTACAGTTTCCGTTCTCTGCCCTGGTGCAACCAAGACAGAATTTTTCGAAAGAGCAGACATGCTCGGAACAAAAATCGGAGATCAATCTTCGCCACTTATGATGAAGTCTTCAGACGTTGCAAAAATTGGCTATAACGGACTTATGAATGGGAAAGTTGTTAATATCAGTGGATTCTTCAACGCATTCCTTGTTTTTACGGTTCGTTTCTCACCAAGATTTGCTGTGCGAAAAATTTCGAAATATCTTAATTCAAAGCAATAGAATATTAGATAAAGCAAATGAAGATTTGCTTTATCCAAGATATTCTATATTTTTCTCATTGAAATATTTTTCGTCACAGTTAACTATGAGAAAGTAAATTCATGAACCCATTTACTAAGTCATATCAAACCAACAATTCTGATTCCGAACTTATTCAACAGATTTTCGAAGGAAAAAGAAGTGCTTTAAACGATCTGATAGAAAGACACCAACCCTTTATTTACAACATTGCATGGAAAATGATTGGCGATCCTATTCAGGCAGAAGACCTGACACAGGAAGTCTTAATCAAGATCGTCTCTAATCTAAGCTCTTTTAAAGGTGAAAGTAATTTTAGAACTTGGGCGTATAGAATAGTAAAAAATCAATTTTTAAATGATCTCAAAAAACCAGCTAACGTATTCATGAATAACTTTGAAGATTTAGGGGACGCGTTAGATAGAGCACCTAATATAGAATTGACTGAAGATGAAAAATTAGGACAAGCAGAAGTAATCCGCGAGGTGCGACTGCAATGTTTATCAGGAATGTTGCTTTGTTTAACGAAAGAACAACGATTAATTTATATTATAGGTGATATTTTTGGGGGAGATCATACGATCGGTTCCGAAATTATGGAGATTAGCAAAGATAATTTTCGTATGAAACTCAGTAAAGCACGTAAAGATTTATACAATTTTATGCAAAATAAATGTGGTCTCGTTGACAAATCTAACCCCTGTCGTTGTCACAAGAAAGTAACTTTTGCAACCGAAAATGGGATCGTAAACGCTAAAAATCTTTTATTCAACAAGCAAGAATTCTCAACTTTTAAAGCACAGCTCGAAAGCGATGCGAATTACCTTGTAGATGAATCTGAAGTAAAATACTCAGAACTTCACAAAGAACATAAATATAAGACTACATTTGAGAAAAAAACTTTTTTAACGGGCATTCTTAATAGTCCAGAATGGAAAAGTAAATTATATTTAAATTAAAAATTCCCCAAGTCCTTACACATTACTCACTCGCTTGTCAAAACAAGTAGGAGAGAGCAATTGTGTCCTTAAATAATCTAAATCATCAAGGTTTACCTAAATCCATAAAAATAGGTATTTGGGCAAGCTACGTATCCGCCTTTATGCTTATTGGCATTGGCATTTTCTGGCTTATCTTCCCTATGGCTGCTGAAGGCTCATTCTCAATTTCTGCGGATACAGACTCAGCTATTCGTTTTGCTAAGATATTAGCTATTTTCAAGTCCATTTGTGATATTCTTCCACCAATATTTGTCATTCTCGCTATTCAAAATGGTCAATTTAAATTAGCGGGTCAATTTCATCTAGTAACGCTCGTTTTAGTAATCCTCGTAGATATGTGGATTTGGGCTAATTTTGTACCAAATTCCTCGTTGTTAGATATAATTCAACACATCCCATTTGCGATTCCAATTGCAATAGCAGCTTACGCATTTCTTAAAAATTCAAAAAAAGAGGTTCTTTAATGTTACTATTCATCAGAGTATTCTTGCTATTATACGGTATAATTGCTTTGGCTACTGGGTTTATGGGTGCAACCACCCATTATAATCCGGATTTATCGACTCCAATGCAAGACAACAACCATCGCTATGTTGCTGCAATTTGGGCTTCCATGTCTCTTGCCTTTTTTTACGTTGCATGGAATCCATCTGAGGTTTCCTTATTTCGTTTTCTAATGATTGCTTTATTTATTGGCGGAACAGCAAGAGCTTTAGCTTTGATAAATTATCCGCCAACTCCAATTATAATCTTTGGAATATTATTAGAACTTATTCCAACTACTTTTATGTTCTGGATGCATACACAACTTTTAAAAACAGGAAAATTATAAAAAAATAGAAATGAGTAAAATAAATAAAATGAATCAAACAATATTAATCACTGGCGGAAGTTCAGGAATTGGACTAGCAATTGCGAGAAAATTTATGAAAAATAACTACAATGTAGTCGTAACAGGTAGAAATTTATCCAAACTTGAAAAAGTAAAATCGGACCTGCCTTCCATTCATATCGAGCAAAGTGATGTATGCAATGAAGAAGAAGTAAAATCATTGGTTCTAAAAATGGAACAGATTTTTGGCGGAATTGATATACTTTTCAACAATGCGGGCATCATGAATTTGATTGATGCAGGAAGTGAAGAAGATCAATTAAACAAGCAGTTTACCGAGATAGAAATCAATTTTCATGCACCGATACGAATGTTGCACTACTTTCTTCCGCAGCTTAAGAAAAGTAAGAATGCTGTTGTTGTAAATGTTTCTTCAGGTTTGGCATATGTGCCGTTTGCTCAAGCTCCGACATATTCAGGAACCAAAGCAGCGTTACACTTTTGGACTATGGGAATTCGCCCGCAATTAAAACCGCATAACATAAGAGTGGTAGAACTTTTGCCACCTGTGGTAGATACGCCTCTAGCTCATGAAGCTGATATTGCTGAAGATGATAATCTCAAACCTATGCCACCCGATAAAATGGCTGATATTTTCTGGAAACATTTCATGGATGGAAAAGATGAAATCACACCTGGACTTTCCAAACAGCTCAAATTCATGAGCAGGTTAGCTCCAAAATTCATATTCAAACAATTGAATAAACAACCTATACCGAGTAAGAAAACGTAACAGAATGAAAAATACACTACCCTATATCGCGATAATTGGCACTTCAGCTTTTTTCGGAAACCTATTAGTGATCGGTCTTGGCTTCGGCATGTATTGGCAAATGTTGGATCCAATGGAGTTCATGCGGCAATTTGGGATTCAATTCCCGCTTCTACTTGCTCCAACTATGGGCATTTTGCTCCCTGCAATACTTGCTACAGTGGCGATGGTAATTATTACAAAAGGACAACAAACAGTTCGAAAAAATTGGACAATTGCATTGATCTGCTTAATGATTACTTGCACGATTACCACAGTTTATCACCTGCCAACTAACATTGGATTTATAAACATGGAATACTCAGAAGAAGTTGCTGCAAGTAAGCTTAATTTATGGCTTGTGCTGCATTGGGTACGATCTGTATTCGTAGCGGTTGCCGCAGTTTACTCCGTTAAAGCATTCAAGATTTCGCTCTCTCAAAAGGATTAAAGAAGGAGAATACTATGTTATCAGACCATTTCGCTCCAGGTTTACTGGCTCATGAAAAGATGCTTCCAAAAGGAGCATTTCTTTATTTCTTAATCGCAAGCCAATTGCAAGATTTACTTTGGTTAGTTTTTCATTATCTCGGTCTAGAAGCCACAATTCCATCGGATGCACTCATTGTAACTCTGCAAAGCATAACCGTAGATATGCTTTATAGTCATGATTTGTATCCTCAAATTGATTGGCTTTTATTATTTGGCATTCCGGAATTTGCAATTCCTGTAAACACAACAATACCAGTACACTTGCTCACTTACGGAGGATTGGTTATTTATCTCAATCACTTAGTAACAAAAATCACTTATTCGAAACAATTAAACTAGGAAAAAATAAACATGGATAACTTTATTATTATCAACCTGCAGGCTTTTACGGGAACTATTGCAATCATACTCGGCTTTAAATATTGGATACAACCCAGAATTTCCAAGCTAAATATACACGAGGCACTTCTTCCATTTGTATACCTCAACACCTTTCGGTATTTGGGGTTATCATTTATGGCAAAAGAGCAAATGTATGATGGCTTTCCAAGTGACTTTTTAACCACAGTTGGACTCCTCGATTTTGCAACATCCATTTTTGCCATAGTGTCTGTTATAGCTTTAAAAAATAAATGGAAGTTTACCATTCCCCTAGTTTGGATTTTCAATATCGTTGGATTTGGGGATTTGATTGCAGCATTTCCACAGTTTTTTGGTTTAAAACTCTATGATCATAATTTGGGATTTATTTGGTTAATGTTTGTTACATACGGACTCACCACATTCTTAAGCCATATCTATATTTTCTATAGATTAATAAAAAGCATGAGAAAGAATTGAAATATAATTGGCCATGGAAATTTTACATATATTAGGAAGTATGAGCAAAAAAAACGCTTCCCGATCATTCCTTCTAAAAGAATATTATCGAAAAGGGAAAAAATGATCACATGAAAAATCTAGTAGACTTAAAATTTCTATACATAGTAGTTGGAATTTAGATTCTAATGGATAATATCATTACATACTTCCTTGGAGAAAAATTTCAATGCACTGTAGGTGCAATGATTTCAATAACCTTCATCACTATTTCGATATATTTTCTTTTTCAGCAAAAGCAATTTTTAAAAGGTATAGCTTATGCAACGATACCGCTTTCGATATTGCTTTTTATCATCTGTATTACGGTAATCTACAAAAACTCCACTGATATTGAACGGGTAACTACTTTTTACAAAGATGCTCCGCAAAAAATACATGAAGTAGAGATTCCAAGAATACAGAATGTGATGAAAATCTTCGGCATATTAAAAAAAGTTGAAATAGTAATATTTCTTTTAGGTTTCGTAATTGTGATTGCTTTTTGGAAGAATGAAATGTTGCGAGGGGTTGGAGTTGGACTTATGATTATGGGAGCTTGCCTCTATACTTTTGATCACTTAGCCGAATCACGATCTGAACTTTATATGCAATTCTTGAAATCATTTTAAATTACAACATCCTTTCGTTTTCTGGCATCAAGTCTCCATATCTATCTGACTTCAACTTAGCGATTGGTTGTTTTTCAAATAAATTGAATCCGATCCTTCCGTCTGGCTATTATTTTATTCATTAATTTATTACTAGAAAAATTAGATGGATCTTTGCCCAAAGCAATCTCTGCTAGTGATTGTGATTTATCTAAATTACCTGTTTTATAATAGAGATAGGACAATAAATTCAAGGAAGGAATATGGTCTTTGACTATTGAATAATTTTTTTCTAATAATTGAATTGATCCAGAACCCTTACCCAACTTTTCCATACAGAAAGCTCTTAAATACAGTTGTTCTAAATTTTGAATATCTTCCTGTGAGGAATTTTCCAGGGCATACAAAGCATCCTCAAAATAAAATTCTTTAATTAAAGTTTTTATTTGTTTCAATTCTATATAAGTTGCATTCTCTGCATTTGGATTAGATAAAAATTCGATTTTGATTAAAGATAAATCATCGATAAGTTCTCCAGATTTACTTATTTCTTCGAAAATCCCTTCCAAATCTGCCTTTCTCTTCTCTACAATTTTTACAAAAATATTTTCATCATCATTAATTTTTCGTTCAATGCTATTAGGAGTCAGGTTTGTGTCATCACGCCCATCACATCCAGCGATTAAGATGTCTCCAGGTAAAAGTTGAAACTCATGAATCTTAATTGGCTCTGTAACAGGAAATCCAATTTTCCGATGCGGAAATTCTTCATCTAAAAACTGAGCCTTTCCATCTCTATATAATACAGTCGATGGATGTTCTGAATTAAAATAATACATTTTTCCGTTATTCTCATTCACAAGACCCATAAAGCATGAAATAAACATGGAACCATCAAAGGCTAGGAATATATTTTGCAATTCCATATATGTATCATTCATCCATTCGCGAGGATGAAGATTTAGACTTTTTTTATTAGATGCAGATCTAGATAATAAAGAATTAACCACTGTTCCTAAAACTATTGCACCACCTGCACCTTGCATTGATTTACCCATTGCGTCTGCATTGATAAACATCGTATAACGAATTCCTCTAAATATTATATTTCCTGAAATGTTAATATCCCCTCCAAGATCAGAGTCTCTTCCTCTAAAAGAAAATGTCTTCTTCTGCTTAGCGTAAAACTCTGTTTTTACGAAATCACTCCGATTGAAATTCTTAAATAAAGGATTTAAAATCTGAGTTGTTAAAAAATAATCTCCATCCTGCAACTCCTTTGCTGCTACTAATGCATTTTCAGCTTTCGTATTGCTGAAGTAAAAGTTTCCTACTACAAATAAAATAATTATATAAGAAGTAAAAAACATTGAATAGGAAAAATAGATTGCAGCGGTCGGTGAAAATACTGACCGCTCACCCATAGTCTGATTGAAAATTTCAAGTATAAGATACGAGATAAGTCCAGTGAGAGAAGAAGTATATAGTGCTTTTTTATTTTTTAAGTCAAACAATACAAATGGTATGCTTGCAAAAGCTAGAAACAGTAGATAAACTCCAGCCGATTTTCCAAGTTGAATTGAATATTAGACTAGAATAAAATTTACATTTAAGATAAGTATAAACCTTGAGAAAATGGAATGCCCGAATTTATTAAGAATAGGAAGAAGCAAATATACAAAAGTGCCGACATACAAAGCCCATACTATAGATGAAAGTTCAAGAGCGTAGAGCGCGAGTATGTATTGTAAATTTACAATTGAAAAGAATAACGAAAGTTGATTCGAAAGTAGGATTTTTCGCTTATCCAAAGGAGAAATTCCTAAATCGACACCCAAATTTATTAAATATTTAATCATAATTTTACTATTCCGTAATTATAAAAGTCTTTCGACCTTTGACATGAAAATAAATTTCTCAAAAATACTTTCAATCTTTTAATATCAGAATATTAAAAATAATTTATTTCATGCGAAGGATATAGCGAAACTTATTGATTTCCTGAAAAAAGCTTCCAATAAATAGTACAGAATGTACCTTTTTTACTTCACAAACTGGACAGCTACTGGGTTTCGCGAACCTTCCAAACTTAGTTGCTAAGTTTACACTAAAAATGATAAAAAGTGGAAAGAAGTTTGAGTCACCGTTTCAAGTCATTCTTGGTTTAATGTAAAAGTTGAGATAGCTTGAGATTTGCCCTTAAGCATTAGGCTTCCAATTTTTTTGAAATTGTAATTGTTCTCTAAAGATTCTTTAACTTCTTCTGAGAACAAAATGTTCACATCGAATTTCTTGCAAGCCGACTCCAAACGAGAAGCTGTATTCACTGTATCTCCAATAACAGTATATTCCATTCTTGTATGAGAACCTATATTGCCTGCAATTACAAATCCTTTGTGAATTCCTATTCGAGTTTTCATAAGCGGAAGTCCTTCTAATTCCAATTCCTCATTTAGTTTTTTGCCAGCTTCTTGCATATCTATAGCACATTGAAGAGCTGAATCAGCTGAGAATTCTAACGGGATAGGCATTCCAAAAATGGCAAGTATCGCATCTCCTATAAATTTATTAACTATTCCGCCATGTTTGCTGACGCAATTTGACATAAGTCCAAAGTAGCGATTGAGCATAGATACTACCTCCGCCGGAGTTCTATTCTCCGATAAAGTTGTAAAACCTGCAAGGTCACTGAAAAGTATTACGGCTTCTGATTGTTCTCCGCCTAGCTTCAAGTTTCCACTTAGCAGAAAATCTCGGACTTTTGGATCCACCATTCGCCCAAATGTATCGTTTATCTTTTCTTTCTCAGCAAGAGAAATAGTCATAGAATTCATTGTAGAAGAAAGATTTCCAATTTCATCTCTAGTGTCTACCAGCATTATCTTGTTAAAGTTACCATTTTGAATTTCCTCGGCTTGCAAACGCATTTTATCTAAGGGAGAACGAATCGAATTTGTTAAAAATAAAGTGATTATAAATATTAAGAAACCAATTATAGCGAACATGATTACAATCTCAGAAATCAAATTTCGTCCAAAAACATTATCTCCATTATTGTTGAATGTCTGGAGTAAACGAAACGTCATAAATCCTGGAAGAATAGATATCGTTACTATATAAATATAAAATCTCTGTTTTAAATTTGGTCTTAAGCCGTCAGTAATTTCATTGAATTGGCTTCCCGCAAAAATTTTTGGGACGATCAATGTTCTCTGGAAATAATCCAAAAGATAATACGAAAGTACAAAACTCGTGATTGCCATAGACAGAGTCAGTAAGGAAGACTCAAGGATCCAATGCCAATTATTAGAAAATCCTCGCAAAATAATCTGAGACTCGAAACTTAAAGTTCCTATCACCCAAGAAAGTCCTGATATAAAACTGAAAAAAATAGGAATATTAATAAGTCTAACGTAAGAAGTATTACTCATCTTAAACGTCTTCATCTCTCTGTAAATAGGCACCAAATACAATACTAAAAATAAAGTCATAAAAGGAAACGGGAGAAAATTAGATGTAATCATAATGGTGGCATCAGCTTGAACTATTTTCACGGATTCTTGAAATTCAGGCGAGATTAAGAATTGATTCAAGAAAGTATTGATTACAACTGTAACTAGATTCGAGGCTAGAAAAAGAAAAGCCATTATAAGTATACTTTTCTTGATAAATTTGATTTCTGATTTGCTAAGTACTTTATGCATGGAATAATCCATAGATTAATTAATTTCTGAAAACTCTTTACACATGGTTAGAATACTAACTTTGATCGTCAAAAAATTAACAAGAATCACAGAATAAATAAATTAAAAAATAAATTGGATTTATAGTAAAAAAATCTAATATGTATTTACATATTCAAATTTAATTTGTCATACAGAAGATTATTTTGAATTAAAATCTTATCTTTTAAAAATAGTTAAATTTGAAATGATTGTAGCTATATATTATTTAAGTTTAAGATACATTTCTTATATAACAATTCCTACAATAAAAGAAGTGTTATCATTGTTATATAACATCCAACTTGAACAACATAACCCGTGAATCGAAAGTTTACATTCCAAACTCCATCACCGCTCCAATGTGCAAGAGTTTGGAATATTCTTCCGCCCAATGCAGTCCAGGCAACAATTGTAAAAGTTGCATTATTCATGAGAGTTATCACAGAAACTATGCATAAAATTGCGAAAATGGGTAGATTTTCGAGACAATTGAAATGGGATCTTGATAGTCGCCAGTAGAAACCTTCGCCATGCTTTTCCCAAGATGGAAACTCATTGGACTTTTTCTCACCTGCAAGTACCTTAGCTGTTCGATAACTGATAACTAGAATTCCTACAAAAACTGTCCAAGCTACGTAGATGATGAGTGGTTTGATTGTTGGATGGAAGTAATTCATAATACAACGATTCTATAATAGGTCTTACTTCAAGAATAGTAAAATTCTTTTATTCCTATACTTTTTTTGTTTATTTAGAACAAAATTGGAAAGTTTTTGTCTGGGCAATAAATTGCGATTAGATCGGAATACCGAACAATCTGCAACTATTCTGATATAAAATTTTTCTTTTACTTTCGACTTTTATATCCAAATTGAGAATATTCTCAATCGGATGACTTAGATTATATGGAATATTGGGAAAATCTGATCCGAAATAGATTCTATCAGAATACTTGTCCAACAAATATATACAATCATCGTTGTTCGTTCCTGTTGCCAGATAATCCACGAAAACCATAGTCGAATCCATTCCCAGTTTCAGGTATTCATCCAATAGAGATGCATATTTTTCGATTTCGTAGGCACCCATATGTGCTATGATTACTCTTAGTTCAGGAAATTTTTGAATAAATGGCTCGAAAAACTGAATTCCCGTATATTCACCAGGAAGAGGTGCAGTACCTGTGTGAATTACAATCGGTATATCTTTCTCTTGAAGATAATTAAAAGTATTCGATAATTCCTTACGATTCAGATCTAACTTAGATACTTCGCAATGCAATTTGAAACCACGAAATCCCAATTCTTCAACAGCATACTTCACATAATCATCCACTGAATCTTCCGGATAAAAAGTTCCAAAAAGAAAGCAACCTTCTGTGGATTTATGATTCTCATATGCCCATTGATTCAAACCCACAGCCATTCCCGGTTTATGAGCATACATTAATGTTGTAAAATACCGAATTTTATTTCGTTGAAGCGCATCTAGTCTATCAATTTCTTTTTTTCTATATGTAATTTTCCAATCCACTTTTTCAAACCACATCCAAATTGCTCTTAGCACAGCATCAGGAAAAAAATGCGTATGGATATCGAATACATAAGGAATGGAATATTTTTCCAATAACTCTAGATGAGTCACAATATCTTCTGATGACGGAATGTTGTCTTTATCTCGCCAATCTAGGATCGGCCCTATAGTATTGGAGGATTTAGTTTCTAATATGGAATTGGAGAAAATTGAATCTTGATCTGAAGATTCTGATTCAGACGACAAGGAAAGATTGGAATGCAATCTAGAATCAGTATGAGAGCCAGAAAAACCATAGCAAGCAAAACAAGGCAACATAGTCATAATGATAATTTTAAAATCACTACAGAGGAATCAAAGTTTTATATTTCTTTTGAATCATTTTTTTCTCTGAATCTGTCTTTGTAAGCTCTAAGGCTCGCATAAGATGAATTTTCGATTTTTCTCTGTCAAATTTTAAATATAAATTAGCTAATGTTATATGATAATAGCAATCCTCTTTTTCGGCAAAATTTTCTAATAAGTTTTGTATTGCCTCTTGCTCGAATCCGCATTTTCCCAAAACATATGCACGATTCAGTTCAACAATTGGGCTAAAGTAAATTTTTTGTAGATTGTTATAAAGAGTAAGTAATCGATTCCATTTAATTGGAGTATCTGGTTCAGTATGATTCCAGGCTATTAACGCTTGGATAGCATATTCGCCGATAGGTTCTTCCGTTATAGATTTACTCAAAAAATAATTTCCTTGTGCAATTAATTCTTTTGACCATAAACTTCTATCCTGTTCTTCTAGACTTATAATTCCTCCAGAATCTGAAACTCTGCTTGAAAACCTTGAACTATGATAACACATAATTGCCATTAAAGCATTAACTTGACTAGTGTTTGTAAGAGGAAAATCGATCAATAGAAGTCCCATTTTCATCGCATCTAGACATAGATCCTTTCTAAAAATAGTCTCATTGGTTCGTGAGTAATAACCTTCGTTGAAAAGTAGGTAAATAATTTTGAGGACAGATTCTAATCTTTCGTTTAATTTTTCTGTATCGGGAAATTGCAATCGGATGTTTTCTTCCTTGATTTTTTCCTTGGCTCGATATAGTCTTTTATTAATTGTTTCTTTGTTTGTTAAAAAAGCATTCGCAATCTCATCTATACTAAAGGCGCATAAACTTCTTAAAGCAAGCGCGACTTGTGATTCTTCTGGAATTGAAGGATGACATATGCTAAACATCATTTGTAATTGAGTATCTTTTATCGTCGCTTGACCTTCTTCCAAATTAGAGATAACTGAATATTCAATTGGCAAAACAGAAGATTGAGAATTTAGAATGTCATCGTATTTTTTTTCTCTTTTCAGATTATTGATAATTTTATTTTTTGCAACAGCAAACAACCAACGGTTAGGATGTTCGGGATACCCTTTTAGCTTCCAGGTTTCGTATGCTGTAATAAAAGTTTCTTGGACAATGTCTTCAACTTCATCGATTCGATGGAATCCATAAATTTTGGTAAGAACTGCGATCATCTTCTTCGCTTCATCACGAAAAAGATGATCAAAATTCAAAATTTTCGAATCAATTGTCATCCAATCGCAAGACTAGTGATAGGTCTGACTTCAATGCTTCCAAATTCATAGTCAAGAATCGGACACTTTTTACTAATTTCAATTGCGTCTTCTATTGTAGCGACTTTACAGATCAAATAGCCAGCAAGAATTTCTTTTGCTTCCACGTAAGGCCCATCTGTAATTCCTTTATTCTTAACAATTTTGCCTTCGTAATCTAATGGCTGTGAACTTACAAAATTACCATTTTGAATAACTTCTCCTATCCAATCTTGCCATTTTGGCATTGTTGATTGCATTTCTTCGGGAGATAAACTATAACTACCTTCCCCTACCTGATTCCTAAATAGCAGTAAAAATTCTTTCATTTCCTTATCCTCTTATTGTTTCTCTATTACGCAAATTTTGTCTTTCTGCAAAGTAACCGCAGGCCAATCCTATTACTCCCAATTCAATAAGACCAAATACGAACCAACCTAAGGCAAGACCAAAAGATATAGGCAATACAATAAAGTTTGTATAAGCATACCAAAATCTAGAAAGAAATCCCAATGCTAACCCGAGTTTTAGTCCTTTGATGGAATCCATATTATCTCTAAAAAGATAAAAAATGTAGCTGAAAGAACTCGCAAAAACTAGATATATCCCTAGAAAAATTGGGGCATAAGCACCCAGCTCGTCCTTGGATCTCCAGAGACTGGCTAAACTGTCATAACTGGGTTTCAGGAAAACTTGGTTAATGATGGTTTCACTCAACCCCACTAGCAAAAAACTAATTAGAAATATTTGTAGATTCTTTTTCATAGAATCCTCCTTTAAATTTCTAATAGAACAAACGAGAATCCCGAAATAGGACAGTATCCTAGATTTTTTTATAATTTTTCGTAAGAAATTTGAGATTCAGAAAAAGGAGCTGAAAATTTTGAAAAAATGGATTTTATTTTGAACTTTCAAGTATATTTTCCATTGAATGTCTGAAACGACGGATTTTGCACAAACGTTATAAATAAATCTTTTGGTCTTTCACATACTCTATATTAGTTGCCATATTAAAGCTTTCTGAAGATTATTATTCATAATATGAGATTTTCAAGCCTGCCATGGTGAATTTGGCTTTATAAGAAGTGCGAAAAGAATATAAATAATTGAATTTCTTTTTTTTTGTTGCAAAAAATTGACTAAATCATAGGTTCTTTAGTTTTATAAACAAAATATAAATAGGTGACAAACATTATGGATAACAACCGCGTACAGTTTCATGCAACAGGTGGAGGACTTTTTGTTCTTTATCTTAAAAATATGTTTTTTACAGTGATTACCCTCGGAATATACAGATTTTGGGCAATTACGAATATTCAAAAATTCATGGCTGAAAACATTGAATGGGCAGGAGAGAGATTCTCTTTTAATGGAACAGGGAAAGAAAGATTTATTGGTTTCTTGAAAGCTGCTGCCATCATCGTAGTAGTTTTTATCGCAAATTATATTTTAGGATGGATATTCGGTCTTATTTTAGGACAATACGGTTCCTATTTGAGTATGATCATTCTGTTCGCTCTCTTTATTGGAATCATACCATTTATAGTAGTTGGAAATAGAAGATTCATGACAAGTCGAACAGGCTATAGAAATCTTCGATTTGGATTTGATGGTAAACCATTAGAACTCGCGATGATCTATATAAAAGGAATTCCACTTACTGCAATTACATTAGGTCTTTACTACCCGATTTTTTATATTGATCTTGAAACATATATGAAAGCTAAAACTCGATATGGAAATACGAATTTTGCCTTCCAAGCAGATAATAAAGAATTCTTTATTCTATGCATAAAAGGTTTCTTTCTAACACTAATTACCTTAGGTATCTATGGATCTTGGTTCTATGCCGATGTTCAGAATTTTTTATGGAAGCATACATCTTTTCAAGGTAAGAATTTCAATAACAACCTAACTGGTGGAGCAGTATTCAAGAACTTTTTGATTGCTTATGTTATTGTATTGTTTACCCTAGGTATTGGTTTTGCTTGGGCAATCGCTAGAGTTATGAAGCTGCATCTAGAAGCAATTAGTCTTGAATCAGCTGTTGACTGGAATTCAATCTCGGCACAACCTGACACAGAAGCATCGGCTACCGCCGAGGGATTAGAAGCAATCGCGAATTCTCTCGAAGGTTTCATGAATTACTAGAAGTTGTAAAATATTGTCAGATTATATATCTTTTCCATGTAGATATTTTTCTGGTTCAACTCCCATTCCTAGAGTGGGAGTTGTTACTTTCGAAAAAGATTCTTTACTATTTCGAGATGACGAAAGTGATATTCGTTTTCAAATTTCAGATTTTCATCGCATTGAAAGTCATGCCGACAAACTAAATCTTATTTTGTTCGAGGATGAGAGAACTGAAAGTCCAATTCTTGAACTTCAGATTCCCGCTAAATCTCACAAAGAAATAAAAAAAATCTTTACAAGTATAAAAAAAGAAAAAAGTATTGTTCACAAATTCAAACATTTTTTCTATTCTCTATCAAAATTACAAATTGCTTCCTTATCAATCATTTCTTTAATTATAGTTAGTTTATTATTTTTTATCATTGGTAATTATTCCTACAAACTGGTTCCGTCAAGTGCAGACAACTATCTTGGATCCAATGTTGAGTCCTTATTTGAAAAAGAATTTACCTTCTGTGATGATGAACAATCCGTGCAAGCTGTAGAGAGAATAGTCCGAGACATTCGACCAAGCAATTCGCCATTTACATACAAAGTAAAAATTGCCAAAAGTCCAATCTCCAATGCCTTCGCCCTTGCCGGCGGACGGATTTATATTTTGTCCGGATTATTGAACGAATCGGATTCTCCCGATGAATTGGCTGGTGTAATAGCACACGAGATCGCGCATATTGAGCAACGGCATCATGTAAGAAATATGATCAAAGCATTAGGTACTGCCTTTCTTGTTTCTATGATCATAGGTCCTGGAATCGGTGATTTTGAGGTTTTAGAAACTGCAACCGAAATTGGATCCACACTTCTGATACTAAAATACTCTAGGGATTTCGAAGAAGAAGCAGATAAAGTTGGAACAGATTTTCTTCATGATGCTGGATACTCCGCACATGGCATGTTAGACTTTTTTCGAAAAGTATATGAATCAGAGTCTTCTTTATTCGCAGGCATCATAGGAGACGAGGATAAACAAGATAATCCAAACGAAACCCAAGAAACAAATTCCAAAATTGAAAAGGATTCCAATTCCAAATCTTCTGTTGGTTCACAAATTATTGATATGTTGAGTACGCATCCTGCCACAGAAGAAAGGATAGCAAAAATCCAAAACTATCTCGATAAGGAGAGAAAAACGTCAGATAGCAAAAAATGGAAAATAAAAAATTGGAAAAAAATTCAAAATTCCTGCAAAGTATAATTCAGTAATTTCCTAAAGTCTATTGATTGAAAAGCGAAACTGAGTTTATTTCAATGTATGAATCATATATGATTTTCATTCAGTTCTAATTGGACACAGTATCATATTTTGGATACTCAATGGATGATTGCTGAGCTGTTGAGGACATTTTGATTCAAGGATAAAATAAATTTTTAACTTGAAACTAAATCAACTTTCCTCATATTCTCAAAGAGCAACAGTAAAATTATGCAACCGGAATCTATGTCACAAGAAGCAGAAATCTCGCAACTCAAAAAATTGCTTCAAGAAAAGGATGAAGATACAAGAAAGTCTAATGAATTTTTAAAAAACCTATCACTATACAATAGAAGCATAGTTGATAGCAATCCAGATCCACTATTTGTTTTAGATGATTCTTTTCGCATAACTGATGCTAATCAAGCATCAGAAAATCTTCTAGACATGTCTAGACCTTCATTTTTATTTCTAGATTTTTGTAAATTTTTTAATAATTCGGATGGATTGAGAAATTATCTTGGAAGAATTCGAATTGGTGACGAGACCAATCTTTTTGAGACAAGCTTTCGCACTAAGCAAGATAAAGAAATCCCGGTAACGATAAAAGCACAAGTTGGAACAGTTAATCAGAATAATTCTTCCACTATGATTGTAACCATCCGAGAGATGAGTGAGATTCAAGAGTTGATTATTGAACTTGCCAAATCCGAGAAAACTACCAAAGCAATTCTAGACAACACAATGACTAGCATGATCCTCTTAGATCGTGATTTGAAAATATCCGCCTCCAATAAAAATGCGAACTTATCATTTGTGAATTTTCAGAATCGTGTCCTCAAAACAGGCGAAAGCATTACCGATATACTTCCCAAGAAATTTCAAGCGCCATTCCGCTCGACAATCGAAAAATGTTTTGGGGGCGATTATGTAATTTTCGAAAGAAGAATTCGTGATGGCTTTGGTAAATTTCGTTTTTATTTATTTCACCTAGCACCTGTTTTTGGCAAAAGACGAATTGATTCTATTGTGATTTCCGGAATCGACATAACCGATCGAAAAAACATGGAAAAAGAGTTAGCACATACTAAGAAGAAAGCCGAAGAAGCCAATTATGCTAAGTCTATGTTTCTTGCAAATATGAGCCACGAAATTAGAACTCCAATGAATAGTATCCTTGGATTTGTGGATTTATTAGATGAGATGCCACTTCCCGATATTCAACGCGAATATGTTCGAGCGATTCGAAATTCAGGACAGAACCTTTTAGAATTGATCAATGATATTTTGGATATCAGTAAACTTGAATCCAATAAACTAAAACTCAAACCTACTGTTTTCAATATTCGTAATTTTATAAATGAACTGCACTCTTTATTTATGCCTATTTCTAATAAGAAAGGAATCCATTTCAAAATTGAAATCAGTTCACAGGTTCCACCATTTATTAAACTGGACGCTCAGAGACTAAGGCAAATTCTTATCAATTTGATTGGTAACGCAATCAAATTCACTTTGAAAGGCGAAGTTAGCCTAACAATAATCAATCGAAATAGTAGCTCACACGAAGATACTTCCAACGACATTCTAGATACAAGCCTTAAGACATCACTGATATTCGTTGTATCCGATTCTGGAATCGGAATATCGCCGGATCAACACACAATCATCTATGATAAATTTTCCCAAGTAGGAAGTATCGCTTCAACAGAAGGTTCCGGTCTTGGGCTTTCAATCACCAAACAAATGATAGAAATCATGAACGGCAATATATTTTTGGAATCTCATCCGAATCTAGGTTCATTGTTTTCTGTTTATATACCCAATGTGGAAATATCTTATCAATCGAATAATGCGGAGATCTCGGACGCAATGCTTCCAAATGAATTCAAATCAAAACACAAAAACATAAAAGTATTGGTTGTAGATGACAACGAACTCAACCGAATGCTAGTTAAGAGATTTCTAGATCAAGCTTCTACAGAAACTTTGATCGCGACGAATGGCCAAGAAGCAATTGATATCGCTTTGATTTCCAAACCAAATCTTATACTTATGGACATGAAGATGCCTGTCATGGATGGATATACTGCAACGCGCATTTTGAAATCGAATGAAAGTACAAAAACGATACCGATTATAGCTCTAACTGCCCATGCTTTGAAAGAAGAAGAGGAAGCAATTAGAAGGAACGGATGTGATGGGTTTCTATCGAAGCCGTTAGATCGTAACCTTCTATTCAAAGAGATGGATCTGTTATTAATCACTCGTTAAATTTGGTAAATTTTACTAAATTATTTATTTTATTTCTCTATTTCTGACATTCAACGAACACCGTTCACGGTGCACTGCACATAAAATACCATTCTTTATGATATTTTTGATTAAATATGAAAAAAAGCTTGAAAAGAAACAGATTTAGAATATTTTTTTCACAATCGTTCATGACACTTCGTGTCTAACAAAAACAAAAAAAACATGGAGATTTTATAATGTTTAACAATTCAAATCGATTCTTACCTGTAGGAATCAGCCTAGTTGCAGCTTTACTTCTTACGGTGAATTGTGCTACTAGCAGAACAGTAACCTATACTAAGTCATTTATACCTAGAGATGCGAAGCCTGCTGCAATCCCTGCTTCCACTCTAAAATTATACAATAATAGACAAGTAAAGGCTGATCTTGCTCAATCAATTGATGAGCTTACAGCTTTTGTTGAAGCGAACCCAGGTCACTATGATGCTATGGTTATGCTATGCCGTGGTCATTACCTAATGGCTGATGGTCATTTATATATTGAAATCGCTCCTGACAAATCCAATGCAAAAGCGATTCAAAAAGAGCAAGGTAAACATTTTGACTTAGGTGTTAAATGGTGTGAGAGAGCTATGGCTACCAATGAAGCTTTCTACAAAAAAGTTGCTGTAGGTGGTGGGGATGTTGTAACAGCTTTACCTGACCTAACTATCAACGAAATTGATGCTCTCTATTGGTCTTATGCAAACCTTGCAAAATGGTCAAGAATCGAAGGTTTGATGACTCTACTTGAAAACAAATCTAAGTTCACAGCAATCGTTGCAAGAGTTGAATCCCTCAATCCAAAATACTTTCATGGTTCAGTTCTTCGTTACAAAGGTGCAGCTAACCTAGCTTCTCCTACTGGTAACAAAAAAGAAGGCGCACAACAATTGGAAGCATCTATCAAAGCAGCTCCAAATTATTTCGGAACAAAAGTCCTATATGCTGACCTTGGACTTCGTGGTGATGAAGAAAAAGCAATCAAGTATTTGAATGAAGTGATCAACGGAAATGCAAATGCAATTCCAGACATTAAACCAGAGCAGTTGCTTGAACAAGAAAAAGCTAAGAAGCTTCTAGCTGAAGATTTTAATTAATTAGAAAACGGATTTTCTATGAGGAGGCGGGTTGTCCCGCCTTTTTTATGCAATTATTTTAAGGAGAATAGAATGAACAAATTACAAACAACACTCTTGATCGCATCAGTAGGGATCTTAACATTTGCAGGTAGTGTAAATGCGCAGACTCGAGTAAAACTAGCATCGGTTGCGCCACAAGGTACTCCTTGGGCAGATGTTATGTACGCAATCCAAAAAAGAATTAATTCTGAAAGCGGTGGCAAATACAACGTAAAAGTTTATCCTGGTGGACAGCTCGGTGGTGAGAACGAAATCCTCGCTGGTGTTCGCGGGGGAAGAATTGAATTCGCAGGTTTAACGACTGGAGCTGTTGCGAACGTAGTACCTGAACTCAACGTATTAGAGATGCCTTATCTATTTGATAACATTGGACAGGCAGATTGTGTTCTGGACAATCATTTGATTGAGCCAGTTTCTGGATTACTTACATCTAAAGGAATGGTATTTATTTCTTGGGCGGAGAATGGTTTTCGTTCCATCGGTATGAAAGGCAAAGCAATCAAAGTTCCTGCGGATCTTTCTGGTGTAAAAGTGAGATCACAAGAAGCTAAGACACATATCCAATTTTGGAAAAGTGTTGGTGCAAGTCCAATTCCTATTGCGATACCAGAAGTTCTTCCAGCTCTTCAAACAGGTGTTGTAACAGCATTTGACAACACTCCTTTGTTTACAATGGCTGCTGAATGGCAAACTACTATCGACAATTTTACCTTCACAAAACATATCTACCAACCAGCTCTAATCGTTGTTAGCAAAAGCTTTCATGACAAACAACCAGCGGAGAACAGATCTATCATCGTTGGAAAAACCAACGAACTCGCAGGCGAAGTTAGAAAAGGCGTTCGTGCTCTTGATGGAAGACTTGTGGCTACTCTAAAGAAAACTGGAGTTGCAATTCACAATCCGTCTGCGGCTGAGCTTGCACAATGGAAAGCAGCTTCTGCTGGACAAGAGAAAACCGTATTGCCTAAGCTAGGTGGCAAATCGAAAGCGATTTATGATGCTGTGATAAAAGGCAAATCTGCCTGCAAATAATGGATGGTATATAAACCGTGACGAATACTATAAAAAAAATAATCGGTGGAATCACCATCGTTGAAAAAGTTTTTGGCGGACTCTGTTTCGCCATTCTCGCACTCCTTATGGCTATGGACGTGGGAAGCAGAGAAATTTTCAACGAAGGAATTGAATGGGCTCAGAAAGGTGCAATCATTCTGATGATTTGGGGTGGTTTTATTGGGGCTGCACTTACAACTGCGAAAGGGGGTCACCTAAGACCAGAGATCGCAGATAAGTTATGGCCTGAGAAATTCAAACCATTTCTAAAAGTAATAGAACATTTGATTGTAACTGGATTCTGCGTTTTCTTGTTCTATCTTTCTTTAGAACATTTGCAAGCAGTTCAAGCAAATGGTGATATCCATCCGGTGATCGTTGGCTTACCTCTATGGGTAGTCAATATCATTTTTCCTTATGTATTCGTCTCAATGGCTTTCAGGCATTTTGTATTTGCAATAGTACCATCTCTGAGACCAGACGATTACGGCGAAACATCCAAAGTCTTGGACGAATTTGAAAAAGAAGAGGTGGGATACTGATGGGTTCCTTAGGTTTAATCGTTCTTTTAGTACTTCTTGTACTTCTTGGTCAACCACTATTCGTTATCATGGGCTCGGTTACTGCGTATTGTTTTCTATTCTTGGGAGAGGGAGACCTCACAGGAATAATAGAAGATATCTATTACGGTGCTGACAAAGAGATCTTACTCGCAATCCCACTGTTTATTCTAGCAGGTAACTTGATGACCTATGGAAGTATTGCTCGAAGACTCATTGATATGGGTCGAGCTTATACTGCACCCATTCCATCTGGGCTTGCAATTGCTGGGGTTTTTGCTTGTGCGATTTTTGCTGCGATTTCTGGCTCAAGTCCTGTAACACTGATTGCGATTGGTGGAATCATGTACCCTGCTCTTCAAAAAGCTGGCTATGATAAGCAATTTAGCATGGGTCTACTAACATCTGGTGGAACTTTAGGAATCATCATTCCTCCGAGTATCCCGATGATCATCTATGCTATTATGGTGGGAGTGTCCGTTACTGATCTTTTCAAAGCAGGAATTGGACCTGGAATTCTACTAGTCTTCATGCTTATGGGTTACTCCATGTATAAGGGCTGGAATATGCCACGTGGCAAATGGGTTCTCAAAGAGATCGGTGAATCAACACTCAAAGGATTCCTCGCTCTAATGATGCCAGTTATTATTCTAGGTGGAATCTACTCAGGAATTTTTACAGCAACTGAATCAGCGGCTATCGCTGTGATGTATGCTCTGTTTGTAGAACTTGTCATTCATAGAGAATTGAAGGTAACAAAAATTCCTCAGATTCTTGTAGAAAGTGCTGAGATGTTAGGATCTCTACTTTTGATCTTGCTTCTTGCTACTAGTTTGAATAAGTTCCTCACAATCGAACAAGTTCCACAAAGCATGGTTGAATACATGTCGACTTTGATTACAAGTCCAATTGCATTCATCATTGGAGTGAACATTTTGTTACTGATTGTTGGATTCTTTATGGATATCATGTCGGCAATTCTTGTATTGGCACCACTGCTTGCGCCTATGGCTGCTTCATACGGAATCAATCCAATCCATTTTGGAATCATCATGATTGTGAACTTAGAAATTGGTTATATCACACCTCCAGTTGGTATCAACCTATTCGTTGCATCAGGAATTTTCAAAGAAGCTTTGGGTGATGTGATCAAGTCCGTAGTTCCGATCATTGGAATCTTTCTTGTAGCATTGATGCTAATTTCTTTCATTCCTCAGATTGCTTTGTTCACTCTACCGAATGAAACAACTGAAATGAAAGCACCTGATGTTCCAGGAACGAATATGGAAGAAGAGGAAGAAATTCCTCCGGGTGGAAGCTTTTTAGATAAATATTAGAAGAATTGAAATCCTGGGTTCGATAGCCCAAGATTGTTCCTTCGATTGAGAATACCAGCTGAGAGAAATCTAGCTGGTATTTTTTTGTAAACGGTGCCGATTCTCTTTGAATCTAAGCACCGTTTTTTATTCGATTAGTCTCTAAGAAAGGATGATTTCTGATCTCCCTTTAAATGACGATTCCGGATTTCATGTAGTTTTTTCATCTGTCTGTCATCAAGCAGACTTCCTGCCTTTAGACCTAGAACTGGCAATTGTGATTCACTTGTGATTGAAGCAAGTTTTTGAGTGTTTCTGGAATAAGAGCTAGATAGCTCGTCATTTAATTCTGCGTAAAACATTGTGGCCTCCGTGCAACTCTGGTTGTTACGATTTATATTTGTTTTTTTTGGGAATCCTTTCCCTGATTATAAGATCGGGGGTTTTTCCAAATACTGAAGTAGTTTTTTATTTTTTTTCTTGTACTTTCTTGGGTGAAATCTAGCCTGGGAATCGCTATGCAGATACGTTTGGAAAACAGAACAGGAGTCAGAAAGGGTAGATTTGTCAAATATGAGTATGGAACCGACCTATTCGGTCGAATTTACCTCGATAAAATCAAAGGACGGGAACGAGGCAAGCTTGTTGACCGTTGGTTACTCAATGATTTCGGTAGTTTGTTCAGAGTTTTAGATCTTGAGATTTATAAAAGAGAAGTTGAAAATTACGAGAATACTCTATTAACGAAACCAGCATTTCGATGAGAAAAAAACTCCAACATCGCATTGAGAAAGTTTCTTCACGAATTTCGAGAATTGAATCTAAGCTCTCAACAACAGCGAGTTTTAGACTTTTCACCTTTTTATCCATACCTGCTTGCGCTCTAATACTTTACTTCTACCAGATTGATCTCATTCTCTCGATATTTCCTTTTATTGGAACCATATTAGTATTTTATGTATTTGTAAAACGATACAATTTGCAGGAAGATTTCAAGAATCGTTTAGTTTCTTATAATGATTTTCTTTCTAGAGAAATCCTTCGCGCTGAGAAGAAAACAAAAGATTTATTCCGGTCTATACCTGTCGCAGATAGTATTCGAAACAATCATCCATTCTGTGAAGATTTAAATATATTCGAAAAAGATGGACTGTTTAGTTTAATAGATACAACTTCCACTGAGCAAGGAGAAAAGTTATTCCTAAGTAATCTATTACAATCTAAATCAGAGACTTATGAAGAGATCATAAATCGACAAACTACTGTTAAACGATTTTCCAATAACATTTGGTTTAGTTATCAGTTCATAAGAAAAGCATCTGAAGATTGGGAGTTTTTTCTAGGTAAAAAATGGGAGACAAATGGCTGGAAAAGATCTAATTCAGGATTCTACTCCAAGCGAAAAATTCTAAGAAAAATATTTCCAATTCTATCAATTGTTGGATCCACCACAATTTTTGCTTCTATGATTTTCCAGCTCCCATTTGGTGCAAGTTTCTTCATTCTAAATACGGTAATCTTCCTTATGTATAGAAGAGACAGCCTAAAAGAATTTCAATTTCTTGAATCAGTTACTAAACGTTCTAATCAAACAGAGCGTCTCATCCTACAAATCAATCGTATTGATAAAAAATGGAAAAATGAAGATATAAAAAAATCTTTTCAGACCTATCGATCAGCAGTATCATCAGTCTGGAGTGCTCCGCTAGCTCACTTTATGATGAATGCTTTCTTCCTCCATGATCTATGGAAATTACGTAGCATAGAAAAATGGACTATAGAATACTCTGACTCAATGAAAATTTGGATCGAACGATTAGAGGTCATTGATTCTCTGATGCCTTTTATTCATTTGCATTATACTTATCCAACATGGAATTTTCCAACAATAGATCCCAAGAACCGATCGATTTCTGGTTTAGATTTAACACATCCGCTGCTACAAGAAAATTCCGCTGTGGCAAATCCACTGAATGAGATCTCTGAAGGATCTGTTCTTTTAATTACTGGTTCCAATATGTCCGGCAAAACAACATATATGCGAACGATTGGTACGAATATTCTTCTAGCTCTCTGCGGTGGTGTCGTAAGTGCCAAGACGCTTACTCTTCCTCCATTGAGAATTCTCTGTTCCGTCAAAAACCAAGATTCACTAACAGAAGGAATTTCTCTTTTTTATGCAGAAGCAAGAAGGCTAGCTGAAATTTTTAAATCGATTGAATCGAATGATTCGAAATATTTGATACTATTGGATGAAATATTAAAGGGAACCAATACAAAAGAAAGGTTTCTCGCTTCAGAATTTATAATTAAGCGTCTGCAAGGATCCAGCGCCTACACATTGTGCACAACTCATGATTTAGATCTAGCTAAGCTTCCGAATCTTACCCTAAAACATTTTACCGAGAAAATAGTTGATGATGCTATGAGTTTCGATTTTCAGATAAGAGATGGAGTTGTAGCGACCACCAATGCGATCTTTATTCTAAGAAAAGAAGGAGTCGTTCAGTAAATAATAAATTGCTAGATTATCTCAATAACTGGTAATAGATTCTTTAAACATTGCGAATCTCGTCTTCTTAATGTCTTGCCATATTCCCTAAAATAGAATCAAGCAATAAGCTCATCTGGATTTTCTATAGGTTGAATAAATTGATCCATGTTTTGCTCAATTCTAATCTTGCTTTTGAGAAATAAGAATAAAGGAATTCCGATCAATAATAAAATGATTCCGGAAAAATCAATTAGATCAAAAGTATAAATGGATGTCTTGTAGTGCCAAATTTCCGAATGCAAATTAAATTTACTAATCAATGGTGGAAGAACGAGAAATAGTCCATTGTACATCGCGTGTATTAGTATTGAGAAAACTATATTCTTCGTTAAGTACAATAGATAGCAGGAAAAAACACCAATCAATGCTGCTCCTACCATCTGAGAAGGATTCAAATGAATAACACAAAACAACAATGTAGAAACTAACATAGAAACAAAAAAAGAATAGTTACGCATCAATCCAAGAAAAGCGAATCCTCGAAAATACAATTCTTCTGTGATAGGAGCGACAACCACCAGCAAGAAATACAGAGGAATCTGATTGATAGGAAGGTATTCTGCAGAGGATTCAACAAAACCTTGCGAAACGGTGCTATTTTGAAAAACCATAACTGAAAGAAAAGCTCCAACTATATGCAACGCATAAGTGATTGCTAATGCTGGAAAAATCAAGATAGTTGTGTCTTTGCGAAAGGACATCATATCCATTAAATTCAATTTACTTTTGCGAAATGCATAGAGACTTACAGCAAATATCGCAATAACATTTGATCCTGAAATGATGTAGTCTCTAAATGAATTAAAATATTCGGTGTCTTTGAAAATCGCAATTAAAATTCCAAAAGCAAACTGTATGCATAGCAAAACAAAAGTTATTAGAATGACTTTTAATATCGTTGGGTACATTTCAATTCCTGAACTTCAAAATATAATTATATTCTGAGCTTTATAAAATATTTGCTTATATATTTTCTAGAAAATCTAAAATTTCATCTTCCTTGTCATGCTCAAGATCGAAGAAATTCGCATAGATTTCAAAATAACCTTTATTGGGAACCGGAACGCACTTTAAAACTTTTGCGGAAAAATCAATGGAACCAGTAATGCTAATCGTCTTGATCGAAACATTTAAAGTGGTACCCAATTCAATTTCTGAGTCATTTTGAAAAGATATTCCTCGAGTAGAAATTTCTTTATGTTTAGGTGGCAAAGGAATAATTTCAAATTGGATTGAAACCGGTGGAAGTACTGGGCGATAGAGTGAAGCTTGCATTCAATCCTCTTTATTACAATTCATTTACGGGGTTTTGAACCCTTAGTTCTGGATACTAGTTGTTTGTGGCAAGGCAATACTTTTTTGGAAATTTCTTAAAAAATCCACAGGATTTAGATAATAATTTGGAATCTCTTTATCATAGCCGCCTCCGAGTTCCTCGTTCGGATCGGTACGGATTTCAAAATGAAGATGTGAAAGGTAGCTGCCATTTGCGTCACCCATCGAGCCAATCCATTGCCCTTCCTGTATTTCCTGTCCCACGTCTACTTCGAAATCATATAAATGCGCATAAATACTTTCTAGATATTGAGTATTGAATTTCATTCGGAGATTGTCACCTAACTTATGGCAGATGCGTACAACTTTTCCCCAACCGCCTCCGATATCCCCTCGATAGGTAATGATCCCTCTCCCAATACTGTAAACAGGTGCGGCAAAATCACTATCTCCACCAGCATTATAATTCCAATCTTCTCCAAGATGTCTCGAATTTCGAAATCTTGGATTGGGTTCTCCGAATCCTTGGGCTATATAAAAGCCTTTTGCTGTCTCAGACCCAACAGGAGCAGCAAAATTCTCCGCAATCCAATTGGTACGATTTGCCATAACCACCTTACAATTAATTTGTGGTTCACCGCAATTTATACAGAATTTTTCAAAAACCATCATTCTATAGTAGTCTATTGAAGCGCATTGCATAAACAACAATCCAATTAGAGCTACTTTAGAATTTTTGATCAATTAATTATACTCTTGAGTCTTAACGTTTAGCATTTAGTTTTGATGAACTACCTAGTTTTTTCTTAGGCTTTGCGCTATTTGATTTTGATTTAGAAGAATGAACTTTCTTCGAATCCATCCTTGACTTACTATTTCTTGATCCACTCACAGAAGCTCCAGAATTGGGTTTCGATGATTGTTTAGAATTCATTTCTTCAGCGCGTGGATCAATCGGAATCTGACCCGTTGCTCGTTTTTTGCCTTTTTTGAGTTCGCGATTCATCTTCCACATAAAAACATCGAAGTCCACTTGCATTGTATGTCGAGCAGAGTTGACATATCTCTTTTTCATCTGTTTTTCTTCATTACGAATCCATTCCCACATTGCGGATTCACTAGGAAAATCATATCCGCCCGTGAGATATTCAGCGATCCATTTCCCTTGAAATTCAGCAAGTGGCATGATTGCGCCGAGCGGTTGCATCAAGCCAACAAAAAATAAATTATTTCTTTCTGGTTGAAGCATACGAAAATACAGAGGCAAATAATTATCAGGTGCGGAGAGGAAATTCTCATCGAAGAATGGAAATTTTACATTATAACCTGTACAATATATGATCACATCCACATCTTCCACTGAACCATCAGTGAATTCAATCTGACTACCCTTCAATTCTTTAATATTCGGTTTTGGTGTTATATCTCCCCTGCCTAAACGCACCAAGAGATCTTGCGAGATTGTTGGATGTGCACTTCCAAATCTATGATCTGGTTTTGGTAGACCGAAATCTTCCATCTTACCAACCCCAAAACGAATCAGCCAATGAGCAAAAAATTGTGAGACGCCAATTGGAATCCAAGGAGGTAAATATTCCGTTATTTTATCTAGTGGCTTACCGAACAAGTAGTTCGGAATAACATACGCGCCTCTTCGGGCTGCAAGAAATACTTTGTTTGCAATACCAGGTCGCGAAAGTTCAACAGAAATATCCATAGCACTATTGCCCATACCTACAACTACAACATTCTTACCTATTAGATTCATAGGTTCTGTTGGACTCACATAATCATGCGCATGAAAAACTTTACCAGTGAACTTACCTGGAAAAGCTGGATCAGGCATACGAGGACTCCAGTGATGACCATTGGCAACCACTAACGCATCATAGTATTTGGTTATACCTTTGCTTGTCGTGATTTTCCAAAGACCGTCTTCCGTATAATCTGCACGAGTTACACCATTTTTGAACTGAATTTTATTTCTAAGATCGAAATGATCAATATAATTTTTGAAATACTTTAATATGGGATCGTGATTTGGATAATCAGGATAGCTTTCTGGCATCGGATAATCACGGTATTCCATTCGATCACGATGTGTATTAATATGCAAAGATTTATAAATATTGCTTATCCCGTTATCATTTTTATATCTCCAATTGCCACCAACTTCCGAACCCATTTCATAACAATCGAAAGGAATTCCTTTGTCTTGTAAGGATTTGATAACAGTAATACCACTTGAGCCAGCACCAATAACACAAACTTTTGGCAATTCGTTCATTTCCAATTTCTCCTATTAAGAACTTTTTGTACTATCGTTCTTTCTTTTTATATATCTAAAACTATACAACTATTTCAATCATTTGCATGTTTTACAAACAAGCAGAATTCTAAAATTTACTTGTTTTTTATTAGAAAAGATAGATGATATGAGCACAGAGGTTGTGAAATGTCATCATCGTCTAACGATTCCAATCAAGTTTTTGACTTCGTTGTTATAGGCTCCGGTTTCGGAGGTAGCGTATCAGCGATGCGATTATCACAGAAAGGATATTCAGTTGCAGTTATTGAATCTGGTAAAAGATGGAATGCTTCTGATTTCCCTAAGACTAACTGGTCTCTTTCCAAATATTTATGGATGCCTAAACTTTTTTGTTATGGAATCCAAAGGATCAATCTTCTAAAAGATTTTTTATTAGTAAGTGGAGCCGGAGTTGGTGGTGGCTCTCTCGTTTATGCATGCACACTTTATGTTCCAGGAAAAAAGTTTTTTCAGTCGCCAACCTATTCAAAAATGGGTGGAGAGAAATCCCTTTTGCCTTTTTATACAATCGCTAAGACTATGCTTGGGGTAGAAGAAAATCCAAAATTATGGGAGCCAGATGATTATCTCAAAGAAACCGCCAAGGAATTCGGAGTGGAAGATACATTTCGCAAAACGCCTGTAGGAATTTATTTTGGATCAGAAGGAAGTAAAAAGAAAATCGTAAATGGTGATCCGTACTTCGCAGGTGATGGTCCAGAAAGAAACCCTTGCAACTACTGTGGTGGATGCATGGTTGGATGCCGCTATAAAGCTAAAAATACTTTGGACAAAAATTATCTATTTTTTGCAGAGAAATTGGGAACAGTTGTAATTCCTGAGACAAAAGTTGTTTCTATCGTTCCTCTTGATTTCGATGGTAAGCCTGATCCTAATTCACGAGGCAAATTTGGATACAAAATCGAAACCGAATCGACTACTGGGTGGTTTGGATATCCTAAGAAATCTTTTATTGCCAAGAGTGTTATCGTCTCAGGTAGCGTGATGGGAACTGTTGGTCTACTTAGTAAGATGAAACAAGAAGGTAAACTTCCTCTCATATCTCATAGATTAGGTGATGTTGTACGTACCAATTCTGAAACTATACTTCCGATCACTGTGTACGGAAAAAAGGTCGATTTCTCCAAAGGAATCGCTATCACATCAAGTGTTCATCCGGATGAACATACCCATATAGAGCCTGTTAGATATTCGAAAGGATCCGATTTCTTCGGACTTCTCGGATCTGCTTTTGTCGATGGAGGCGGATCCATCCCCAGATGGCTCAAATGGCTTTGGACGATTGTCAGTCGTCCTGTATATTTCATCAAAGCATCCAACCCATTTGGACTTGCGCAGAAGTCCGTAATATTGCTTGTGATGCAAACGATTGATAACTCGGTCAAACTTGTAAGAAAACGTAGAATTATCTGGCCTTTTCAGAAAACGATGACGTCTGCTCTCACGTCCGGTGAACGCACTCCGACCTATATTCCGATCGCAAATGAATTCGCCAAAGTCATGGCGAAGAAGATGGGCGGAATTCCTAGATCATCTATTTCTGATGTAGTTTTGGATGCACCAATCACAGGACATATAATGGGCGGATCAATTGTTGGAGAGAATTCAGATGAAGGAGTGATAGATTATGAGAACAAAGTGCACGGTTACGAGAACCTTCGCATATGTGATGCATCTATGCTCACGGTAAATCTTGGTGTGAATCCAAGCCTTACCATTACAGCTCTCACAGAACGAGCTATGACTTTTATACCAACCAAGTCTGGTTTTAAACCGAATGTTTTTGCATTTGAAAAAAATCAAGGTATCGATTCCATAGTATTCAATGGAAACCGAAAGTCTATTTCGACTCGTGATGACAGAACAAGTGGAAGAGTTAAGAAAACTGCTTCAGGAAAGAAAGGAAAAAGATCCACTTCCAAAAGATAAATACGGTAATACTGCATTATTCTGGGCTCTGAAATTAGGTTCAGAGCCACTTGTTGATATACTAATTGAACAGAATTCTGATCCATTAGAACAAAACAATGACGGAGCAACTGCCCTATCCGGAATTTTATTCAAAAGATCAGATTCCAATTTTGCAAAATGTATAAAAGCAATTAAGAAAGATACGACACTTCCAAGAGAAAATAATGGAAAAAATTTAATTCATAAATTTATCGAAGCAAGGGAATTCGATTGGTTAGAAGATTTATTGCCTATAGTCAGCGAAAATGATCTTCGATTGATAGATAATGAGAATCGCTCGCCTTTGCATAGTATTGGTTCGGATGACTCAGAAGAATTCAATGAGATTGTAGAAATAATTATAAATAAATTTCCTCAACTGATTCAGATCAAAAACCCAGAGGGGCAAACTCCCATTCACACGGCATGCGAATATAATAATTCAAATTTTTTGCATATTCTATTGAACAACGATTTTACGAAGGATCTTATCGATATAAACGATAGAGATAATATTGGAAATACGGCATTAATACTCGCTGCAGAATCGGATGCTGTAGAATGCTTACCACTATTGATTGAGAATTCGACTAATCTGATGGCTCGAAATGATGCAGATGATACAGCCTTTAAAATCGCTGATCGTGAGAAGTATACCCATGCATTTCAAATTTTAAAAAATGCCTTAAAGAAGGAAATACGAACAAAGAAAGAAATTGGAGACCAAGAATTTTTGAATCTAGTTCAATTTGGCAAGACCGAAGCTATTCTAAAACCAGAAGATCTTGCCGGTTTGAAATTGTTGGATTAGAGAGATTGTTCGATCGCTGAAGTCAATTCTTTAGAGTCTGGTTTCACAGATGATCCATATCTTCCGATGATCGAGCCATCCTTACCAATGAGAAATTTTTCGAAATTCCATTTTACATCACCTTTCTCAGATCCTGATTCTGTCAGAAATTTATAGACTTCGTGCTTATCATCACCTTTCACAGAAATCTTACTCATCATATCAAATGAAACTCCGTAGTTCAATTTGCAAAATTCCGCAATCTGATCATTTGATCCGGGCTCTTGTGATCCAAAATTATTCGCAGGAAATCCAATGATAACGAAACCTTTATCTTTGTATTTTTTATAAATTGCTTCCAAACTTTCATATTGAGATGTGAATCCGCATTTGGATGCAACGTTTACGGCTAAGACGACTTTGCCTTTATAAGCTGATAAATCGATTTCTTTGCCCTGGATATTTTTTACTTTAAAACTGTGAAAACTCATTTTACGAACCTCATTTGCTGTTATGGAAATTGTTAGGATTGACAGAATACACCATATTCTAATAAATTTTCTTGGAATCATTCTACTCACGTTCTTTTAGACTACAAGATCTTAAATCAAGAATCAAATTTTCCAACAATAGAGAAATTGCTTAAATCTAAACTTGACGATCCGTCTAAGGCTCAGAAACTAAATTATAAAAAATATATCCATTCGAGATTCGTTTTTTTAAAATAATTTGGATATAGAAAGGAGTTAACCTATGAACAGAAAAGAATTTATTCGTAACGCAACTGTTGGAGTAGCAACTGTCGGTATTGTGAGTGCACTCTCAGCTCAAGAACACAAACACAATATGCCTGCTACAAAATCCAATAAGAAATACTCAAAGGCATTGATGTCAGCTATTCATTGTAAGCTTGCAGCAGAAATTTGTTTATCCCATTGTATTGAGGAAATGGGAAAAGGAGACAAAACACTGCTCGGTTGTGCGACATCCACTAGAGAGACAATAGCGATCTGCGACTCATTCATTCAGATTGCATCTCAAGATTCCAAATTTACAAAAAAGACGGCTGGCTTGTGCGCTGAAATCTGTAAGAATTGTGCTGCAGAATGCAAAAAGCACGCAGAACACCATGCCATCTGTAAAGAGTGTATGGATTCTTGTTTATCTTGCGCAAAAGAAATGGCAGCATTAAGTTGATAATTTATTTCTAAATTTACTGATTCAGAAATTTTTTCCTAATCGCAGATGCTTGTTGTCGAATCTGCGATTTTTTCTCATCTGTAAATGTCTTCCAGTTCGCTAAGGCAAAATCTGTTCTTCCTGAATAGGAATAAAATTCTTCATTCTCACCGATAAAATTCCAATAGAGTGCATTGAATGGACAAGCCGTATCACCGAGTAATTCTGTTGCATCATATTTACAATTCTTGCAATAACTAGGAGCCATTTTCTTGATATAATTGGCTGATGCCACATAAGGCTTTGTAGAACAAATTCCTCCATCCGCATAAGTTCCCATTCCAACTACATTGGGAGTTACAACCCATTCGAATGCATCCACATATGCAATCCAGAACCAATCATTCAATCTATGAGGATCAACACCCAGCAGGTTCGCGAAATTCGACAATACCATAAGTCTAGTTATGTGATGACTATATCCCCTATTGAGAACTGTGGATATTATGGATTGGAAGCAGGCCATTCCCAGATCTGGATTCCAGTACAGGTCTGGTAAGTTTGATGTAAAATTGAAATAATTTGTTGATTGATAGGTTTCGCGATTCTCTTGATAAACATGCCGCATATACTCTCGCCAACCTATGATTTGGCGAATAAAGCCCTCTATGGAAGATAAGGGAATTGGATCATTTATTGAATGATTCTTATTGTATTCTTCAATAACTCGATGCACAACTTCTAGGGGATGAAGCAATCCCAAATGAATCAGCGGACTTAGCATCGAATGAAAAAGGTATTCCTCTTCAAAATCCATTGCATCTTCATACTTTCCAAAATTTATAAGTGAATGCTGGACAAAATGTTCAAGCCAAATCAAAGCATCTGATCGATTTACAGGCCAACCAAAATCTTTGAGATTTCCGAAATGGTCTGCATATTTATTTTCCACCAATTGGATTACTTCGTCGGTTATGGAATCCGGTTTAATCCAAGGTATTGGTTTGGGAGTCGATTCAGATTTTTTCCAATTCGAACGATTCTCATGATCCAGATTCCATTTGCCACCTAAAGGCTTTGGATTGGTCTTAGGCGAATTGGGATCAAGGAGAACGTTCAACTTGATTCGCATATAGCGATAGAATTTCTCTTGGAGATATTTCTTTCGAGCTTCTTTGGAATCAGGGAAAACTTCGTAAAAATCTTCCTTCGATGATAGATACAAATTGTTCGAATGATAAATCAATTTTGAACCTAGGTTCTTCAATTCATCTTCAACTTCGTATTCTTGAATCTCCAAACAATCAAAAGCTGAGATTTGGTATAGCTTTGCAATGGAATTAAGTCCATTTGCATATCCGACCTGATCAAAGTGATAGATAATCGAGTAACCAAGCTCAGCTGCTTCGAGAGCAAAATGACGCATGCTACTCAATAACATTACTAATTTCTGTTTATGATACGATCTCTTACTTGGCTTTGCAGATGTTTCGATAAATACCAAACAGATTTCTTCGCGAACAATGGAATCGCCAGGTGTAGCAATTGAATCACTTGGTGTAAGAAGTGGATTTAACCAAGACAATTGATCATAGAGAACAAAAACCCATCGCTTTATAGACTTGGTATCTTGCGGTTTGTATTTATGAATTTCTCTGTAAAAAGCCATAGAATCAATAGTATTCTATATAGACGACTTGGTATGGATCTTGTTCAGATATTGATAAAAATAATTTATAATCTGGAATCTGTTCAATGTCTTCCGATTTATGCTTGATCACCAATCCAAATTTACTTGGCTTGCGGTAATTGGACTGCTCAACTCTCTTTGCGTGAATCTCCCAAGCAATCCGACCCATACTATAACGAAAATTAATCTCTGATCGTGCTCGGTGTAAACCATCTTCTGCTAAGAATCCATCTACCGCGACGGCACCCTTATAAGGATGCTGATCATCTGAGAAGTTTTTCCAATTATCAATAAATTTTTTTTCATTTAGAACAAAATCTTTTGCATAAATTAGATCTTTGGGTGGTTGATCTAGATAGAATAGACAAGATCGAAAATTCATTTCCTTACCAATTTGAATCTCGGAAATAGCTATAAATTCGATTCCCTCAGGTTTCCAATCCAGAAGAACTCCAAAATCATAGAATCTTGTCTCGCTATAGTCTTCATAGACCGCAGGAAAACTGAGAGTCTTGAGTTTATGGCCATCTTTTGCTGACTTCCAAACTCTATGCCCTTTGCCCGATCCACCTAATTCTTGCTTGAATATGGTTGGTTGACTGCGATTTTCTAATATATCTGCAACATCATCTAAGCTACGAACCACTCCCATTTTTGCCTCAGAAAAACCTATCTCATTCGAATAATTGGTTTGGTTGATCTTGGAATTAAGAAACGCAGCTGATTGCCAAGTTTTCTCATCCACAATCAAACTTCCGTTATCCCATTTTTTTATGGAACCAAATTCGATCAATTCTAGACCGAAGCTTTCTAAATCAGATAATTTTTTGACTGATGAATCTCTATCAAGCGAATCTGGATTGGGCAAAATTTCTGTGAGCGAATCTACATGGGACAAATCTGCATGTAACGAATTTATATTTGTCGAACCTATTGTGGACGAATCGAACGGAAATAACAATCGATGTTGGGAATCTAGGTAGATCGGTTGCCCGAACTCCCATTTCATTTCCTTCCAATGGTTTAGGAGCGCTTGCGGAACCTTACTTGTAACTAATGTAAAATCTTCCTTTCTTGAAAGAGCAAGAAATACCCGTTCAAGAAAGTGAATCCTTTTATTCTTCATTGCATTGAAATTAGGAAGGCTCCCTGTCCTCTGCAATGATTCAAGTTCATACTCGAACCATGGATTGAAAGAATAGATTTTTTTCAGAGATTAATAGATTCTCCGAATGGCATTGGAAATTCTCAAAACATTATCTTTAGTTAGGTTAGGATAAACAGGAATGCAATGACCTCTTTGATAGAGTCTTTCCGTATTGGGATAATCAGTTTTATTCTCTTCGAGAATAGCATGCAAAGGTTCATCTATAACACGCATCGTTCCAATATGTATAGAATCAAAATATCTTTTTACTTCGTCATAGCTTCCAGAAGTTACAACAATGGGAAAGCGATTGAAACTGTCTTCGGAAGGATTCTTGAAATAGGTCTCAATTCTAGAATTGGAAACAGCTTGCAGATAAGAGTGTGCGATTTTTTTCTTTCGCTCAAGCAAAACGCCTAACTTAGAAAGTTGCTCAATTCCCAGAGCCGCTTGATAATCAATAAGATTGTAATCGAATTTTGGCTCGGATAGATTTCTAATTTTGGATCTACCAAATACCATTGTGCGCAACTTTTGATTCAATTCTGAATCTGAGGTCACAATCATTGCACCATTGCCTGTTGTGATCACGTTCTCCACTTGCAATCCGCAAATGGATAACTTACCTTGCTTACCAATTGCAATCGTCTCGCTCATTCCACCCATGGCTTCCGAGAAATCTTCCAAAATAGAAACTTCTTCGGGAACAGGATAATGTTTAGCATCGATTAGGCTACCGAAACTATGATCAAGAATAACAACTTTTGGATTGTGTTCTGCAAGCTTGGACTGGAACAATTCCGGATCCATATGGAAAGAATTTCTTGCAACGTCTACAAGGATTGGTTTGGCTTTTAGTAAAAAAATTGCATCAAGTGCAGATATACTTCCCAGATCAGACAAAAGGACTCGATCACCTTCACCGACTCCCAAAGTTTGCAAAGCGCAATGATAGGCAGAAGTCAAGCTATTAACGCTCAATGAGAATTTGAATCGAAACGTTGAAGAAAAAGATTTCTCGAATTTTTCAACAATTTGCCCTGTGGATAAATTGTCTGCCGCGAGACATTCGAGCACACCTTTTAGGTCTTCTCTGGAGAGAGTAGGCTTAAGGTATTCAATATCCTGATTCTTCGGTTGTCTTCTTTCTAGTAAATCCGGTGCCATCCAACTTGCCTTCTTTTTATACCCGATTTATGGGACATAAGCCCATAGGGAAATTTCTAGTCTAGCCTATTTCTGAGCTCCAAAAGTACAAGAATTTTTAGCTTCTCGGTAGAAAAAATATATAGATGGGGAAATTAGCTCATTCCAATCTCAAATTAATGAAAACCGAAAGCAAACTTCTATGGATCCAGAAGGGGTATGAGCTCATTGCAAAAGAAGGAATCGCTGGACTCAAAATTGAGCCGCTTGCAAAGGAAATTGGGATTAGTAAATCATCCTTTTATCATCTTTTTATTGACTTGGAAAATTTTCTTGAGCAGCTATTGGATTATCATTTAGAACAATCCAAAATACTATCGGAAAAAGAACTAAACTGCAAGCGTATAGATCCAGATCTAATTGAGGTTCTGGTATTTCATAAACTAGATTTACTTTTTAACAGACAGCTAAGAATACATAGAGACAAACCAAAATTCAATGATGCTCTGAATAAATCTAATTCTATTGTCGGTGAATCATTTGTAATTATTTGGATGAAGGATTTGAACCTTCGATTAAGTCCCCTTCAGATGCAGAGCATTTTCGAATTAGCTCTAGAAAACTTTTTTTTGCAGATTACATTCGAAAATCTTAATATAGAATGGCTTTCGAAATATTTTGAAAATCTAAAAAGAATCACTCAGAATTTGGTTTAGATTGTTTTGTACGGTTGCGTACAAGTTTTTCTAAGATTATCAACAAGTATTCATTGTATTTCATAAAAGTAATATTCCGATGGGTGATAATAAATTTACTCTTTAGGAAATAAAAATGTCACAAGAATTTCATAAATTTTGGTTAAAGATTTCTGCTATAACAATTGCCTCTTTTGCTCCTGTTTTCTTCCTAGGAACAATGATTGCGACTAGCGAACCTGCTCGCTTTACATTGGATTTACTAAGCTGGCCAATCGATGGCAATATCACTTATAGCTCGCCTGATGTAAGATTTCTCTCTGCTCTTACAGGTGGTTTCTTACTTGGTTGGGGAGTGATGGTCTGGCTTCTGTCAACTCTAGTTTACGATAAAGCGCCTGAGCAAGTTCGCAAAGCCGTTCTATTCGGAATGCTTTCTTGGTTTTTTCTAGATAGTTCGGGATCTATTGCATCCGGGAATCTATCCAATGCAATTTTTAATATTCTGATTTTATTGATCGCGGTTGGCCCGCTCTGGGTTCCAGCTAAACCACAGACCAATTAGTTTAGAATAGATTATATTAAATGACTCGGTTAGTTTGATTTACTGCGAGTCATCCTTTTCCTAGATTGTCCTAATGTTGGATTTATCGGATTTTGCAAGCAAGCTCACCTTAGGATCTGGGATCGGTGAGCTCATGCAAGACTTGGGTTCTGGACTCGAAGATGCAAGAAAGTATGGAATCGAAATATCGATGCTTGGCGGGGGCAATCCCGCAATCATTCCAGAAGTTGAGCAAATTTTTGAAAAGAAATTTCTAGAAATTGCAAAAGATTCTAAGAGAGTATCAAGATTGCTGGGTCACTACGAGTCCCCGCTAGGCTCGGATGAGATTCGTGAGCTATTGGCAGAGTCTCTATCTTCCAAATTAGACTAACCATTAAAAAAAGAAAATATCGCAATCACTGCGGGAAGTCAGACAGCTTTCTTCATTTTATTCAATGCCTTCTCTGGCGAACGATCCGTACGGAATTCAAAAAATTCGGGTTCATCTGGTCATACACAATCAAACCTAAGAAATAAAAAAATCCTTCTTCCTATGGTTCCAGAATATATTGGTTATGCTGATCAGACAATACACTCTGGAAACATCGTATCCTTACCGCCTCTCGTCGATCTCCATGGCACCAATCGTTTTCGCTATCTTCCAGATATGAATCGAATTGAAGCAAGAATCAATAAGGGAGACATTGGAGCCGTTTGTTTATCTAGACCAACCAATCCATCAGGCAATGTGATTTCATGGACTGATATAGAAAGTATTTATGAGATGGCTCAAGATAAAAATATCCCATTTTTAATTGACAATGCCTATGGATTTCCCTTCCCTAACATTCTTTTCACGGAACCCACGATTCGTTGGCGACCGGGAATGGTTCATGTCTTGAGCCTATCTAAACTTGGCTTGCCTGGAGCGAGAACCGGAATTGTGGTTGCTTCTAAAGAAATTATCTCGGTAATTTCCGAGATTTCTGCAGTAATGAATCTAGCTAACGGAAATTTGGGTCCGGCTATGATTGAAGATTTAATTAGAGATGGAAGTATCTATAAAATGTCGACAAACATCATAAAGCCTTTTTACCAAAAACAAAGTAAAGAGGTTATTGATATGATTGATACGATTTTTAAACCGAATATTGAGTATAGAATTCACGAAAGTCTCGGGGCACTATTTCTATGGATTTGGTTTCCCAATCTGAAGATGAGCAGCAGAGAAATATATCGAGAAGCAAAGGCTCGCGGCGTATTCATAATAGATGGAGAAAACTTTTTTCCTGGATTGGAGGAAGAATTTTCTCACCAAAAGCAGTGCATTCGGTTGACATATTCAAGAACTCTATCAGAAGTTAAAAGAGGCATAGAAATTTTGCAAAATGTCCTAACCTAAAATTATGCCAAGTGCCACAGACTTAAAAGACGACGATTTTTTTCGAGAAACATTTGAGACTTCTAGCCCAACGTCAAATGTTGGATCGGTCTATATTCACTCACCCGAAAGCTTAGGATCACTTTCCACTACTGCTCGTGCGATAATGGATGAACTCAAGGACTGGCATAAAAGAATCGAGAAACATGGAAGCAAAGAAAAGCATCCTTCCTATCTTCTCACTCTTGATAAGATCCCCGAGTCGTTGAACAAATTCAATAATTTATCAATTCAGGCAAAGACTGAAGTTGCAATTCACCAAGCAATAAAACAGATTACTGATTTTGATAAAAGAGGACAAAATCGCGTTGCCTATATCTATCCGTTTCTTGTCCGATCTGGGAATAAAATTAGTTCCAAAATCACGGTAATCGCTCCTCAGAAAGAATCCAAAACTGATGTCTCAAGCTATAGACAAGCATGCTTCCAAGCGTCCATTGAGCTGGTTGATATGATTCTTTCGCATAGAGCAAAGAAAATTCGAACGGTTGAAGAGGATTCGCCCGGTGCATTTCTTTTTGCAAAAACAAAAACTGATGATTCTTGGCTATTCCCTAAAATGGGATCACTGGAATCAGAAATAACTAATTTAGTAAGAAAAGGATTCCATCCCATTGCTCCGATACCAATTCCTGAATTCACAGAAGATTTTATAAATTATGCAAAGGGACAATCAGCAGTTATTTCTATTCTTACTGATTATCATGTTATTGTAGATGAGTTAGATCTCAACGAAGATGGATCATTCAAAAGTCAGCCCGAAATCATCAATCAATACAGAGCTCATGTGGATGGTCTAGAAAAATTTGCGCTAGAAAAGTTGACAACACTTGCGAATGAAGCCAAATACTTGAGCTTCCTTGAAACCATCGCCGATTTCAGAGATAAGCATGTGGACAATGTTCCACCTGGAAGAAAACAAAACTCTGATAAGGCGAAAGCATTGATTGCTCTAGTAGAATCTTTTCCTTATGAGAAATCTTCATCCAATCTAAGCAAAAAAGTAAAAGAGACAATTGATACATCTGTTCGAATTCTTAGAAAATTATTAGAAGAAAAAGATCTAATTCTTGAACGCAAAGATGAATCCTTATACAAAAAAATTAGTAAACAAGTTATGGATCGAATTCCAGAATTTACTAAGAACAATAATACTTTAATGAAGTTGAATTTCGAAGAAGAGATTCGAAAAATGGAAGTTAAAGATGAAACTAGGATTCAGAATCTTGCTTCTAGATTGAAAGAAGAAGTTTGTGCGAAATACTCTTACCAAGAAGTGAAGCCAGACTTGAACGGTCCCAGTATTTTCTATGTCGTTGATCATGGCTATATGGCTGCAGTACTTCATAAGCTGACTGCTCAATCCAAAACCAATACAGAATTTTTAAAGCAACTCGATATTGCAAAAACAATAAACGAAAAATTATCCAATCCGAAGCATCCAGAACTGAATAGTAAACTTCGTCCAGAACTCATCGTCAAATTGAGTTCGGACATACGCGAAATTGAAAGACTTCATCAAGAAAAAATTCGATCTCAAGAATTCCAGAAAAAAATCAATATACCAGCCGGTTTGATGTGTTTCCTTGCATCCATGTTGATTTTTATAACTGGTTCGTATATGTTTACAAGTCTTGTTCCGATTGTTTTTGGAGTGCCTTTCTCAGTTGTGATTGGAGTTATGGCGGCATATTTTTTTCGAGAGAAATCTAACGAAGAATTACGAGAAGAAGTAATGGCTTCTGGAAAATTTTCAGCAAACAATCCAGCTCTTGGATCGGCATTCTCATCATCATCTTCTCCATCTGGAACTGGTGGCGCCATTTTTTCTGGTTCAGGCGGTGGAGGTTTGTTTGGCGGAAGTTCATCAAGCAATGGATCTTCTTTAAAAATGTTAAAAGAAACCGAACATGATGAGAAAAAAGAAGCGAAGATTTTAGATATTTTAAAAGCAGCAGACGGCTTGATCTTTCCAAAGAAGTTCAACAAAGTTACTGAGAAAGTGCTGGATCTCAAGACAATGCAGAAAAGAATTTACGCTTCTATGGGTGACCTGAAGCGAAGAAATCTCACTCTTGGCAAAGAGAAAGATGACAATAAAGTCGCATCCACTGTTGAGTATGCCTTAGTGCAATCTAGTGCGATCATTAATGTCCCTGACGAAATTGCGATTAAGACTATGCCGAACACATTGTACATCTTACGAAATGATCTTAAGATGCCTCTTTTCCGTGAGCAACTAGCGGATGTTTATCGCGAAGAAATGAATAAGAAAAAATTTGATAAAAAACTTGTAAAATACTACACATTTCTAATCAACACAGTTGAGATGGAATACTATAAATATCTTCCTAAGAAAAAATTATAGTCCAAGTTTAGAATCACTCAAATTGAATCTCACGAATCACATCTGGATGACAATCAGTTCTTTCCAATTTTGGATCTAGTTTTTCTAATTTCGAGTACCAGGATCCATCTTTATAAAGTAAGTCCATCCAAAGAGTGTAGAGAGTAGCGGATCCATTTTTATTTTCCACAGTTACGATTGAATATTCCGTTCCTTCTAAACCTTTGTCCTTATCAAATTTCTCACCAGATTTCAATTGAATCCATACTTTTGAAGGAACCATCTTGTAAGACATGCCTTCCTTTTCTTGTTTATTTGGCTCTGCATTCCAAGAAATCAAGCGAACAGTTTGTATTTCTGTAGTCTTAATAGATTTTTTATAACGAATTCCATCTCGGATATGGGTAAAATGTATTTCGGTTTCTTTTTCATTCCACTTCCCGCTCACTTTTCTTCCATCACATAGAGTAACCCGGATGTCCCTCTTCTTAGGTTCCGAATCTTTATTCGCTTGCTCAGGCTCTCCTCTCGAATCCAAACTTTCCGTTCCTAGAACGGGTACACTTGGTTCTTTGGGTGATGAAGGCTGTTTCTGAGAATAAATTCCGATCGACGAAACCAAAATAATAATAAATAAAAATCGTTGCATAGTTTATAGTTGAGACTGTGATTTTACTTGTCAACTCCAACGATAAGATCTTACAGTCTTAACCATATGGAAGAATGGATCATTCACACAATTCAATCGTTACCGATGTATGCAATCCTCGCAGTCATCGTTGTCTCAATTCTCACCTTGGGTAAAGGTGCGGATCTACTTGTTGATGAGGCAGTAGTGCTCTCTCTGAAATGGGGGGTTCCGAAAATTCTCATTGGTGCGACAATTGTAAGTCTTGGAACAACTCTTCCAGAAGCAACCGTATCCGTTATGGCAGCAATGTCAGGCAATCCAGATATTGCATTGGGCAACGCAGTAGGATCAATCATTTGCGATACTGGTCTTATTCTAGGAATAGCAATTCTAATTTCACCACCTACTATTGATAAGGCGCTATTGAATAGACAAGGACTTTTACAATTTGGATCCGGACTTTTGCTAATTCTAGCCTGTCTACCTTATACAAATCTCTCTCAAGTTTTTACAGTTGGTGGGAATTTACCTCAAGCCATAGGATTTGTATTCTTGTTTCTACTAGCTCTGTATATGTATTATTCGATCAAATGGGCTACAAAAAAAGAAATCAAAGAGCAAATGGAAGAAAGCACAGACAAAGAAGAATTAAAATCTCCAACCTATGTCGTAATAGCCAAATTGGCATTAGGTGTTGCTCTGGTAATTCTTTCTTCAAAAGCATTGATTCCTGCGGTTGAGGAAACTGCTATAAGATTTTCGATTCCTAAATCGATTATCAGTGCAACATTGGTTGCCTTTGGAACATCCCTTCCTGAATTGGTGACTGCAATTTCTGCTGCAAGAAAAGGACATGGCGAATTAGCCTTGGGGAATATTATTGGAGCGGACATTTTGAACGTTCTCTTTGTTGCAGGTGCTGCAGCTGCCGTTACAACTGGTGGATTAAAAGCAGATGAAAGCTTTTTCATTTTCTTTTTTCCAGCAATGTTATTTGTTTTAGTTGTGTTTAGATTGAGTGTATTCCTTTCTAAGCAGAAAATCCAAAGACCTTTCGGATTCGTTCTGCTTGGAACTTATCTCCTAGTTACGGTTCTAAGCTATTTTCAAAATATGAAATAGTAGCCACCACCAAGATTCTTCGCTTTACCAGAATTTTCGTCTAACTTAAGTTGAACGACTAAATCCTGGTAAAGCTGATATTTTGATTGATTCATTAATTCTGTAATATGGAATATATTACCTCGAATTCCAAGATCAGGAAACTGAATCGGATTCGCCCCATCCTCAAGTAGATTCTTACCACCATCATTATTAAATTGTATTGGATGATCGAAAATAAATATTTCTTTGTTCTGTTCAATGGCGTTGTTGGCAGAAGACATTGCCCCACTCTGAGCCGGTGTCTCCATAAGATAAACGGACTTAGCGATTCCTGTAATAATTCTATTACGCATTGGAAAAGTCCACTTGGCGTAATGATCGTACGGTAACAATTCTGATACCAGCAAACCATTTTTTGAATTTTTCATTTTTGCATATAAACTTCTGTTTGAATACGGATATTCCGTATAAACTGGAGTCCCAAGAATTCCAAGCGTAGGCAATCCGAGATCTATAGCAGTTGCCATAGCTTCCCTGTCAATTCCCAATGCCATTCCCGATACAATTCCCTTTCCACCTAAGGAATCTTTCAAATTTACTTCATGGAAAAAGTCTTGTTGAATGCATGTAGAATCTCGGTTCAATTGATTTTTCAGAGAATCAATAAATATGGAGTGTACCAATTGATTGGTAGCAAAGAGAGAAACAGGCGATGCTTTTCTTGTTCCCACAATTGCTATAAAATCTGATTTTAAAACTTCAATAGAACCAATACAGAATAGAACTAACGGTGGATCATAAATTTCCTTTAGCAAATTTGGATATAAGGGATCGTAATAGCTAACAAAAGTTGCTCCCTTGCTTTTGTAAATCTCATCACATCTTTCGCCTTCCAGAATCCATTCTTGAGCAATTTTGCGATCAAGATAATTCAATACCAATTCACCTAATTCATGTAAACTTTTAGCTTTATCCAGAAGTCCATTCTTGTAAATAAAAGTTCTTACATTTGATTTACCAAAAAAAGAATAAGCATATTGTTTACTGTTAAAATGGCGAAATAGATACGGGTCTTGAAGTTCCAAGTTGTTTGTTTATCTTTTTCCAGATTCCAATTGTTCGAGATTCTTTAAAACATTGATATAGGAACTATTTTTTTCCAAGCCACCTCGAATCTCACCTCTTGCATCAATTGCCTCAATTGTCGAACGAATTGTACGGTATTCATTGTATGCATCACTGGTCTTACCAATTCGATAGAGGAAATTGGCTCGTGCAAAACGTACGGGAACATTTTCAGGTTCTTTTTTTAAGATTTCATTTAGTAGACTGAAAGCCAATCCTTCTTGATTGTAGGATTCTTGTATTGCCCAAGATCCACTCGAAACAGATGAATCAAAATAGATCAACGCAAGTTGGTAAGGAAATCTACTATCCAAAGGATCTAATTGGGACAGTGATGTAAAAAGATCAATGGCTCTCGATCTTCTTTCTGGTTCCCATCCCATGTTTCGTGAAGCATTGGCATAAGCGAGACCCGCTTGAAATAGCAATTCTTTATCAATTTTTTTGTAAACTAATGATTTATTAAAGTAAGGAAGTGAAGATTCCCAATACGCCATTCGTGTCCCAGAATTCGTCTCCACTTCTCCTGTACTTTTAAAACTTGAAGCTGATTCAGATGCTGAGTCGGATTCATCAATTGCACGTTGGTAGTAACGTAACCCCATTTCATAATTGCTTGCTTTCATATAGGCTTGAGCAATCTTCCAAGACAATGCCCCAGCTTGTGATGTTCGATTGACCATGTTACGAATGCTTTTGTCCAATGCCTTAAGTTCCGCTTCATTGAGAGCTAGGGTTACTTTCCATTTCTCAACATCTTCGAAGTCAACTGTGTTCTGATTTTGCTTCTTGTCCCAATTTCTCTTTGCCATCTCGTCCAACTTCTCGCAGCCAACAAAAGTCAGAATTACCAAGAGCATCAATATTCTATTCATAGTTGAAATGTTAGACAATATTTGCAGATTTGCAAAGGATTTTTTATCGCGAAGGATGAGCTTTCTTGGCAAAATGGGATAGATTCAGAAAATGCAGATAAAAAAAATAGATCCCGATGATCTGACAATCTTGCTCTGGCTTGTGGAGATAGAGAAAATATGTTTTCCCGATTCTGCTTGGAACAAAGAGCAGATTTTATCGCAGATAAAAACTCATGAAAGTTTTGTTCTATTCGATCAAGAAATTCCTAGGAGTTATCTATTCCCTCTTGTTAATCCTTGGGAAATCGAAATCCTCAGAGTCGCAACCGATCCTGATTATAGGAACAAATCTTACGCTTTTTCGATTTTGAAATATTTTATTGATAATCACAACTCTTGCCCTTGTTTTCTTGAAGTTGCTCAGAACAATAAAAATGCAATCAAATTGTATGAATCCTTAGGATTCCAGTTAGTAGACAAACGAAAGGGCTATTATCATGATGGTATTGATGCTCTGATCTATTGCAGAAAAGGAATGAATTGATGAAGAAGAAAGCTTATATAACAGGTGCCTCATCTGGAATTGGTAGGGAATTCGCTCTACAACTTATGAATTCTTATGACTTAGTATTGATTGCAAGAAATCCAGATCAATTAAAACTTCTTGCCTCAGAGATTCAAAAATTAAATGATTTATGCAAAGTTCAAATTGAATCTTTAGATCTTACTAAATACGAAGATTTGTCCAAAGCGTCCAATCTAATCGCAAATGATCTCAGTTTAGGAATCCTTATCAATAATGCAGGATTTGGTACCGTTGGAGAATTCGCAACACTCGATATAGAAAAAGAACAGAATCAGATTCATTTGAATATAAATGCATTGGTTCAACTCACTCATTCAGCTCTCAATAATTTCAAAAGTCAAAAATCTGGCAGCATTGTTAACGTTGCATCAATTGCGGGATACTTACCTGCACCATTTAGCGCAACTTATGCGGCAACTAAAGCATTTGTTTGTAGTTTTACTGAGTCCATTCACGAAGAAGCAAAACAATATGGAATCCATATACAATCATTATGCCCTGGATTAACTCATTCTGATTTTCATCAGAGAGCAGGAATCGATAAATCCTCATTTCCAAATATCATGTGGATGAAGGCTGAGGATGTGGTCAAAGAGTCTCTGAAATCGATCAAGAAAAATCAAGCAGTCTGTATTCCAGGAGCTGTCAATCAAACGGCCGTCGGTCTTATGGCGATGGTTCCTACTGGATTGACTCGAAGGATTGCTGGGCAATTGATGAAGAAATGAAGATAGATGTCAATACAGTAGATAGTTGGTATAGAAAATTATTGATCGTTCTATCTGTCGGATTGGGAGGTGTTGACTATTTCATCATAGAACCTCATCCCATAGTTCATGCTTTGTTTGTTGTATCCATGGCGGGAGTTGTTGGATATTTTACAAACTTTCTTGCTATACGTATGCTTTTCCAACCGAAGCAAGGTAAAGTTCTAGGTTGGGAGGGACTTGTTCCAAAAAATAAGCAGAAAATCGCTGTTAGTTTAGGGAATTCGATTCAGAATCGACTTTTGCATCCGGAAATTCTTATGAGCTATATCTACGAAAAAAACCTCGTTGAAGTAGCTCTTCAAAAATTAGCTCATCAAGTAGACGAAGCGATCCGTAATGAAGAAATTCGCCAAAAAATCACGAGCAAAATCGTTTCAATCTTAAAAGAAAAAGGTCCTGAAATCATTACACAACTTTTCGACTTATCGGAAGATGCAATAAAGAGTTTTGCACAAAGTCCTGAAGAAGTAACCAAAATTTGGAATTACGCAAGAATTAGAATATTCGAATATATTCAATCGGAGGACAATAGAAAAAAAATCGCAGAAAGAGTGCGAGTGGTAATCTTACAAGAAATTCCGCGACTTTCGTCAGCACTCAACGATGGATTAGAGGACTATTTATCGGCTAAGCGAGCGCTTGGATCCATTGGTATGGGTGTCAAGAAATTGGTTTCCTTCAATGAAGAAGCTATTGCGAATTTATTAGAGACATTTATTCAAGATCCGGAGACATCTGACCAATTCATGAATATGATGGATCAGATCATGAATGGATTTCAAGAGAAACTGAATTCACCCGAAACGCAAGCAGTCATAATGGAAAAATTGGATGAATGGCTTGATCAACTTGCAGATTATGCTCGAGTCAATATTTTACCCAAGGGAATTGAGAGATTGCAGGTATATCTAGATGATGAGGAAAATTGGAAAGAAATTGATAACTATTTCTTTCGTATGATCGAATGGGTTAAGAATCGATTGATGGAATTTATGAACTCTGAAGAAGGTAAGGATTATCTAAAATTGAACCTTGGTAAAATTGTTCACCAAATCAATGTCACTCGACTTGTTGAGACACAGGTAATGAAGTTAGATACGGACGATTTGGAAAAAATGATCTTGGATAACACAGGTGGAAACTTAGTAGTAATTCAAGTACTTGGTGGAATTTTGGGAATGATTGCTGGACTAATTCAAGTCAATGTATTGTTCGCAGCTCCTGTTGGAATATTGATGTTGGTAGTTTATTTTGCACATTCGAAGAACAAACGACTATATGAAAAGGCTGGTGGTCTAACCCAACAACCCAAGCCCGGGGCTTAAGCCCCGTCCGTTCGAAATTATTTCAACGCATCAAAAGCAATTACCAATACAACCAGCACTAAACACAACAAAAATCATCTAATGCAAATTATGTGATTCGTCCGTTTGAGTTCAGATACCAGAATATTTAATATTTTTCCATATTTGGATCGACTAAATCAGAATAGGCGAGAGTTCCACCAGCAACATTTTTGCAATTCAAAATGCCATTTTCCATTAGAATCCGAACTGCGTTGCCCGATCTTCCACCTGATCGACAATAGACAAGAACTTCCGTTCCTTCTTTCTTCCAAGCTTCCAATTCGTCAATTCGACTCTCGAGTTCAGTGACCGGAATCAAAAGATCCGTTCCAGGAATCAGTGCAATATCCTGTTCATGCGGATTTCTAACATCTAACAAATAAAATTTATCATCCCCATTTGCACGAAGATCCAATCTTTTTTTCAAACTAGGAGTATCAATTTCTGGAACACTCATTAATTTACCTTCTCTTTTAAACTTTCTAATTCTAATTGTGCATCTTCCCACTGAATCGTGAGTCGAGCAATCTCATTTTTGATATCATTGTATGCATCTAATTCAGATTGGTAAGATCGATTTTTAAAAAAACTTGGATCTGCAAGTAGCTCTTCTTTTTCTTTTTTATTTTTCTCTAGCAGTTCTAACCTCTTCTCAATTTCCAATCCTTCCTTTTCCAAATTTTTGATTTTATTCTTGGCTTGGTTTCTTGCAGACTTAGATAGGCTTTGATTCTGATTATCAATAATTAATTTATCTTCTTTGGAACTGAGTTTGGATATTCCTTCTTGTTCGTCCTCTTTATGATATTTCAAATAGTCAGCAAATCCAACATTCAGATTTTTCAATTCCCCATGAGCCAATTGATAGGTTCGATCACAAAGCCCAGTAAGAAACTCGGGATCATGGCTAATTACGATTACCGATCCTTTATAATCTATGAGAGCTCTTTTGAGTGCATCGCGTACAACAATATCCAAATGATTGGTTGGTTCATCTAACATGAGACAGTTGGTTGGCTGATTAACTAGCAGAGCAAGCCTAAGTCGACTTTGCTCACCACCAGATAGTGATTTGACCATTTTGAAAACGGTGTCGCCAGGAAATGCAAAATGACCAAGAAGACTTCTTGCTTCAACTTCAGGAACTTGAGGGAATTTTGTCAGAACCGTCTGCAAGAGATTTTTCTCAGGATCTAAATCCTCGGAATGAGTCTGAGAAAAATATCCAATTTTAGTTCTTGGACCATACATGGAATTCCCTTTAGACAATTCTCGAATATTTGCAGCGCATCTAAGAAAGGTAGATTTTCCGGCACCGTTTGGACCAACCAGAGCGACCTTGTCTCCATTATTGATTTCCAAATTTGCGTTTTGGAAAATAAAATTAGAATTTGCAGAATAGGAATAAGCGCCATCCGTAATGCGAAATGATATACGACTCGCTTCTTCATATTTGAACACGTATTCTGGTTTGCTATTCCAGAAACTGTCTTCAGGACTATCTATCTTCTCACGTTTTTCTAGCTTTTTGATTACACTTTGTACGGCTCGAGCCTTGGAAGTCTTGGCTCTAAATCGTTCAACCCACTCGTTTCTGGATTTGAGATAAGCTTCTTCTTTATCAAATTGTTTTTGTAATTTTTCTTGAATTTCGTTCTTAGCTTCAAAGAACTCGTCGAGAGTCCCTTCAAATTCATACACACCTTTAGAATGAATTTCCGTTATTGATCTTGTCGTCTTATTGAGAAACTCCGGGTCATGCGTGACTAGAACATATGCAGCATTTTGATTTACAAGATAATCAGCTAACCATTCTTTTGCGGAATCATCTAAGTGGTTAGTTGGCTCATCTAGAAACAAAAGATTATGACTATTCAATAGTGCAATAGATAGACCGAGTCTATGTTGATATCCGGGTGAATAGGATTTGACAGGTCGATCTAATCCTTCTTGCGAAAATCCAAGACCCGTCAGAATTTTTTTGGCACGAACTTCGAGATTGTGTAGATCGTGAGCTTGCGCAAAATCTTCCATCTCACTTTGTTCTTCTAATAATTTTTCAAAAGAATGCGAGCTGGGATCTTCCTTTTCCATAAGATCATGGATTCTGTGCAACTTCTTGCTATAATCGTTATATAGTTTATTTTCCGAGAGGGCCGTTTCCAAAATTGTCGCTTCGGGATCAAAATCTGGAATCTGTTGAAATAAAGAAATAACCGTACCTTTTGAACGAGTTACATCACCCGCATCGGGTTTCATTTTACCTATAGCAATTTGGAAAAGGGTAGTTTTACCAGAACCATTTGGACCAACGAGGGCGGTTCTAGTTCCTGGCTTGATATGCCAGGAGAATTTGTCGAACAGAATGTTCGATCCATATCTATGTTCTAGATTTACAAGTTGGATCAAACGTTTCTGCTATTTTAGGCGGATTTTTTAGATAGAAGCTCTTCTTTTCTTTGACGAAGGTGACGCATATAGAGCGAATTGTCGCCATTCATCGCTTCGGCATTTTTCTTGAGCGCAGATTCGATCTCTTCGATTGTCATCTTGGAGATTTTTTTATTTTTCTTTTCTTTTTCTTCTGACATTGGTTTTCCCCTTTTAGGTAGTCACTGATTTTGACCAGTTTCCTATTTTGAATCGGGCTGACAAGGGCTTTTTAGGAGAACTTATGAGGACAAAAGTAGTCTAACCTAATAAGTTGAAGACTATGAAAAAATTTATTTATTGCCTATGCTTAATTGCTTTTGTTGGTTCCACATCCACCAATTGCTTAATAGATTATAAGAATTATCCGAAAGCGGATCCCCTTTCTAGCGAAAACAAAATCTACGACAAAAAGCTAGTTTACAATCTCCCGTATTTCCCACAGTTCAATTTAGGAGGACGTGAGTCTTTGGAAACTTATTTCCAAGTCAAAACTCCTTTCAAAAAAACAGAAGCTGGTGTTCAAGTGCCGAACGATGGATATTTAGTAGATGTGAAAGTTGATTACAGATCTCCAAGTAAACCTGCTCTTGCTTTCTTGATATTATCAACCATGACTATAACTCTTCTACCAGCCTGGAGTGAAGAAGACGGGTATGATGTAAGATATATACTTTGGAAAAACGGTAAAGAAGTGGAAACTTTCAAATACAGCATTGAGCGACGATATGGTCAATGGATGCCTTTGATTTTGGCATTTTGGTACAACGCAAAAACTGCGAGTGAGAAATCTGTTTTTGAAAGATTAACCAAGCAATTTTTCGCAGACGCAGAGAAACATTTTAATTAAGAGAGGACTTCTTAGAAACACAGTTTAATTTTTTTAACAATCATTTTCTCCGAGATCCCTGGAAGGCAGTCAGCATCAATTTAGCCTTAGTTTTTATTTTTGATGATGCTGATTGTCTTTTCTTTTACTTCATAGTAAGTACATTGTATTTAGATTAATTCTAAATAGACACAACCAATTTACACTTAAACTAGCTTTTGACACTTCCGTTTTTCTAAACAATTGTGTATTTGAATTGCATTGATTCAAATCCACTAATAGTTTGATATTTTACCGTACAAAATGTACATATAAATAGCAGCATCTGAGGAAGACATCATGACCTTGAAGTGGATAGAAAGGCCTACAGCAGATACACTCATTCAAATATTTCAGAATTGCAAAAGAATCGATTATAAACAGAATGAATTTCTTTTTCATTCAGGCGATACTGTAGAATATCTAGATCTATTGGTCGAAGGTAGCATACAGATTTTTAAATATGATGGCAATCTAAACGAAATGACTTTAAACTTCTTTAATCCAATAAATATGATCGCTGAATGGGCCGTACTTCTTGGAATTCCGTATCCAGCCTCTGGACGCTTTGCAAAAGATAGCACCGTTTACCGAATGCCTATTTCAGAATATCAGAACAAACTGAACAGTGAAATTGGATTCAATCATCTACTTATGTTCTCACTTCTCAATAAGATTGATATGCTAAATTCCGCAATCAATCGTGGCTTAACGATGGATTCTCTACATAGAGTAGCGCATTTTCTTTATTATAGCAATGATGATCTATTGAGATTGAAACAAAACCAAATTGCCTCTCTACTATATTTACGACCTGAGACATTTTCTCGAACATTAAAACAATTCAAAGACCAAGGAATTATTAGAATTGATAAAGGAAGAATTGAAATTTTAAACAGAGAAGATTTAAAAGAACTTATTGCTTGATAATTGATCTAGATCAATGAAATTAAAATATAGTCATATAGATTAATAGTATGTCATTAAATTCTTTCTTTCAATTGAGTATCTGGAACACCGCTTTCCGTCCATTCTTCCTTTTCGGTGCGATTCAATCTTTTGCAGTTCTCTCGATCTGGATATTGATTCTCCTCAGATTGATTCCAAATCCAATTGTTATGAATCCGATCCATTGGCATTCTTATGAAATGGTCTTTGGTTTTTCTCGGGCAATCATCATAGGATTCCTTTTTACCGCAGCACAGAATTGGACTGGGAAAACGATCACAAGAGGCAAATCGCTTTTCATTTTAAGTTTACTTTGGCTATTGGGTCGATTTATTTTTCTAGACAACATTTATATTCAATTTCTATCGGCAGGTTTTGACCTTAGCTTTGACTTCTTCGCATTAAGTCTTCTCACTAAACCTTTATATGCCGAAGGACAAAGGCACAATAGAATCATCGTTTATAACTTCATAATTTTTACAATTCTGCATATACTCACTTTGTTTTCTTTTTCGGGACTTTTGGATTCTCAACTTGTAATGCATTTTATCCATATTTCCATTTTTTCAATTTTAGTATTTATAGTAATTATCGCAGGAAGAATTTTACCTTTTTTTACAGGAATCGTCGTTCCTAATTACAATTTCAAAAAAAATGAAACCGTTGAAAATATTGTGATCCAAACCTCGTTTCTATTTATAGCCTTGGAACTATCACTTGCATGGACAGAGGAACTTAGAATTGCAGCTGGACTATTTGCGATTTTCTTCGCAATTGCAAATCTCCTAAGATTGTTAACCTGGAAATCTTGGTTGGCTACGCGATATCCAATATTAATTATTTTGCATATAGGGTATGTATGGCTTGTGATCGGACTTTTTCTTTATGGTCTTTCTCACCTAAATCTTTTCCCATATTCATCAAGCCTTCATATTCTAACGATTGGCTGCATCGGAATATTTATTTATGGAATGATTACAAGAGTCTCGCTAGGACATACAGGTCGTAAGATTCAAGCATCCAATTGGATAGTGTTATCTTATATACTAATAAACTTAGCTGTAATTGTAAGATCATTTTTCCCAATAGCTAATTTTTATTTGCTTGGATATTCGATCTCTGGAATTCTTTGGATTGTTGCATTCGGAATATTCATTTTGACTTACTTCAAAATTTTGATCCAACCCAGACCGGATGGCAAATTAAGCTAACTTGCAATAACTCTACGAAAGAAATCATTCAGTGAATCAATTAGTTTGTCCGGGTTGGAAAGCATTTGATAGCTCGCATGACGCATCATAGCTGGAATAGTCGGTCGATCTTCTGAACCGATTGCCAATGTATGAATCAATATTCCTTCATTCCTGCATTCTTTTACAGCCTGATTGACATCTTCATTTCCATATTTTCCTTCATATCGATCATAGTCATTCGGTCTTGCATCGGTTAATAGAATTATCCATTTTTTGCGCATTCCCAATCCATTGAATAAAGTTTTGCTATGCCTTAGAGCTGGCCCAATACGAGTATATCCGACAGGCTCTAAGCTTCCCATTCGGTATTTTATTTTATTCCAATCATCCTGAAAATTTTTGATCTTTAAAAATTTGCAATGATTTCTTGTTCTAGAATAGAATCCGCCCACAGCAAATGGAATGGACATAGAATGAAGGCATTCGGAGAAAATTACAATTGATTCACGAGCAACGTCCAGAACTCGCTTGCCTTGAATCCAGGAATCGGTTGATAAGCTGAGATCCATGAGAAAGTATAAACTTATATCCGATGAATCTATATTATGATTTGTGTATATATTTTCAGTAGGTGATACACATGCTATAATATCTGAATACCGATTCACCAATGCATCTAGATCGAAGTCCGTTCCGTAACTTAAACGTTTTTGAATTCGTCTTTGGTTGATTAAGATTCGCATTTTCTTTTGAAATTGAAGTATAGTCTTTTTCTTCTGATTCAAAATAATTGAAATTAATGGAAGGTTTGATTCTTTGAATTCAGATTCCTTTAGACTGCAGAATTCTTTTTTATAAGTTCTAGATCTAAAATCCCATTCATCATAGTAGTGGGAAATATCTTTCTCAGTTGAATCCAAGATTTCCATCGCGTGACCAGAACTTGATTCCATGGATTGAGTTGAATGAACTGCATCTTCTGACCGAATTACATAGTTTAGATTGACTTCCTTTAGAGCTTCTTCTTCATCCATATCTTCGGAGCCATCAATGTCTCTCCAATTCCCTTCAAACTCTTCGGCTGTTTCTATTTTTTCGAAATTATGACCGAGCGTATATTCATCTATTTTCTTTTGATTGACTTCAATTACTTCTGCATTTTCATAATCCGCTGAACTTTTGGATTCTTTGATTCGTTCTTGAAATTTCTGTGCTAATTTGTATGGATTCGTCGCAACTTTGGACTTCGAATCATTTATAGTAACAGAATCAACCGCTCTTCTTAAAATATTTCGTAATAATTGATAATGGGAAGGATCAATTTTATTTAGTTTCTTGAGGTTTGCATTGACTGCCCTCCAATCATTTCGCCATCCTGGAAACTTTTTCAGAAATTTCTTATAAACCTTAAATGAATTGTTATCTAAAAGTAACTTTTGATTCTTTGAGCTATCATCATTATCTGATTTCCATGAATTGTATTTTTCCATATAACAGAATGATATGATACCTAGGAAAATCTTGATGTACTCTTCACTTTCTTTCTCGGAATTTAATACTCTCATTTTTTCTGGAAAGGTAAAGGTAGTAGAACTTAAATGAATATGATTGTGATTGGAAATACAGAGTACACTCTGTCCTGTCATGATTAAAAAGTATTTAGATACTTGTGAGTCATTCTTATGTATCTGATACTCAAAATAAGGATTTGGTTTAGCAAATAATTCTTTTATCTTTTTGAATTTTCTGTAACCAAAGAAAAATAAATATTGTTCCCAATCAATCATAGAAATTTAGCCACTTGCCAATCATTTATAGTTTTATTAAAAAATAAGATTATAAACATCCTGCAAAGATTCTATGGTATCGCTATCATCAGTGAGAGGAAGTATAATAGCAGTTCTACCTGCAAGTCTTGGCCCCAGACCTGATTGAATGAGGAGAGCGCAAGAAACAAGAAGCCGAGTTGAAATTGTTTCGGCCAATCCAAGCTCTGGTTTATTTCTGACAAGATTCGCAAATTGAACAAGCTTGCTGGATATTCTCTCATCGATTTTGGTTTCACCCATTATGATTTTTGATTCCACAGTTGGTTTTGGATATTGAAAATCAATGCTCAAAAATCTTTGTCTTGTTGAAGGTTTTAATTCTTTGAATCCCCTCTGGTATCCGGGATTGAAAGAAGCGACGAGTAGAAAGTTTTTATTTGCAACAATTTCCTCATTTGTTCGATCAATAAATAATGACCTTCTGTGGTCGGTTAGAGAATGTATTGCGACTAATACATCTGGTCTTGCCTCAGCCACTTCGTCCAAATATACTATTGCTCCTTCACGAACGCCAATGGTTAAAGGACCATCCTGCCAGACAGTGTCTGCTCCCTTAACAATATACCTGCCCACCAGATCCACCGAAGATGTTTCTTCATTGCATATTACAGTGATTAGTCGTCGATTCAATCGATAAGCCATAGTTTCTAGCAGTCTCGACTTGCCAGTTCCTGTCGGACCTTTGAGTAGAAGCGGAAGCATATGTTCCGCCGCTTTATAAAAAACTTCTATCTCTTGCCCTACTGGTTCGTAGTAGGGCTCCTGAATTTGTTCCGAAGAAATTGGTTCAGCGTTTCTAATCATAGATCAAGATCATCAGAATTACCGATGCTTTCATTCGAAGGCATACCATAGCGAATGAAATCAATAATAAACAAAGCTATTCCGAACGTAAATAGAGTCGCTGCAAGCAACATTCCTATAAAGTGGAATTCTACTTCCTTCTGAACTGCAAGAAAATCCATACCCATTTTTCTTTCTAGGTAAACCTGTGCGATTCCTGCAACTGCCAATGCTCCCGTCATTCCAACCATTCCGATATTGGATGACCAAAATGCTAAATAGCCAGACATTCCATTGTATATTTTACGACCCGTCATATTAGGCATAACGTAGGAGATTACCGCAAGAACTAACATTGCATATGCTCCCCAGAAGGCAAGATGTGCATGCATTGCTGTTACCAGCGTACCATGTGTCCATTGATTCACTGCTGGCCATGTGTGAGCAAAACCAAGAAATCCAGCACCAACGAATGACATCACAGCACTTCCTAATGTCCAATAAAGAGCAATCTTATTAGGGTGGTCTTTTCCTTTCTTGCGATACATATTAAGAGCCCAGATTGCCATCGCGAGAAAAGCAAGTGGTTCTAATGCAGAGAAAATTCCACCAACTAACAACCAGTATTTGGGGGTTCCGATAAAATAGTAATGATGACCGGTTCCCAGTATTCCTGATATAAAAGTCAATCCGACCACAATATATAACCATTTCTCAACTATTTCTCTATCCACACCAGTCAACTTGATCAAAAGAAATGCAAGGATTCCACCCATAATCAATTCCCATACTCCCTCAACCCATAAATGAACAACCCACCATCGAAAGTAGGAATCCAAAGTATGATTGTCGAAATAGATCATGCCGGGAAGATAAAGAAGAGCAGCAGAAAGTAGACCAAAGAAAAGCACCAATTGAGTCGTACTATTTTTCTTAGCTTTCCAAATCGTCATTCCTATGTTATATAAGAAAAGTAGAACATTCACAACCACTAAATAATCTAACGGTCTAGGAATTTCTAGTAACTTCCTTCCCTCCCAAATATTGAAGTGAAATCCAATGATTGCAGTAACTCCAACAATAACCCAAGATATCAACTGAATCCAAGCTAGCTTAGGACTGTACAATTCTCGATCGGACTCTTCGGGAACTATATAATATGCAGCTCCCATAAATCCTGTCAGTAGCCAAACGACTAATAAATTCGTATGTGTCGCACGTGCTGTATTGAAAGGTATATATTCATGGAAAACATCGTATCCAATTCTAGCAAAGCCCATGATAAAACCGTAAACAATTTGTAGACTAAGTAATAGCATACAAGTTGCGAAAAACCAATATGCGATTTTTTGAGATTGAAATTTCATTATATTCTCCTTTATTTCAAATCAGAAAGGTATAGAATAATTTCTTTCCTTTCCATTTCGCTTAGCGGCAACTTAGGCATTGCTGTTCCAGGCTTTACAGCTTGCGGATCAGATAACCACTTATCTAAATATTCTTTATCGAATTTTGTTCCAACATGATCTAAGCTAGGCCCTACTACACCACCACTGCCACCCACGGCGTGGCATGCGATACATAGTTGTTGAAATTTGACAGGCATAGCCATCGAGGTTTTGTTAGTTACGACCACCTTATCTTGACTTTGAGATAATCCCGCACTAGAAATATTGGGTGCTGGAGGCCATCCATTGGTATCAATTTTGCCAACCCAAGCTAAGAAATCGATGATTTGTGATTTCTCTTCTTTGGTAAATTTATATTTAACCATTTTTCGCTCACCAGGAAACATTGCTTCTGGATCATCAAGAAATATTTTTATCCATTCTGCACCGCGTTTATCAACGACGTTTGTCAGGTCAGGTGCATAATACCCGCCTTCACCTAATAAAGTATGGCAACCCATACAATTATTATTTTCCCAGATTAGCTTACCTTTCAATACAGACTCAGTCAGATTTTGCGAATTCGTTCGCACATCATTTTGCCGAACCGTGTCGACCGTAAGTATTATAAAGACAGCACTGAAAATAAAACTGCCTCCCAAGAAGAATGCCCTTGCCTGAGATTTTGATAGCATAAATCACCCCCTTCAATTTCGAATTAAGGGCATTATATACAATTCAAACAGAGAACTGCATTGATTTATATCAAGATTTTATAATTTTTTAATCAAATTCTGAATCAATTTATAAGAAAAAAGTATAGAAATTGCGCCTATAATACTCGCACCAATTGCCTGGCCAAAAATCACACCCGGCGCATTCCACCAAATCGATCCAAAATAAACAAAAGGAATTGTAAAAATAGTAGCTTTTGCGAAATTGAAATAAGTTGAGTATTTCGCCAAACCAAGATTATTGTATGCGGCATTGGATACAAACATTGCACCATTCAACGAAAAAGTTATTGAAATATATTTACAAAAAAGAATAACAATTTCTCGAGCGGAATCTTCAAGATAGAACCAGTCAGCAATCCAATCGCTCATGGCATAAAGAACTATAGAAATAAAAACCACATATCCAAATACAAAATAATATGATTTAGTCAAGGTCTCCATCAAGCGATCGAATCTTTCGGCACCGAAATTCTGTCCTATTATCGGGCCGACAGCACCTGACGAAGCAAAAACCACAGCGAAAGCGACAGGAGCCAGTCTTCCAATCACAGACATACCCGCAACCGCAGACTCTCCAAATGCAGCGATTGTAAACATTACATATGCATTGCCAATTGGTGTTGCAAGATTCGTAAGAGCAGCAGGAAAAAATATCTTCATCATCTCACGCAACTCCAATCTAAAATGATTAAAATGGAATCCATCAAACATTTTATGAAGATGATAAAGCGGATGAAGTGCGATCGCAAGAATAGCGAATCTTGAACAAACCGTTGCAACTGCAGCTCCTTCAATTCCTAATTCAAAATAGAAAATAAAAATAGGATCTAACACTGCATTAACGATTGCTCCTCCCATGGTGGAGAACATGGATCTTTTAGCATCTCCAATAGCACGAAGGACAGCTCCACTTCCCATTGCCAAGGCAAGTATAGGAGAAGATGGGACAATGATACGAAGATAGTCCATCCCAAGTGATAACACTTTTCCTTCGGCGCCGATCATACTGAGTAATTCAGGAATAAAAATCCAAACAACAATGGAAATGGGAACAGTTATATAAACAATGAGTAAATAAACGTTAGCCATCCATCCTATAGCCCTGGCTCGATTTCCACTTCCCAAGGATTTAGAAACCAGTGCCGTCATAGTTATAGAAAGACCTATGGAAAGTGCTATCATAAAAAATAATATAGCTCCCGCAAAACCGACTGCCGCAGCTATCTCAGATTCACCCAGAATACTGAGGAAATAAATATCAACTAAATCAACAAAAAATATTGCGATCAATCCCACGGATGCGGTGAGAGACATCACAATCACATGACGCCATATTGACCCAGTTACAAATTTTCCTTTTTGCAATTCAGGTTGAACAGGAATCGGATTTGGAATTAAGATTGAATCTTCATTAGATAATTCCGAACTTTCTCTGATTTCATGAATTGAGTCGGTTGTCTTTTTCTTTTTTCTCATTGCGATAACTCTTCTTTTATGAATTCGACTAAATTTTCACGGATTTCTAATGGATAGAATGTTGCCGAATCCTCGGTTTCAAAATGTTGGTGAAAAAGAATGGAGTCTTGTCTTGATTTTCTTACTTTGGTAAAAAAATCTCGGTTCATTCTAAAACTTCCTAGACTAACTTCTCTTATTCGATCTAGCACATCAAATCTTCGAATTTCTTGAATCAGTTTTCTATATTCTTCCTGCCAACCATCAAAATATAATATAGGATCTATGCATATTCTCACAGGCCAGCCTTTATCTAATGCCTTCGTTAATGTGTCCAATCTTGCATTTAGACTTGCTGTTTTTTTCTCAAAGCGTTCTACAACGGATTGCGGAGAAAGCGTCCAAGCCAAGATCGCATTCGGAATTGGTTGAATGGTTTCGATTGATTTCCAATTAGCAGACTTAGTTCTTAGTTCTAATATCAATTCAGGACGAAGTCTTGCAAACTCAATCCATTCCTTACAATATCCAATAACCGATTCCATTCCTAATAAATCAGTATCATAGGACAGACATAAGTATATTCTCTTCAATTCATCTAATAACTTATCTGTTTCTTCAAAAAAATCATCCAAATTGACAAAAATTACAATATTTCCAGAATTATACATTCCTTGAAGATAACAATAATCACAGTTAAACGGACAATTTAAAATCAAAGCATTGTAGTAAAAATTCTCTTCACCAAAATCCGGAGCTAGATTGGATCCTTTATAAAGAAAATTATCTTTTTTTCTTGCTAGAATTAATTTTGGTGAGGTTTTCTGAAATTGAAAATTCTGACCTGGACGATTGAATATCTCTTTATAATTATCAACTTGAATGATTTCTGCTCGAGTGAATTTGGCTAGAATCTTCTCTGCAATAGGGAATTTTTCTGCACCTTTCTCAATATAAATATGGGAATAAGGAGGTAATTTATTCATTTTGGAAAAATTGCATTATAGACTTAAGTCTTGATTTGCTTTCCGATTTATTTGGGAAATCGCTTTGCTTATACAGAAATTGTTTCCAACTATCTGATGGTTTTCTTGAATATTCGATATTTCGAAAGGACCAGGATTCAATTACATTTTGTAATGTGAAAGTCTGTGTTGCAGTAAGACGAAGATTTTTGGCTATTGAATCTACGATCGTATGAATATTTTGGGCTAATTCAATGGACGAATCTAAATCTTTGGTCGGGTTTGATTGAAATTCAAGCCAGCTAATTATGGAATCCATATTTTTGTCCATCCAACTTTCTATGTCCTCAGCCTTGCAGAAATTTCCTTCAAGATGATCAGACACAATTTTGACTGAGTGGATTCTATGGGACTCTGCAAAATAAATCGCTGATTGAAAAAATGCTGATGCTTCCATATCAACAAGGTCGTAACCATCAGGTGCAATTCCGATTACGGGCTTATCAAAACTCGCAATTGATGCAGATTTCCAAGGCGATGAAGAGATTAGATCGGGATAGTAAGACCGACCAGTTCCAATATCGGTGCATTTTGAAACCATGAAAGCTTCACCGACAAGTTGATCCGATCTGCAACTCCCGCAGATTCCCAGATTCAAATAATAATCCGATGATTGAGGATATAGACTGGAAACACTCGCTATTGCAACAGCTGTGTTGACCTTTCCAACTCCGCTTACTACCAGACTCAGATTCTCTTTCTGAAAAATTTCCATTTTTCTAATCGAGCGAATCTTTTTGAGACCTAACCGATTGCGTAAAGTTTTTGCTTCGGCAGGCAATGCTAAATGGATAATCGGCAATTCCAATCCCCTCTAGAACTTGGTATGCTTACCAGATTACCAGTCGTCTAAAGGTTGGAAAGTTAAAACTGCTACTGAGGAGTGCTGGAACCTTTACTCGGCTCTGCATTGAGAGCTTGACTCGGAGATTCCCAGCCAGATGGTTTTTTGTAAAACCGTTGGCTTATCGGCGTCATATGATATTTGCTGGGATTCGCTGAATAACGAAATTCAAAATAGTAATCTTGAAATTTCGCAATTACAATTTTGCTTTCTAGAATTTGCTCAAAATTGTAACTGTCATCGCTCAGATCTTTGGAAAGCCTTTTACCGTCCGGCACGTGCCTAATCAGAGCATTTTTGAGTGCAGATTTAATGTTCTGTCTAAGCATTTGCGTGGGCTCAGGATCACTTGTACTTTTGAAGGTGTAGAAAGCTTCCGCTGCAGTAAATTCGTTCATCACTTGAGCAGACAGAGTTGAGCTCAAGAGAATGAAAAAGGACGACAAAATGAATAATTTATATATTGTACTCATGGGATTCTTAATTCTTATGTAAGATAGGACGAGCAGATGACTCAAAAACCAAAAAAAAATTATAATCCCCTAGGCATTTTTTTATTAACCTTTTGTTCTCTTATAACTTCCGTTAATTCTCAAGTCTTACAACCTTCGCAATATGTGGATTCCCTAGAATCATTAGAAAATGTGGATGTTTTAGTAATTGGAGAAGAACACGATGACGAACAAGCACATCAACTGACGCTTTCGATATTACGTTCAGTATCAGAGAAGACATCCGTCTCTCTATCCTTAGAAATGCTGGAATGGGATCAGCAGAATCCCGTTGATGAATTTCTGAGTGGAGAGATCAACAGATCCTCATTCTTAAAATCATCCCTATTTTGGAATAATTTTTCAAAAGATTATATGCCTTTACTCGATTACTCTTTTGACCACAAAATTCCTGTTATATGCTCTAATCCACCGAGAAGATATGTAAATAAAATATCTAGAGAGGGAATTTTGGCATTTAGAAAATCAAGTTCATACACAATCGATTATTTGCCTTTGGCTCATTCGATTCTAAGAGATCGATCAACCGAATACGAGAAAAGATTGCGAGAATTGTTCAATACTCACACGAATCAAGCCAAAAATACCAAAACTGAATCGCATGATGAATCAAATAAAGCGACATTGAATACAACCAAGAAAATGGATGAGGCAGCCTCTGATCTCGGTTGGATGGATCGATTGATCCTTGCCCAACATACCTGGGATGCTGGAATGTCTCAGAAAATTTTACAAGAGCATTTCCGTTCAGGTAACAAAATCATCCACTTGAACGGTAGATTTCATAGTGATTTTGGAGGCGGGGTTCCCCATAGACTCAGAAAAAATGGACTTCGAGTGCGAACGATCAGCTTCATTCCTGAGAATAAATGGAATCCTTCCGACGAATCCAAAATTGCAGACTTTGTGATTTTGACAAAACGACCGATAGAATAGATAAGCGCTATGGATACCAATGTCCAAACCAATCGATATGCCTGCCCAGCCTGCGGAGGTCTAACCAAATTACCGGAACCAATTCCGCAAGAAGGATTGTTCCGAATTTCTTGCGCGCTCTGCCATTCCAAAACTTTGATAAGATTCTCAAATGGGTTTTACAAAATTGAACAATCGCCAACAGATCGGTCGAATCTTACATCTCCGTCTCACTCAAGAAATTCTAATTCAGATTCATCCAATCAGGACAGCAGAACCAATTTCTTCAATAGGTTTACCAATCCCGAGCGACCGTTCTTAGAAAAAAAGAAAGTTGAAATCTTCAATAAGGAAGATAAATCAAGAAACAATTTCAAGAGCCTAAAAGAAAGAGTGAGCAAAAATGCTGCACAAGCTCCCTTCTTTGGAATTTTCGATAAGATCCAAAAATTCCTAACCGATATCCCCTATAAAATTAGATCTTTATGGAAAAATTCTCCACATGATGCAATCATTCAACAGAGAAACTACTCCAATTCATCTTCCACCAAACGAAAGCAAGGTTCTATTCTTAGAAAATTTTATTTTGTAGGGCTTTCTGGATTGATCATATGCGGGATACTTCTCGCCTACCTCGGTGCAGGTATATTGCAAACCAAATCGGAGTTGAATGAAATTTTGAATGGTCTATCCAAAGGTAAACCTACCAAAATTCTGGATCGCAATGGACAAGTTGTTTCAGAAATTTTCCAGAAAAGAATCAGCACCTTGAAAATCTCCGATTACCCAGAAAACCTTGTAACAGCATTATTGAATGTAGAAGATAGAAATTTCTACTCTCACGGAGGAATTGATTATTTCGCCATATTACGTGCTATGGCAACAAACATTATCCATCTTCGCTATAAACAAGGTGCCTCCACAATCACACAACAATTGGCAAGAATTCTGTTGGATGATCGAACCAAATCCTTAGGACGTAAATGGAAAGAATTAGAACTAGCCCTCGCTCTAGAAGCATATCTTACCAAAGACCAGATCCTAGAATACTATATGAACAATGTGTATCTTGGTCACGGTGCTTTTGGTTTTGGAGAAGCAATCAAGTTCTATTTTAATAAGAATCCAAGCGAATTGAATCGTGCAGAAGCAATTTTGCTTGCTACATTGCCATCGGCACCCAATCGCAATTCACCGCTTAAGAATCCACAGCTCTCTAAGACTCGATTGGATTATATACTTATCACATTTAAAAATCGCGGAATTTTAAAAGATATTCCACAGGATGAAGTTTCTTCTATCTATACAGTTTTCTCCATGAGATCACCTAACGAAACTGTGTACGGCAATCGGCAAGACTTAGCACCTTATGTAACAGAACATGTTCGGAGTTTATTGAAGCAACAAGGTGATGGCGTTGATATTTATGATCAAGGTGGTTATACAGTTGAGACAACCCTTCTCAAAGGTATACAAGAAGAAGTGGGGAAAATCGTTCACAACCATCTCCAGAAAATTCAGAAAAATGGACAAGTTCGAAGGACTCTGCTGAGCAAGAGAACAAAATCTGAACCCAAAGAAGTACTCGCAATTCGTAATCTCTTACAAGAAACATCTTTGGTCATGTCAATTACTTCGGCTTCGGAATGGATTGAAAACGAGTCAAGTACTGCTATTGGTTTACAAGCAGGAATCATCGCAGTTGATCCAGGGACAGGTGAGGTTCTTTTCATGCATGGTGGTGATGAATTTAAATCTCAGAACCAATTCAACCGTGCCATACAAATGCGAAGACAGACAGGATCTTCTATCAAACCAATACTCTACGCATCGGCGATCAATTCTGGCAAGATAACCAACGCAGATAAAATCATGGATGCGCCTTTGATATTTCGTGGTGCGAGTGGAATGCCGAACTGGATGCCTGATAACTTAGGTAAATCATACGAAGGCGAAATCAGCTTAAGAACTGCTTTGGTAAAATCCAAAAATACAGCAGCTGTCCAAATTGCTGAGAAATTGGGCTATTCACAGTTAGATCATTATTTTTCCCAATTTTTCTTTCCAGATTCTGCAGAGAAATCAAAAAGATTTCGAAATGATCTGTCTCTCGCCTTAGGTTCTTTAGAAATCTCTCCTCTGGAAATGGCTTCTGCATTCACATCCTTTGCTAATGAAGGTAAAGTGCTAAGGCCTTATCTGGTCAAGAGGATATTGAATCCCAATGGCAAAGTGATCTACAGTTATAAGAATCGCGATGAATTCGATCTCAAAGTTCCAGAAGAACGCTCCGTTATCAAACCAGATTCCGCAGAAGTAATTCTTTCTCTTCTAAAAGACAGCGGAAGAGCAAGTGGTGTCTATGGGTCTGGATATAAAGGCATAGTGGCTGGTAAAACTGGGACTACGAATGACTACAAAGATGCTTGGTTCGTAGGCCTCAGACCAAGCATAACACTCGCTATATGGATTGGATATGATAGTCCTAGATATGGTATGGGTTCAGGAGGATTGGGTGGAACGGTCGCAGCACCGCTTTGGGGCGAGATCATGAAAGCGGTAGATGCAGGAAGACATATAAAATCGGAACCTTTTCCTAAGCCTGTATTTGCAGTGAGTGCAAAAGTATGTTCGACTTCCAAAACAAGTTGCTCTGATTGCCTAGGCTCAGACCAAGAATGGTTCACCCAAGACAACACGCCAACACAAGATTGCGTCCAAAACAATTATTCGAGTGATTCCAAGAAAGAAGTATTGCAGGATTTGTTTTGAAAGAGTTTTTATGATTTTGTCAAAAGGAAAAAAATTTCCGATTCTGCTTTTGATTCTGATCGCGTTACCGGTATCTCGTTCTATTCAAGCTCAAGAATCTCTTCGCCTTTATGAGAAGGCTTATAAACTCGAAAAATCGTATCCAGTTTTCTCCATACCTATATATGAAGAATCACTTGCCAAAAATCCTGATCGAGATCTTAAAAGAATAATCGCTACTCGATTGTATTTTTTATATGGTAGAACAAATAAATATCCTGAGCTATTATCACATTACTCTCGTTATAGCGGATTTCTTGCCGTCGGCAAAGAACATGAAAAGAAAATTGGAGAATTGATAAGAGCCTATCAAATCAATTCTAATCAATTTTCTGCTGCATACACTCTAGCGGTTCATCCAACAAATGAGAAAATTTCAAATCTTCTCGAGCTATTGATCGAACAGTCCTCAGCATCACTCTTCCAATTTGTCTATAGCGTTTTGATGAATCGAGGCTATTTTGAAGAATTGAGAACATTGATGTTCTATCTTCCAGAATCAATCGCATCCCCGATCTTTCGAATTGGACTGCTCGTCAAATCAGGTGAAACTGAAACTCCTCAAGTTATAGAAAATTATCTAGAACGCGAATCTATCACTGACTCTGAAAAGTCTGATGCGTTTTATTTATATGGGCAATATTTACGAAGTACAAAAAGATTCGATGAATCTTTAGAATATTTTCGCAAGAGTCAGCAATTTGGTAACAAGGAAAGAGCGAATCGTGAATTGGGCAAAAGCCTTGTGGCAACTGGTCAAGTCAATGAAGCCTGTAAGTTGGGACCTTTTGCTAAGCGCGAAAATTCAGAGCAAGATTATCTATTGCACCTAATCTGTTCTAAAACCAAACCAACAGACAAGGAATTAAAAATTGCAATCGATCTACTTGGTGAGAAGGATAATACTGAGTTCTTTATGAATGCAGGTTATAGACTTTTCGGATACTGAGAAGCATTTGAGAATGAAAATGGTGGGCAGGGAAGGATTCGAACCTTCGAAGGCTGAGCCGGCAGATTTACAGTCTGATCCCGTTGACCGCTTGGGTACCTACCCATTTTTCATTTCAAATTCACATTCTACCGTTCTTGTAGGTCTCACAGGGAGATTCTAAAAAAAATGGAGCCGCCTGAGGGATTCGAACCTCCGACCAGCTGTTTACAAAACAGCTGCTCTACCACTGAGCTAAGGCGGCATGTATTACCAAGTTTTCAATTTAATTTCCATGGTCAATATAAAAATTTTTTGTAGCTCTGGAGCGATGGAAAAGCATTGGTTTATGAGTCTTTATTTAATACATTTTGGAATGACCTTATCTGTGATCTGTTTCGCTATTGGATATTATTTTCGAAAATCCGATAATAGAATTCATAGAATCTTCAATTCTATTGGAGTCCTTTTCAATCTATCAACTGCCGTATATTTGCTTGTCATGAAATATCTTATGGGTGGGATCGAAGAGAACGGAATCGTTCCCAATGTTGATCCTTGGATAATTTTGACTCATCGCATCTTTGCGGCAACTGCTCTCATAATGATGTTGGTTATGGCTTATACAGGAATGACAAGGAAAAGCGAAATTCACAAGAGGATTCATATTTTTTTTATACCACTCTACCTAGTGGTTTACATTTCAGGGCTTGTAATTTTTAAATACGTAGGGGAATAGAAAAAGGATTATATGGACGAAATCAAAAGCATTCAAGAATTTGCAAAGAATATCAGAATTCAGATTATCAAAATGGTGACGGCAGCAAAGTCCGGTCATCCCGGTGGACCGCTTGGTCTTGCCGATATATATGCAGTATTATATAAGAAAGTACTAAAGCATGATCCCAAGAATCCAAACTGGGAAGGAAGAGATCGATTGATCCTTTCAAACGGACATGTATGTGCAGTCCGTTATGCGGCGATGGGACTATCTGGATATTTCCCCGAAGAAGATCTATTAACATTTAGAAACATCAATTCGAGATTACAAGGACATCCATCAACTCGATATATGGAAGGATTAGAAAGTTCTAGCGGATCTCTAGGACAAGGATTGTCTGTATCGGTTGGTCTTGCACTTGGTGCTAGATTAAAAGGTGAGAAGCATAAGATCTATACTTGCATATCTGATGGAGAATGTGGAGAAGGAATGACTTGGGAAGCAGCTCAATCTGCTGTTCATTATAAAACAGACAACCTAATTGCTTTCATGGATAGAAATTTCATTCAGATTGATGGCAATACCGAAGAAGTGATGAGACTTGAACCTCTTGGTGAGAAGTTTAGAACTTTTGGTTGGAATGTTATTGATGCGAACGGACATAATGTTTCAGAAATCATTGAAGCATTTGAAAAAGCTGCTACACATAAAGGTTCACCAACACTTATTGTATTCAAAACTACATTAGGTAAAGGGGTTTCCTATATGGAGAACCAACCTAAATGGCATGGCACACCTCCATCCAAAGAACAAGAAGAAGAAGCACTAAAAGAATTAGTTCATTCTTGACCAAATTTGCATTCTATATTAATGTCAGAATATGAAGCCTTCTGACATTCAACCAATTCCTATAGAAGAGCTTGGTCATCTCTTCTATGAATTAGAATTTTCAGCCAAGGACAAAAAGCACGAAATACTTCGCAATATTTCCACTCTGGTTCCTTGGCAACATTCCATTCTAAGCGCAATTGATAATTTAAAAGATCCAATTCTAAGATCTAGCTCAAGAAATTATGCAAGATTGATTCAGACAGAACGCACTTATCATCGCTATATGCAAATTGCAAGCAGACCTTTATCCAGAAACTATGAAGATTTGGAAGAAGGAGTATTCCTCTTATCAGAATTAGGTGATCCCAACGCATCGTATCTTGAATTAAAAGAATATTTGGATCGGGTTGCGAATCGTATCGAAGATTTATTTAGGGAGAATCATTTAATTCTTTCTGATGAAGCTAAGGTTCAGATTCTGATTCGAGTTTTAGTCGAAGAAGAAGGATTGTCTGGAGACCAAGATCGATATGATTTGCCTGAGAATTCTTACTTAAGTCAAGTAATAAGAACAAAAATCGGAATCCCAATTTCGCTTTCCGTAATCTACATATTAGTTGGAAAAAGGTTAGGACTTCCGTTGTACGGGACGAATATGCCTTTTCATTTTTTGCTATTCTATGATTCGCCTGATTATACGACCTATATCGATCCATTCCATGGTGGAGTTCTCTTAGATCGCAATACTTGTGAGAAATTTCTTGAATCGCATGGGTTTGATCCTACTCAGAAATACTTTGCTCGAACGAGTACATCATCAATATTGAAAAGAATGTTTCGTAACTTAATTAATATCTATCGAAAAACGGGCTGGAAAGAGATGGAAGAATTGCTCTCAATATACCAGCAGGTACTAGATAAGAAAAGGTTTTAGTTCCTTGAACATCAGTTTAGCGATAAAAAAGGTGGATTCCACCTTAGATTCATTGATTCGCGAGGATCTAAAAATTCTTCGTGATGTCAAAAAACATGTTATTGAATCTGGCGGCAAAAGAATTCGCCCGCTAACTCATTTACTTTTATGTGATATATTAGAATATACGGGAAAAGAGCAATGGATAGTTGCGTCGATCACAGAATTGATTCACGCTGCAAGTCTTCTGCATGATGATGTTGTTGACCAAGCTGACACTAGACGTGGCAAAAAAACCGTTGGAGCATTGCATGGGAACAAAACTGCAATACTCGCAGGTGATTTTCTCCTAGCCTGTGGTATAGAAAGACTCAACAAACTGCGGAATCCATTATTGATGGATTCATTTACAGAAGTTATACGAGATCTTGCAGTAAGTGAGTTATTGCAAATGCAATGGGAGAAAAATCCCAAAATCACACTCCAAACCTATGAGCAGATCATTTATGGCAAGACTGCTTCCTTATTTGGAGCAGCCACTGAGTGCGTTGGTATTCTAAAAGGTTGGGATCGCAAAAAATCCAAATCTTTAAGAGAGTTTGGAATTACAATGGGAAGGATCTTCCAGAAGCGAGATGACTTATTAGATTATTTTACAGACTCCAAGACTAGTGGCAAAGTATTCTTAAAAGATTTCCATAATAAATTATATACATACCCAATCATTTTTCTTCGAGACAAAGCGTTGAGAAAAGACCGTGAACTAATTGTACAATCTATTAATGCAAGTAATGAGAAAAAGATTCTGGAACTATTGGAAGGTTATGAAGTAGAGAAACTGATTATGGAAGAAATTGAAAAAGACATAATGTATCTGATCCGTTATCTCGATCAATTTCCTGATTCCAAATCCAAATCTATCATGAAAGAGCAGCTCAATAAATTAATTTAAAATTAGCCAAAAGATTTCTTTACAGAATAATTCTTGTCTCTCACGTAAAAATTCAGTCCTAAGCGACCAGTATTAAAATATTTCTTTTATCTGTGGTCGATTATAAATCTTTGAAAAGTCTTAAAAATGGATTCTATAGGGTAAAACACCCTATGAAATAATTTATTTTAAGCGGTTTAATCCCATTAGTTTATAGATGTAGTCAATAAATTTACTTGATTTTTGGATTTGTACCTAGCATAATAAAATTGCGGGTATATTGTAGGAAAATGCAAAATTATAAAATCATAAAATTATTACTAGCTCTTAGCTTATTTTCATGCTCGCTTCCTTCTCTGCAGAAATCGGAATTAGAATCTTTGAGTTTTTTAAGATTTCTAGATAACCAACAAAATTACACAATCTCTTTCGAAGTATCTGGGCTTTTGGGTTCTGGGTTAGAAATTGAAAATAATTCTGAGTCAATCTCCGTTGACGAAAATGGAACATTTACTTTTGCAAATAGTTATTCCAAAAGTACATCCTACAATGTGATAGTAAAAACCCAACCTACATCTCCCCCGCAAAATTGTACAGTGGAGGGTGGTACGGGAACTATTATTAATGGCAATGTCACAAGTATTCAAGTTGTTTGCGGCGAGGGCTTACTTTCAATTTCTGGAATTGTAAATAATTTATTGGGTTCAGGATTGGAAATCTCCAATACAACAGCCGGAGTTACCGAGACTGTTTCCATAACTTCAACAAGCTTTGCCTTTCCTCCAATTCCCCAGAACTCATCATACCAACTTGCTATTGTCAGCCAACCAACTAATCCTTGGCAGACATGTTCAATCACAACTCCAGTCTCAACAACAGGGACATTGACGAATGCAGACCTTAGTATGGTCATAGATTGCGTAACGGATATAAATCCTCTTTCAGTTCAAGTAGTTGGAATTGGTGCACTCGGAACACTTGGCGTTGGTAATGAATTGCAGATCCAAGTGAATGGATCCGAAATCATTCAATTCACAGGTGATACAACACTTTCTTTTCCGACTAGTCTTGTCAGTGGATCTGCATATTCTTTATCTATCTTAAATGCTGGTGGTGTAATTACAACTGGATCTTGTTCAATACCTTCACCTAATGGAACCATTGCGGGACCAACCAATACTGTAATCGTAAACTGCACTGCAGGTTATTTAGCAGTGGGAACTGTGAGCATACCGGGAGGTACTCCGAGTAGTATTGTAGGAAGTGGTCTTGTTCTATCTCTGACAAATACAGGAGGAACGGCTTTTGCTACTCAAAACTTAAATATCAATGCCGGTGATACAACCTTTTCCTTTCCTGCTGCAATTCCTCCTGGCGCTCAATTCCAAGTAACGATCACAACTCAGCCATCTTCACCAATTCAAGCTTGTAACGTAACAGGTACTGGAACCGGTGCACCTATATTTGTTTCGGGAAATGTCAATGATCTATTGATTTCTTGCGCTCTACCTCTTCCAGAATTGATTACAGTAGCAGGAACTTTTAATAATCTTGTAAATGTCGCACTCAATGCTCCAGTAACTGGAGCTAACTTTCGTTATACTTTGGGAGACGGAACGGGCGCGCAAACTGATCCGACGTGTGCCTCGCCCGATACAACTACGACAACAATTCCAATAACAGAAGCAATCAATCATACCATCAAAGTTCGGCAATGTCGAGCAGGTTGGCCTCCTTCTGCGGTTGTCGCAAGTGGATCTTATAATCTAAAAGTTGCAGACCCATCACCTGTTGTTGCAACCGCAACGGGAATGGACGCTGGAGGAACAACAGGATTTACTACCACTACTACTGCGATTACTTGGTTTTGTCAGAACTCAGCTGATTCTCCAACAGCTCCAGTCGATCCCGTATGCGGAGCGACTCCCAATGTTTGCACGACAGGATCGAATGCTAACTTCACGCATGCGGGAATTGATAATAAACTCGTGAAAGTTCGTGCCTGTCGGGAAAATTTCACACAAAGTGATATTGTAAACTTATCCTATCCTGTTAACACATATACGATCGGTGGAACTATTTCGACATTGACGACACCATTTACTCTTAATAGCTTTGTCGTTCAAAATAATGCCGCAGATAATACGATATTATCAGCTAACGGTGGATATACTTTTGCGACAGCTGTTGCATCGGGAGTTGGTTATGCCGTGACAATACTGAGTTCGCCAACAAGTCCATGGCAGACTTGCGTCCTGAGTAATGATACAGGAACTGTTTCTAATGCGAACGTAACCAATGTCAATATTTCTTGTTCTGTAAACCAATACAATTTGTCAGGATCGATAAGTGGACCAAATGCAGGAAATCTACTTCCAGGTTCTTCAATAACAATTGATCCAGGTGCCGCAGTTGGCGCGCCCTTTGTTTTGAATTCTGGTGATCCTATACCAACCTTCAATGTAAATAGCGGAGTTGCTCTGGATTATACAATCACAGCTCAGCCCCAAGGACAACATTGTATATTTGTAAATCCTACGACGGTATCTGGAACTGTAGGGGGAGCGGACATCACTACCCTCGATATTAATTGTGTCGAAGGATATCATATAGGTGGAAGCAGAATCCAAAAAAATCCATCTCTAAAGTTCGATTACAGTGTCTACCAAGGAGAAATTGCTGATGGCCCTGGAAGCCCTGTACCTGGAACAGCTATAGGCGCAATAGGTGTTAGTCGGTTCAATACTCCACGTGGCATTACTTTTGACGGAACCTATTTCTATGTGATGGATAGACTTAATAATCGCATAGTTCGTATTAATCCAGCAGATGGATTTACAAATGTTTTCGCGGGATCGTTGACGAATGTCGGTGGCTGGGTTGACGATGTGGGAACTGCTGCGAGATTCAATGAACCTACGGGTGCTGTTACTGACGGAACCTATATCTACAATGCAGACCACCTAGGAGGGCATAGAATCAGAAGGACTCGAATATCGAGTGCTAATGTAATAACACTCGCAGGCGATACATCTAGTGGCTTCGCAGATGGTGTAGGAGCAATTGCGAGATTCAATAGCCCTTATGGATTGGCTCTACAAGATCATTATCTTTATATTGCCGATAGAGATAACCATCGTATCCGCCGCTTGAATTTGCGCAGCAATGAAGTTACCACATTTGCTGGATCTGGAACCGCAGGCACTCTTGATGCAATTGGAACTGCTGCCAACTTGAACACTCCTTACGATATCACTATTATTGGTAATTATATGTATGTAGCATGCAATGCTGGCAATAACATACGAAGAATTGATATGACGACGCAGGCAGTTACAACTGTTGCAGGAGATATTGCTGAGTCAGCTGGTCATATTGATGCGAACGGAACAGCCGCTAGACTGCGAGGTCCGCATGGTCTAGTTACGGACGGTTTTGATTTATATTTTGTTGAATTCAATACATCCCATTTGGTAAGAAGATTGGAAATAAGTTCGGGAAATGTCACTACAATCGTAGGAACCCCAACTTTATCGGGAGCGTCAAACGGAGTTGGTGCAAATGCAAGAATGGATCAACCTGCCATGATAGGCACTGATGGTCGCGCGCTCTATGTAAGCAGTAACCATTCCATACGAAAAATTTCCAATAATAAACTCAAGCATCGTTTTCCTTTTGCCGGGAATACTATAGATTACGATTCTCAAACTCCCAATCCTCCCGATGCAGTATGGGATGGAACACCCAGTTATTTCAACGGTAGATTTGGTGGAGCAAATGGATCGGCTTTTTTTGATGGAACCAATCGAATCACAGCCTCAGCTAACATCACTCCAGCTGTCGAAAATATTTCTGTGAGTTTATGGGTTCGTTGGGATGGAAATACTGGACCTGATGCCAATAATTTATTTTTCTATTTAGGCTCCTCAACTGTAGCCGATGGTTTTGGTTTGGCAATGGAAGGGACTGGTGCTGGAACTGATGCGAATAAACTAAGATTGATTGCAGGCGGAGTAGGAATTCGAACTTTAGGCTATCGAATGGTTCCAAACTTATGGACTCATCTAACGATCAAAAAGACTGTCTCTGCAACAAAATTCAAGATTTATGCGAATGGTAAATTAATTGGAACAGAAGATATTCTTCCCAATAATATAACAACCACTAACCTTATGATTGGCGGAAATCTTTCTAATGCAAATTATTTTAGAGGTGCCATAGCCGATCTAAGAATATATCAAAGATCGATCAACGAAGGAGAGGTCGCTGAGCTGTCTCGTGATGCATCGCCAGGCGGTGTCGGAACACCTTATAATAGTTTGGGCTCACCTGGACTAGTTGCTCATTATGATCTTGATACAGCGGGAATTGTAGACTCAGGACCAAATAGTTATGTCATATCGAATACAATTGGAACTCCAGGTTTCTCTTTTGGCAAAGATGGAATGGTTAACGGTGGCAGACGAACTAGAGCTGGAAGTTATAATTCACCGAACAATCCGCACGGTTTACCGTATGGAAAATCGCCAAGAACAATTTGTGTTTGGGTAAAACCTGAGCAACTTCCGACTTCAGACGGTCAAGCCCTTCCAGCTTTTCTCTACGGCTTCAATAACATGAATAATTCGTTCGGAATCGGAATGTCTAGAATTGCTGGAATTCAGCAAGTTGGAATTTTAACAGGTGTGAATGATTATACGGTCAATTATTCATTACCCCTTCATGTATGGACTCATCTATGTGGAACCTATGATGGAACTAATGTTACCATCTTCGCGGATGGTAGACAAATTGGAGCTACTCTTCCAGCAGCTGCTCTGAACACAGCAAATGGAGGAGTCGGATCCTTGCATTTAGGATCCTGGTTTGGATCGGATTATTATCCTGGCAAAATCGACGATGCGAGATTGTACAATCGCGTTCTTACTGTAAACCAAATTCGAAATCTCGCATCCCAGATTCCAGAAGGTCTTGTCGCTCGCTATGATTTACAAGGTGATCCAAATGATAGCAGTGGATTCAACTATCATCTAACACCATTTAACGGTCCAACTCTAAGTCAAGATCGAATGGGCAATCCCAATTCTGCCTATACATTCAATGGAACCAATCAGTTTATGCAAAATGTGAACACGAATCTTCCACTTCCCCAAGGACAAGATGCGAGGAGTATGTGTGTTTGGACACGTATAAACCAAGCATTGGCTACACCTACTTTAAAGATTGCGGCTGCGTATGGAACAAGTGCTACAGGAAATGCATTCATATTAGGTGCAAGTAACCTAACCGCAACACCTATAATGAGAGGTTGTGTTTTTGGAGCTGTTTGCAACCCAAATGTTCCAAACCCACTGTATACATGGTATCACATTTGCCAGACCGTAAATCCAACAGCTTCACCAACAGCCGTAAAACAATACTTTAATGGAAAACAAGTAGGGGCAGAAGATTCAACAAGCTATATCACATCAAATTCTCCTTTAACAATTGGAGCATTTAATAATAATTATGAATTCCCGGGTCAAATTGACGAAGTGACAATATACAATCGAGAATTGAGCGCAGATGAAGTAAGAGCATTATCTGGTTACAATCCGATTCAAGTTTCAACTTGGTCTGGAACACCAGCTGCCAGTTCCTTAAAAGCATATTTTCAAGCAGATAGCCTTAGTTATCTAGCAAACAATGACCTTGTAACCGATTGGCTAGACAATAGCGGAGTTGGCAACAATATCTCGCAAGGTACTGCAGCAAACCAGCCTAGTTTTGTCGCATCGGGAATAGGTGGCAAACCTACTATACGATTCGTGAAAGCAAACAATCACTGGCTAGAAAATGCTGCGGCAACCGGCGTAGTTGGAAATAGTTTTACTATGTTTGGAGTTTTTGCCAAGGAACTTGCTAATAGCGGTGGGCAAATTGTTTTCAGTATTGGTTCAACTTGTGGCAATGACAAAGCGTTTGGATATGATTGGAACGTAACTAATGATTTTTTCCTAGCAACCTATTGCGGGTTTGCACATTCACCAACGACTCGAATAGCGGCAATCAATGAACCAGTTATTTTCGCACATAGCCATGCTGATTCGATAAATAGATCTATTTTTATAAATGGTCTTCAAGAATACATAGATGTTGCTCCAATGCATACCTATAGTGGAAACTCCTATATGTCTATTGGTAGAAGAAATCAATCGGGGGGGAGCGAATATTTTGGTGGAATAGCTTCAGAAATAATCTATTTTGATGGTGCTTTAAGTGCGATAAATCGAAACATAATAGAATGTTATCTCTCATCCAAGTATGGAATTCCTTTAGATGCTGGTCTCAACTGTGATTGAATTCTACACTTGAATTTGGTACAATATTCTAATCTTAACATATAAATAAGCAATTCGGCTCAGAGTCAGGTGAATTGAGTCTTGTATATAAATATATCAATTCACATATATGTGTTATTAAAAAATCCGTCAAAAAGTTCCGCGATCAAATATTTCCTTAACTTCGCCTTGCAGTAAAAAATTATTTTTTCTTAGAGTATCATAATATTTAAATATAACTTCACCAATTTCTGTTGATTTATGTTTTTGTATAATCCATTCATAAGTTGTTTTATAATCATTTTCTAATTTTCTAGGATTAGAGTGCGAAAATGCAGGTGTATTATCTGAACCGAATAATAATGTCAATTTATAGATGTTAAAGTTCGACTGAATATTTTCTAAGAATACGAATCCAATAGATTTTTTCTTAAGACTTTCCCAGAATAATGCTCTCTCAGCAACTTTCCTTGGTGAAATAACAAGACCTGCGTCTTCCATAAAACCTTCTTGGATTTCTTTACTAGATTGAACTAGATACTCTCGCATAGTAGGACTAGCAGATTTCGAGAATAGTGAAACCATATAATCTTCATCTTCTCGGAGATATGCTGATCCTTCCGTAGAATCAGGTTTTATTCCACAGATCTTTAATTCTTTAAGTTTTTTATTTAGAAAATCTGGATAAGGCTTGGATTTATCCCATTGCCCACCTGCTGCCTGATCCAAAATGGAAAACTCTTGAGTATTTCCAAAATTATAGTGAGTTTCATCTATTACTTTCTGATAATATTCATACAAATAATAAATCAGATAATCTTTTTCAGGATTGGAAATATTTTTCATTCTTAAAATTATTTCCTTTTGGGCAAGCGCAAGATTACTACAATTATTCCCTTTGAGGTTAGATAGGAACCTTTTATAATCGATAACTAAGTCTGACTCTAAGTTAGATGATTCAATGAGAGCACCTAGAAATACCCAGCCTTCTAAGGAATTACTGGTTTTCACTTTTACCCAAGGAGCCTTAATTTTCTTTCCACGAATATCAACCTCAATCGATTCCTTGGACATTTCCCCTAAGCTCAATACGATTTCATTTTCTTTTATAGTTTGGAGAACTTTTCCGTTTATATCGGGAGTATTGCGTAAGCGCAAATTTTCAACTCCCACTCTGTATCGAACTTTGTCGGAGCTGAGAAGACTGCCATCGCCAAAAATCATCAAGAATATTAGCGATATGAAAAAGTATTTAAAATCGAAAAATTTGTTTTTCATAGAATTAACATCTTCCTATATTAAAGCAAGATATTTCCAACGTGGAAATCTTTGCTATACTTTTTAAAAAAATTCCATTTCCATAATCAATAGATATCAAAAAAAAGAATTACAGAATAGAAAAAATCTAATTTTGTTATAGAATAGCAAGAATCGGGTTGGGTTTATAGGGAATTTTGGTAGTATAAAAGAATGGATCATTATTCATTAATAAAAAAAGCTATCCACTATCTGGAAGATAACTATCAAAAAAATCCCAGTCTAGAAGAAATTTCCCAATACTTAGGATTGAGTCCAACTCATTTTCAAAAAGTTTTTACAGAATGGGCAGGAGTAAGTCCCAAGAAATTTCAACAATTTATCCATTTAGTCAGTGCGAAGAAAGTCCTGAAAGGAAATTCTACAACTTTACTGGATGCATCTGTTGACCTTGGTCTATCTGGAACATCTAGATTGCATGATCTCTTTGTTAGATGGGAAGGAATGACTCCTGGAGAATTCCAATCAGGAGGTTCGGGTCTAAGTATTTTTCATTCTGATTTTCCAAGTCTATTCGGTCATCTATTTATCGCATCAACTGATAAAGGTATCTGCTTCGCTCAGTTTACTGAGAATCCGAAAGAAGAGTTGGACAAGTTGACGAATCTTTATCCGCAGGCACGACTCAGAAACGAAAGAAATAGCCATATAATCAATGCTATGTCTTTTTTTGATAATCCAAAAAATACTTTACCAGAGATAAAAGTTCATCTGCGAGGAACTAGCTTCCAATTAAAAATCTGGGAAGCTCTTCTAAATATCCCCTTGGGAAAAACGACTCACTATGGAGAATTAGCAAAGTCTATTGGCAATCCACAAGCTAGCCGAGCAGTTGGAACTGCTATCGGAAAAAATCCCATCGCATTATTGATTCCTTGTCACCGAGTCATTCAAAGCTCTGGGAAGATCGGAGAATATCATTGGGGATCGGATCGCAAAACAATGATTTTAGGTTGGGAAGCAATTCAAGATTGAACATCTGCAATATAGATTTTAAGAATTTTATACCAAGCTTATTCTGGACTTAGAATCTCTAAGTCAACAGATTTATTGGAAATGGAAATGCAGTTCAGGTTTCGATCTAAAATCTATTTGGTCTCCAAATCCTGATTGTAAATTATCATAGATATTTCAGTGAGAATTTCTAATCGCTATAATCCTTAATCCAAAACTCAATTTTCTTGATGTCCGTCGCTTCTCGATGAATTTTTCTGCTCTTGAGAATCTTCTATGACAATGCTTGTATGAATTTTGTCATGGGATCTATTTATATACTGGTTAAATTTGTGATTAGTTCGGTTTTATGGAGGTTCGAAACAGATTACCTAAAAATTAAGATTGAATTGTAATTGTGCACTAAATTATTTCATTGTGTGTTGTAATCTGGTGAGAAGAACGGGGCTTAAGCCCTGCCCTTTCGATCGTTCGAATCCCAAACGTAGATTTAAAATGAAGTATAATCAATGTTATAGTAATTATGTGATTGATGAGTATGGAGACGCCGGGATTCGCTAAAGGGGGTCGTGCTTCCTGCACTCCCTCCACCCTTCAGATTATTCTGTTTGATTTGCGACAATATTTAATTTCGAACCCTCGCTTCGTCGAGTTGGATTTAGAAATCCAACACTCCTCACGCCTTTAGCCCGTCTCGAACGACAGCTTCGGATTTCCTATCCTCGCAATTAAATTTTGCTCTTTAGTCAGAGCAAAATTTAATTTCGTCGTTCGATCGTTCGAATCCCAAACGTACATTCAAAATGAAGTATAATCAATGTTATAGTAATTATGTGATTGATGAGTATGGAGACGCCGGGATTCGAACCCGGGTCCTATCATCCTCAAATGCAGCTTCTACACGCTTATGTCGTTTTGGATTGTCGGAGAGGTGGAACCAACGACCGTGGTATTCCTCCCTTATTCAGCTTCTAGTTCCCAAACTGCTATGCTGATCAAGGCTGGTTGGGATCCTTTGAGAGTTGCAGGTCTTAGTCCACCAAAGGAAACAGATCTAAAACCTGTAGACGCCTATTTAGGCAGCTAGTGCTAGTTCGTTATTAGCAGTTATTATAGTTGAAGGTTTTTAAGCGGGACCGTCACCCCTGCGTGCCACTACATCCAAGCCAACAACAGTCGAAACCAATGTCGTCCCCGATGTACTCTTTAGACTAAACTGTCGCTATTAAGTCATCCAGTATATAAAAAAATGATTGATTTATATGTTTTTTTTAAACTACTTATTTTAAAATGGAAAAAAATTTCCGACCTTCAAAAGTCACAATTCGTATTAAACTTTTAGGGATCATTTTAGCGATTATAATATCTGGATTGTCTTTAATGATTTTTCTTGCTTCTTATTTCTTTTTAGATGATTCTGAGAAGAGAGTTCAAGAAAACAACTTGGCAATTGTAGATGTAATTGGTCAAAAAGTTGAATCTGAATTAAGAAGTAATTCTTTTACATTAATTAGTTTCGCGAACTTGCAATTGCAGAGTTCCGATACAAGTTTAAAAAGGTCTTACGAGCAGGAATTATTTACAAATCATCCCAATTTTATTTATGTTGGTCTGCTTGATCAGAAAGACGGCAAACCATTTATTACAAAGCAGTTTCTTAACTCTAAATATGCTGAAGAAAATGCCTTAGCTTTCGATTCTTTTATTCAAGTAAATCGCAGCTTTGAGTCAGAATACATTAAATCTTTTCGAGGAGCATCCACTCTATTCAATGCAAGTCCTGGATTTGTGACTCCAATTCTTGGACTGTCAATTCCATGGAAAAGAAGTGGCAAAAATTATACTATATTAGTATATCTTGATTCTATTGAGTTTCTGAAAACCTTCCAAGGACAGGGTATCAACACAACCTATCTAGTCAATGAAGCCGGTGACTTATTAGCTCATCCGAACACAGAGCTAGTTATAGCTGGCAAATCTTTTGCAGATCAACCCATTGTAAAATCACTTCTGGAATCCAAAATTGACAATGGACAAACTAAATATAAAGATGAGCAAGGTCATGTTTTTCTTGGATCATTCAAGAAATTATGGGATACAGGACTAGGTATCATATCAACCGTTGAGTCCGACAAAGCTTTCGAAGAAGTTTATAATATTCAAAGACGGAATATCATTTTTCTCTTAATAATTATTAATCTTTCAATTGTTATTGTATTCTTATTCTCTAGAACCATCTCTAATCCAATCCGACTTTTGGTTGAAGCAACCAAGCAAGTTGAACAAGGAAATTTTCAAGTAGATATCGAGCCAAGTTCAGGCGATGAAGTGGGTGTACTTACCAACTCATTCCGCTCGATGGCAGTTGGATTAGAAGAAAGAGAAAAAGTAAAAAGCATTCTCGGTAGCATGATTGACCCTGTGGTTGTTCAAGAAGCCATGAAAGATATGGAAGCTTTGAAGCGAGGTAAAGAGGAAGAAATTACCGCTTTCTTTTCCGATGTTGCAAGCTTTTCTACAATATCCGAACAATTATCTTCTGTTGATTTAGCGAACTTATTGAATGAATATTTATCTGCGATGACGATCATCCTCAAGAGTCATGAAGGTGTTCTAGATAAATACATAGGTGATGCTATAGTAGCTATCTATAATGCACCCGTCCATGTTCCAGATCACGCAATAAAAGCCGCTCGAGCATCTTTACAAATGAATAAGAAACTTGGAGAACTTAGACAATACTGGACGAAGAACAATCTGTATTCTAAAGAAGCACAAGAAATGGATGCTCGAATTGGTCTCAACACTGGACCTGCTAAAGTTGGATTCATGGGCACCGACGATCTAGCTTCATATACAATGATGGGAGATACTGTTAATCTAGCAGCAAGATTGGAAGCAGCCGGCAAAGATTACGGAGTAAATATTCTAATAAGCGAAAATACTAATGAACGTGTAAAAAATGTCATGTTCACAAGGCATCTAGATTTGGTTCGAGTAAAAGGTAAAAATGAACCAGTTCGAATCTATGAACTGATTGCAGAAATTTCAGATGCTACTTCCAATCAGAAATCAAATGGGCAACTGTACGAAGAAGGGTTCAAATTCTATTTGTCAAGAGAATGGAAAAAGGCTATAGACAAGTTCCAGGAAGCCGATAGAGCAAGAGGAACAAAGGACAAATCCGCAAGAATGTTGATTGAGAGATGTGAATATTTCCTAAAAGAACCTCCGGCTGAATCATGGGATGGAGTGTTCACAAGGACAACTAAATGACATCATTCTTTCTCAAAGCCAAAGCAATCACTGCTTGGAAGGCATGGGAAAAATATTTCCTTTCTTTCGAAGCTATTGCCATATTAATATTAGGTCTGCTGCTTTATGCAGATTTTCAGCGAAGACTCGACGCCGGAACTAGAGAACAAATCGGAATCATTTCATTTAAACAAAAAACCGTTCAGAGAAAATATTCAGATCGAGTTGTCTGGGAGACCATGGAGCAGAGCTTTCCTCTATACAACCAAGATTCAATTCGTACGGGAGATCTATCTGATGCCGAGATCACCCTAAATGACGGGACAAAACTGGAAGTGGACGAGAACACTTTGATCGTACTAAATATTACCCAAGCTGAAAAGGAAATTGATTTTGCTTATGGATCTCTCTCAGCAAATCGAGCAGACTCTGATGGCGGAAGCGGATTGTCGATTCGGTCGGGTGAAGCTTTAGTATCGCTAGATAAATCCGATGTCAATCTAGTTCAAGAGAAAGACAAAGATTTGGTCGTTGACGTTAAAGCAGGATTCGCAAACCTTATGTTTGGTGGCAAAGAGAATAAAATTTCAGATGGTGAAAAGGCTGTCATTTCAGGAAATGAAACTGAAATCCAACAAAAACCATTTAGAGTAATTTATCCTCCTTCGAATCATAGAGTTCAATCTTTTGGAAGCGCAGTTCAAGTTGAATTTACAATTGATGGCTATGATAAAAATAAAAATGCTAACTTGGAGTTTTCAAGATCTAGAACTTTTGCAAGCGTATTGTCACGAAGAAAAATTGATTCTGAAAAATTTAAAGAATCTTTTCAAGATGGTCTTTACTTCTGGCGAGCTGTGCTAGATGGCAAAACCATTTCACAGGGAAGAGTTTCTGTTCTGAAAATTCAAGCACCAAGATTAGTAAGTCCTACCAATAATGCAAAAATTTTCACAAGCAAAGAAACTTCTTTGGTATCTTTTTCTTGGATTCAAGAAAAAGAAATCAGTCAATCAACGATTGAGATTGCGTCAGATGCAAATTTTCAAAATATTATTTCTTCCAAAAATTCCCGGGGATCGTCCATCGCAGTTGACCTGCCAGATGGTAGTTACTATTGGAGAGTTAGATCTTCAGTCTCAGAAAGCCTCGAGCCCGTAACATCACTTGTGCAGAATTTGGAAGTAACGAAAGAAGAACCAACAGTTGCACCCATCTTAATGCATCCAAAATCAGGTGATGTATTTTCTGACGTTTTAGTTACTAGCTCAGGAATAAGTTTTTTCTGGTCAACTAACAAAGGATATACTGGATACGAATTGGAGATTTCACAAAGAAGAGACTTTTCCGATCCAATACGACTCACAATTCAAGATAAGAATTCACTCGAATACAAAGGAAGCTTCGTTGTATCAAATTACTACTGGAGAGTTCGCGGAATCACACCAACTGGCAAGAAAAGCAATTACTCGAACTACTCTTCTTTTTCCATATCTGCTGTTGCAAAGAATATCTTCAATCTACAGTCAGACAATGTTGTTTCAGAATCTGCTGCCCTTCGAGATGGAGTCACCTTGCGTTGGAAGAAGTTGCCAGTCAATGGAACTTACGAAGTTGTAATGGCTAAGGATAAAGATTTCAAAAACGTTGTAAAAAAACTAGTTACCAATCTCAGTCAGGCCGAGATAAAAGAATTAAGTTCTGGAAAATATTTTTGGAAAGTAAGTCTATTGGATGAAGATGGTAAGCCCCAACTTGTATCCGATCCTCGAGAATTGAATGTAAACGATTCGCTTGGTCCAGTTTTCCCTAAGAATGGTGACAAAGTCAATATGTCACAACGAAACTCTCTCAAATTTGAATGGGAGCGTCGTTCAGATATCAACAGTTATGTGATTGTTCTGTATCAGAAAATTGGTCAAGAAAAAAGACAGATTCTACAAAAATCAACCAATAAGAATATATTTGAAATGGATGAGTTGGATTTACTTGATCAAGGATATTTCGAATGGGAGATCTATTACGAAGAAAGTGGAGAAAGACGAAAAGAGTTTAATTCTAATTTCTCAATAGACCTTGATCCAATGCCAGATCAACTTGAATTCTTAACTCCCAAGGTTCAGTATGCGGATTAATTTAGTTCCACAATTTTTATCCCTACTGATTTTGTTTTTTATATTTTCGATTTCTATCAATGGAGATGAAATTGAAGTTGGTCAATCCATTAAATGGAAGGCAATTCCAGGAGCCAGCGGATATAAATTGGACTTAGAAGATGATAAAGGAAATGCGATTCTTTCTAGAAATATAGAAACCAATACTCTTCAATTAGAACTCGGAGTTGGTAAATATAGATTCAGAATATCGGCTCTTAATAAGTTTAAAAAGATCGGCCGAGTCTATGACTGGCAACAACTCATTGTTAAACCGATCGATGCACCGAAAGTTAAAGAAAGCCCCGCAGTTTTTAATCCAAAAAGTTCCAAGAAAGATTTTCTTGTCAAAGGTGACAATCTATATCAAAGAACAGCAGTTACATTAAAATCAAAAGACAATAAGTATATAAAAGCAAAGGTTGAAGTATTGCCAGATGGATCCGGAATTCGCGTAATCGTTCCAGAAAACTTACCTGATGGTGATTACTCGATTGTTTTCAAAAATGTTGTTGGAAAACCTGCTGAAAGAAATGTAGCAATAGATTCTTATCGTCCTACAGAAATGAAAGTTGTAGAAGACCGACCATCGATTTTTGGAATTGGTGACACATCAGACTCGAAATCATCAGACCCAAAAGAACCCCAAACCAAAGGAAGTAAAATGTGGTCTATGTTTTGGCGACAAGCATTGATACCAGGCTGGGGACATTATTACGGAGGCCATAAAAAGACTGGAGCTTTCTATTTTATTGGTTCTGTTGCTGGAATGGCACATTTTCAAGCAGAATATCATAAATCTAATGTTAGACGAAATAATTACGAAAATTCGGGTAATTTACTTACTTTATTAAGTTTGAATGGAAATACGGATGTAACTCTTGAAACTGTCGGACAATTCAATCTGCAAAATAATTTCGACAAAGCAGAAATTTCAAGAGCACGGACAACACAAGCTGGGAACGGACTTCTTGCTTTTTATCTAATTTCGCTAGTACATGTTGTAATCACGGGCGCATCCGAAGAAACAGACCAAACATTTTTTATAGAATCCATTCCTGAATTTTGGCTTAACCAAGTGGGAACTAAGTATACTGCCGGATATACAAAAAGATTCTAAAGAATGATATCTTTAAGCTTCCAAGTCAATTCTTTCGAAGCTACGATCTCCACGCATAATATAGGAACCTAAATAAGAATGTGGGGGATTGCCGCCCCATTCTTCTGGTGACACAAAAGAGAAGTATTTCATTTGATCTGCCTTTACATAGAGATGGATAGGTTGATTTACTTGCTTTTCAAAATTGCATTTGACTTGGTGCAACTCAGCATCGGTTGCAGCTTGATCAACAATTCGTTTAGCCTCTTCTTGTAAGTTCCGAATTTGTTTTAGTATCAATTCTAATTTACCACTTGTATGGGATTGAATAGATTCATGTGCAAGTTCGATTTCCCGTGCACGATCCACCAGACGAATCGCGGGCGCCAATCTACTTGTTCCATAAGTAAGGATTCTACGATCATCAATGGCTGATTTGGTTTTGATAGATTCAGTACTGCTGACAGGTTGTTCTTCTTTGCTTGGCACAATCCCAAAATGCTATCATTACCCTCTTTGTAAAATTAAATTCCAATTTTCTTTTGTACTTTCGATCTCAGGGAATCGTCTAAAAAACATGCAGTTCGAAGTACAAATAGTCTCAGATGTCGTATGCCCTTGGTGCTATATTGGTAAAAAGAACTGGGAAAGTGCAGTTGAGAATTGGGCAAAACGTAACCCCAATCATAAAATAGATCAAGAATGGAAAGCATTTCGTCTGGATCCTACTCTGCCTGAGGAAGGTAAACCTCGCGAAGAAGTGATGCAAGCAAAATTTGGAAATCTTGATCGCGTTCATTCTTTGTTCGAACAAGTAAAAAAGGTTGCAAACCAAGTTGGAATTGAGATGGATTTTAAACCTGGCGTAACCCAACCCAATACACTTCATGCACACCGGCTCATTCGTTTAGGCAAAAAATTTCAGATTGAAAATCAATTAGCGGAAGCTTTGTTTGCTGAATACTTTATCCATAACGGCAATTTGGCGGACAAGGACAACCTGACTCGAATTGCTATAGAAAATGGAATTCCGGAAGAAGAAATTCAAAAATTCTGGGACGAAAAATGGGGCGAAAAAGATACAATTGATGAAGAGATAAATATGAGATCGATGGGCGTGACGGGTGTTCCATTTTTTATCATCAATGAAAAATACGCATTCAGTGGTGCTCAGCCACCTGATGTCATCGAGAAAATACTTGACCAAATCTTAGTTGAAGCCATAACTTAAGAACTTATAAATTTCTGCCTTTCGACCACTTCTGGATCAAAGAATTCAAACTATCTGAATTGAAAGGCTTCGCTAAATAATCATCCATTCCATACTTGAAATAGGAATCTATATCAGACAGAACTGTGTTTGCCGTTATAGCGATTATCACGGGTTGTTTAATTGTCTCCAAAAGTCGTATCCTCTTGGTTGCATCAACTCCATCCATATCAGGCATTTGAATATCCATTAATATAATATTATATTCTTTTATTTGTATCTTCTCCAATACTTCTATTCCCGTTCGAGCTAAATCTGCCGAGTAACCCAATGATCTTAAAAATTTAAGTAATACTTGCTGATTGATTTCGTTGTCTTCGGCGATCAATATATTGAGTTTGTCAATCTCATTGCTCGATTCATCGATTGACTTCATGTCTTTCACGGCATATTGATTCGCGCCAGGAGGCATCATGATAGTATTTTTATTTACGAATTTTTTTGCTTTTGGATCTGATTGGCTGTCATCTTTTAATACTTCAGTGGGTATAGTAAAATGAAATGTAGATCCCTCCCCTAATTTACTTTCCAGCCAAATTCTCCCAGACATTAAATGAACTAGTCTGGATGATATAGCAAGACCCAATCCGGTTCCGCCATATTTTCTTGTGATCGAAGAATCAACCTGATAGAAAGAATCAAAAAGCTTATCAATTTTATCTGCTGATATTCCAATTCCAGTATCAGATACAGATATGTGAATTTTCGGATAAAAAGTATGCATCGCTTCCATCCGTGCAGAAATAATTATCTTACCTTCACTTGTGAACTTTAAAGCATTGCTAGTAAGATTAAGCAAAATCTGATTGAATCGAATAGGATCAGCAACTATCCGATCAGGTAGATTAGGTTCCAAGTCTGCTATCAGCTCAATATTTTTTTCCGAAGCAGATCTTTTGTATAATGCAATTATTTCATAAATACATCGCTTAACATCAAATTCATGGAATTCAAGTTCTAATCGATTCATTTCCATCTTGGAAAAATCCAAAATATCATTGAGTATAACCACTAAGGTTTTGCCACTAGAATGAATGATCTCAACGAATTCCTTCTGCTCTTCATCCAGATCCGTTTTCATAAGCAGTTCAGTAATTCCAAGAACTCCATTCATTGGTGTTCTAATTTCATGGCTCATCATCGCAAGAAAAGATGACTTAGCTTGATTCATTGTGTCAGAATAGATCTTCTGCTTTTTTAAAACATTGATACGATGAGCTAGGCCAATAGAGAGAAAAACTACTTCTAATACAGAGCCGATCTGCATCGAATAAAGCGTAAAGAAATTAACAGGCAGTAACTTCATTGTACGAAGAACGGCCGATCCACCGCCGATTAGTATGAACAAAAATCCCAATGAAAAATACAAGGCAGGTTTGTAGCCCCTTTTCAAAGCAAAAAACCCCGACGCCTGTACTGTGATCAAGGTGTTCAGAGCCAATGCATTTAAAATTCTTGTGTATACTGAATAATCTTCAAGCACGGAAATTGCTATCACAATCACCATTGCAAGAAAAACCTGAGGATAGTATATCCATCGATAGGACGGAATTGTGCGATCTATATTTAGAAAAAAGCCACTATATAAGAATGCAAATATGATTGATATTCCTATTAATATATTATTTGCTCGAATTCCCCAATAAGGCGAGTTAGACCAGAAATATTGATATCCAAAACCATTCTGTGAAAAAACAAAAAGTGAAGTGGCTAGAATAAATAGGACGTATATAAAATAGCTAAAATCACGAGTGAATATAAATAGAAAGAAGTTATAAAACAACATAACTACTATTATGCCATAATATAGACCAAAAACAAAATTTTCCTTAGTATCACGTTGATAGAAATCAAATTTCTCTGAAATCCCTAAAGAAACTATGACTATAGACTGCGATTGAAAACGAAAATAAATTGTAGATTTCTGATTAGGATTGATTTCGACAGGAAATAAAAGTTTTCTATGTTCTAAAGGTCTGTTAGAAAAAGGGAACTTCAATCCCGTCTCATAGTTTTGCTTTAGAACGCCATTCTCGTAATGGTAAACCTTGAGATCTTGTATCATTGGAAAATTCTGATCTATAATCCAATCCCGATAATTGCTGTGGTTTTCAATTTCTACTCGAACCCAATACGCCGATTTCGTATAGCCGTAATTTGGTGCAATTTCTTTAGATAGAATAAACTTCTCTTGAATTTGAGGTTTCAGAATATCTTCAAGAGTTAAAACTGCAGTATCATCTTGCAAAATAAATAATTTATTACTAAAGCCTTGGAATAATTGGGAATCTTCTAGAACTAAGGATCTAGATTCCAAATCAATTATTTCTTGGCTTTCTAAATACGGAGAAAAAAGAAGTGATATAATAAAAATTAAAATGATGGAGATTCTATTCATTATTCTTAGATGAATCAAATATTCTGAACGGCTTTTCAATGTTCAACAGTAACATATTCTTTCCACTCAAGAAAAGATAAAGATGAAAATTTCTAAACTCAAAATATATTATTTGTCCAATTCGTTTTTTTTACTAAATAATTACTTTGCATATGGAAATAGTTTGTCAGAAATTGAATATTAAATGTGTCTAATCGTTTTTTCCTATAAGTATCCTTCAGACTACTTTTTAGTATTAGCTTCCAATCGCGATGAATTTTACTCGAGGGCAACATCGCAGGCAGATTACTGGCAAGAAGATCCATCTATCTGGGGAGGAAGGGATCTTTTGAACAATGGTACTTGGCTAGGGATTGGAAAAGAGAATAGATTTGCATTTTTAACAAATTATAGAAATCTCCGCCTGCCTCCTATCAAGAATCCGATTTCACGCGGACATTTGGTACGGGATTTTCTTTTGGGAAACGATTCACCAGATACGTATAAAAATTTAGTCCTTGAAAAAAAGGATTCATATGAAGGATTCAATTTGGTATTCGGAGATCAAAATCAGGCATTCTATCTGAATAATAAAAAAAATCTAAGCTATCGATTGGAGCCAGGTATCTACGGTTTATCGAATGGTGTTTTGAATGAAAGTTGGCCCAAAACAGATCGAACTAAATCTGCATTTACTGACCTTTTGAACCAGAATAAACTCAATGATTCTGATGCATTTTTTTCTATCTTAAGTGACCGAAGCTTTGCAAGAGTTGAAGAACTGCCCGATACAGGACTAGGAATGGAACGAGAATTGGCAATCTCTGCCCCCTTCATTGAAGTCCCTGGATACGGAACAAGGTCATCTTGTTATGTCGCATTGCCTCATCAGGGAAAAGCGATTTTGCAAGAAAAAGTTTATGTTCCTTAACCTAATTTACCGTAATTCTTGACAGCTGTATATTCGATCTTATTAAAATGAGTTGCAAAAAATTTGGAGAATCTTAGTCTAAACTCTATATGTCTTACTTGAGATTAATCCTACCAATAGCAATTTTACTTGTAACTTCTTGCAAAACAAATAAGAGTGAGGTCGAGTTAGACCTTTCCTCCGCCCTCGGTGTCCTAAATGGACAAACCACTGTATTGTACTTGAGTGAGATCGATATGGAAAATACTCCTGATTGTGGTAAAGCATCTGTAGCTTCTGGAACAACGGGAACCACTGGAACTGGAACTGGCGTAGCTCAGAACACACAAGGTGGATCAAGTCAGACTAATAACGTTTATGCGATTGTTAGTACTTTTCAAATGGTATCAGACGAAATTCTCAACTTACGCTTTAACTACGATAGACGGCAAACTAAGGGTGCTATCAACCCTCAGCAAGGTTTTTCGCTTACAGGCGGAACCTTTGGTAATTCCGTTACTGGACGGCAAGGTACGATTGAGTGGGGTCAGGCAGGAATCAATCTCAATACGTCTGTAACAAATCAGCAGATAAACTTTTTGCAAGTTGATCTTGCATTAAAAGGTTCGTTCGTTGCGGGTCAAGGTACTACCAATCAACCTAATGTATGCAATACGCAAGATGGAGTCAATTGTACAGCAGGTCAAGCAAACACTCAATGTTTTACAGTAGATAATAGAGTATGTCTCGTTGATACGAATAGTGCTGATGCGAAACAAATTGATATTCGAGGAAAAATAACCTGCTTCGCACCGACTATCTTTTAAGAGCTCTTGAAAACTTATGAGAACTAAGAACCCAGGTAATAAAAATCAAATATTTTATCTGGTTTTCATTCTAATATTTTTCTTCTTTAACTCTAATCTTCTATTTTCTGATGACACTGCAAACCACTGGAATGATTCGATCGTTTTAAAAAAACTTGGTAAATCTGTGATTTTTGCAGAAAACGTCAACATCCGAGAAAAGCCTGAATCAAATTCCAAAGTAATCGCCAAACTACAACCAGGCACCAAAATTGAAATACTAGAACTAACTAATATTAAACTAACAATCGGCAATCAAACTGATCACTGGTATAAAATAAAAGTCGCTGGATCGACTGGATATATCTGGGGAGCTTTGATTGCAGATCGACAATATCCAATCGGTAAAAATCGTCTATTGATCCGAAACCTAGGTGTTCGCGATGGTAAAATTGAAATTCGAATATTAGATAATGCGAAGACAATTACCAAAGAAATTTTTGAAACAGGGCCTATCGGATTAGAGTCTGAATTTAAATTTCGAAACATCTCAATGAAAGGACTGAGCAATCCTCCAAAATACTTAATTGGAATTGACGCATTCATTTATTCGGAAATTGAATATGGTCTCACTCAAGAATTTATTTTCACAATCGATGCAAATTGGAAAATTAAGAAGCAATTCCATTGGCAAGAAGCTGCTTGTGATCCACCATCTTGTGCTGATTATTTTCTTCTGATGCCTACTGATTCTTTATCGGCTGATCCTAAAACGAAAAGAAAAGAAGCCAAAGGTAAAAAAGATAAAATTGTAATTTTAAATCACTTTTACGATATCGATGAACCCAATAGCCATGATTTTAGTTTTACTGAATATAAATGGAATGGAAGTGATTTTACTTTGGAATAAGGAACTTATGAGATGCCGCATAAGTATATCCTGCAAAACTTCATCAATAGACTTCTTTTAAGCCTAATAATAATTCCAACAATAACCAATCTATATCCTGAAACATCTTCCAAATATTCCGAGCATTTAGAATACAAAATTAAATGGAAGTATATGGTAGTTGGCTACAGTACTTTATCAAGACAAGAAAATATCTATTTCGAAGGCAATAAAGTCTGGATGTTCGAATCTACTGCTCGAGCAAATGCAGTAATACAAACTATTTTCCCAGTCAATGATAGAATCATAAGTCTGTGGGATCCAAAAAAATCAAGATCCTTGTGGCATGAGAAAAATTTGAGCGAAGGAGATTATAAAAGAATCAATCAAGTTCATTTCAACTATGAAGACAAAAAGGCAGTTTGGTGGCAGAAACAGTATTCTGGAAATGTTGATGATAGAGGATTATTTACGATATCCCCCGAGTGGAAATTTAAAAATGGTGTGATGGATCAAGTCAATGAAAATATGTATGACATCTTAAGCCTCATTCATATAACAAGAACCAATTCGCAAACACAAGCAGATCGAGATGAATTCTCTATACCGATATTTGATGACAGCCGTATATCAAACGTTAGCATTAAAATAATTGGCAATCAAACAATAGAAATGCATGTAAATGGGGGCTATCAGAATTTTGACTCGATTCTGGTGGAACCGAAAATTGAGACGTCTGGATTATTCAAATCCAATGGCAGAATCCAGGTTTGGGTTTCTAATGATGAGAGGAGAATTCCCCTTAAGGTAAGAGCCGAAGTTCCAAATCTAGGAACCGTAGAAGCAAATCTATTCCGAATTCATTAAGATCACTAGATTCAATCAGCAAATGATTTGGAAAAATATGGAATTGAAATTATCTCTGAGATTCTTTGAAACCGAGTTTCTCCGCCTCAATCAATTTTTTTTCTAACCATTCTTTCTTTCTATATCGCATACTATCCAAAGTCCAAAATTTTACTGGCTTAACTCCGCAAAATTCTAATATCATATTCTTCATTAACTTCTCACCGGGTCTGCCATTCGCCAACCAATAATACCAATAGGGAGCATCCATAGTTGTAATCACTCGTGCAGATTTGCCAGTGAAGTATTTATCCCAGAATAGTGAATTGGGTTTGTATTTAAATGCGAAGCCCGGAAGGAAAACACGATCAATAAATCCTTTCATAAGTGCAGGCATAAATCCCCACCAAGTCGGATAGACGAAAACCAAATGATCTGAATCCGCAATTCGCTTCTTTGCTGAAAAAAGATCTCTTTCTAATTGAGTTCTTTTACGATATCCATGTTCAAGGACTAGCGAAAATCTCAATTCTCGCAATTTTAAATAAGTCACATTGGCATTGCCTTCACGTGCTCCCTTTGCATAAGCATCTGCCAAAGCTTCCGAATAGCTTTCCCTATCTGGATGACCTGATATGATTGTAATCCTTTTCATAAATTAATTATTTCTTAGAGGTGAATATATTGCCGACCATTTCTTTTATATTCTCCAAATTCTTTTCCCATTTATCTCGCTGTTCTTGAAATATGGAATTATCGGCAATCTTATTATAACTCTCTTCCATTTGGATTATTCGTTTTTCTAATTCATCAAGAAAGCTTTTATCACCTTTTTCTTTGGGATCAAAATTGGCAAATTCGTATTTGACAAAATCATCTTTGCGTATGCTTCCCTTCGTAAGTAGATGCATCTCTACTTGCATATACTTCTCGATCAGACTAAAGCGCCCTTCCTTCTCAAGTCTGCGAATGCTAACCATAAGCTCAGTGGATTGAATGAAGTGTAAAGGTCGAAATTTAGTCGCTCTTTCAACTAGATCATGATCTTCAGCCAGTTTTACAGTCTCATCAAATCCTTTGATTCGATCGAATAAACGTTTGGAAATAAATATACAAAAACCTGCAGCGCGAGGATTCAACCGCTGGTTAATCTTAACAAATAGATTGGAGAGCTTAAATAATACTTTATCTAATCTCAAGTCTGATTGGGGAGTAAACTCACAAGTTGCTAGGTCAACAAATTTTTCTTGAATCTCTGCATATGCCTTCTCGAGAAAATCTTTGGGTAGAACAACATCCGCGTCAAAAAAGAAAAGAAATTCACCAAGAGCAACTTCCGCTCCTTTGTTGCGCCCAACACCGGGAAGTCCACCAGGAACAACTTTTGCTCCTGCTTTCTTCGCTAAAGATTTGGTCTTATCAGTTGATCCGGCATCGGCTACAATAACTTCAAAGTCTTGGAAAGTTTGATTTTTTAAGTTTTCAAGTAATACAGGAAGCAAAGCTTCTTCATTGAGTGTTGGAATGATTACGCTGATTTTGGGCATGTCGATCTCGGTAAAATGGGATTTTCCCTTTCTCTCATATAGAGAATTTGAATACAAGAGAAATTTATTGTTTTTTAAATTACGATATCGGTAATAAATTTCTAACTATCAATTAGTTTTAATTTTTGTTTTGATAAGGTAAGATTGATCAAAATTTTCCATTACAATTCCACTTGAAATTGTGAGACATAAATTATTTTAGATTTTCATGCTTATACTTTACGATGAATTCCGAGGATTGTTGTGTCGTCTTGGATTGGCATGTTTTTTAGAAAATCTTTTTGATAATTCAATATAGAATCTAAGTATTTGCCTATTGGAATTTTACCTTTGTTTTTAACAATTTCATCTAATCTATGTTCACCGAACTCTTCGTTTTCGATATTGAATTCTTCGGTAAGACCATCGGTAAATAAAAGCAACTGACTATCTTGTCCAAAATCTAATTCTTGCGCAGAATACTTTGCATTCTGTAGAACGCCGATCATCCTCCCTTTCTTACCTAATTTAACAATATCTCCATGATTGATTAAATATTGGTTATTGTGACCTGCTGAAGAATATTTAATAATATTTCTATTTGTATCAATATCAACAATTATGCATGTAAAGAATTGATTCAGATTCTGGAAGGAATTTAAAAATTCATTGTTGAGATAAAATAACATCTCATGAACTGAATAAATAGATCGATTGAGCGATTCGTACAAAGTTTTTATCACCATTGTAATGAGAGCAGCTTGCACTCCATGGCCAGTTGCATCTGCGAGAAAAACACGAACCAAGCCTGGTTTTAACTCGGAAATATGGAAAAAATCTCCCCCGACTTTTGACAAAGGAATATATCGAATGCCAATCTCGAGTCCACCAATCAATTTGTCTTCTTGAGACAAAATACTCGATTGAATTTTGCTTGCTGTGGCTAGATCGCTCTGAATATGTTTTAGATTCTCTTCTAATTGATTGGTCAGCTCTTCTTTATCACGGATGTTAGTACGAATTTTATCTAAAACAAGATTGTATCGCTCCGCAATCTGCCCGACTTCAGTAAATGGCTCGATGGTCAAATTCGTACTTAGATCGCCTGTCTGCTTCTGATATTCCATTTCCATGAAAAGGTCAGTAAGCTCGGTGCTTGCACGATGCTCAGCATAATTCAATCCTTGCCTTTCATTATCAGTGGTAACTCTCAAACGATAGAAAGAATTCACGATCCCGAGAATTGTGAAGCTTGTAATCAAAGCGAAAACAGCACAAGTTAGAATTCCAACCAATTGAATTCCAATTTGAGAATACCGATCTAAACCAGTTCCGAGTAGATTGTAGTCACCAAATATACCAACCGCCAAAGTTCCCCATATACCTCCCGTTAGATGAACGGGAATTGCTCCGACAGCATCATCCAATTTGAATTTGTCGATCAAGATTCTGGTCTCAAACATGAGAATTCCTGCAATTATCCCGATTAAAATCGAATTAGCAGAACTTACTGCATGACAAGATGCAGTAATAGCGACCAATCCAGCTAAGGCTCCATTGAGCGGAAGAGTTGCTTCGGCATATTTCATGCGAATCCAACCGTAAATCAATGCAGCTGCCATTCCACCCGAAGCAGATAACATAGTATTGACGATAATTCCCGGAATCTTAGGAGAAAAAGATAGCGTACTTCCACCATTGAATCCTATCCATCCAAACCAAAGAATCAAAGTTCCAAGCATCGCAATTGGTAAATTGTGACCCGTAATATTTTTTACTTCGCCGTTTTTGCCATACTTTCCTGTTCTACTGCCAATGATTATCATGGCAACAAGTCCAACCCATCCACCGACACTGTGCACAACGGTTGAACCTGCAAAATCAACAAATCCTTGCTTGGCGAGCCAACCCGTACTATTTGTCCAGAGATATAATTCTTTGCCCCAAGCCCAATGTCCAAAAATCGGATAGATAGTGGAAGAGATCAAAGTTGTCACTATGATGTAAGCGCTAAATTTCATTCTTTCCGCAACAGCACCCGATACAATAGTTGCCGCGGTTCCGCAGAACATAAGTTGAAATAAAAAGAAAACAGGGATCTGAGGATCAGAGGAAGAAAATACTGTTAGAAAATTATCAGAACCAAAAATTCCCGCATAACTCGAACCATACATGAGTCCGAATCCGATAGAATAATAAACGATCGTAGCTATTCCAAAATCGGTGATATTTTTTATTGCAACGTTGATTGAGTTCTTAGTTCGGGTGAGTCCAGATTCCAAACATAGAAATCCAGCCTGCATAAAGAAGACAAGCCCAGAGCAAATTATTAACCATAAAATATCGAATTTGCCAAGCAACATAGACTATAAATTTTCAATTTCTTGTAACAGAGCAAGTCCGAAATGATCCAAAATCAATTCCTAGGAAATAAAATTTTCTCTAAATTAAATAGCTTTTCAATTTCTGATGCGATTCTAAAGTTTTGTCTATGAAAGGTATCATTCTCACCAACTACACCGAAAATCCACAATTAGAATTTAGCGCTGAACGAAAGAACCCAGAACTTAAGCCCAATCAAGTTTTAATCAAAAATGCATATGGAAGTATCAATCCGTCTGATCTTATGTTCCTTAGAGGACTTTACGGAATTAAGAAAAAATTGCCAGTTGTTCCAGGATTCGAAGGATCGGGAACTGTTGAAGAAGTCGGATCCGAAATCAAACATCTAAAAAAAGGAGATCGAGTTGCTTGTGTTTCGAGTTCGGGCGATGGAACTTGGGGTGAGTTCATGGCAACTGAAGAAGAGAATTGCATTCCATTATTGGATAGTGTTTCTCTTGAAGCTGGAGCCTCAATTTTCGTGAATCCTATGACAGCGTGGGCGATGGTCAATCGTGCAATTAAATCTGGACACACTGGCATAGTTCAAACTGCTGGAGCAAGTGCCTTAGGTAAAATGGTAGTTCGAATATGCAAAGAAAAGAATATACCGTTAATCAGTATAGTAAGGAGAGATGATCAAGTTGCAGCTCTTCATGAAATTGGCGCAGAACATGTTGTGAACTCAAGTAGTGCAAAATTCGATCGAGAGTTTATGGTACTTGCCAAAAAGCAAAATACAACCTATTTACTTGATGCAGTAGCGGGAGAGGTCGCAGGTAAGGCTTTGACGCTAATGCCTGCGAAATCAACTCTTCTATCTTACGGAGCTCTCTCAGAAAAAGAAATTCCGATACATGCAGGAATCATGATATTCCAAGACAAAAAAGTAGAAGGATTCTGGCTTACCTATTGGATTCAAGAGATTGGGATAGAAGCATTTCATAAAGAAGCAAGAGAAGTTCAGAAACATTTAGACACTACTTTCCATACAGTGGTCAATAAAATATTTCCTATTGAACAAGGTTCAGAAGCTGTCGACTATTACAGTAAAAATATGAGCTTGGGAAAAGTTTTGATTGGGGGCTAAATCTAAAAAAAGGTGGCAACTTTACGTCTACCACCTTTTTACAATTACAATAACCTAGTCGAATTAGGTTTTGTTTAAAAATTAGCTATGACTCAATGTTCCTTGATCTTAGAAATAGCTGTGTCTATAATTTTCTTTAATTTATCTGTAGCACCCGTTAATGCATGATCCAATGTATCAGCATGATGAGTGACTGCCATAGGTTGACGACCTTCCAATCTTGCTTCCATCATACATCTCTTGTCATCTCCTCCCTTCTTATTTCCATTTTCATCTTTTAAATGGACTTCAATTCGAGTAATATGATCACGAAATCTACCCAAAGAATCTTCTATTAAAGTTTTTGCATAATTAACTAATCGCTCACTGCCTTCGATGTTATGATCTGTATTAACTTGGACTTGCATTATAAACTCCTTATCTATCTCTAAATTTACACATTTTGGTAAACATTGCAAACCTTTTTTCTGGATAGAATCATTCTATGCTTCTTCGAGATTTGCAGTCTCCCAACCTGGAGGTGCACCATATTTTAAATATTTCTGAGACCTATGATAATACAAACTCGCTGCTGCATCTTGTTCGATTTGTGAACCAATCACTTCAAATAGATCGGATGCAGACTGGAAATCACCCTCGAGAAATGAATACACTCCGCGCTCAAAAATTTCCTTATATTCAATTTTTAAATTAGACGTTTCATCCAAGCCCTCGAGCAAAATTTCCGCTATTCCAATTGGTTCGTCGCCGGGATAGATACGAATTGTATCTACAATTCGATATGGATATTTATCTGGCTCTGGAGTATTAAAAAGAGAATCCAAAGATATAAGAATTTTGGCTCCGTATTTTTTTGTTAAACCTTCAATGATCGATGCAAGGTGAACTGATTCGGAAATTGCAGTTGTCTGAGTTCGTACATCTTCCCCAATGATGCCAAGCAATGATTCACCTGAATGAATACCGATGCCTATTGAAATAGGCTGAAAATTTCTTGCAACTCGCTGATTATTATAGTCTTGGATAATTCGATGCATTTCAATTCCACTGGAAATTGCATCTGCAGTTCCCGTGTGAAATAAAGCAATTACTGCATCTCCAATATATTTATCGATTATTCCAGAGTTATTTCTTATTGCTGGAGCCACTCGACTAAGATACGCATTCAGAAATTTGAAATTATCTTCTGGATTCATTCCTTCCGAGAAAGTTGTAAAATCACGAATATCAGAAGATAATACTGCAATATTCTTTGAAACAAAATCACCAACATGCACATCCAAAATATCGCGCTTGTCCATCAATTGAATGAATTCAGTTGGAACATATTTAGAATATTCTGTATTAAGATTTTCTAATCTAAAATTCGCTTCGGCTGATTCAACCTTAAGCGCAAAGGAATTCGCATACATAGTTGCATTTCTTCGAGACAATACAATCGCTTGGACAAGAAAAAAGAAAAATAAGCCTATAGGAAGCATTAGATCGTCTTGAATGACTCTGGATCCCGCAAGTAGATCATGGATACCAAAAATGAGAAGTATAAATGTTCCGGTCAAAAGTAATTTGGCATCTCTTCTTTTGTAATGATGAATGCGTAGAATGGTATAAAATGCGAAAAGAGTAGAAAGGGCAACAATTGCATTCGAGATTATCAGTAGCCCAGAAAAAAAGTAGGGGCTAGAAAATAATACCAATAGAGAAAAACTCACGCTAGAATAGACTATTATCTTAAGCGCTATCTCCTTAACATCTTCTTCGTATAGGCTCCGAATATAAGCTAGAAAAATGGGTGCAACTAATGGTGTTGTCATATAGTCCATTTTTACAAGAAATTCCCAAGATACATTTGGTATAAAATAATTAATATAATAATTATCTAAAACGAATAATCGAATCGCATTGATAAAGCAAAACATGGCAAAATACAAAGCACTAGTATCTTTTTTCCGAACTTTAAACATTGTAAGGTGGAATAAACCCATTGCAATAATTCCACCCATTACAAATAATTCGAATCCTGCTTTTACAAGTGAGTTTATCAGGATCGTGTTTTTATTGCCAATTTCAATTGCCGCTCTAAATCCACCTCGTGAATGATCATAATTACTAATGACCATAAGTAATTCGATTTCTTTATCTATAGGTTCATATGATGAATATACAATTTTATATTCTGGTGATGATGATTCTGCTTGCTCACCAACTTTTCCTACGGAAGCAATTTCATGTCGATTTACGTATATTTTAAAAGCAGAAGTTTGAGGTCTTAATTTAAAATACAAAGGTTCATTAGGTTGAACATTTTTAATCTGTAATCTATAAGTAGCATATCCAAAAGATTTATTGGAATTAGGATTGAGGTTATTCCAACTAGATGGAACATTTGCATACTGAATTTCCTTGGCAGGTTTATCAATTTCTTGCCAATCACTCATTACATTCCAATATATTTCCCAATCTCCTTTAAGAGATATAGTTTTAGTAGAGTAATCGTCTGGTAAAATAAGAAGACCGTTTCTAATATTTGCATCTTCTACTTTATAGCATCCAATGGTGGAGAATATGCATAATAAAATAAATAATTTCTTCACTTTACATCCCACTGATGAATTCCTTCGAAATCATCCTTCGCCCCAGTATCAAAAAAATATTTCGCTCGTTTTGAATAAATTTCTGCCGCAATATCGTTCGGATTCAATTCTAGCACTTGTTGGAATTTTTCAATCGCTTCTGCAAATTCAGACTTCATATAGCATAAAATTGCATCTTCAAAATTATCTTTTGATTCAATCTTAAGATCCGTCGATCTATCAATTTTTGGTATCATTATTTCGCCAATTGCAATTGGGTCCTTTTTACCTTTCACGCGAACCATATCTAACATTCGATAGTTGATCTTGGTTACATCACTGCAAATATAAAGAGTCGGAAGACTAATTAGGATTCTTGCTCCATATCGATCCGCCAGTCCTTGGATCCTACTTGCAAGATTTACTGTATCAGAAATTACAGTTGGTTCACGCTTTTCTTCTACTCCAATGATTCCTAGGCGAGTTTTACCATAATGTATTCCCGATTTACAACTTATGGGTACATATCCGGTTTTTTTTCTATGAATATTATAAACTTCAATCTCCCACTGCATATCAATTGAAGCTTTAATCGCTTGAATAGGATCATCGGGATACAAAGCCATGATTGTATTATCAATAAATTTATCTATGATTCCCCCATTGCTTCGAATCGAAGGACTCATTCGGCTAAGATAAGAATTCACAAACTTGAATATATTTTCGGGAGGAATACCTCTTACTATTTGCCAGAAATCTTGAATCTGAGTGAATTGAATGGAGAATTCTTTTTCATCATTATCGCCAAGGAAAATTTCTTCAACATCCTTCTTGCCTAAATACATGAAAAATTGCTGTGGGACGAATTTTTTATAAGCACTATTGATCTCATCCATAAGTTCATTGGATCTCAATATTTGCTTACTAAGTGTTTCTGATTTACGATGTGTACGGTTCATCCGCAATTCAAGTAAAGTTGTCTGAACACCAAAAAATATAAATAATGAAATATGACTTATATAAAAATTAGAAACCAAGAAATAAGCATTTAACGCATCTGCAACTGCTCCAATTATTACAAGCACAACACCGGTAACAAATAACCAAGAATCTTCCTTCTTCTCATATAGAATTTTTGAACTAAATATCAATATTCCTAATGAAAAGAATAAAACACTGAGTTGTACTATGATTGAAGTTGAAGTAAAGATTATAGGAGGTGCAATTGCAACAAAGGCTACATATACTAAAATAAAAAATTCAGATAAACGTATTAGGATCATTGGAATTGTAAATTTGTATAATCCATTCAGAAATCGAATAAATAGTACGATAGCAATCATCGGAGTACAATATTCGAAACGAACAATCCAATCCCAAGAGAAATCGGGAAAAATAAACAAGATATTCCGATTGCCTATGAAAAGAATTCTCAGCGCCATTACTACTGAGAATAGTCCAAAATAAAGAGCATCCTTCTGACTTTTTCTGTATAAGAATAGTATAATATGGTATAATCCAATGATAAACAAAGAGCCAAGAAAAAGTGATTCTATAGCAAATCTTAAAACTGCCTTATCCTGAACAATTGTAGTTCGTCCAAATTCGATCGGAAATAAAAATCCGCCTGATGCATTGTGAAAATTTGAAATTTGAATTACTATCTCAATTTCATCTTTTGCCAAGAAACTTATAAACCCTTTATTTGCTGAAGGTCTGCTCTCATCTTCATTTGAAGATACGATTCCACTTTGTGACTCTAATTTATTATTTAGGTACAATTTGAACGCAGTACTTTGTTCCGGAATAAATAAAGCATAGTGAGCCTCAATATCTGGAAGAAGAATCCTCAATCTATAAGTTCCAAAATTTTCTCCATTCGACCATATATGTGGAATAGATTTATATTCTTTAATTTTTTTTAATTCTTGTTGAGAATCGTGAATTGTAGTAATAAGCTGTGATGGATAGTATTCCCAGCCGCGATCAAGAACACTGGCTTCTAATTCGATATTTTCGGTAAAATCTATCTCGCCTGGATTTTTTTTGTCAATAATTTCTTGAGCAGGTTTACATATCCATACATTTAATAATATAAAAATAAACAGTATATTTCTGGAGGAGAATAATTTCATTTTTTCGCTGTCCCTCCAGACTAATGTGATAATTCCAACAAAGCTACAATTTTTCTTATTTCTAATACGTGGAATTCTGTAAAACAATTGGAATATTAAGTAAATCATCATTGATCTTGAACTTTTTTTACTCGATATAAGTTCCCATTCAATGAATCGTGACTGTAATGAAATCGGGTAGAATACTTTCCTCTGTTATATTCTGCTTTTTGTTATCTTTGCAGTTTCCTTTGAACGCCGATCCTTTAGTAAAGAAAGGAATTTTGGAACTTCCTTCTACAACTATTCAGACAAAAATTGTGCCACTTGATGGAGAATGGCAATTTTTTTGGAAACAATTTTTAGAACCTGGACTTTCGGAAAGCGAGATTTCTGCTTTGGAAAGTTCAATGATTGACGTTCCAGGAATTTGGAATGATACAAATCAAGCTGGCGAAGTGATCGACGGTATGGGCTTTGCTACCTATCGGATTCTAGTTAAGTCAGATACAACGATGAAGGTCGGAATCAAAATTCCAGACTTCGCAACGGCTTATAATGTCTATTGGAATGGTGAACTGATCGCGAATGCAGGCGAACTCGGCAAAGATTATGATAGTCACAAGCCTCAATACTATCTATCCCTTAACCAAGTCATTCTTCTCGAAGGCAATAATGAACTACTAATACAAATATCAAACTATTCGCATTATAAGGGAGGTGTTTGGGAAAAGATTCGATTTGGTGAATGGAGTGAGATTCGGCAATCTTATCTTCTAGATATTTCGTCCGAATTATTTCTCGCAGGTGCCATTCTCATCATGGCAATTTATCATTTTGGAATTTTCTTTCTCCGAAAAACTGAACATACTGCACTCTATTTTGCACTTTTCTGTCTTTCTATTACGATTCGCATCCTAACTGTTGGAGAAAGATTCTTATTGGTTTTGTTTCCTGAGATTCCTTGGGGACTGGGAATGCAGCTTGAATATGCATCCTATTATTTTTCACCTATATTCTTCTTAATGTTTGTTAGGTCAGTCTATCCCGATTATATAAGCAATTTACTTATCAAAATATCAATAGCTTTTACTACAATTTATTTATTAATCATTATCGTACTTCCAGCTACTATCTATCCTCTGATCAATACTTACTTTCATATTGGCACCATTTTTATGATTTTGCAAGGATGCTTCGCTGTGGTTCGAGCTTTGATTGCTAAACAAGATGGCTCTATTGCGTTTACTTTAGGATTTATTCCAATTGTTGTCGCAACGATTAACGATATCCTCTTTTCCATGTTAGTTGTTCAGACTTTTCAAATGATATCAATCGGTTTATTTCTATTTATTTTTTCTCAATCTTTTCTCTTATCTATGAAATTCTCAAGAGCTTTCCGTGATGTAGAAGTATTCTCCAGAAGACTACTATCTTTAGATAAAATGAAGGACGAATTTCTTGCGAACACATCGCATGAATTGAGAACTCCACTCAATGGTATTATTGGAATCGGTGAATCAATGATTGATGGGGCAACTGGAACTGTAAGCCCGGAACAGAATCAGAATCTATCTATGATTGTTGCAAGTGCCAAAAGATTAGCTAACCTTGTAAATGATATCCTTGACTTTTCGAAGATGAAGAATCGAGATCTTGTTCTAAAATCCAAACCAACACATATTTCATCAATTGTGAATTTAGTTTTGGCAATCTCTAGACCAATGTTCCATTCCAAAAATCTAAAGATTACGGTTGATATACCAGCTGACTTACCTTTGATCGTTGGCGATGAAGAGCGAATTCAGCAAATACTTTATAACATTATTGGTAACTCAATAAAATTTACAGAAAAAGGATTCATCTCAATTAAAGCTGAAGAAGATAATAAATTCATAAAAGTATCAATTTCAGATTCGGGAATTGGAATTCCAGCAGAAAAACTGGATGATGTCTTTCTATCCTTTGAACAAGTAGACTCTTCCACCTCACGCACATTTGGTGGAACTGGCCTTGGATTGGCAATCACTAAAAAACTTGTAGAACTGCATGGCGGTGTAATCTGGGCAACTTCGAAATTAGGCGAAGGATCGGTATTTTACTTCACGCTTCCAATTTATTTTGGAGATGTCTCACAGAAAACTCCAGGACCGGAATTAACTTCAAAACTTTTTGAATCCATGCAGGAAGAAGAATCTTCTGGCTCTATGCAAATTTCGAATGAGCCCATCAAGTTCAATCAGAAATCTCAGTCTCAAATTTTTCCATTCGTCGAACATGGGCTGAGTTCAGAGATCCCTAAGGGTAGCTTTACCATTCTCATAGTTGACGATGAACCTATCAATAGACAAGTTCTATTCAATCATTTAAGATTAGAAAACTATGTGATCAAAGAAGCAAGCGGTGGCAAAGAAGCTTTAGATTTGATTCAAACTGATGGGCCTCCCGATATGATTATTTTGGATGTGATGATGCCAGTGATGAGCGGATATGAAGTCTGTTCCGCAATCCGAAAATCTTATTCGATTCAACAACTGCCAATTCTTATTCTCACAGCTAAAACTCAGATTCAAGATATTGTTACCGGCTTAGAAGCAGGAGCTAATGATTATCTATCAAAACCTTTTGATAAACGAGAGCTGATAACACGTGTTAGAAATTTATTAATTCTAAAGAAAGCAGTCCAGGAACAATCACGATATCTTGCTTTTCAAAATGAAATGCTTGTAGCAAGGAATCTACAAACTTCCATACTTCCAGAAATTGCTCCAACTCATTTGGGAATTGAAGTTGCATTTGATTATAGTCCAATGGAAGAAGTGGGCGGTGACTTTTTTGATTTCCATGCTTTTGCTGATGGAAGAGTAGGAGTTATAATTGCAGACGTTTCTGGACATGGTGTTCCAGCAGCTCTGGTTGCGGCGATGCTCAAGATCGCTTCGTCACTAGAATTCGAAAGATCCATGAATCCAAGCGCTCTATTGACTAGTATCAACGGAACTTTGCATGGCAAGACAAAGAAAGCATTTATCACAGCTAGTGCAATTGAAATCGATTTCAGAACCAAAGCATTGTTACACTCAAGAGCTGGTCATCCACCTTTATTGATATTGAATAAATCAACTCAAGAAATAATTGAATCGCTTCCTAAAGGAAGGATGATAGGTTGGATGACCAATCCAGAATTCGCTGTAGAAACAATTCCATTAATTGGTTCTCATAGAATCGCTCTATATACAGACGGAATAATCGAAGCAAGAGATCCTTCAGGAAATTTGTATACAACCGAAAGATTTATTCAGATTCTCATCTCGACCCAACATTTGACGCCAGCAGCCGCAATCAAAAGTATCAATGATGACATTTTTCAATGGACAAAATCCGAAAAAAGAGAAGATGATATCACTTTAATATTGATTGATACAGATTTATAAGCAAAATTCTTTATATTTATCAAGTTCTGCAATAAATTATATCCTTCAAATCGTTGCCTTCGCAAAATTTCTAATTTAAAGGTTTAGCAATTGAAGTTGATACAAAAATGAATTGCCTGGCCAACCATATGATTATTACTTACAAGACTAGATGGCCAATCAAGATTTGAATGATATAAGACGAAGGGTAGAAACTCTAGAATTAGAACTCAGAAACTTAAAAGCTGATATTCGTAAATTTGAATCAAAATCTGACACAGAACAAAATGTAACTTCAACGACTGGAAATTTAAAATCAACTCCAACTAGTCGAGTGTCCACGAAAGTTGTATCCGTTCAACCAGAGAGTAATTTCTGGGAAAAGTATGAATTTCTTTTCGGCGGTAATTGGATCGCTAAATTAGGTATTGGAGCCTTACTTCTAGCTTCTGCATGGTTTTTAGATTTAGCCTTTGAGAACGAATGGATTGGGGACTCAGGCAAAATTTTCTTGGGATTTCTCCTAGGCTTCGGAATCATGGGAGTGAGTTTAGTTTTTGCCAGAAAGAATTTTCGAATATTACCAACTGCTTTAATTGGATCTGGTGGCTCCATCCTCTATCTTACGATATTCTCAGCTTATCGATACTACCATTTTTTCTCATTAGCTGAGACTTTTGTATATCTCTTGCTATTAAGTATCTTAGTATTAATTTTATCTAAAGTTTCTAAAAGTGAAGCTCTATATTTCTTTGGTTACATTGGTTCATTTCTATCACCGGTAGTTCTGTCAACGGGTGAGAATTCTTATCGATTTTTATTTTTATATTTAGGAATTCACTTCCTCCTTTTTCTTTACATCAGCAAGGGAAATAATTGGAAATGGGCGCCACTGTTAGTCTTTATTTCAAACTGGCTTGTTCTAGCCGTGTGGATGGTACAATCTGTTCATAAAAGCAGCTTCTTTACTCCGTTTGCATTTGCCAATTTCCTGATGATACTTTTTGTATACCGAGAACTATTTTTAGATTTGAATAAGAGTATTCAATCAGATGCTAATAAATTGATAAAGATGGTATTGGTTGCAGGAAACCTTATATTCGGCGCAATCGCGATATCCTCTTTGACAGAAATTTTCTATGCGAGCCAATTTGGAAATTCAATCATGTATGTTTCGTTAGTTGCCATGGGATTTTGCTATCAATATACAAAAAAATCACAGAACTTATATCTGGTTCCCATTCTCTTCTATACTTCCATTGTAATTTTCTTGATTAGTTTGCTCAATTCAACTGAAGGTTACTGGGTATCACTTTCTCTTATAATTTTCGCAGCAATTTTTGCTTATATGTCGACTACTTACACTAGAATAAATGATTCCAAATTGAATCATTTGAATATTGTTTCCTATTTTCTTTGGTTTATTGCAATCCTAAGACTAATTTTGGAAGGAATCGAGAATGATTCAGATGTCATCATTTTGAACTCTCGATTTATCATCTATCTCATTGCATGCATTGCCTTAGGTGGGATATTCTATTTGAATTGGAAAGATGGAAGAAACAAATTTATCACAAATGCATTCGGAATCTGTACACTATTTTTAGCAATCTTAGCATTCATTTGGGAAGTTAGATACAATGTCATAGATCCTTATCTGAGAAGCCAAGGTTATTCCGTTGTTCTTGGAATATTTGCTTCTAATTTCCTAGCTATCGGTTTTTATAAAAGCAAGGCAACTCTAAGAAGGATTGGTATTGTATTAACTGGATTAGTAATCTTTAAATTTATATTATTCGATATATGGTATCTTAATTTAGTAGCAAAGATTATTTCTGGGTTTGCATTGGGCATCATATTGGTGCTATTAGGATTGTTTTATGAAAAATTTAAATCAAGAGTTATTGGAGATTAACATGAAATCATTATATCAATTTATTTTCCTCATATATTTAGTTTCTGCAATAGGGATAGAAGCAAGCCCTGTTCGAACTGAAAATTATAGTTTCTTTAAGGAATTAAAACAGATTGCAACATCTCAGAATTCAGAATGGGGTGTTGTTGACTTAGACGAGGAAGTTTACAAAAGTTCCTATTATGATGATATTCGATTGATTCAAAATGGCAAACAACTACCATATCTAAGGCAGACCAAAAAAGTTCCAACAGGTCAGACTGGAATTGTAAAACCAAAGATCATTTTCCAAAAGAAAACATCTCGTGAACAAATATTTGTTTTTGAAATTCCAAATATTCCAAGTAACAGTCGTTTGCATGAAATAATTGTTGAATCTAGTCAGAATTACGATGGTCAAGTAATCTACTATCTTGGTGACGCAATTGACAAATGGACCGTCAAAAGATCAAGTTTTCTTTATAAATATTATGATTCCGATGACTCCGATTCTGGTAAAATCTCATTAAACGTTGATCATTTTAAGTATCTTAGAATTGAAATCGGTAACACTATCCCGCTTACTTTTCCATTTATAAAATATGAACCGAAGTCTCAGATTTCTCAGATTGTGAATTCACTTGATATTCCAAATAAGAAAATCAATTCCGATACAAATTCTTCTATATACTTTTTTGATAATCCCGAACATAAGCCTTTTCAAAGCATTGAATTGGAATTTGCAGAAAAAAGCTTCAATCGAAAATACGAAATTTTTTTCCTAAATGATTCTAAAGAGTATATTTCAATTCGCCAAGGGAATTTATTTTCTTCTAACCAAGATAAAAGAGATTTGCTGAGTAATAATCTAATTCAACTTAACTCAACAGTCTTTTCAAGCTGGAAACTTGAAATCTTTGATGAGGATAACGAATCTCTAAATTTAACTAAGATTAGTGTATCACATCCCATAGAAGAGATTCTTTTCAAACTTCCCGCAGAACAAGAATTGCAAACTAAAATACAATTGTATTATGGTTATAAATATGCAACCAATCCAAATTACGATACTTATGATTTTCCCAGAAACAATATGAACGATGTGCAAATCTCAAAATTTTTACTTGAGACAGAATCACCGAATCCCGAAAAATCTTTTTCCATATTTGAGCCACCTGTATCAATTTGGATAACTCGGTTGATTTTTCTATTAGGAAGTATAATGATCGGTTTTCTTGGTTATAGGGTTTTAGGACAATGGGCAGTTCAGATTAAAGAATCTGTAAAAGCGTGAATCGAAAATATAAATGAAAAATATATCACAAACCAACTCTAATAATTTTGCCGAGCCAATCTCTACACAGATTTATCCACTTGGAACGCTAAACACATTATCAAAGAAGGAAATTGCAAGACTTTCTCAAGCGACCGATGAAGTGGGAATGATTCTTCGTCAATGCGCACTTGCTGTTCTAAATTCTGGTGAGCAAGGTGATGATGCAGAATCTATGCTTGAAAAGTATAAAAATTTTAGCCTTCAAGTTCATGAAGTCAATCGGGGAATTCATCTTGATCTAAAGGATGCTCCTGAATGCGCATTTGTTGATGGTAAAATGATTCGCGGAATTCGGGAGTTGCTATCAGCTGTTATTCGAGATATTACTTACTTCCATTGTGAGATAAAGAATGAGAGCGACTATGATGATAAGAATCCTTCATTTATATCGAATAGTGTATTTGAAATATTAAGAAATGCAAATATACTAAATTCACAGATTGAACCCAACTTGGTCGTTTGCTGGGGTGGGCACTCGATACCAAGAGGAGAATATGATTATTCCAAAACAGTAGGATATCAATTAGGTCTTCGAGGCTTAGATATCTGCACAGGTTGTGGACCTGGTGCAATGAAAGGACCAATGAAAGGCGCAACTTTTGGACGAGCTAAACAGAGAACTTTACCTGGAAGATACATCGGTGTCACAGAACCAAGTATAATTGCCGCTGAATCCCCGAATCCAATTGTGAATCAACTTGTGATTTTGCCGGACATAGAAAAAAGGCTGGAGGCATTTGTACGAATTGCACATGGAATTATAATATTTCCTGGGGGTGCTGGAACCGCCGAGGAAATTCTTTATTTACTAGGAATTCTTCTGCAACCAGAAAATGAAAATTTGCAATTGCCAATGATTTTTACAGGACCTGCAAGTTCAAAAGACTATTTCCAAAAGATTGATGATTTTTTGAATTTTACCCTAGGTAATGAGGCAACAAAGCGCTACAAAATCATAATCGATGATCCAACAGAAGTGGCTAGACATATGAATTACCGAATTTCAGAAGTCAAAGATTCACGTATTACAAACAATGAATCCTTTTATTTCAATTGGAACCTCAAGATTCCAAATGAGTTTCAAATTCCTTTTGATCCAACTCATGAAGCCATGTCCTCCATTGAATTAAATAGGTCATTGCCTAAGGACATTTTGGCTGCCAATCTTCGGAAAGTTTTCTCTGGAATAGTTGCTGGTAATATTAAAGCAAATGGAATTCAAAGAATTCGGGAATTTGGCCCTTTTGAAATCCATGGAGAATTAGAATTGATGAAGGCTATTGATTCGCTTCTAAATTATTTTGTTCAACAAGGAAGAATGAAGATGGCAAGTTCGAATTATATTCCCTGTTATACAATTAAGAAAGTATGATTATTTAGATTTTCTCTGCTTGCCATTCTAGAATTAGAATATTATCCTAGTTCTCTATGGAAACAATTTGGAACTGGATTTTAACATATCCTTTTTATACACTAGGAATCGGATTTTTAACTTTTTTAGTTGTAATATTTATAAAAGATATTTCACAAACTCATCATACAATTAAGCACAATTTTCCTGTTGTTGGTCATCTTAGATATTTCTTGGAAATGATTGGTCCAGAACTGCGACAGTATTGGGTCGCAAACGATAAGGAAGAAAGACCTTTCGATCGAACTGAGCGTCGCTGGATATATGCAACTGCTAAAGGACAAAATAGTAATTTCGGATTTGGAACAACTGAGCAACAATACGAGCCTGGTTATCCAATTATAAAGCATAAAGCATTTCCTTATCCAGAATCAAGAGCTTTTAAAATTCTTGATGATCCAACATGTATCCCTTGTCTGAAAGTGATTGGTGAATTCAATAAAAGGAAATATCCATACCGCCCATATTCAATTTTAAATATTTCTGCAATGTCCTTTGGATCCTTAAGCAAGAACGCAGTCCTTGCTATCAACAAAGGAGCACATATTGCTGGAGCTTTCCATAATACGGGAGAAGGTGGTTTGTCTCCGTACCATTTGAACGGTGCAGACGTTGTGTGGCAAATGGGTACTGGATATTTTGGCGCAAGAGATGCAAATGGAAGATTCAATATCAATGTTTTGAAAGAAAAAATTGGGTCAACACCTCATGTAAGAGCAATCGAGATTAAACTTTCCCAAGGCGCCAAACCAGGAAAAGGTGGAATACTGCCAGGTGTAAAAGTCAATAAAGAAATCGCAAGAATCCGCCATGTCGAAATAGGTAAGGATTGTATATCTCCGAACTCGCATTCCGAATTCTCAAGCGTTCCGGAAATGATAGACTTTATAGAAATGATCGCTTCAGAAACAGGACTACCCGTTGGAATCAAAAGTGCTGTGGGCGAAATAGAATTCTGGATAGACCTAGCAAAGGAAATGAAGAAAAGAAAAAAAGGTCCCGACTTTATCGCCATAGATGGAGGAGAAGGAGGAACGGGTGCAGCACCTCTAACTTATGCGGATCACGTTTCACTTCCTTTTAAGATCGCCTTTCAGAGAGTTTACACAACATTTCAACAATATGGAGTATCCGAACGAATCGTATGGATTGGAGCAGGAAAATTAGGATTTCCAGACCGAGCTGTAGTTGCTATTGCTATGGGTTGTGACCTAATCTATGTTGCACGAGAAGTAATGCTTTCCATTGGATGCATCCAAGCCGAGAAGTGTCACACAGACCATTGTCCAGCGGGAGTCGCGACACAAAATTGGTGGTTACAAAAAGGATTGAATCCCACGAGTAAGTCTCAACGTGCAGGAAAATATTTACAAGGATTTCGAAAAGAACTTCTATCGCTCGCTCATTCTTGTGGGTACGAACATCCTTCGCAATTCACTGGTAAGGACATCGAAATATCAATGGGTATGAATCGCTTCATAACACTTGAAGATCAATTGGGTTACAAACGGGATGATTGTAAATTCACTAAAATGGAAGACTATGCAAATTTTCCTGCTCGTTAAAAAACTCAAAATTATAAATGAATTATGAAATTCATCGAATACTTAATTCCAGTTTTTATAATTTTGATTCTTTTTGAAATTGGATACAATTATTGGAACAAGAAAAATTATTATTCGCTTCCAGATAGCCTATCTAGTATGAGCCTAGGCATAATCAGTCGCCTAACCGATTTATTTGTACTAGGTTTCATGTATCAAATCTATTTATATCTTGCGGGTAGTTATACTGTTTCATTCTGGAATTCCATTCCTCCTTTTATTTTTTACCCTTCTCAGATAAGCAGTTTCAACATTGATATAAGCATGGAAATCTTGTGGATATGGATCATATTCTCTTGGAGTTTTCTATTCTTGACATTAGATTTTCTATTCTATTGGAACCATCGATTCTCACATGAAATCAACATTTTATGGGCATCACATGTAGCCCACCATTCCAGTGAGGAATACAATCTAACAGTCGCACTTCGCCAGTCTTTTCTTCGAAATGGAATTGCTTTGATTTTCTATTCTCTATTTGCATTATTATCAGTTCCTTGGCATATAATGCTGCTTGTGGATGCAACGAATAGACTGTATCAATTTTGGGTTCATACTCGATTCATAAAAAAGTTACCAGCTTGGTTTGAATTTATATTTGTAACTCCCTCGCACCATAGAGTACACCATGCTCGAAATCCAGAGTATCTTGATAAGAATTATGCAGGGGTTTTTATATTTTGGGACAGACTGTTCGGTAGTTTCCAGAACGAAGAGAATGAACCCCAGTATGGTATCGTAAAACCTCTCAATTCATTCAATCCTATACTGGCAAATCTACATACTTTTTATGGTATTCTAAAGGCATTGATGCAAGAATACTCATGGCGCAATAAGCTAATATTTGTGTTCGGTAGACCTGGAGCACTCGTTCAGAATCAAGAAATAAATTCTATCAAAAATCAAAACACCGTTTCCAAGCTATCGGAATCGAAACCGAAATCGAATTCTGTATCGATACCAAAATCCATTTCAAAACCGAAAGCTCCAAGCTTTCCACAACCATTCCCAATGGTGATTGCGAGCATGATCTTTATAGTATTGATCATTCTTTCTTTGATTACGATAAGAACATCAAATAATTACAATACATTGAATCTCGGATTCATTTACTTGAGCTTATTGATTGGTTATGGAGTTTCCGGTTACTATCTAGATAGAAATTTCTTAAGAAAATTCACCTAATTACGAATTCACAATCGATTGAGAAAAGTGATGTCAAATATCTTTTTTTAAAAATGCACCTTGAATCACTCAGCAAAGCTCATAGTATTGACTAACATTTCAGCGAACTTTACTTTTGGAATGATGCAAGCTTCGGTAAGAGACTAGATGTTACTCAAATGTGTAAATTATAAAATGCAATAAAAAAATCTAACTCGGGAACTAGGAAAGCTGATGAATATGGATTTCCATTAAGGAACCCCGTGAGCTATAAGAATCGAATGAAAATGTTTTTAGCATCACGGAGTTAGATGAATAAGAATTTTTATTCAGTAGTAGCAGAAATAGTATAGCTTGACGTTCCTGAAACAATAGTTCTAACCATACCGTTTCCAATATTGAGCAATAAATTAGAACAACTAGTTCCACCGTTAAAACTGATAGCAAAATTTCCTTCTGGAACAGTACTATAAGCTGTTGTTGCGCCATTCGCTACGGCTCCAATAGTGGCAGATAAGGTTCCAGCTCCACATGCAGTACTAGAATGAAGGGTGTAATTTTCGCCGCTACCACTGTTATTAGTAAATCGAATACGAGGTCCACTCGTTGATTTTGTATAGGTCATAGTACTTCCAAAATCAGTACAGGACGAAGTATTAGATGAATGAGTTGAAGAGTTGCTAACACTAGAAAAATAATCATAATACTTAATGGATGTAATAGCACTTACGTTTGTTTGAAGGCCAGCACATGTTCCAACAATTTTTTCAGTGGAGCATAATGAAGTATTTGAAAATGTTCCAGCTAATCGAGTACAAGCAGATCGTGCATTTGATATTGTGGCTTCAGAATTAGACATATCAAGACAAATTCTTTGCGATGGAACATCGCAAGTACAAGTGCCTGATGCACATCTTGCTGGATTGGCCAGTATTAAAAGAAATGCATTTGTCGCAGTTTCTTCTTCGTTATTACTTTCATTCTGGCAACCGAGTGCGAAAATGAAAATGAAAATGATAGAGAGTTTTTTTGATATTTTGAACATAAATATGAGAGAACAGAGATTTAATGAAATTGGCAAGTAAAAATTATTGAATTTGAATATATGGAAATTGGAAACTGGGCGCGTTAAAGTTCTTTCACTTGGACCGATCTATAAGACAATTCTTGGAATAATTAATATTGATTCTCTGTTAGGATTCTCCAATCCATTAATAATATAATCAAAAACAGACTAGGACTTTGATAATTAGCAGACACACTTGTCAGTGGAACCAGCCATTTTAAGCATTTTGATTAGTTAAGAGACATATGCTTAAGATACAAATTGTTTTATGAGATTGGTGACGAAGAAGTTCTACGAGATTTGAATAGAGCAATAAAACTTTTGCGGTTTTACTTGCGTCCGCGAGAATTTCTTTTCGATTCTGAATCAGAACTACTATATACAAACTTTAGCTATTTCAAACCTGACCTTCAAAATCTCCAGGTTTAGTTTTCCATCTACGATGAACCCAGAAATATTGTTCAGGAGTTTTACGTACTTCCTCTTCAAGTGCTTGCGTCCACATCTGTGTATAGTATCTAACTACATCGTCTCGATCTGGAAATTTATCTTTATCTACAACACCGAGATCTCTAATATGTACGTGAACTTTCTTATCTTTGTCCCCACGCAGGAAACTAATGAGAATCATCTTTGCTCCCGTTAGATATGCCATAAGAGCTGGGCCTTGGAATGTTGAAGCAGGACGATTCATAAATTGCACAAAAATTCCCGACTTACCCGCATTTTGGTCCGCACCAAAACCAACCCATCTTCCTTTCTTGAGACCTTTGACTGTTGGACCGGCCGACTCAATTGTTGGAACCAATTGAATTCCGGAGTTCTCTCTTAGTCTCCGATACCATCGATCAGCCCAAGGATTTCGCATTTTCTTATAAATCCCTAATCCTTTGTGTTGCAATCCCAACCAATGAACAAGAACCTCCCAAGTTCCAAAATGTCCAGAAATCATCACAACACCTAATCCTTCTTTGGTGATTTTTTCATCCAACTCTTCTGCACCATTTTCATAGACAAAATATTTTTTGAGCCATCTGTCATCGATCCTTGGAGCGTAAAGTGAATCGGCAATCATTTCACCAAGATAGATCAAATGCTTCTTCAATATATCTTGTCGTTCGTGTTCTGTTAGGTTGGGAAAAGCAAATTCAATGTTTTCTCGTGCAATTTTTATCTTACTTTTGGCTAAAGGAGCAAGAATTCGAACGACCATTCTACCGAGAGCAAGGCAAGCCTCATATGGTAGGAATTGAAAGGGAAGGAAAATAAATCTTATAAAGAGATAGCCAATTATATGTTCAATCTTTTTCATCTATGATTCTAAATTCCTACAGAAACCTTGAATTGAAAAGTCTAATTGCATAGAATGAACAAAATTATGAATGGCAAAAATGTAGTAATCACTGGCGCATCCGATGGAATTGGGAAAAAAACCGCAGAAAAACTTGCAATAGCTGGAGCGAATTTATATCTCGTTGGCAGAAATCGTAGCAAGACAGAAGCAGTTGCAGATAGATTACGAAAATTGAACGTAGATTCGAATATCGAAGTTTTCATTGCGGATCTTTCTTTACCTTCGCAGGTTAAGAAAGTTGCATCAGAAATCAAAAGCAAACTGAAAAGATTAGATGTTCTTTTAAACAATGCTGGAGCCCTCTTCTCCAAGAAAACAATTACAGCGGAAGGACATGAATCAACTTTTGCGTTGAACCATCTGAACTATTTTCTCTTGACTCATGAACTGCTTGATCTATTGAAAGCTTCAGGGAATTCCCGAATTGTAAACACAGCAAGCCAAGCTCATGTTGGCGCAGTTCTAGATTTCGATAACCTACAAGGTGAGAAAAGTTATAGTGGCTGGAAAGCGTACCAAATGTCCAAGCTTGAGAATATAATGTTTACATATGAACTGGCTGATCGACTCAAAGATACCAAAGTTACTGTGAATGCATTGCATCCAGGTTTTGTTCATTCACAATTCGGCAATAATAATTCTGGTTTTCTAAAGAACGCACTTGGAGTTGTAAAAACATTTTTTGCAATGAATGAAGATCGTGGCTCGATGACTAGTTTTTATCTATGTTCTTCACCTGATGTTGAAACCGTAACTGGTAAATATTTTGATAAATGCAAAATCAAGAATAGTACTTCTGAGTCCAAAAATATTGAGAAAAGAAAAAGGTTATGGTCGACAACCGAGGAGATTCTTAGACCGTATCTTTAGAACTGATGGAATATGAAACTAAATTACTAATTTTGATTTATGGAATTACGGGCAGCATGTCCTTTCTCCTTGGATTTTCATTGTCTCTAATGGCTAAAGGTAGATATATGATGATCGCACTTATATCCGGATTGGTATTTGGTGGTATAGCTTATCTAGTGACATCTAATTGGCCATTGGCTTATATGCTCGGTGGTCTGATGGATTTCTTTATTGGAAGTGGTTTGGGAATCTATCATTTCTTAACACATTACCAAATCGCTACTTCTATGCCGGATGATGAGAGTAGAATCATAAGAATGTCAAAAGTTGAGATTTCATCAAAAGTCCACCAAGCAAGTGGTAGTTGGTAAATTATTAAATTCTACAATGCCAAACCAACAAAGGCACAAGCAATAGCATCCCAAGAATCATCATGACCTTCGGGTGTCATTCCAAGAATCAATTGTATAGATCTTCTGATAGCTTTCTTATCTGCTGATCCAGAAGCAGATATTCCTTTCTTAATCTGATTAGCAGTCAATTCGTAAATTGGAATTTGGTGCATTCCAAGAATTAGTAGAATCACTCCCCTGGCTTCGTAAACTTGTTGTGCAGTCTTTTTATTCTTAGAAAAGAAAAGATTTTCTACACATGCACGATCAGGTTTGATTTTCTCGATTAGAGAATTGAGTTCTGCTTGAATCAAGATCAAATTTGCAGGAGAAAGTGTTTTTGGCGGGATCTCAATAGTTCCGTATTCTAATACAACTGGACGCACTCTCGATTGACTACGCTCCATAAAAGCATATCCGATTCTATGCGATCCCGGATCAATACCAAGCGTTATCACAAAACGAATCTTAGCAAAGAATTATTTATATAACAATAGCTAGATGATTCCCTTTCATAACCTAAAGAGTAGAAAATATCAATCAATTTCTAATCCATCAGCTAGTTCAAAATTCGAACTGACACTTTGAACATCATCATTGCCTTCTAAGTTATCAATCAATTTCATAACCTTTTCTGCAAGTTCCTTCTCAGAAATTTCCACTGTTGTCATTGGTATGAATTTAACTTCTGATTCTTCTGTACTTAAATTCTTGCTATTCAGTGCGTTCTGTACGTTCTCATAAGCATCAGGTGCGCAGTTGATTGTATAAATCCCATCTTCATTGGACAAATCGTCCGCACCAGCAGTTACAGCTAGATCGAATAATTCTTCTTCTGAAATAAGATCATTCTTGAGTGTGATTACACCTTTGCGCTCGAACAATCTACTTACAGATCCTGGGTTACCAAGTGAACCACCAGATTTGGTTAGAATGCTTTTTATTTCGGGAGTCGTTCTAGATTTCTTATCGGTTAGTGCTTCGACGAGAATGCCCACTCCACCTGGTGCATAACACTCATAGAGAAATTCTTCATACACTTGCCCTTCTAGACCGCCTGTACCTTTTTTGACAGCGCGCTCGATATTATCTTTGGGCATATTTGAGCCTTTCGCTTTGAGGATAGCAAGCCTCAACCTAGGATTGCCTTCAGGATCACCACCGCCTTCTTTTGCTGCTACAGAAATTTCTTTCGCTAATTTGGTGAAAATAGCTCCGCGTTTTGCATCGAGAGCTCCTTTTTTTCTTCTAATTGTTGCCCATTTAGAATGTCCAGACATGAAAATCCTCTTTATATAAATGCTTCTCTAAATATAAAAATTATTTAGGATCCTTTCCAATTTGATTTTTAGCAATCCAATGTCAATTGCATTATAATCGAGAGATGATAAATCAAATATTGTTTAATGAAAACATACTTCTTATCGAGTCACGAATTTCATTTTCTTTTCCATCAAATATAGAATTACCAAATTGCACAGATTCATAAAATTCTTTCTCACCTATATCAATTGCATCGCCCTCAAATATTTCTCCAGTCAGTTGATCTTGCTCTGCTAATTTTTTCCAAATGCTACCCAATTCAAAATTCTCGCCCGCTTTGAAATCGATTCCTCGAAAGGCTGCGATCTGAAATATGGATAGCCCAATATAATAACAAGGAACTGATTCAGGAGTCGGATGAAATTTGACCTTGCCGTCTTTCAAAAACAAACCTGTGTAAGTTGCATCTTCCGGTAATTCTTTTAAATATAAATGGGATAATGGCAATGTGGAACCTTTAGTTGATGAAGTTATAACAGTTTTCTCCATAATGAGATCAGGATAAAATTTTCCTGATGCGTTCATTTTGTTCCGAGGAATAAGAATTGTATCCGGATTCATGACAAGAAAATAATCTGACTTTCGATTGGATCTTGATTCTGAGAATAAATCTTTCCAATACCTTCTGATTCCAGTAAATATTCCTCCTCCCGTTCCTAAGATTTCTGGTTCGTAGGAAATAAATAAAGGAAAGGCATGAAAAGATCTAAGATGATTTTCAATCTGGTAAGCTAGATAATGAGTATTGACAATTGCTTGATCTGCCCCCCAATCTCGAGCAAGCATCAATGCATAATCAATCAAGCGGATTCCATCAATTTCGAGCATTGGTTTGGGTATTTTCAATGTGTATTCACCCATTCGCTTACCGAAACCTGCAGCTAGAATAAAGACTCTCAAGTCGCCTTATCCATATTCAATTCAATCAATTCTAATTCTGTCTGCAATTCATGTAGAAATATAAAAACTGAGTCAGGTAACAAACCTATTTGGCATAATTCTTCCAAATTTTTGAGACAAGAAAATAAACTTGGAATAAATTTGGCGTTATTTCTATCTCCAACTTGAATTAGGTAGGTTCCCAATGCTTTAAAAGATCTTTGTAAACCTTGTAAATAATAAGTTTCGTAAAATTTATAATCTTTGAATTTTGTTCTTTCGCGATAGTATTCTAAATATTCTCTTCGAATATCCAAGTCTAGCGGTCGATATGCGTCATATAATAAACTAACTAGATCATATTGGGGTGTACCCATTCTAGCATCCTGAAAATCGATCAATCCAATTCCATTTTCGCGCGTTATGATTAGATTGCGGCAATGAAAATCACGATGAGTAAATACTAATCTGGGGTATTTTGCAAGAAACGCGCAGCATTCTTCGAAAAATATCTTCAATTCTTCGGATATAGTTGTATTCAAATTGAACTTTGTCTTCCATCGAGAGAAAGCATCAATCGTTATTAATATTTCTGAGTGTAATTTATCATAATCAAACTTTCTTGCTCGAACAATGCCTGGAGGATCTAGCTCTTGTAATTTCAAAATGACATCAATGATATCCTTAAGCTTATTGGAATATTCGAAGATAGGTAAAGTCGACATGTCATCAGGTCCAAGAAAACTCTGATAGATTGTATTTTGTACATTATTGGTTCCATAAATCTTTGGAACAAGAAAATTAGAATCTGATAGATACCGAGCCAATTCTATAAAGTCTTGGTTTATAGAAATATCTCTGCATACAACGATTGACTCCTTATCAGGATGACTCGCCAAGAAATATTTTCTAGTGGAGGCTTCTTCCTGCAAGGGAGTCAGTTCATAATCTTCTTCATTAATGATCATTAGTTAAGCTTTGGGGACGGGAATATTTTTTGGAGGTTTAGGTGCTTGGAATCTTAAAGTAAATATGGTTCCTTGATTGATATGAGAATCCACATCAATTTTTATATCATATAAATCAGAAATTTCTTTTACAACAAACATTCCTAGACCGGTTCCTTTTCCAAGCTCTTTGGTTGTAAAATACGGTTCATAGAGTTTAGATTTAACTTCTTCCGTCATACCAACGCCATTGTCTTTGATTCTCAGAATAGGTTTGCCTTCCTCTATGGATGTTGAAATAATAATATTGCCATTATTGTATGTCGCATCCGCAGAATTCAATATTAAATTAGAAATTATCAATCCCAATTGATCACTGTTGCCAATTACATTAAGTTGAGAATTTGTTTTATTTACAATTAGATTGCAATGCTTAAGCCTCATACTTTTCTCAAAAAAATCAAGAACAGAATCCACACAATTATTCAGATCAGAAATTTCTTTTTTATTCGCGGACCATCCTAATTTTTCTTGTCTACCTAAAGTCAAAAGATTGGCGGTTAGATTTCTTAGTTTTTGTCCTTGAGTCATCGTAATTTGTATCGCTCGGTCTTTTATCACGGAAGTAGCATTGGGTTCAATTGCCAATTCGACAAATCCCATAATTGATGTTAAAGCATTATTGATCTCGTGACCAATGCTTGCTGCAATTGTGTTTAGAAACGCCCTTCGCTCAGATTCAATTAGATTGTTGATCATATTTCTTTTTTCTGTGTTGTCACGCAGAATTGCGCTAAAAAACCTCTCACCTGACAACTCGTAACGACATATTGAGATGTCGCAAAAAATGATTTTCCCGGCTCTACTTTTAAATTCTACATCTAACAATCTTTTTTGTACCAATCGAATAGAACTTTTTATAAAGCGATTAACCAATCGATTGTATCTTATTTTTTTTCGCTCTGGATATAAAAATTCTGGGGTTGAACCAATTACTTCTGACTCTTTATAACCAAACAAATGAAGAGTGGCTGCATTTATAGAATGAATAAGACCACGACTATCAATTGTTATTATACAATCAGATGTTGATTCTAAAATAATTGAGTTCTGTAAATTCAAATCTCGATTCTTCAGAAGAAGATTGAATTCTTTTTTCTTGGAATCTAATAGCTCTAATTCTTTGGCATCTATTTTCTTTTTGTTCAATATTGCATTAGATACAACTTCTAATATTCGAGCTCTTTGAACGGGTTTCGGGATATAATCAAAAGCTTTGTATCGAACAGCATCTCCGGCTGATGTGATGTCAGGATTTCCAGTAATTAGAATGATAGGAATATTTAACTTTCTTTCGCTTGCCCATTGAATGACTCCAATTCCGCTCAAGCCTTTCATTAGAATATCAGATATTACAACATCGACATTCTTCTTCTCTAAAATCTCTATGCCTTCTTCTGCTGTCTCTGCAAGAATTGTAACATATCCTTCTCGGGACAAAACACGATTGAGTGCACTTCGTATTGATTCTTCATCATCAATGATTAGAACAGTCGACTCCATCAATTCTCCTGAGGATAAAAAGCTGGTAAAAGGATTGAAATTTTGCTACCATCACCTCCGTGATTGATAAACTCAATCTCGCCTTCATGATCGGTGATGATCTTTTTTGAAATGGAAAGTCCCAAGCCGGTACCTTGTTTATTACGTCGTGTTGTAAACAGAGGAAGAAATGCCTTATCTTGAATTTCTTTTGGCATTCCCGAACCGTTGTCCTCAATTGTATATTCTACCCAATCTTTGTCGACAAATCTTTCACTACTCAATGAAACTTTAATAGTCGGATTAACAGGTGGATGCTCCATTTCGCTTATTGAATTGATTGAATTCATAATACAATTTATTATAACCTGTTCGATCTCTTGCCACCTTACGATAATAAATGGCAGATCAGCATCAATTCGTTTTTCCAGCTTTATGCCTTTTTTTCGTAAATTTGCATCCATTAGATCTAATGCACGAAACATTATCCATTCAGGTGAAGATTTCACCTTCTCGGTAGACTGAGTACGACCTAGGTCCAATAAATTCTCAACCAATGCTTTGATTCTAAGAATGGCTGATTCAATAGTTTCCAGAATTTTTTTCCGTTCGTTAGGATCCTCCTCTTCAGATTGCAGTAGATCCTCAAGATATAGTAAAGCCGATTGCAAAGGATTGTTGATCTCATGAGCGATTCCTGCCGACAACTCTCCGATACTAGCAAATTTGGCTGATTCTATCAACATATGATTGAGATTTTTCGTTTGCGTAATATCTGTAAAAACCAACATCACAGCCTGATCCACCTGAGAATATTTCTTAACTGGAAGAAATCTTACTGAAAAGAATTTCTCCATTCCTAAAAAGTTATATGAAAATTCTGCGATCTCCACTTTCCAATTCTCTATGCAACGATGAATGAGCAATTGTAGATTTGCAGCTTGACTGTGATCTAAGAACTCAAAGATTTTTTCTTGCTTCTCAATATTCAAAAATTGGAATAGATGAAATTTGAGAACTGGAGCGACATCAAGTATTCCACCATTTTGATCTACGATTACTACTCCATTGTTTAATCCAGAGAATATATTTCTTAGTTTGCTCTCAGATTCCCGTATAATTTGTTCTTGATTCTTCTGTTCAGTAAGGTCAAAAATCACGATCATTACTCCGTGAAAATCTCCAGATAAACCTCGAATAGGTGAGGAATGCAATAAGGCAGGAAATAATGGTATTCTATCATTCTGAATTATAAGTTCACGACGAGTACTTCTCGACTGAATAAAATCAAGAGTAGAATTCGTAAGACCGAGAAAATCTCGAACGGTTCGTCCTTCCATTTCATTAAAACTGTATTTTAGAATATTCTCTGCAGTACTATTAGAATATTGAACCATTCCTTCCCTATTGATTGATAAGATCGGAACTTCAATAGTATCCAACAGAATACCTTGATATTCAATTTTCTTAATTGCTTGAGTTTTAATTTCTTCAGTTTTTTTGGAATAAAAAGTAAAACCAATATCAGCTCCAAATTCTTGGAAGACACGAATATCATCTTCTGTAATTGGGAACTGGCTAAAATGCATTAATTCAATTGCGCCATAGATCTTGTCATCCCAAGAAATTTGAAGGCACAGCGAATATATATTTTGATGAGGTAAAAATATTTTATACCATTCACTATACCTATCTCGATTATCTTTCTCGAAGAATTGAATCAGATTCTGTGCATCATTGATCACTTCCAGGATTGGAATTGGTTCTGTACTAGACTCAAGAATTTTTTGAATTTTGGAAATATACTCTCCATTGGAATTCTTTCGATCAGAAAAGCTAGGTAGCTTCCTCCCTTCTTCTAATCTTATTCCCCATACCAAATCAAAACCACGAGCCTTTTGCAATGATTCACAGACTGATTGAAAAATATCTTCGTAGCTGTTCGATGTAAACAGTAAGGTTTTTATTTCGCGAATCGCTCGATATAGATTTTGTGAAAAATCTATTTTTTGTGAGATGGAAGCAAGTTCAGAAATATCTTGAATATAAAAAATTAAATATGCATTATTATCTTCATTGAAATTTAGAATTTGGAATGTAAATTCAATCTCTATAACATTTCCTAGCTTAGTTGATAGTTGCCAAAGGATTTTTTTTGGATTATTCTTACTTGTTAAAATATCAATAATTTTGAATATTTTTTTATCTTCTGGAAACAGAAAATCCAATTCTTTGCCAATGACTTCTGAACGGGAGTAACCAAGAATACTTTCCAATTTTGGATTGATTGAAAGTATGGTATAGGTAGCAGAGTCAAGGATGATCACACCTTCATGAAGGGGATAAAACGCCTTATCCAGTGAGATTAGATCCATTCCCTTCATTTTGATTCATTATAGATAATCACAGAGAGGCTTGCAATGAAATTCTTATTCCATTTTTTATTTTACCTCTATTCGAGAAGTCGAATTTCCTATATGAAGAAAGTTCTAGGATTTCATGAGAAATTTATTGACTTAGGCGGACATTCTGTCTTCTTTTTGGAACGGGATGGAAATCCAACACTTCCCACACTTGTGCTAGTCCATGGTTTCCTGGATCTGAGTTATGGTTACCGCAAGCTTCTAGATCATTTACCATATGAAGGAAGAATTCTAATACCCGATCATCCTGGTTATGGTTTCAGTCGTTTGCCAAAAGTTTCATATCTATATCAGATTGATGTCATAGCGAACATATTGTATAGGTCGCTAGAGAAAACTTTTACAACAGAGATGATATTATGTGGTCATAGCATGGGTGGGTTGATCTCTCAAAAAATGGTTTTATTGGATCAAAAATTAAATAAAAATAATGGAATATTTAAGAAATTAATTCTACTCGCAACTGGCGGAGTTCCCCATCCCAATCGGGATGAGATGAAAGAAATTTTATTTCCAAAAAACGATTCCGATATTCGCCATCTATTAACTCATTTGTATCATGCAGAATTTCCCCAACCCTCTTGGCTTTCTCGCAAGATACTTTTGGCAACTTGGAACGGAATAGAAAATCAATTTTTGGCGGAGAATACTATTCGAAGAGAAAAGGAAATTTTCTTTGGAGACAGAGCAAAAGAAATCAAACTTCCTACTTTGATTATCTCTGGCGATGAAGATGAACTAACAACACCGGGTATGATGAAGAATTATTCCAAGTGGATTCGAAAATCTCAATTGTTCATTTTGCCTCGCACGAAACATGCATTGCATTATGAGAGGTCAGTTCATGTCGCAGAAATTATGGATAAATTTATAAAATCTAGAAAATAAATTTTATTTGGCCAACTCAAACTTTCTATCGAATGATCTATAATTCTCTGGAGCTTTCTGCTATTTTCATATACCAAATGGTATAAAAATACTCATTACAAAATTTAGAAAGATTCCGAATAACTTCAAGTTCCATCATTGCCAATTGCTTCAACTGGACAGACAGACATTGCGTTCTTCATTGCTTTGATTTCATCGGGGGATTCAGGCTGTTTGAATACATATACATGACTCTCATCACTATTGTATTTCAAATTATTGGGTGCTTCGTGGATACAATCATTACAAGGAACACAATTTGTATCAACATAGTACGCTCCAGGAACGTTTTCTGGTTGCTTGCTATTGATTTCAGCCATCTGTTACAAATAAAAGACAATTTGTACTTACTTCAACATAAAAAAAAATAGTTTTCTAAAAAAACTTTAAGCTAACCACGCCGATCTATCATTGGCAAATATGGGGAAAATTAATATCCTCGTCGTTGAAGATGAACCAGTGATCGGGATGAATATATCCCATAAGTTGCAACGTTTAGGTTACAACGTTATTATGGTAGTGACTTCGGGCGATGAGGCCTACCAAGTATCTTCCGAAAAGGCACCTGACTTAGTTGTCATGGATATTCATTTGGAAGGGAATTTGGATGGGGTTGATACTGCACAGACTCTATGGAAATTATTTGGAACACCAATCGTTTTCGTTACTGGTAATATTGATGCAGAAACTAAACTGCGAGCTGAGGAAGAATGGTGTTATGGATATGTCGCCAAACCTTTCAAAGCAACTGAATTGGAGACTGCCGTTTCTCTTGCCCTCAATCGAATATTCTTAGATCGATTCAACAAGGATAATCATTCCATAATAGATTCCATTTCCTATCATCCGATTGCCGAAGTGATGGATTCGAATCCAGAACCATTTTCCTTGATTCGCAACAGAGATGAATTTCTACAAGATAATGAACGCTTTTCTCCAATACGATTATTCCAATCATTGTCATACAACAATAATAATATTGAATATATTGATATGCGTGTATTCATATCCAGGATTACATATCTCTGCCTAGATCGACATTTTACCGCCAAAGACACTCTTCCAGATATTGAAATTGAAGCGGAATCCATTCAGCTAAGTCAAGAAATTGCTCTTAAGATTGCAATTCTTGTCAGCGAATCTGTCAATAATTCATTATTGTATGGTTTTCCTGGAGACAAATCCGGTGCAAAAGTTCATGTCAAATTTGGCTGGAATAGAAATAAAGATCAGTTGATATTAAAAGTAAAAGACAATGGCGTTGGCTTACAAGCAACCCAACTTACAAATCCTTTCGAAGATGGAATAGATTCGATTCCTAAGGGACTCGGTTTGGTTATAGCGAAAAGCATCACCAAGCTTCTGGACGGAGAATTTTTGTTGAGCGGAGACAATGGAACCTGTGTTGAATTCAAAATTCCCTATCAATCGACCCATTTCAAATAGATAAAGAATTCTCGATTGCCATCCATACCTTCTAATTTCGAATCGGAAGCTCCTATAAACTTAGCACCCGTTTCCTTTATAGCATACCGAATGATTGATTTCAAAACACTGATCGCGATTCGACGATCTTTTAAAATTCCTTTCTCTAAAGTTTCACTATCTACTTCAAATTGAGGCTTCACCAAAAGCAATGCTTCTATTTCATAGTCCTTCGCTTGTGAATGAAGACTACTAAGCAAAGTAAAAACTGATTTTATGGATATGAAACTAAGATCCGCAGTGATAAACAAGTCTGTCGGTGGTTCATTGATATGATTCCAAGTGAGATTCTTGAAATGGAAACGATCCAATACAATAACTCTCTGGTCTTTACGAATCTTCTCGATCAGCTGACCATAACCTACATCAACACTCAGTATTTTTTTAGCAGATTTTTCCAATAAAACCTGAGTAAATCCTCCAGTAGATGCACCTAAATCAACACAGACTTTATCTCGAGGAGTAGCTTTCGGAAAACTCTCAAAAGCACCTAACAGTTTGTAGGCACCACGCGAGACATACTCCTTAACTTTAGAGCGAATCCGGATAGAAACCTCTCTCGGATACGAGACTCCAACTTTAGTTTCAACACGATCATTTACAAGTACTGAACCTGCAAGAATCATGGATCTCGCTATTTCAATACGATCTGCGAGATTCTTCTCCAAGAGAAGTTCATCTAATCTAATTTTTTCTGAGGCCAATGTATATAGGTAGATTCTTAAAAAAGATTTCCTCTTGAGATTCCAATTCCTGAGCTAAAATAACCAAATCATCGATTAGATTTTTAACTTTCGATTTCGCTTCTTCGAGTCCGTAGTGAGAAACATATGTGAGCTTGCCACCTTTTGCATCTTTACCAGGAGTCTTGCCCAATTCTTCTTTGGTTCCTTCGTGATCTAGAATATCGTCAGTCATTTGGAAGAGTAGTCCCAGCTTCTCACCGTAAGTATAAACTAAATTTTCTCGAGATTTATAGTCTTCTCTTAGGCGATTACCGAGTAACAAAGAAGCGATGATAAGGGCTCCCGTTTTCCTTTTGTGAATCCGTTCCAAGACATCGATGGAATTCAGTTTAGGATCGGTAGAAAATTTACCTTCCATTTCCAGATCTTCCGATTGTCCAGAAACCATTCCATCCATTCCTGCACCAGCATGTAGTATTTCCAATAGATCAGCGTGCAGAGTGTCCGCATCAGATATAACTGAATTCCCTTCTTCTGATTTCAATTTCACTTTAGAGATTAAGTAGAATCCCAATGAATTCAATGCATCTCCGGCAAGAATTGCGGTACTCTCTGAAAACTTCACATGACAAGTTGGTAGACCCCGTCTTAGATCATCATCATCCATAGCGGGCAAATCATCATGAATCAATGAATAGGTATGTATGAGTTCGCAGGCAGATGCAAGATAGAGAACATTTTGTTCTTGTATCGACAATTCAGTATTATTGGAATCTAATATGGAATCCTTACTGGAAATTTTATTTGAATCTGGATTTGAAGTTGAATCTAAAGTAGAATGGAATTGTGATTTCGATTTCTGATCTAAGCTTTGATTGGAAGCTAGATAAGATGAGATCGTTAGAATGGGACGAATTTTTTTGCCACCCGCGTCCAAACTATAGATCATGGCTTGGGCAAGTCTCTCGTGAGATTTGGTTCTTATTAATGGATGGATGCTGCTTGCGAAGAAGTCTTCGAAAGCCGACCTTCTAGTTGTTACCAATCGGGAAAAATCTTTCGAAAGACTTTGCATTATGAAGGAATCGTTCCTTTCCTTAAATAAGGAAAGGAGAATTTACTTAAACGAGTTCGTATCCTTTGAAAAAGAAACTAATTTCGAATTCTGCGTTCTCATCAGAATCAGAACCGTGTACTGCATTTGCTTCTTTGCTCTCCGCATATAGCTTGCGAATTGTACCATCTTTTGCTTCTTTTGGATCGGTTGCTCCAATCACCTCTCTCCAGTGGAGAACGGCATTGTCTCTTTCTAGAACTGCGGCAACGATAGGACCAGAAGCCATAAAACTGCAGAGGTCGTTGTAGAATGGACGTTCAGAGTGAACTTTGTAAAATTGTTTAGCATCGCTCAACGACAATTGAATAAGTTTTAAACCTCTAGTTTTGAATCCTTCTTTTTGTATATGTGCTAGAATGTTGCCTACGTGGCCGTTCTTCACAGCATCAGGCTTGATCATAATAAATGTTCTTTGCATGTTAAATCCTGTTCTTTTCTACCATCAGTTTGGAAAACGGGGTTTTTGAAAAGGAAATATTGCACGGTAGACTTGGTCATCCAACATCAAAATACAGAAAATATGGATTTTGCTTTAATATTTTAACGAATCAATCCTTGATCATTAAGCCAATCTCTGGTTCGAATCATTCCTTCTTCGAAATCAATTTTTGGAACAAATCCAAGTCGAACTTTTGCTTTCTCGGTCGATACAGGATGCGGGCGCATAACAAAATCCAATCCTTCTGCTGTTACAGGAGCTTCTCCACCAAACATTTTATATACGAAAGAAACTGATTGAACCAAGGCCTTTGCAATTGGATACGGAAGCGATTTGGGCTTCGGTCTGCCAGAAATTTGGGCCAAGCGATTGAAGTATGTTGCCCAAGATACTGTAGAACCATCAGTTATGTTGAACTTTTCACCGTAGGCGCGATTCTCTATAGCAAGAAATATTCCATCGGCGAGATTGTCTACATAGGTTACGTTCATTGTTCCCTTGCCTCCGTCGGGTAAGGCAAAAAGTCCCTTATCCATAACGTTGAGAGGTCGACGCACCCAAGGCTCAGATCCTGGTCCATAGACATCGCCAGGTCGAATAATAATTACACCGAATTTTGGAGGTTCATTGAGTGGCATGATTGCATGCTCGCCTTCGATCTTGGTCTGACAGTACGGATTGTTCTCTCCCTTTAAGGCTCCATCTTCATCAATATTTTCTGGATAATCAAATCCATATACCATAACACTGGAAAGTTGAACAAAAACTTTTGCTTTAGCGCGCTTGGCTTCATCAGCAAGTTGGTAAGCTGCTTCCACATTTGCCTTGCGAAATTCTGGCATGGAACCGCTTTCTTTCATGATGGCAGCCGTATGAATCACAATATCAATATGATTCAAAGAACCAGCGCGCGTATTGTGATCAAGTATACTACCGTTAACAACCTCGATACCAAAATGATAACGAATTGCTTCTGCTCGCATAGGATTGATTTCTAAGCCACGGACTTTGCAACCTAAGGCAATGGCTTTCTTAACAAGAGCTTGTCCTATAAATCCACCTGCACCAGTAATTAGAACATTTTTGCCTTTTAGTTTCAATATAAAACTACCACTCTATGGGTTTTCTATCGCGATAGAATCCACCACTCACTCCACCCGTCGGTTGAGTTGCAAGCCAAACGATTGTATCCGCACCTTCTTCAGGATTGCGAGTAGCATTCTCTCCACCCATCCGTGTTTTTACCCAACCTGGACAGACAGCATTCACTAAAATATCAAGATCTCTAACTTCATCTGCAAGTATTCTAGTGAGTGCATTCACTGCAGTTTTGGATACACGGTAGCCGACATATCCTGAATTCATTCCGTTCAATTGCCCCATACCGGAAGAAACATTCACAACTCTTCCTCGACCCGTCGTAATCATAAGGTTCAAAATTGCCTGCGACAGATGAAAGGTACCATAGAAATTGGTATCTAAGGTTTTTTTGATAATCTTCTGATTCATATTTAGAACAGAATCATTGGGACTATCTAGAAATATTCCAGCATTGTTTACTAAGACATCAACCTTATCATATTTCTTGGAAACCCATTTTGTAAAATCGCGAATACTAGATGGATCTGTAATATCGAGTTCACGAAATTTAACTTGATATCCTTCTTTCTTTAGGATGGAAGCTGCTTCTTTGCCTTTCTTTTTCTTACGGCTAGTTAGAATAACATAATATCCTAATTTACCTAATTGCCGGCAAACTTCAAATCCAATTCCTCGATTTCCACCCGTTACTATTGCGATTTTTTCTTCCATAAGATTAAATTTCGAATTCTTTAGCTGTGATGATTCCCTTTGGATCAAAAATTAATTTTAAAAATTTCACACCTTCGATATCACTTGGTTTGTCTTTTAAAGTCTGATAAGAATCTTCTTGGTAGTCAGTAGAAATAAACCACCATGTCATTTCTGTTCCGTTCTGAGTGGATATTTTTTCGGTTGGTTTGCCGAGAACAGCAGTTGCTTTTGTTACCGAATCTCCTATACGAATCATGTCGATTTCCAACTTTCTAAGGTCGGTATTTGGATTGGTCGCTGGACGGAATATATAATTCGGTTTGGACTTTCTAGAACAGTCAAGCGTTAGAAAGACAGTTGTAATGAGAATGAGAACTAAAGAAATTTTTTTCATAGTTAGCATTCTGATCATCAAGAAAAATTAAGGCAACTCATATTTTTCTTGCTATTTTGATATAGCGACTTTCCTTTTATTACAAAACTATGTTATCAAGAGAAACAATCGGAACCTGGATCGAGTCCAACAAAGTCACTGGCTTCATAATTGGCGTAATCCTATTGAATGCAATAACCTTGGGAATGGAAACCATTCCCTATTTTACGGAAAACTTCTCTCATATTTTGGAGGTTGTTGATCGAATCATTCTTGGGATTTTTATCATTGAAATACTTCTAAAATTCTATGCATTCCACTTTCGTTTCTTTCAAACAGGTTGGAATATTTTTGATTTTCTAATTGTTGGAATTGCTCTCCTACCGAATGCAGGAACACTTTCGATACTCCGTGTTCTGCGAGTATTTAGAGTTTTTCGTTTGGTATCTACTATGCCATCTCTTAGAAAAATTGTATCCGCTCTGATTCTATCTCTTCCTGGAATTGCATCTATTGCATTACTCGCTGGAATTATTTTCTATATCGGTGCTGTGATGACGACTAAACTATTTGGAGGTGATTTCCCTGATTGGTTCGGAAGTATTCCAGCATCAATGTATACGCTTTTTCAAGTGATGACGCTAGAGAGTTGGTCGATGGGAATTGTAAGACCCGTAATGGAGAAATTTCCCCATGCTTATATATTCTTCATTCCTTATATTGTAATATCAACATTTACAACATTGAATCTATTTATTGCTGTAATTGTAAACAGCATAGCAACTCTCGATCAAGAACAGAAAGAGGAAGATGGGATTCGAGTTGTAAGCTTGGAAATGCTTTATGAAGAAATCAAAACCATTCAATCAAGCCTAATTCAGTTAGAAAAAGCTCAGAAAAAATAAATCTAATATCCTGCCGAGGAATAGTTCTTGGCAGGAATCGTGAATCATGCTTCCTTCCTATCCAGTAAAAGATATCCTTCCTCAGATCGATTCGTTCCTATCTTCACATTCTACAATTCTAATTAAGGCACCACCTGGTTCTGGTAAAACAACTTTAGTTCCATTGCATCTTTTGCAGCATCTACAGAATAACGAAACTATCTTGATGCTAGAACCAAGGCGCATTGCAACCGTACAATCTGCACAGAGAATGGCTGAGATCATCAATCAAGCTGTGGGTGACACGGTCGGATATCAAGTTCGTTATCAGAGAAAAATTAGCAAGCAAACTCGCATTGAAGTCGTTACAGAAGGGATTTTCCTAAAGAGATACCAAACTGATCCAGAACTTCAGAATGTTAAGTATTTAATCTTGGATGAATTCCATGAACGAAGTAAGGATGCAGACTTATCACTTGCCCTTGCTCTAGAAACTGTAAAATTATTTCGACCCGAACTCAAAATCATTATAATGTCAGCGACCCTGGATACAAATGAGATTTCCAAATTTTTACTGAACTGTCCCGTTGTCGAAACTACGGGAAATTTATTTCCTGTTCAGATAGAATATAAGGAATCAAGCATTGAATCTGCTATCATAAAATCTATAAACAAACATTCAATAGGTGATATTTTGGTTTTCCTTCCAGGAACTCGCGAAATTCGTAACTTACAGAACAAATTGTCCATTTACACAGAATTCGAATGTTTTGGTTTGTATGGAGCCTTAGAACTCAGCGAACAGAGGAAGGTCATACTTGGTTCAAGTTCAGGTAAACGCCGAGTGATACTCAGCACGAATATTGCTGAGACTTCGCTGACCATTGAAGGTGTACGCATAGTTATTGACTCTGGACTCGTGAAGAAATATCGATTTGATCTAAGAACTGGACTTGCGAAATGGGAAGTCAACCGAATCGCTCTAGATTCTGCTGAACAACGAGCTGGTCGTGCAGGACGCTTGGGGCCGGGCTTTTGCTATCGAATCTGGTCTGAAAAAGAATTGATGAATCAGCGAACGATTCCAGAAATTCTGAACACAGATATTTCTGCATTGATTCTGTCTACGCAAGCGATGGGTTTTCAAATTGAAGAATTGTCTTGGATAGACCCACCGACCTCTGCATCCATCTCAGTTGGACGAAGCTTACTGGAATGGTTGAATATTTTAGATTCCAATGGATCAATCTCAAGTCTGGGAACATTTGCAAGCATGTTTCCGCTTCCACCTCGCCTAAGTATTCTATGCTTGCGTTCACTACATTTTGATGCAAAGGCAAAAGACTTTGCAATTTCACTTGCTTTAGAACTATCCGAAGAAGATTTGTTTGGTGATAAGAGAGATCGATTCTTTCGGGAAATTCATAGTATTTTGACGGAAATAGAAAAATCTCAAAATTTTCAAAATCTATTTCCTAAATATGATTTCAAAGTTACTCGTGGAATTCTATTGAGTTATGCCTTTCCAGATAGAATCGCTAAATTGCGTGATGGGCAAGACGATCGTTATATCACTGTTATGGGAAAAGGATCGCAATTAAGCAAAGATTCAATTCTAAAAGGTGAGAAATGGTTGGTAGCCTGGCGAACAGAAGGAGATTCTGGCGAAGCCATCATCTATGAAGCAGAGTCCATTCCCATCAACCAGTTAGAAAAACTTTTTTACAATGACAAGAGAATGATGGATTTCTTGTCACCTACAGTTAAACCAGTTGCAAGAAAAATAAAGTCACAAGATACAAAAGAATCCAGCAATAAAAATATAGAAAATCCGCTATTTAAAAATCTTCCAAAAGTCTGGACAAGTCCAAAAGGGCGAAATGTAAAAGTGGAATTTGAAAACGGACGAATTGTACTCTCTGTAAAGATTCAAGATTTATTTGGAGGTAAAGAATCTCCAAAATTTGGAAATGGAAACCTTCCGATCACTTGGAAATTGCTTTCCCCTGCCAATCGACCTGTTCAGATAACCAGTGACTTAGATGGATTCTGGAAAGGAAGTTACAAAGAAATCAGAAAAGAACTGAAAAGTAGATATCCAAAACATGAATGGCCAGAGAATCCATATTAGAATAGAATTTGAAACAAAACGAATTGAAGTAGATGAGAAAAAATGAATCGGAAATCAAATCGACTGACTCAGTATTTCAATCTTATGAATTTGAATTACCGATCAGATCAGAATTTCGAATCTGATCACTCATAATCGATATACGATTCTTGCCGGAATATTTAGAAAAGTACATTGCTTTATCAGCAAGATAGATCAACTCTTCTCTATCCGTTGTGTCTATTGGATAAGCTGAAACCCCACCTGAAAATGACAATTTATGTGACGCGATTGTTTCTTTGTGAAAAGCAATTCGAATCTTCTCGCCCACTCGCCAGGCACCTTTCGCTGGCGTATCCGGAAGCAAAAGTGTAAATTCCTCGCCTCCTGTGCGACAGATTGTATCTTCTTTTCTTGTATTCTCTCGAATTATTGCCGCAAGTTTTCTGAGCACTTCGTCACCCATTGCATGACCATAACTGTCGTTAACCTTTTTAAAATCATCAATATCAATTAATAAAACTGAAAGGTTTCTATTGTATCTGCGTGTTTGATTGAGTTCTCGAGTCAGAGCATCTTCAAAATATCGCTTGTTGTACAAACCTGTCAGATAATCAACAACGACTTGCATTTCTTGCTCGAGATATAATTTAATCTCAATCATTTTGGGATTATTAAGGCGAATTTCGTTATTGAGAAGTATATCAAGCAGAGTGACACGAAAGTCAACTGGTCTATTTAGGCAGTGGGACATCTTGATTCGAAGCTGAAAAGTTTCATTCAGAAGTTTCAAAGAATCTTCGTATTCTAATGATATATTGGTAAGCAGATAGACCAATTGAGAAAGATCAGATTTCGATTCAGGACTATCATATACGGAAAGATCTGGAATAGACATGGGATCTTCCAATAGTATTCTATTGATATCTTCTAAAATCGCTTGGGCTCGCTGCAATGCTCGTTCTCTTTCCATATAATAGTCAAACTACAGTTCTTCTTGCTGATTTCATCATTCCAAACATTTCCTTGCAATAATAAAATTGGGATAATTAACTAGGAAACAATTTTTTTACTAGAATTTGAGATGTTAATACAAAGTTATTAACGAATCATTATGGTCTATAATCAGTGACTAGTCTCATTCCAGCTTTTCGATCTTCTGCAAGATTGGGATGACCACCGTATGATCTATGATAAGAACGTGATATCAAACGATCCTCAAGATAAGAACCACCACGAATAACTTTAAACATTTTACCATAACCTTTTAGATTGTAAGGTTGCTTCGGATAAGAATCCAGCCAGCTACTAGTCCATTCGGCAACATTACCGCACATTCCAATAGCACCGAAGGGACTTGCGCTAGTAGATGGTAAATCATAAACATTTATAGTTTGATTCTTGCCTGATTCCAAACTATTGCAAAGATTTCGATCGAATTGATCACCAAAAGGATAAGTCTTAGCCTGGATATAATACGCGAGTGTCTCATCCCGATTTTGATAGATTTCGATTCCTGATCCCCTGGCGGCTTTCTCCCATTCAAACTCTGTTGGTAGTCTTTTGCCTGCCCATTTAGCATAGGCTTCTACTTCTCGATAAGTGAGAAAATTTACAGGATGGTCCCTTTCAGATTCAGGATATTTTCCATCTCGCCAATGTTGTGGAGGACTAGTATTTGTTTGCTTAAGGAAAATAGAATATTCTTCATTGGTCACTTCATACTTATCAATATAAAATGGTTGAATCTCTTTTAAGTTGCCTAGATTGGGATCAAAAAAATGTGGATTAAAACTTGCTTCGGATGCATCAGTTCCCTGCCCATAGAGGAAAACTCCTCGATCTACAAGAACCATTTGCTTTCCATCTTTTGGATGAAGAATAAAACTCTGAGGTGGAGTTGGCTTTTTACTAAAAAAATTATGAGGTTCTAAGAATGACACCACATCTTTGTATTGAGCAATAAAACATCCAGCCGTAATCAGAGACAGAGACACTTGATCGCGAACAGTGATGTCTCCCCAGATTACGGCATCGTAAGATTTTTTCGCAATTTTATTTTGCTTCTTTTCCCAAATTACTTCTCTAGGTGTAAAGTCTGCTAGTTCTCTTTTTGTATCTTTCTGATAAATGATCCATGTCTTGGAAAGAATTTCTTTCTTCATGGTATCCTGATCTGGAAAATTTTGAGGCAATTCTTGATTGCGAGATATTTGTATTTTTAATTGGCTTCTTCTTTCATATATTCCACGAATCTCACCTTTCCAAACCAATGTTTTTCGAACGGCAAGATCAACTTCTGAAGTTGCATTTTCTTGACTGGATATATTTCCCAGTTCTGGAAAAAAAACCAAAAGGTAAATAAAAACAATGAATCTGGCACAGAACTTGAACATAGCTTCTAATATAATATCGTCCGAATTGAGAATTTGTTGATTGAAATCAATCCCGACTCATCGAATCTAGAGGGGAATCTATGATTGACTTTTCATATAAGAAAGAGAACGACTGCATCTCCATATCAATTCGTACCGATACAACGGAAATTGGAACACTTTTTCGAATCACAGCCTGTTTATATGCCCTAAAGATGGACATAATATCCGGTGAGATTCTTACAATCACAGAAAATGGCAAAGAATATACGCTTGATACATTTCTGATTCGTTCGGAAGACGAAAATGCAGATTCGGCATTTCAGCTTGGTGTTCTTATGGATACAGTTTTCTCTAAACATGAAGATATGGAATCTTTGCTTTCGAGTTACGAAATAACGGAACCACCTCTAGATATTTTTTTCAAAGAAAATCCCGAATTTATATTCACGGATGATCCTGAATCAGATTCAACTTGTTTCTATTTAGAATCCGGAACTGGGCGTGGACTTTTATATCATATTACAAAAGTATTGATGAATAATGAAGTGAATGTTCTTGCAGGTAATATCGAAACCGATTCAACAGAAGGACGGGCTCGCGATACTTTCTACTTAAAAGACAAAGAGGGCAAACCATTTGGTTCATCCCCCCTTGTCGATAAACTTAGAAAGGAAATTCTGAAACCCAAAGAGAGTTCGTGAATTTCAATTAATCTTTACAGAGTACAGAAAGTTTTTCTGTATCAGAAACATTTTGACCTTTTCCAGATTTAAAATCAAATTTCAAAACGGTGCCATTGGTCGGACTCCATACAACTGCATTCGTTAGCGCTGAAGGAATGTTAGCTTTCTTAATTGCCTTCAAATCAATGCTAGATGGTAGAGATTTGCCCAAGGAATTGCAGTGCGCAACAGCCTCAGCATAAGTCTTGGAAGATTCCAATTTGTCTAATGCAAATCCTTTCAAACCCTCACTTGACATTTCGACTTTAGGAGCTTCAGCTGTTTTAGGTGCTTCTTCGGTTGGCTTTACTTCTTCCTTAACAACGAGTTTCTCAGGTTGCTTGCTTGAATCAGAAGGAGAGTTTGATGACTCGGAACTGGATTTGGTGATCTGAGTGTAAGCAAAAATTGCAATTAAGATCAATCCTGCTATTATAAGAAATTTAAAAACTGGATTGCCAGATTTCGCTTCGGTTTCATCAGAACTTGGAGATGGATTGTAACCTGGACTTGGGGGTTCTTCATACCCTGTCTCAAAATCTCTCTCAATGACCTCTTCTCTTGGCGCTGCCTTCTTATTTGCGGTCGGTTTTTTAGTTATGGATTTATTGGAAGTGACTTTCTTCTTAGGAGCCACCTTTTTCTTAGCTTTAGGGGTTACTTTTTTCTTTGTAGCCATGTTTTTCCTCTCTATAATTAGTATCTTACGTTTTACGGAAAACCTATAAAAATATTAATGAAACAATGGTTTCTTTGAAAATACTTGTCAAATAATTCTTATGAAAAAATGCAATATTGGTCTTATTGGTGCAGGAAATGTTGGAAAAGGTCTGATTGAAATGATCGCGGATCAGAAAATCAATATCCAGAAGAAATTGGGGATTGATTTGGAGATTGTAGAGATAGCAACTCGCACACCGAGCAAACTAAAAAATTTTACAACCTCGAAACTGTCTGATCAATATGTCAATGTTACAACAAATCCTGACATAGATATTGTAGTTGAGTTAATTGGTGGAACCGACACTGCATTAGAAGTTGTACTTTCTGCTATTGAAAACGGCAAAACGGTTATTACAGCCAACAAGGCATTAATTTCTGAAAAAGGATCAATAATTTTTCCCCAAGCTTTAAATAAAAAAGTAGAGATTGGATATGAAGCAGCTGTTGCTGGAGCAATTCCAATTATCCGTACAATTCGTAACGGACTGAGCTCCAACTCTTTTGAATTCGTCGCAGGAATTCTGAATGGAACAACCAATTTTATTTTAACCAAGATGGAGATGGAGAATCTAGGATACCTCGAAGCATTAAAACTAGCTCAAGACAAAGGCTATGCTGAAGCGGATCCGACCTTCGATGTTGAAGGTATCGACGTTGCTCATAAAATTTCGATTCTTTCGAATCTTGCATTTGGTAAACATATTTCTGTTGAACAAGTTGAGACTTTTGGTATAACTAAAATCTCTGCACTTGATATTCAAAATGCACTAAAACTTGGATTTAGAATTAAACTACTAGGCATTGGGACAGCATCAAGCGATGGCAAAATTCTTTGTAGCGTACAACCTGTCCTCATTCCATTGACTCATCCACTCGCAAATGTGATGAACGAAAATAACGCCGTTTATTACAAAACACTTCATTCTGGTCCAGGAATGCTCACAGGAAAAGGAGCAGGCTCTCATCCAACTGCAAGCGCAGTATTATCTGATATTATTTACTATTTTCTTCGACGAGAATCCGAATCTACGATCAATCCAGAAAATAATATATTTCCCGAAGCTGAGTATGGATTGGCTGAAGCAAGCCTTGCACGTTATTATTTACGATTTACAACAGTGGATAAACCGGGCGTACTAGCTGAGATTTCTAGAGTATTGGGAAATAATTTAATTTCTATTTCATCCATGCAACAAGATGAATCCATCGAAAATGAACTTACCAATGTTGTAATTCTTACTCACGAGGCAAATGTTGGTAAATTGAAAAAGTCCATTCAAGAAATTGATAAATTAACAGACTTCATTAAGGAGCAAACTGTTGCTTTTCCACTTATGGAAAATATCTAACTCTATCAAAAACTCCTTGCTAAGTTTATGATTTTTCCCAATATGAACTCAGCTTTTGGATTCAGATGCCGAGGGTTATAGTAGGAGTCAATATTTAATGTCTAGACTAGAGTTCAATTCCTTCGCTCTGGAGTTGAATACAATCGAAGTTCAATCGCAGCAGGTAATGGTCGTTTCCTTTGAGGGACAGATTTCCAATAATAATGCGTTTGAGATCTCCCGTAAGATCAATGCGATCTTCGAGACGGAGAATTACAATCTAATACTCAATCTTACAAAATTAGAATATATCAACAGTGTCGGAGTGGCAATGTTGCTTACCATTATCAAAACTGTAGATCAACACAATGGAAAAGTCGTGATTGGTGGTTTGAATCATTTCCTTGAAAACGTGATCAAACTAATGGAACTTCCGAAGAAGGTTCTCATCTTCCATTCCATCGACGAAGCCAGAGTCGCTTGGGAGTAATTGAAGTTCCGGTATTTCTTGTTTCTTTTTTCTTAATTCATTTCGAGCTTCAATTGCATCACTATTCCAGAGATGCTTTTCCATTGAATCCAACAAAGCTTCGAGTCCAGATCCCGATGAAGCAGATATAAATAAGCCGTCCAGGCTAGGAATTTCTTTATCTTGAGAAATCAGACTATCCACTTTATTAAAAACTACCAACTGAGGAACTTTATTCAGATCGAGACTAGATAAGATATTATCAACAGCTTCCATTTGCTGAATGAATTCCGGATTCGAAACATCTACAACATGCAAAAGTAAATCTGCATCACCTAACTCTTCTAATGTTGCTTTGAAAGCATTCGAAAGTTCAGGTGGAAGGTCATGTATAAATCCTACCGTATCTGAGAGAATGATTTCTCTTTCTTCAGGGAATCGAACTCTTCTCGTCGTAGGATCAAGCGTTGCAAAAAGTTTATCTTCTGCAATAACTTCCGAGTGAGTTAGCGCATTGAGAAGTGTAGATTTGCCTGCGTTAGTGTATCCAACAATTCCCACAACAGGGATCTCATTTCTTGTTCGTCTCTTACGATTGAGTTCTCTTCTTTTGCGAAGCGACTTCAATTCTTGCTCAAGACGATTGATTCGCTCACCAACACGTCGATTGCCGATTTCCAACTTGGTCTCTCCAGGTCCTCGTCCACCTATTCCACCTGTTAGTCGAGACATATTGTCATCCAATTCCGACAATCTTCCTTTGAGGTATTTAAGTTGTGCCAGTTCGACTTGCAATTTTCCGTCTCGACTTTTTGCGTTCTTTGCAAAAATATCAAGAATCAATTGTGTGCGATCGATGATCTTGAGATCAGCAGTATCAGAAATTTTCTTTGCTTGTGCCGGGGCAAGCTCAAGATCAAAAACCAGAAGTTCCACGTCCTTTTGCACAGCCTTGAGCATGATCTCTTGTAATTTCCCTTTTCCAACAACAGTTGATGAGTCTGGAGCCTTTTTCTGGTAGTATTGATCGACAACATGTATTCCCGCAGTTCTGCATAGCTCTTTCAATTCAGCTAACGATGATTCGGGTGATCTTTTCTGTGTACGAGGTTCGTAAGTTCCCACAAGAAAAGCACGATTGGTTTTCTGAGATTCTTTGAGCTCTGACTTATGCGAAGAAAATTCCGCTTCCAATTCAAGAACTTCTGTCAAGAATCCCTCTTGGATCTGACCCGGATAAACTCTTGGAAGAATTACCCAAGGATTCTCGCTATTTGGATCTGGATTGATATGAGAAGAATAGTAGTATTTCGGAAGTCCCTGTTCATCAACAACAGCTGCAGTGATATAATCGAGACGAAGCAAAACCAAATCAGTAAGATCCTCTTGATTCAGAGGATCATCTTTTATATGAGTATGAAAAAGTCTAAGTCCTCTCAATCTAGATTGAGAAGTACGAATTCGATCTAGAAATGGAATCTGTATCGATGAATCCGTTCCCACAATTAGGTGATGGATATAACCAGAACGATCAATCGTTGCTCCGACTTGCCTGGAAAGTTCTCGTGAAATCTCACAGAAATTTCTTGCAATATCGTGAGTAATAAAGCTATCATTTCGGACACGCTTTTCCGAAAGAGATTTCAATTTCTTGAGTTGATTGGGCTTAAGTCCGTTCAAATTCCCGCTTAATTTACTGATACAATGGTCTCCTTTTCCTAATTAGATTGGAAGTTCTGCATAATTTTTTGTCAAGCAAATTAATCAGGGGTCTTTTTGAACCGATAATTTAGACATGAGGAATCCAGGAAATTTTTTTCTTAATAATCTTATCATACTTTTTTGTGCCCTGGTTCTAACAGTCAGTTGTGTTACAAAGCAACAAGTCAAACTATCAGATGTAAATTCTAAATTTGCAAATTTAGAGAACTCAAACCTTGATCCTCTACGAGGAATCAGATCAGAAAAAATCATAACCAATAAACCTGAATATGACGGTCTTATTGAACAAGCGAATAAATCAATAATCACGCTCAAATTAGGCGAGAATGTTGCAGAATCTGCAATCAATAAATTACAAAACTCTCAAGATCTTAAACAAGAAATGGCAGCTGCAATTTACCTTGAAGAAGAACTTCCTGCAATCATAGCTGGAATTCCCATTTTAGAAAACAAAACAAAAGATCTTAAATCAAGGATGAATACGGACTTTTCTGGAGCAAGCAGGTCGAGTCTTCCTGCAGTGAGTGCCGAGCTCAATCGAATAGAAAAAGAGTTAGAAATATATTCCGACAAAGCTCCGAAAATTTTCGCCGAAATCACAAGATTGCGGACTGATGGAAATAATTATGCATCCAAAACTACAGTGGAAGAATCCAAAGAAGAAGCTACGAAAGATAGCACTGAAGCTGAAGGATTGATTGAAGAAGAACCTCCCGAAGAAAAAACCGAACGAATTGTACAAAACAATTCGGAATCGGAATCCAATCAAAACAAAATTGCCGGACCAGAAATTCGTAAACTGCCAGGCACTTATGGTCCAACTGGTAAAGTTACAAATCCAGAAGAAGAGATTAGCGAACAAGAAAGACTCGAACGAAAATACAACCAGCAATTAAAAGATGGACTTATTCAAGTATTTCGGGGTGAAGCAAATCGTAATGTTAAGTCTTTAGCAAAATTAACACTCTACCATCCTATTCCTCGTGTCCGCGCAGCGGCAGCTCTTGCTTTGGGAAGAATCAAACAAGGTAGATGGAGTCTACAGAATGCCATAGATAAAGATGGCTATGTAGTTCGGACTGCCGCCTTTAAAGCATTAGCTGAAATTGGTCATAAAAGCTCACTGAGTTATTTTATTGCTGGAAGTAAGTCAAACGATCCAGAAATCCAAGCTCCTTCTTTTCATGGACTTGGTAAGACCAAAGACCCAGTTGGACGAGAGCTTATTTTGAGTCGAGGTTTAACGTCTGACAAAATCATCGTTATAGCTGAATCTTTGCGTGGACTTGGATACTTCCGAGTTCCAGCTGATTTAGAATTGATAAGAAAGTATTTGGCTGTTGACGATAAAGAATTGAAAACAGCTTCTATTGAATCATTAGTAATTCACAATACTCCAGACTCGTTAAAGGTATTAGAAGAATCTCTCAACGATTACCCTCAATTGACATTAGAAATTCTTGAGGCTATTGGGCAGAGTTCAGAGTTGGCGGCGACTTTTTTTCTTGTGAGAGCATCTCAGCTCTACGAAGACGAGAAAATTCTTGAGCGAGTTGGACAATTACTACTTAAGCGAAAAGCATTTGGACTCTATGGATTGGTGATGGTTCAGGAAGATTTTCTGAGAACCCAACCAAATGAACGTGCAACTGTTAAAAACATGGTACGGTTAACCGATGTCGGAATCGTTCACAAGGCTACTCCTAAGCGATATGTTGTTCGAGTAGGTGAATCATTATTGGAAGATGTATATCGCGATGTTACTTTTGAGAATCGAATCGCTGGAACCAAAGCAAGATATTCTCGGGGTTGGATTTTTGGCAAAAAGATGCAATTGATTTCTATCTCAAAACCTGGTTCCAACAAACCAGCGAAGTTAGAAAACTTGGAAACGGGTAAGCACCAAAATCTTTTCGATCCTGGAACTAACAAAACGTCCACGAATCCAAAACCAGAATCTGAATAGTTTTATTCTTCCCAATCCCAGAACAAGTCTTTGTTCGTGAGTGAAGCATTGGAGTCTCCTTCGTCAATGCCCACTTCCTGATTCTCGAAGTAGTTTTCTTTCGGGAAATCACTGGATAGAATTTCAAGATCACGCACTTCTTTCTCCCAGAACTCCTCTGTTCCAAAATTAGGAAAAGCATTGGGAAAAGAAGGATCATCCCATCGCTTCGCAATCCATGCTGAATAATATATAAATCGAATTCCACGCAATGGTTCTATCAAGTCAAAAGCAGATACATTAAATTCACGAAACTCTCTATATCCAGAAAGAAATAGATCACGGTCATTCTCAGCTTTTGAATCACCAAAAGGAAGCAACATCCAAAGATCTTGAACGGTTGGCCCAGTCATAAAATCATCAAAGTCAAGAAAAGAAAATCCATGTTCATTGATCAATAGATTGCCTTTATGGCAATCACCATGAATTCTTTGAAATTTTATATTTTTACTTTTTTCAATAAATTGTTGAAATATTTTTTTAGAAGCTAATTCGTATCGCTTAGCCATACTCGCTGCCATCCAGTCCGAATTGAGTATCAATTGTAGAGATGGCATCCCGTATGCTTCAACATCAAGTTGGGTTCGAGAATTGCTTGGTTTAGAACTTCCGATATTGTGTAACCTTCCTAACCATCGACCCAAAACAGGAAGATCCGTTTCTTTTATCTCCTCAACGATTCTTCCATTGTGAAGTGGCCAGATAGAAAAATGAATGTCACCTAGAGTTGTACGAACTGTATCTCCATCTGGAAATTGCAGAGGTGCAATTACCGGAATCTCATTCTCGATTAACTCAAATAAGAATTGATGTTCTTCACGAATCTGATCTAAATTCCAACGACCAGGTCTATAAAATTTTGCGACAACTGCGCTTCCATCTTCGATTCCAATTCTGTAAACTCTGTTTTCTAAACTATTTAGAGCTAAGCAATGACCACTTGTCTTGTATCCTGCATCTTCCAAAGATGTAAAAATTTGATCAGGAGTAAGTTGATAGAATGAAGAATTCGGAACCATAATATATTGTCCCAGATTAAGACCTCTTAGTTTTTAGGCAAGGGTTCCAATTCTTCAAATTCTTGTTTTTTCAATTTATCTTTGGCCGGTGTAATTGATTCTGAATTCTTTTTGCCTTTGATAAGATTCTCTATTAAGTCTGATGCTTTCTCTAGATCCTCGCGCATGAATTTAATTAAGGCAGGCTCAACTTTTTCCGGTTCCTCAACATAACTTTCTCCAGGAATAATTTTCTCAACGCGATCTTTTGGATGAGGCTGTTGCGGTACTACTTGTACCGTACTACATTGTACAGCAAAAAAAAGTATGAATAATAAATTGGGAAGAAAAAGGTTTCGCATCTTAAACTTTTATGAAATATTGACTATTAGACTTATAAACCAATGGGAATCTTACTCTTTTTTTTAATTTCATTTTTATCCTTTTTTCAATCAACACTTTCTGGCGGCGGAGCAAGTTTATTGCTTATGCCGTTATTGTCTATGCTACTCGGTGGAATCTATGTGGCACCTGTAATGACAATCGGAACATCTATAACAGGTGTTTCACGAATCTGGATGTTTCGCAATTCAATTGATTGGGATTTAGTTAAATGGTATGCGATACCTTCATCAATCGCCGCATTTGCTGGAGCATATATTCTTGTGAATTCCAACTCGGATTGGATTCAATTGATCATTGGAATTTTTTTGATATTATCAATTTTTCAATTTATTAATAAGGCTAGATCACCTCAGAAATCAGAAGAAACAAATATTACCAATTCTCTAGAAAACATAGCAAGCGATTCAATTGATATCAATCATGATCTTGATTCAGAAGAAATTCCCAAAACGATTGGGATGATTCCTTTCCTTTTTATAGGAATTTTTGTTGCATTTCTTTCAGGTTTGATTGGAGGAGTAGGTCCGCTAATGAATATCATCTACCTAAAATACGGACTCAGTAAAGAAAAGCTATTAGGGACTAGAACAGCAAATGAAATGCTAATTCATATTGTCAAAATTATCACATACTTTACATTAGGTAACTTTCCTTTTATTGTAATATTTTGCGGAACAATAATCGGAGTATCTGGAATCATTGGTTCTTTTTTTGGTAAAATGCTATTGAGCAGAATTAGCAATGTCTGGTTTCTAAGAATCGTCCTGTTTACAATGGTTGTTTCGGGAGCTATTATGATTTGGCAGAGTTGGGATTTCGCGGCAGAAGTTATTCTTGAATTGAAGTCAAAAATCTAGAATTCAATAAATAATTTATGAGTAAATATATACCCGAACACGAACCAATCCAAATTCTCCAATTAGACAGATTTCTATCTAACGATTAAACTGGAATCAGGACAACCTCGCCTTTTTTTAGAGGAACTTTTGGAATCATGAATTTGATACCAGCAAACCAAGGAAGAATCAATTTAGAAATCATCATTACACCAGGAACATCAAATCCTGTCGTTGCGATAATTTTTACACCTTGGTAGCCATCGCGGTGAACCCGACGAATAAACCACAATCCAGACGTTTGTGTTTCCATCGTGATATCAGTAATTATAATTTCATAATCGGATACTGATCGAGAATCGGACTTATCTATTGAGTCAGATTCATTTTTAGTCTTTGAATTTATAGAGTCTGAATTTTTGGTGTTTGAGTTTATAGATTTTTGGTTTATCGAGTTTGAATTCATAGTTTCCGAATTCATTGATTTTTTACTTTCGGAATATTTCTTCCAGCCTTCAGCTGCATCTACTGCTCGATCGCATTCATAGCCTAATCCAGAATAATAGGTCTGTAAATTTCTTGCATAAGTATCGTTATCATCTACTATTAAAATTTTTTTCATATCCTGATCTATGTTCCTGCGAATTGATTGTCATTTAATTTCTTATAAATTCCATTCATGGCGATCAAAGATTCGTGATTACCCATTTCTTGAATCTCACCATCTTGCAATACGACTATATTCTTAACCTTTCGAATCGTAGATAAACGATGAGCGATGATAAAAGTGGTTCTGTTTTTTAACAATCGATCTAGAGCTTCAGATACAAGTTTCTCACTCTCAGCGTCTAAGGCAGAAGTCGCTTCATCCAAAATAAGAATCTCTGGATCTCTCAAAAGAGCTCGCGCAATAACTAGCCTTTGCCTCTGTCCGCCTGATAGATTCAGTCCTCTAACGCCTAACATAGTTTCATAACCATGATCCATTTTCTTTATAAAATCATGAGCATGAGCAAGTCTTGCGGCACGAATTACATCCTTCTTAGTAACATTATCTGCACCGTAAGCAATATTATCTAAGACAGAACCCGAAAATAAAAATATATCTTGTGTAACAATTCCAATCTTCGAGCGCAAATTTTTCAAAGTAAGATCGCGAATGTCAACATTATCAAAAAGAATTCGACCTCGAGTTGGATCATAAAATCTAGGAAGTAGATCCATGAGAGTTGACTTTCCGGATCCACTTGTTCCTACAAATGCGTAAGTCTCTCCAATTTTAATTTGAAGACTAAGATTTTTTAATACAGAAGTGGAAGTTCCAGGATAAGTGAAGAAAATGTTTTCAAATTTAATGCTCTGAGATAATTCAGGTAGTTCGAGCTCACCACTTTTCTCTTCCGAGCCAGTTTCCATATCAATGATTTCAAATATTCGCTTGCCTGCAGTATTGGCTTGAGTGATTTTTCCAACCATCTGAGATAGTTGAGTGAGAGGTCGAAGCAAAAACAATAGCGTCAAAAGAAATGCCATAAACTCACCTTGCGTGAATTTACCAGAATAGATAAAACTAGCACCTAACGCAAAGAATCCGAGAACTACCATAGAAGAAGTTAGCTCAACAAGACTCGGAGCCATTTGAAGATAGTATTGTCCTTTAAAAATTCTACGGTAAACCTTTTGGTTAATTTCTTGGAATTTACTCTGTTCATATTTCTCCGAAACAAAAGTACGAATCACTCGTATTCCAGAGATTACTTCTTGGACATGACCATTTAGATCTGCCATTCTCTCTTGGGATTTCTCAGTGGATTTAGAAATCTTTTTGGTGAACAAGGTAACGGGAAAAATCACAACAGGTACCAATAGACAGGCATACACCAATAATTCCGTATTCAGATATACTAGAATCATAAGATGTGTAACAACGTAGAAAAAGTTTATAGTAGCATCCCGAAAATTACTAGAGATTACTGCCGCAACGATTTCCGCATCATTGATCACGCGACTCATGATAAGACCAGTTTTTTCTTTATAGAAATAGGTTAAAGGAAGCCTTTGTACTTTATCAAATAATTCTTGACGAATGTCTCTTACTGCACGATATCCAGCCGTCGCGAGACAATAGACAGACAAGAGATAGAATCCCATCTTCAATAAATACAAGGGAAGAACGAAAATGCAAGCAGCCCAGACTACTTCTTTTGGTTCCATATCTATAGTATGTCTATTAATTTCTTGCTTAACAACGATTAGAACTTTTTTGAGTCTCTCTAAGCCATCTAAACTTTTCTCTCCGAAAGTTGATTCTTTGAATAGAATCACTTTCTCCGGAAGTGTAAGTTCAAATTGAAATCGAGCTTTTTTGTCAGCACCGAGAGAATCAAACAAAGGGATCAGAGCTGTGAGAGAGATCCCATTTAGTAGAGCTGTGATGAGAGCGAAAAATACACCGAGTACGAAGCGATTCTTATAATACAGAGAATAGCCAAGTAATCGATTGAAATAATTCATTTCTTACATACTTTGAGGAAATTCTGCACCATTTCCAATCCTGATTCAGTCATCACAGATTCAGGATGGAATTGAACACCAAACATATTTCTGTGAACTTTATGCCTTACACCCATGATTACGCCATCTTGTGTCTGTGCTGTAATCTCCAATTCTTTTGGGAAATATTCTGGGCTGATAACTAGGGAATGATAGCGAGTTGCTTTCAAAGGACTCGGTAATCCTTCAAATATTCCTTCACTATTATGCTCTATTACAGAAACTTTACCGTGCATAATGGTCGGAGCCGAGACAATTGAACCTCCCAGAGCATAACCCATAGCCTGATGTCCAAGACAGACTCCAAATATTGGATAGAGTCCTGCAAATTTCTTAATGATATCAACAGATATTCCAGCATCTTCCGGTCTTCCAGGTCCAGGTGAAATGATGATTCCACTAGGTGATAATTTATTGATCTCATCCAGGGTGATTTTGTCATTTCGAATCACCTCAACTTCTTTGATATGCACTCCTACATATTGATATAAATTGTATGTAAAAGAATCATAATTATCAATTATAAGGATCATCTCAGTTCTCCTCGAAGACCAGCTCTTGCATATTCAAGTGCTTTGAGCATTCCCGCCATTTTGTTCTTGGTTTCTTGGAGTTCAGTTTCTGGATCCGAATCATAAACGATTCCACCACCTGCTTGCAAGTAGGCACCTTTGTCATCAATGATTATAGTTCGGATAATAATCGCCATATCCATCTCACCTGCAAAAGATATATATCCAAGACCACCACCATATATTCCACGATGGTTATTCTCAAGTTCATCAATGAGTTCCATCGCTCGAATTTTTGGAGCTCCAGAGAGGGTTCCTGCTGGAAGAGTTGCACGGATTACATCGTAAACAGTTTTATCTGCGCGAATTTTGCCAATGCATTGGCTTACTATATGCATCACATGAGAATACATTTCGATGATCTTGAATTCTTGCACCTTAACCGTTCCAGGCTGAGATATGCGACCCAAATCATTACGTCCGAGATCAACTAACATGATATGTTCGGCAATTTCTTTTTTGTCTGCTAGTAGATCAGCAGCTAAATGTTCATCTTCTTGCCTGTCCTTGCCTCTTGGTCTGGTTCCAGCAATGGGTCGCAGAGTTGTAACAGAATGACTATGCTTGACTAAGATCTCGGGAGAGCTTCCGACCAGTTGCAAGCTTCCCGTTTTTACAAAATACATATAAGGACTTGGATTCACTGCTCGAAGTGCTCGATAAATTTGGAAGCTAGGGACATCGGGTTGGAATCGGATTTTTCTGGAAGGAACAATTTGGAAAATGTCCCCATCGTAGATATGCTTCTTAGCCTTAGCAATTGCTTCGATATAATCGTCATCCCCCATCACATTAACAAACTCCAATGGATTTCCATCAGGATTGGAAATGACTATAGAATCATGAGGTTTGGGATTCTCAAAAACTTCTGATTCGATTCTGCGAATAGATTCGATTGTTGCCTGGTATGACTCATCGAGTGTACTATGTTTGCGGATATCAGCATTCGCCAGAATCTTCACTGTATGGTTGATATGATCAACAATTAGAATATTATGATAAATGGCAAAATATGCATCTGGATGATTCTCTAGATCTGGTTTGATATCTTGAATTTTTTCGTAGTAGCGAATTGCATCATAGCCAAGGAAACCGATTGCACCACCTTGGAATGAAGGAAGTCTTGGATCGACTACTTGAACCAGGCTTCCGATTGTATCTTCTAAAACTTTAAGAGGATCGGAAGATGTTATTTCTTTTGTCGACGTTCTACCATCCTCTGCTCGCTCGGTTAATTGGAAAACTCCCTTCTTGCCTTTGAGGACAATGAAAGGATCTCTTGCAAGAAACGAATTTCTGCCGAGAGTTTCCCCTGCAATTACAGATTCCAAGAGAACAGAATCTTCAGCATGATCCATTCCCCAGTCCATAAAAAGTGAGACTGGAGTTTCTTTATCACATAATAGTTGTTTGTAGACAGGGATGAGGTTTCCTAATTTGGATCTATCCCTGAATTCATCAAGACTTAGTGAGAATTCTTTCAGACGTTCGGACCCTCTATTCCTTTGCCATCATTCAAAAACTTGGACACGATGACTCTTTGTATCTGAGATGTACCTTCATAGATTTGGAAAATTTTGGCATCACGCATTAGCTTCTCCACTGGATATTCTTCATTGAATCCATATCCACCAAAAACTTGAACTGCGTCCGTACAAACTCTCATACACATATCAGCACAAAACATCTTAGCGATAGATGCTTGGTATGTATTTCTATAACCTTGATCAATCATCCAAGCAGCTTGGTAACAAAGAAGTCTTCCTGCTTCCACATCACGAGCCATCTGTGCAAGAATAAAACTTACGCCTTGATTGACAGAGATGGGTTTGCCAAAAGAATTTCGAGTATTCGCATAACGGATAGAATGCTCCATTGCAGCCTTTGCAACACCGACTGCACCCATAGCAACTCCAGGCCTTGTATGATCAAATGCTGCCATCGCAATTTTGAATCCTTCTCCCTCTCGTCCAACCATATTGGAAGCTGGGACTTTCACATCTTCGAAAGTCACACCACGAGTATCTGAACATCGCTGACCCATATTCTTTTCTTTCTTGCCAACGATCACTCCAGGAGCCTTGGCATCGACTATGAAACCAGTCATAGCTTTATGTCCTGCAGAAGGATCCGTCTTAGTTAGAACAAACATCCAGTTCGCATAACCAGCATTAGTGATCCACATCTTAGATCCATTGATGATGTAATCATCTCCTACTCTTTTTGCTGTTGTTCGAATTCCTGCAACATCGGATCCAGCACCTGGTTCTGTTACAGCATAAGCACAGATTTGGAATTCTTCCGCCATCGGAGCGAGATATTTCTTTTTAAGTTCGTGGCTTGCACCGACCAAGACGGGTGCTAAAGCTAAATTATTCGCAAGCATAGCTGTTGCCATTCCAGAACATCCAGCAAAAAGCTCTTCATTCATGATGACTTCGTCTAGATCGCCCATACCTGCTCCACCGTATTCTGGTTCGATATGGATATTCATGAGCCCGATTCCCCATGCTTTTTTTAGTATTTCGAGCGGGTATTCACCTGTTTTATCGTGGTGTTCCGCGTTAGGAATCATTTCATTTTTGGCAAAATCGCGTGCCAAGTCTCGAACTGCTTTCTGCTCGTCCGTTAGTGAAAAATCAAGCATGGTCGCCCCTGTTATGACAAAGTTTGGTACTAAAATCCTGTATAGGGGGAAATCGTCAAAGGCAAAAAATAAAGACCCTGTTTTCTCCTTGAAAAATTCCCTAGGCGTGAGATTTCTTTCTTGAATGGATTATAAACCTCCCAAAGAACTACTTCGTCTCAGCAAAGAGGCGATTGACACTTTTCAAAATTATTGGCGTACTTTAAATTTACAGGAAGATCTAGATCGATTGCGATCTCTCGAAGAAAGATCTACAGACCCACATCTCTGGGACAATCCTGATGAGGCTCGTAATGTAACTCAAAAGAAAAATGAATTGTCCGCAAAGATTGAACCCTGGTTGGAACTTAGGAAAGAACTTTTTGACTTTCCTGATTTAATTGAAATGACAATCGAAGAATTAGGCGAAAAAGGAGCACAGTCCTTGAACGAGGATTATGCTTCGATCATGGAGAGATTTGAGACACTAGAAATGTCGGAAGCTCTTCGCGGTAAGGATGACGCTTGTAATGCTTTCATCAATATTCATCCGGGAGCAGGTGGTACTGAGAGCCAAGATTGGGCTGAGATGCTTCTTCGAATGTTTAGTCGTTATCTTGAAAAGAAAGGATATCGGTCTCAGCTTGTCGACTACCAAGAAGGTGATGCGGCTGGCATAAAGAATGCAACAATTTATGTACAAGGTGAAAATGCTTTTGGATATCTTAAGGGTGAATCAGGAATTCATAGATTGGTTCGAATTTCTCCCTTTGATGCAAACAAAAAAAGACATACATCGTTCGTATCTGTCTACGTAACACCAGAGTTAGATGATACCATAGATATTCAAATTGATGATAAGGACTTACGAGTTGATGTGTTCCGTTCTTCTGGTTCTGGTGGTCAGCACGTCAACACAACAGATTCTGCTGTTCGAATGACCCATCTTCCGACTGGAGTTGTTGTATCTTGTCAGAATGAAAGATCGCAGATCAAGAACCGAGACACTGCTATGAAAATGCTCAAAGCACGTTTGTATGAGATTGAAAAGCAGAAAGCTGACGAAGAAAAAGAAAAATCTGGCGGCGAGAAGAGAGACATCGCTTGGGGTTCACAAATTCGTAGTTATGTGTTCCATCCTTACAATATGGTAAAAGATCATAGAACCGAACATGAAACTGGAAATGTACAAGCAGTTATGGATGGTGAATTAGAGCCGTTTATTATGGCATTTTTGAAATCACGCACCTTAAAAAAGGAAATCGCGAAGGTCTAAACTGAATGGATGTCATTAGTGAAGAAAAAGATTTCTCCGAGCTGATCTCTCATATTCAAGTAGAATTGCGTAATAAACCCACGATTTCTGCAAAAATGGATTATATATTAGAGGAATCTTTGCGTCTCTTCGATGCAACGACTGGATCGATTTCCCTTGCTGACCCAGAACAGAAATTATTGACCATCGTTGCCGCCAAAGGAATGGACGGTGAGAAAAAACTTGCTGCAAAATTCCCATTTAGCGTTGGGATCACCGGGCAATCTGCTGCAAATAAAGAAGTGGTTTATTCACCTGATGTCAGCAATGATCCAAGTTATGTGAAATTGATTGAATCCGTTCAATCAGAATTGGCAATTCCTTTGATTGCTCAAGGTCAAACAATCGGTGTTTTGAATATAGAATCTGATAAAGTTGATCATTTTGCTCCAACAACCATTAGTCGAGCGAAAGTATTTGCGAATCAACTCACCTTTGTGCTTTTAGAAGAAAGAATTACAAAAGAAGCGGTCAATCTGAATAAGTCAAGTTCAGACCCAATTGAAAGTATAATTGGTTTTGATGCACAGATGCTTTTTCTCAAAACCAGAATTCGGAACGTTGCATCAACAGAGACTTCTGTCCTCATCATTGGAGAAGAAGGCGCTGGGAAACAACTTGTTGCCAAAGCTCTGCATCGTTTATCGAGTCGCAGAGAAGGACCTTTTGAAATAGTTGATTGCTCCGCTCTATCGGGCGACCTGCTCGAAGTGGAAATGTTTGGAGCAGGAGAAGTGGGTACCGAAGGAAGAATCATCTTTGGTAAATTGGAACGCGCACATAAAGGAACTCTTTTCATAGATGCAATTGGAGATCTTCCATCTGAACTTCAGAAACGACTACTTCAAGTATTGAAGCAAGGAACTCTTCAAAGAGGAAAAGGTGAAAAGCCTATTGCCCTGGACTTGCGAATCATCAGTGGAACAAGTCGTGACTTGATCGGAGATTTAGAAAAAGAATCATTCAATTTGGATTTATACTACCGCTTGGCTGAGATTCCATTGAGATTACCACCGCTTCGAGAAAGGCGTGGTGATATTCCTCTTCTTGCTCATTATTTTCTACTGGAATTCAATGGCGTCTACGGTAAGAATAAAACTCTAGCTCCTGACTCTATTAAAGTTCTGAGCAATTATTCTTGGCCTGGAAATGTGCGTCAGCTTCGCAATCTCATCCAATACAGCGTCATTGTAAACTTAGAGGATGAGATTCAACCTGCTAGCTTTCAGGGTGAGATCATGGGTAAATCTGAATTTCCGATTATTGGAATAAAGGAAGATTCGGATATTCAAATAGCTTCTCCAGTTACTGGTATGGAAATTCTGTCTCCTGCGGACAATTTGTCTCTTAAAATTGCTACTGAAAGGTTGGAAGCAATGTGGATACGAGAAGCCTTCCAAAGAGTTCATACTCAAGAAGAAGCAGCTAAATTGCTTGGCATAAGCCGAGGTGCATTGCAATATAAGATACGGAACAATAGGTTTTTGGCAGATTTCCACTCGGGAAACAATGGATAGAAACCGATAATAAGGTACAAAGTTATGGCAGATTCATATTACAAACAAATCAAAGGCAAAACCTACGATCGCGCGATGTTAGAAGTCGCTGAGAAAGCTGAAGCTAACGCAAAAGGTGGCAAACCTGTCATCGGAATGGATCTAGCCCAGGAATTATTTGAGGCTCTCGTTGACGGGCAAGAATATACTGATGTAGAAAAAAAATCGATGAAGTACATTCGAGCCAACTATCTCTTCACTCCAGAAGCAGATGAATACATCCGTCGTGAGATAAGAAGATTTGCTGCCATACAATCTTCACCGGTTCTAACGGAAGTTGACAAATTGAAAAAAATAACGGAAGCTCAGAAGAACGCTACTGACAGCGATTCATCTTCCAAGAAATCAAAATCTTCCAAAGCTAAGGCAAGTTCTTCTTCAAGTAAACTGGATAGTTCATCAGAATCAATACAAGAAGATTATGATCAAGATGATTTTCCATTGAGAGAAGATGACTCTTCCGACTATAGAGAGTTAGTTGAATATCGACAAGAAGAAGAGGAAGAAGTCGCAGCACTTGAGAACAAAAGGAGAAAAAGAATGATTCGAATTGGTTTAATTGTACTATTTGTTCTTATGCTATTAGGAATAACTTGGAGCGTATGTCGCCCGAAATCTGATGCAAATGAAGTTTCTGATCCTAAGGGTTTTGAGACAATTGATGAATCTCCGAATAAATCAGATGATGATGTAAAAGAAGCCTCGAATTCTTGGTTTGGATCCAATAATGATGAACCTATTGAAGATCCCGAATATTCTAGAAAAGACAAAGAACTAGAAACCAAGAAAGAAGCTGAGGAAATCAAAAAATCCGAAAAACTTGTTGAGAACAAACAAAAAGAATCAAAAGATGAAGGACCTGGATCGGAAGAGTTTTCTAGAGAACCAGGCAATGCAGCTCCTGTAGTTCGAAAAGCTTACAATATCAACTCACTCAAGAGTAGCATCAGTTTTGTGAATTACTTAGAAGTTCCTTTTGTTCGTAACCAAGATGATCTAACCTCCGAAGGCAAAAAAGCCTTGGATGAATTGGCAACTATCTTGAACAAGCACAACCAAATGATTGTTCGTATCGAAGGTCATACTTGTTGGATTGGAACCAAAGAAGATAACCAAAAGTTATCCGAGGAACGAGCATCTGTAGTTTATAACTATCTCAAAGGCAAAGGTGTATCCGATTCAAACCTAAGCAAACGGGGTTATGGTGAGTTGGATCCAGTTGCAACCAATCGAACAAAAGAAGGAAGACTCAAAAACCGCAGAGTTGAATTTACAGTTCTTGAGTTGAAATAAATTTTCGGATAGAAACAATTTCAAAGATGGTAAAGATCAAATTTTTTTCTCGATATCATCTTTTCGATCTTCATATCCTTTCTTACCAAGAAGTGCGAACATATTGTTCTTGTAGTCTTCAACTCCAGGTTGATCAAATGGATTGACCCCTAGAATGTAACCGGACACTCCGCAAGCAAATTCAAAGAAGTACAATAGTGCTCCAATATTCTCTTCATCCAATTTTGGGATAACAATTTCTATACATGGGACAGAACCATCAGTGTGGGCGACAAGTGTTCCAAGTGTAGCCTTAGATCCAACCCAAGATAAAGACTTGCCTGCAAGATAGTTCAACCCATCAACGTCACCGTCCCGTGCTGTTAGTTCAATATCTCGTTTAGTAGTCTCTACTCGAATGACTGTCTCAAAAATAGTTCGCTCTCCATCCTGTAGATATTGACCCATGGAATGCAAATCAGTGGTAAGATCAACGCTTGCAGGAAAGATTCCCTTTTTGCCCTTGCCTTCACTCTCTCCATACAATTGCTTCCACCATTCTGCGACAAAATGCAGAGCTGGATTGTAATTCACAAGGATTTCTATTTTTTTGCCAGTGAGGTATAAAGTATTACGAAGAGAAGCATAACGACATGCTAAATTTTTGGATGGATCTTTTTCTTCTGTCAAAACCTTTTGCATCGCCTGAGCACCAGATACTAGAGCTCGTATGTTGGCTCCCGAAACTGCGATGGGAATCAATCCAACAGGCGTTAGCACTGAATAACGACCGCCCACATCATCAGGAATTACATAAGTCTCAAATCCATATTCATCTGAAAACTTTTTTAGTGCACCTTTGGTTGAGTCAGTCGTTGCTATAACGCGACTTTTGGTTCCATCTTTACCGTATTTCTTCTCAAGTAGATCTATGAGCAATCGGAAGGCTACCGCAGGCTCAGTAGTCGTTCCTGATTTAGAAATCACATTTACAGAAAATTCTTTCTCAGCAAGAAAATCCAATAGATCACGATGGTAGTCTGGATCAAGGTGATGACCAGCGTAGAGAATTTTGGTTTTGGATTTTTCGGTTCTATAAGAATCAAATGGATTGCAGACTGATTCAATCACAGCTCTTGCACCCAAGTAGGACCCGCCGATTCCGACAACGACCAAGTATTCGGATTGATTGCGAATTCGTTCTGCTGTCTTTTCTATTCGAACCAACTCTTCATTTGTTATACCGCTCGGCAGATTCACCCAACCTAGATATTCACTTCCGGCACCATTTCCTGCAAGCAGCATATCCATCGCTTTGGCAGATTGCTTGAGTATGGCCTCCCATTTGGGTGGGTTCATAAATGATTCTGCAAAACGAGCAAGTATTTGAATTTGATTCATCCCACAAGCTTGAGCAAGATAGAGAAGAAAGACAAGAAAAATCTGAAAAATCTTCTATTCAAAATTTCGTTTCGATTTTAAACCATTGATGTGAGCGAAGCATTTATAAAACAATTCGGTACGGGAAATGGATCGATAAAAGAAAGAAAATTTCAAGCACCAGCAAGAATCAATATCATCGGAGAGCATGTAGATTATTTAGGAGGAATTGTTCTTCCAGCAGCCATTGATTTCCATATCAATGCAACCATTCGACCCAATGGAACTAGTGGTTACCGGCTCTATTCAGAAGATTTTATGTCCTTCTGGGAAACGAATGAAATCACAAAATCAGATAAGGCACCCTGGGCAAATTATATACTCGGTGTGATTGATCAATTTATGGAGCGCGGATTCGAAGTTCCAGGTTTTGACTTAAGTCTGGAAGGCAATATTCCACAAGGAGCTGGACTTTCCAGTTCTGCAGCAGTGGAAGTATCCGTCGGATATGCAATCAATGAAGTATTTCAACTTGGACTGGATAGAACGGAAATAGCCCTCATCGGACAAGCAGCCGAAAACCATTTTGTAGGAACCAATTGCGGAATAATGGATCAGTTTATCATTGCTTGGGGCAAGGAAAAGCATTGCATATCACTGGATACTTCAAGTTTAAAATTTGAATATCACCATTTTGATCTGGGCAACCACGAGTTCTATCTCATCCAATCCAATGTAAAGCACTCGTTAAAGGACTCAGCTTATAATGATAGGCGAGCAGATTGCGAAAACGCATTAAGGAAAATACAAAAAATCCATCCAGGTCTCTTGAACCTTTATTCCTTAGAGTCAAGTACAGATCTTGCAAGTCTTGGACTTTCAGATAATGAATTAAAAAGGGTCAAACACGTCATTACTGAAAAAGCGAGAACGGAGCGAGTCATTGCAGGACTGAGAGATGGAAACTTTATTGATGTCGGTAATGCTCTCTATGAATGTCACGATTCTTTGTCAAAATATTTCGAGGTTTCTTGCCGAGAAACCGATTTTCTAGTAGAAACCTTACGAAAGGAGAAGATAATTGGAGCAAGGATGATTGGCGGTGGCTTTGGTGGATGTATACTTGTGATTGATCAAATAGGTCGCATGGATGACACTCGAGCCAAGATAGATCAGGCCTACAAAGTCGAATTCGGAATGCGAGCCGACTTTTATCAATTTAAGATTTCTGACGGAGTTAGGGAAATAATTTAATGAACGACAATCACAAACTATCTCTCGAAATCGATAGCGGTGATATGCGTATGTTCCGCATAACAGGAATTCTTCCTGCAAAGATTGAAGACTCTGCAGCGGTCATTAAGCTCGAAGGTGAGATCAATCTATATAGCTCACAGCATATAAAAGAGATCATTGAAAAGCTATTGATAGAAGGACGAAATAAAATATTTATCGATCTTGGTGATGTTACTTATATTGATTCTTCTGGATTGGGCGTATTTCTTGGTCTTCATTCTAAAATCTATAAGGCGGGCGGTGGTATCAACCTATGTTCTCCATCACAAAAAGTGAATTACGTTCTCGAATTAACAAAGTTAGTGGGTTTACTCAATATTTTCAATACTCTTGAAGAAGGGATGGAAGTATTTGCGAATAAAGAATCAATTTAGATAAAAACATAGCATTTCTGCTCTTTCAATCTCTCCATTTTTAGAAAATCAAAGCTTCCATGCTTTCGAAAATTCAATCAGCCGAAAACGAAAAATACTTTCAAAATAGAATCATAAATTGAATTATGATACCTCTAGGTAATTTTAATTAATCAAAAGTAAAGAAATTATTAACATCAGGGATGAAATAATAAAATGCCACTAAAATCAATCAAAAATCTATTTATTCAGACAGAATTTACAGGGGAAGAAGAACCAGCAGAAACGAGTAAAGAAGCTGCGAAAGCAGAACCCACTCCTGCTCCGAAATCCAGCACACAAGTTTCCTCAAAACCTGCGACAACTAAGGAAGTTGGTAGATTTGTTGAAATACTCACCAAAGATATAGAAAAATCCAATCTAGACGGTTACGATTATTTAGAATTTAAGACATCGATCGAGGAACTAAAAGAGAGTGGACTCACTCAAGATCAAGCGATCAAATCTGCATCCATTGCAGTCAAATCACTTACCTCGCCTAAGAACATCATAGATTCGATAAGCCATTATAAACAAGTTGTTGATAAAAATAAAAAAGAATTCGAACAAAATGTTGTAATAAAACTAAAAGAAAAAATTCAAGAAGACCAGAAGGAACTTGCAAACACAGTTTCTGAAATCGAGAGATTAAAAGGTCTAGAACAAAAATTGCGAAAAAGCATTGAAGAGAATGAGCAGAAAGCGGAAACTAATTCGCATGGATTTGAAGAAGCTTATAAGATAGTTATTGCTACTTTGAAAGAAGATGAATTATCAATAAAAAAAGTACTAGGGGATAAGTAATGAGTTCATTATTGGATGATAAGGAAAAAATAAAATCGTTCTGGAAAAAACCAGAAGGTGTCACTGGTGCTATATTCATGGGCTCCATTGTATTTGGAATTGGATACCTTCTCTATATTGGACTACCAATTATAAATGAGATCCTTTCAAACTTATGGTATACGATTTTCTCCGTTGCCGGATTGTCGGCTATCGTATATATCGCGTTAGATCCTAAATTTAGAACAGCCATTTGGTATCTCTATAAACAACTCATGAAAACTTTAACGGGTCTCGTGATCAACCTAGACCCAATTAAGAATTTGGAAATCTACATTGATCATCTAAAAGGCACGATGAAGGAAATGGATTCCAAGATCATGGGTCTGCGAGAACAACTCCAAAAAATCGGGAATAAAATTACGAAGAACGCTGAAGAAATGGAGAATGAACTAAGAAAAGCAAAATCCGCTAAAGATCAAGGCAATGCAAAAATCACAGCTCTCTCTGCCAATCAAGCAGCAAGACTAGTTGATAGCAATAAACGATTAGGAGAATTAAAAGAAAGATTGGACAAATTGTACAATCTCTTATTTAGAATTCGAGAAAATTCTGATTACGTTCTACAAGATACAATCAACGAAGTGAATTTACAAAAAGATGAATATCTTGCTTACAAGGAAGGACATTCTGCACTCAAAGCCGGAATGAAAATTCTAAAAGGTGACCCAGATAAATTAGAAATCTACGAAGCAAGTTTACAACTACTCGCTGACAACGTTTCACAAAAAATTGGAGAGATCAATTATTATATGGATATAAGCACAGATGTAATGAATACAATCGATATTGAGAATAATGTTCTAACTTCTAAAGGTTTCGATCTATTGGAAAAATTAGAAAAGAACAATCAATTACCGGATTCTATAACAAAAAGAGACAAGGCAGATACAAAACTCGACTCCTCATCCAAATGGGATTCGTTTTTATAATTTAAGGAGAATATGACTACATGAAAAAAACTACACTAACACCATTTGCAAAAATACTTATAACAATATTAATTGTTGCTGGCTTATTCTTCGGATTACGCTGGTTAGCTCAATCTGACCTAATCGGAACACAGTCTTCTGTTGCAATACCTGAAGGAGTCCCAAAAGATACGAAACTCTACAACGTATGTGTTGTAACCTGGGGCGGTTATGCTGGTGGACAATATTTTAACAAAGGCTTTAATGCAAGTGCCGAGAGTCGATATTTCAAAGACTATGGCTTCCTTGTAAACTTTACCGTGATTGATGATTTTGCAACCAGTAGAGACGCATTCAAAGCTGGTAAGTGCAATCTCTTGTGGGTAACAGTTGACTCATTTCCAACTGAAGTGGATGCTCTCGCAAAAGTGGAACCTATTTTCCTTTTTCAAGCGGACTGGAGCCGAGGTGGTGATGCTATCGTTGTGCGTGAAGGAATCAAAACTATCAATGATCTTAAAGGCAAAAAAGTTACAGTAGCTTTTGGAACCCCAAGTCATACTTTTCTAATCTGGATGCTCAAAGCGGGCGGACTGTCGATGAGCGATATTGAAATCGTTGAAGTTCCATCGGCAATTGATTCCGCAACAACTTATAAAGCGGGTGCTGTTGATGCTGCAGTAGTTTGGAGTCCTGACGATGAAGACCTCGTTACAAGAGTTCCAGGAAGTAAAGTGTTGAAGAATACAAGAGATGCATCGCATATTATAGCGGATGGATTCTTAATCAGTAAACCTTTTCTTGAAAAAAACAGGCAAGATATTTCTAATTTAGTGCGTGGCTGGTTGATCGGTGCATCTGAAATCAATGCAAGCGAAAAAGCAAAAAGAGAAGCTGCGACAATTCTTTCTAGAGGATTGAATCAACCTGAAGACTTTTGCTACAATGCTATAAATAATGTTAGGCTAGCAACATATGGAGATAATATCAATTTTTTTGGAATAGATACTTCTTACCAAGGCGTCAAAGGTGAAGAATTATATACTTCTATGGCATATGAATATGCTCAGATCAATCTTGCACCAGCTCGAGTTCCTGCTTGGAGATCTGTGATTGATATGTCTTTTATATCAGAACTTAAATTAACAGGCAATGCACATGCAGCTGAAACACAAAAAGTTTTCTCTCAAGCAGGTGGAGACAAAGCAGAAGCGTTCGCAGTAAAAAGAATCACTGTAAATTTTCCAACAGGAAGTTCCACTCTTACAGATGAAGCAAAATTGGTGATATCTCGTGAATTTGGTTCAATAGCAAAAGCTTTCGGAAACGCTAGAGTTCGTATTGAAGGAAATACGGATTCAGTTGGCAGTCATGATTTGAACGTTGCCTTATCTGAAAAACGAGCCAAATCTGTCGCAGATTTTCTAGCCACACGTTACAGCTTTAGCAAATCTAGATTCGTAATCGTTGGAAATGGTCCAGACAAACCAATAGCATCCAACGATACCGAAGTTGGACGAGCTCAAAACAGAAGAACGGATTTCGAGCTAATTCAATAAAATAGAAACAATTTATAAATAATTTTTTATTAAATTATTTATAAGCTTGAATCAGTCTGAGGGATCTACTCAGGCTGATTCAATTTATCTGAAGATTATTAAACGGAGAAAACATGATCTACACTATCAGTGGTTTTTTTATCATAATGGCGATCTGGACGTTGATTTCCTTGACTGGAATTATATCTGAACTTATTTTGCCTTCGCCCTTCAGCGTTTTCTCTTCTCTTCCAAGGATGTATCAATCCGACAACCTCCTTCAGAATATTATCTATTCATTGTATTTGAATTTTGCTGGATACGGTCAAGCCATAGGGCTTGCGATACCACTTGGCTTTTTATTGGGCTTATTCCCAATAGTACGAAAAACTTTTAGCAAATACATTGATGCAATACGTTATGTACCTCTCACGGCAACTCTGGGATTGTTCATTGCTTGGTTTGGAATTGAAGATACTATGAAAATTCAATTTCTAAGCTTTGGTATTTTTGTTTATCTACTTCCAACTGTGGTTCAGAGAATCGATGAAGTGGACAAAGTCCATTTGGATACAACATATACACTTGGTGCAAGCAAAGTCCAACAGATCATAACCGTCTACCTGCCTTCAGTTCTATCTAGAGTCTCGGATGATATCCGTGTTCTAGTTGCGATTTCTTGGACTTATCTTGTCGTAGCCGAAGTAATCAATCGGACTGGTGGTTTAGGTGCACTGGCTTACTTGAGTGCACGTCAAAGTAAGATTGATCAAGTTTACGGAGTCTTGATCGTGATCATGATCATCGGACTACTTCAAGATAGATTGCTCTTCTACATTGACAAAATCATTTTCCCATACAAAAAGGTTGGACACAAATGAATCAGTTGGAATTCCCAAATTCGAAGTTAGATGATGTTATTGAACTTAGAAATATCAAACAATCCTATGATGGTGGACAGACTTGGATCCTCCAAGATTTAAATTTTCTCATTGAAAATAAACCAAACCAAGGTCAATTTGTTGCAATTCTTGGAACATCCGGTTGTGGTAAAAGTACTGTTCTTCGGTATATCTGTGGATTACAAAAACCCACAGCCGGCGAAATTTTTATCAATGGAACTCCGAGAGAAATTAACCATAGAGTAGGAATGGTATTTCAGAGATACTCTTGTCTTCCCTGGTATACTGTATTAGAAAATGTTGAATTAGGAATGCGATACCAAGGAATTTCTTTCAACGAAAGACGAAAGGAAGCAAGAAGAATTATTGAACTTGTAGGACTCAAGGGACACGAAGATAAGTATGCCGAATATCCTATGTTATCTGGTGGACAATTGCAAAGAGTAGCGATTGCTATGAATCTTGCAATCAAACCTGAGATCCTTGTGATGGACGAACCGTTTGGTGCACTTGATGTTAAGACAAGATTGGATATGCAAGATATGTTGAATGCGATTTGGACTGAACTCCATACAACTATTGTTTTCGTAACTCATGATATTGCTGAGGCTGTGTATCTTGCGGATGATATTTACATTATGGCATCCAATCCGGGAAGATTTGTAAAACATTTCAAAATCCCTCTACCTCTGGAAAGAAGTCGTGATCTTAAGAGAGATCCAGTCTTCAACAAAACTGTCTTTGCTGTTGAAGATTTTATGATGGAGTTAGAAAAAAAATGAGTTCTCAGATTCAAACTTTTGATGAATTAGTTTCAAAACTTCAGAAAGATAATGATCAGTTCTTTCCGCAACTCGACTACAAAAGAAATAATATTGTTCGCGAATTGCAGAATGATAAAGTAAAGTATACAGTCAATGATGCATTGAATGTTCTAAAACAATATTCAATTTTCTCCAATGAAGCGATACATATGTTACTTGACGCAACCATTCGTAACCACGATTGGAAGACATTGCAAAACGAAATCATTCATAATATTCAAGAAGAGCTAGGCAGTGAGACATTGGAAGTTCCGCATCTTGAATTGATGCGCCAAGGATATAGGGAAGAATTACTCTTTGATCCAGATAAAGTTGAACCGTGGTCCTCAACTAGGGCTTTCCTAGACACAATGAAAGATATTTTCAGAAACGATGACAATGCATTCTCGGCTGGAGCTCTATATTCTTTTGAATACAATGCAATTCTTGAATTTCATATTGTTGAGAAAATATTTCTTCACATCGTGGGTGCTGATTATAGCAAATCCAAAAGTTTACTCTACTATTATATTCGAGGGCACAAGGAATTCGAAATCAATCACAGCGAAGATGTGCTAAATTCAATGAGAAGTTATTTTACAAAATATGATGATAAGCTCTTTTCTAAATTCGAACATGGGTTTCTCATTGTTGCATCTTCAATCAACAAGTGGTGGTTAGATTTGGACTATGAACTAAATAGGAATAAATATTTTCATTTTGAAATTGATATACCGGACTTAAAGAAATCAATCTTCAAAGAAAATAATTAAAATCTAACTATTGATTGAATAGTGATAACAGGATAGATTTCAATTCATTCATATCAATTGGTTTGAGTAGATAACCAATTGGGTCGAGTTTTTTTGCAGATAGACGAATCAATTCATCATCGTATCCTGTAACAAAAAGAATCGGAACTTTTGATTCTTGTAGAATAATTGTTGAAGCTTCAATTCCATCCATTTCCCCAGCAAGTCTAATATCCATTATCACAAGATCTGGATTCTCGAGGCGAGCCGTAAAAATCGCATCTTCTCCCGTAGATACATGATATATTAACTCGAAACCAATTTTCCTAAGTTGATGCTCCATTAAAAGAGCATTGAAGGTTTCGTCTTCAACTAGTAGAATTTTAGTTGTTTTTAAATCTTCAGACACGTGCTTGGTATATGTTCATTGGGAAATCAATTACCCAATGGATTCCTTTTTCCTCTATGAGATTAATGCTACCTTTCATTTGACTCTCACCTAACATGAAAATCAGCTTCGATCCAAATGAATTCTTGAAATCCGAAAGATTCTCTTTCTCCAATACAACATCACCAGAATCCTTGTACTCAAATCTGTAATTTTTATCATCGATAATACCAAAATGAATCTCGATGAAGCCTTTTTTAGTCTTGGAAAAAGAATATTCCAAACTTTGAGATATCATTTCATTTCCAATCAAACCTAACGGAATTGCGGTATCCATTAATATCTCTAAATCTTGAATATTGAAAACAATTGAAATTTCTTTACCTTCTTTATCAATTGAATCAAATAAATATTTTGATAATTTTTGAAAATATTCTCGTACAGAAATCTTAGATAGATTCTGCGTTGAGTAAAGAAGTTGATGTACAAAAGATATTGCCTGAATTCTATCTTCTGTTTTCTCAATCAATTCTCCAATTTGTTTTAAATCTTTATATTCATTCCCCTGCAAAACTAGCATTCCTTTGATTACTTGTAGGGTATTATTTATACGATGATACAATTCTCTAATCAAAGTTTCCTTAACAAGAATCATACCTTGTAGCTTTGATTCAGTCTGTTCATGCTCAGAAATCTCTGCTTTTAAACTCTCATTGGAACGGGAAAGTTTTGAATAAGGTCTATTAACTGAATTTACAAATATTCCTTGATAAATGCAATAAAAAGAAAGTATTTTATAAACATGACCAAGCATACTATAGCTATCATAAACATTAGAATATGTGGTAAAGACCATGCTACTTAGTATAGAAAATATAAATGCAATAAGGAAATATATTATGCTTAAATCATCCGTTTCTAACATTTTATTATAATAAAAAATAAAAGCAAAAACTAATAAAATGACAGTTATGTATTCAGATAAGATTTTGAATCTTGTCAAACCTTCAGGATAACGATATGTGTCTGGAAAAAATTGCGGAAAAAAAGTAATCCATATAAAAATAATAAAGGAAAAAGCAATATTAATACCGAGAATCCAATATTTTGAAAAAGATAACTGACTTTTTTTTTGAATAATTCGTGAACTAATCAGAAAAATCAATGCTGTGTATGTTCTAACAACAATCCAAAACTGTGTTGATTTGTTCGGAGAATTTGGTGTAATAAATGGAGACATACCTTCGTATGATAGGGCATGCATAAAATCCAATAGACCGATCGTTAGAAAGGAAACTGCCAAAAAAAGATCATGTTTATTGTGGTTTTGCTCATATGTATACCATCCCACTCCAAAAATTGATAGTGAAACGATCACGCTAAATATTTCAGATATATTATGGAATAGTAAATACTCGGAAGAACCTAAAGTAAAAACGAAAGTTTCAGGAAACAGAATTAGGCAGAAAATAGGAAATGAAAAAAATACTGTAAAAATGATTAAAAATAGCACCGGTTTGGAGCGAGCAAAAGAAGAGACTGTATGCATGATTTAAAAGGTTGAGACTCTCAGAAATCCAAATTTTATCAGAATAGTCAATAATAAATTAACTATTCTGATAGATTTTATATGACACGGATTAATTTTTAAATGAAATTAAAGTTCCCTCGCCATATTATTTATTCTTGAAATTGGGCACAACTTGAAGGATTTTCTCCTGCCATGAGAGACTCACATGATGCCTTAGACATATCGCTCATACATTTCTTCATAGCTTCTAACTCTTCTTTGGTAATTTTTCTCTGATCAGATTTATCGTCACCAGCTGCACCGTGGTTTACATATTGTTGCACACATACGTCCCCACTTGGGAATAGCGATTCCATCATTTTTTTCTGCTCAGGAGGAAGTTTTGCGGCTTGCTTCATAACACATTCTGACATTTTTGCACAGATTTTCTTGGAATAACCATGCAATTCTTTGGCTTCTTTTGTAGAAGGCTGCGCATTTAAAGCAGCAGCTAATAAAATTGTGAACAGTATTGATATCTTCATTATTCAACTTTTTCTCAGTTCTTTAGATTATTGTCAATTATTTGTTTAATATACAGCACAATGATTTGTTCAAAATGAAAACTATTTAGATTACATTTAGAGGTTTCATCTAAATGATTTATTCAAAAAAGCAAGTAGGATCATTCTACTTGCCAAATTAGTTTTAGATCGCAAGTTATTTACGAACTGTAATATTTGTAATTAAAGTTGTCTCTGTAGATCCTACGGAAGACGCAACGAAAAAGTAGTCTCCAGAATTGGAAACCGTAAAGCTTCTGCCTTCACCAAGAGTAACTTGAATTAGATCTCTACTTGCCAATGCCGAAGAAGTACCATCTGTAAATTCACATCGTGTTCCTTTATAAGCGTTTAAAGTGACTCCAGATTTGATTCCTTCAAATATCACAGTAACTCCTTTAGCCAAATTTGCCGCTATTACTCCACCATATAGAGTATTATTTTCACATAATACTAATTATATTTTTAAAATAACCGATACAAACCATCAATTCTAAGTAATGACTATAATTCCAAATAAAAGTCTTGCCGATTTACTTCTTCTCCGTTCACAATGATTGATAAAGATTGCCTTCCTGGATAAAATTGCTTTGTTGTAATGATTCTAAAACTATGCTTTTTAACCCACTGCGACTTTTCATAGGGCTCTACTGTTTTCTCACTAATTTTAAATACTTTTCGAGATAGAGATCCATTCTTCAACAGAAAATAAATTCCATATTCAAGTCGAATCAACTTAGGCTTCGAAGAAATGTTTTCTAGATTGAATCGGAACTCAAGACTTGAACCAATTTTTATTGATTTGGAAAATATTCTGAATTCTCCCATTTTTATAGATTTATTGTTAAGATTATAAATCTTTAAAATAGAAGGATGACCTTGCTTAAGTAAAGTTCTACTTGCATGCTTTATCAAGCGATCGGTTGTATCAGATTTTCCTTTCCACTTATTAATAAGTGAGATCATTACATCTGGATTATCCTTAGAAATATCATTTAAGTTATTTGCAACGCTTCTCCTAACAGTTTCGGATGGATCTTCTTTTAAATTCTCCAGGATTGGAATTATTTTATTTGGATTTTTTTTGAATTCTTGGAGGGCTATACCCCAAGGTAATCTTGGACGCGAACCTTCACTTGCAAGACGACGAACCGATTCATTTTTATGTTTAGACCATTGCAACATTACGGCAAGCATTTTGCTCTCGTAACGGATTAGAAAAGGCCTCACTGCAAATTCACAACTCGTAAATTGAGTGATCCTCTCCATAGCCCAGATTGATTGATCAAAATATTCTAATCCATACAAGTAAATGTATTCAGGTAGAAACAAGTAACCGAAACCAAACTCTGATTCATCTTGTTCTCTTTCTCGCAAGAAATCAATCATATCTATAATCTGCTCTGTTGCGCTGGCGAAATCTGGAGACAAATATTCTTTCAGAACAATTGCTATATGTTTCATTCGATCTTTGAGTTCCAGCTCTTCAAATTGCTTATTTAAAATCTTTTTCATGAATATTTTTCTATCAAATTGATCCAAACTAGATTCCAAAAAATCTGAAATAGGTGAAAAAAATTTAGGATTATAAATATCTTTCAATAACGCCATATATGTTATCCTTTATATGCTAAAACCTTTAAATAACTGAAAACGAATGTCACAAATATTAAGTTAAATCTTATTGCAAATATATGCATTTTCATAACACTGAACATAATTAAGAAATAATTGACTATTTGTGTCAAGTTCGAGTAATTTTATGATAGAGATTTTTAAATCAAAATTTTCTATTTTTCAGATTTGGCATAAATTTGTTATAATTTTATATATTTTTGTAAATCTGGATTGCAAGTGGCCTGGGCTCAATTCAGGACTATTGGAAATTCTGACACTTTCTAATTTGGCCTCAGCCAATAATTCTGAATTAAAAATATCAGCCGAGGTCTTGGGATTAACCGGAAAAGGGTTAGCAATCCGTCTGGAATTGTCGGATGGAAATCAAGAGTTTTTGGAAATTTCCCAAAACGGGATTTTTCAATTCCAAGCAAATTTTCGTCGCGGGGATTCCTACCGAATCACAGTCCAATCTCAACCCATTACTCCCATTCAAGAATGTATCGTGACGGGTGGCGAAGGGACTTTTCAAAATTCAGATATACAGAACACTATCATTCGATGTGAAAAATCAAATGTTAAAATACCTGAATTTTCTCCATCGCCTGGATCATATGCTAATCCACAATCCGTTACACTCACTTCCCAGACATCAGTTGCTTCCATCTATTATACATTAGATGGAAGCGATCCGATTTGCGAAGTTTCAACTATTTATTCTAATTCAATTTTTATAGATTATGGACAAACTGTTGAGATTCGCGCAATTGCATGTTTTGAAGATGAATTTTCATTTATAAATTTTGGTGTATATGCTATTGATTTGGGAACCTTAACATCACCAGTTTTTTCCATTACACCTGGCGCTTATATATCTGCCCAATTGATTGGAATTGAATATACTGGTTCAGAAATGGGCGTTGATATCTATTATAAAGACGACGGAACCAATCCCGATTGTTCTGGATTCAATGGAACATTGTATACTACACCGTTCAACTTGTCCAATTCAGCCACCGTAGTTGCTATATCCTGCAAATCTGGGTTTACGGACTCCGCTACAGCAGTAGCAAACTATGAAATTGGGGAAACAGTTGCATCTCCAATGGTTGATTATCCAAGCGGCACCTACTTTAACGATTTGGAATTGGATTTTTCAACCATAACTTCCAATGCAAGTATATATTATTCTGTGAATGGGTTGGATCCAGATTGCTCAGGCGGATTTTCAGAATTTACTGGAACGCCGGTTCTCATTAACACAACAAATACAGTCGTCAAAGCAATCGCTTGTCGCTCAGGTTATTTAGATTCACCTCAAATGACTCCTGTTACATATACTTTTAATGTATCGCCTTTGCAAATGAATCCTACATCTGGAATTTACCAGACCGTTCAGAATTTAACAATAACAACGAATACTAATACTGCGGTGATTCGTTATTCTGATGATGGAGTGACAGTACCTGATTGCTTGGGCAGTGGAAATTTATATACTGCTTCCATTCCATTAAATCTCAATACAACTACAACAATTCGAGCCATTGGTTGCAAATCTGGCTACAATGATGCAAACGTTGCGCCGACCAACTATACAATCACTGGCAAAGTTCCAAGTCCAAGCATAGCTGAAACTGGAGTGGACGAAATACTTATCGGACCAATTGGACCAGACCCGCAGTTGCTTTTGCAGGTTATATGTTATACATTAGATAATTCTAATCCTAGTTGCTCAACCTTAACTTCAGGAACCTGTGGAGCAACAAGCACTCAGAGTTTAGGAGCCTTCTCCTTAACTTTCACAACAACTGTAAAGGCAGTTTCTTGTTCTAATAATTGGACTCAGTCTGATATTTCATCATTGCCAATAGTGCGACCCTTGAGCGTTGGAACTCCTAGCTTCAGTGTATCTCAAGGCACTTACAATGATTCCTTTGCTGTATCTATCACATCTGTAGATGCTGACACTGTTCGATATACGCTAAATGGAACACCTCCTGCCTGCCCGAGCACAGGAATATTATATCAACCAGGTATAACACCAGATATTCCCATCACTGAATCACCAACTCAGATTCAAGCCATTGGCTGCAGACCGACTTACAATGATTCGCAAATATCATTAATTAACTATATTCTAAAATCTGCAAATGTTGTAATCACTCCAGCATCATCTGGAGTTTATTCAAATACTCCAGTCGAAGTAACGATGACTTCCTCTACTCCTAGTTCTAACATTTATTTTGCAGATGATGGAAGCAGTCCGACCTGTGGGGGACCAAATATTTATACCTCTCCAATAAATCTAGCAAGCAACACAATTAAAAACTACAATGCAATTGCATGTCGAACAGATTTTGAGACATCTGACAACACATTAGTCGATTTGAATGTTACTGGAACGCTTCCATCACCTAATATAAATTTTTCGGGAATACTTTTAATTAAAACAGTCACCATTTCAACGACTGGAACTCCACCTAGTCAAACAATTTGTTACAGAAATGGAGCGACCAATCCTTCTTGTTCTCAATCTGCAAATGGTGCACCGAGTTCTACGGGAGGATTTTGTGCATCGGGCAGTATTGCTTACGGAGGAACATTCACAGCCGCAACAGGAACTGTTGTTCGAGCGATCACTTGTAAGGAAAATTGGAATCAATCTCCAGCGGCCAATGCCACGGCTGGATTGTAATCTTAAAAATTTTATAGTTTTACTTCGGATTGCTGGGTTATTAAAGTATTTTTTACAATTTTTTGAAAATGGTTTTGGGTTTTGGAAATAGAAATATGAAGCCGGGGGCTTAAGCCCATCATTTAGCATTTCTATCTGGAGAAGAATAAATGAAACCACTAAAAATCAATTCCCTAACAACATCTCGTTCAGGTGCACAAACAAATTTTCAAAATACCTATCACCTAGTATTCTCGACGAGATATCGCGAAAAAACTTTAGATCCAATAACAAAAATCAAAATAAGAAATCTCATTCGCCAAAAGGAAGAAGAATTAAAATTCTTCATTTATATTCTTAATGGTTATCAAGATCATATTCACATTCTAATTTCGATACCAAATCATTTTTCCATTTCGAAGATCATGCAACATATAAAAGGATTCTCGGCAAGACAACTGAATCGAGGTAGATTTTGGCAAGACGGTTACTATTCTAGACCCATCAGTGAAAATGAATTAAAAACAGTATATTCTTATATTCGGAATCAACACTTTCACCATAGGAATTTAGCAAATAAAAATTCAATAATCGATGAACTTGAAATAATTCGATCCAAAAAATTTGTCAGAGAAGTTAGAAAGGTTGGATAATTTACAAATTTTATGTGATCAAGATAATTCGGTATTGATCAAATAATATTTCACGCTAAAATACAATTTACAATTATCATTTCGATACCAATTGATGTGTTTTCTAGGCCTGGGCTTAAGCCCTGCCCTTTAGAACAATCTAGAAATCAAACCGAAGCCAAGATAGTATTCACATTTAATACTATATTAATATACAATTTTATGTTCCAAGCATTTGTAGCATTACCTATCAAATTTGCAGTTATTTTCCCAATTTTCCAATAAAGTTTAGAAATTTTAAATTTCTGAGTTATATATTAGGATAAGCCGTATAGTAAGACTTCTTCCTTTTTTCCTTTAACATATGCCGTACCAATAAAATTTGACATCTCCTTATAGCTTGGAGTCAGGTTATCATAGAAGTTCTTGGAGAATATTAGCGATACGTTCTGATTTTTGCATTCAGCTTCTATCCTTGAAGTAGTGTTGACAGCGTCTCCAATTACAGTAAAATCTTTTCTTTCACTACTTCCTATTGGCCCAATAAATACTTCTCCATAATTCAGACCAATTCCATTTTTGAGAGGCTCTAATCCAAAACTTTTTCGCTTTATATTCAAATTTTTAAGATTTTCTTGCATTTTAATGCTAGCTCTTAGGGCATGATCACAAGGATATTCCAGTTCGATCGCACCACCAAACACAGCCATAACGGCATCTCCGATAAATTTATCAATTGTTCCTGATTCAGATGAAATTGCGGAAGCCATTTCATCCAGATACTCATTCAATTCCGTAACAAGATCTTCAGGTTGTTTGTTTTCTGAAATTTTAGTAAAATCTCGAATATCACAAAATAAAATTGCAAGAAATTTTCTCTCTCCTGGATTACCAGTTTTTTGACTAACAACTTTTTCTCGCACTTCAGGCGATACATACAATCCAAATAGACGATTGATAAGACTTTTTTCTTTTTCTTGATCAATTGTTTCAGCTATCAACTGACGAACTTGTCTTCCTAATACCCCAACAACAAAACCGGAGACTGCCATCATAAGAGGTCGAAAAAAATAAAATCTCGCGGATTTTAAATCTTGCTGCATAAGAAAATCTGGATGTACTAATAATTCAATTTGATCAAGACTCAGAATTATAATCAAAGTATATTGAACTGCACAGAATAAACCTGATACAACAGATAAGTGAAAATCAAATGCAAAACCTGTAACTATGATGAGAAAAAAATATAAATAACTAGGAGGCCCACTTAAATAGGTTGCGGTTCCTGCAGGTAAATAAAAAAATGCGTAAATGTAAATCACCGAGGGTAAAAATGCGAAACCTAGCATAACGAACGCTATATTTCTATTCTTAATCAGATTTTTCCTAGCTAGAAAATGAACAAATATTGAATAAATTCCTCCTATAAAGGCCCACAAAATAGGACCAAATATATCCTTCTCTATTTCCAAAACTACCGAAATATAAAGTACTATCGATGATGTGAAACCTAATAGAGCTGTTACAAGACTTCCTTTTTGCAGAATTTTATTAATCTGTTTTTGAACCAAATTTTCAAAATCTAATAAAATAGTCTTATCAGAGACGCTATGATTTAGGTTTAACATTTTTTTCTCACCTTCTAGGCAGATTCCTCTGCGATTTTTTCAAATAAATATTATTAAATAATTTTATACAATTTCGGTTATTGATGTCAGAATCTATTGAACACCTAAGTCCTTAATAAATTTCTGCATTGACTTCAGAATATTTGACTTGGAATTATGATAAAGCAAGGACGGGGCTTAAGCCCCGGGCTGTTCTTAAAAAACAATTGACTTTATCAATTCATCGATTCCTAGATAAATCAATACAACTCGTAATCCTTCGGCCAGGGCTTAAGCCCTGTCCTCTCCCCCACACCCCAAAAAAAAACCCGCCCTCCTTTCGAAGAACGGGTTCCTGAAATTCCGGACAATTTCTCATCCGAAATCTCATAGTCTAACTCAAACAACGATTACTCGTTATTTGGAAAGTTTGTCAATTTTTCTAATCCCGCGTCACCAAATCGATTAGCTGCTCCAAAATTAGCCATTGTGCAACTTTCTATTCCACTAAGTGTAGCAACTCCAGAAGTCAACAATGATATAGAAGTCGCTCTACCAGCTTCAGTTCCACCATATACACAGAGAGATAGGTTAGAAGAAGCTCCACCATCACCAGTACTCGCATTAGCTAGTTCTGGCAATTTTCCACCACCAATTGCTAGTGGAATTGGAAATTTGCTTCTAAAAGAGTTGTTACATGCGATCTCATCATTCACTACAGCTGAAATAGCAGCATAAGTTGATGCAGCAGCATTTTGAGTTGAGAAAGCATAAGCGATTTCTTTCACAGAAGTAAGTTCTCTTCTATTTTGCAAAGCAGCTGATGTAGTTGCTGCAGCATTGATCGGTCCGTAGCCAATAAAACCTACTGACTCACAAGAATCAACAACTGTAAAGTTGATATTGGAAGCACCGTAGTAAGGAATTGTTGAACTAGCTTGCGCAGTAGTTCCAGTTGTCAACGGAAATGCTACGTTAAAGTTTGTAGAAATAGCACTCAATGCACTAGACACTGGATATGCACTCTCTGCAAAAATTTGATTGTTTGCAGCTGTTCCACCTTCGCTGATTGCACCAATTTGATCAATTGGACTAGCAACAGTTCCAAGAACTGGAGTGTTCCGAGGAAGTCCTGTGAATAGACCTGTTCTAACTCTATTCATGAAATCCGCATCGGTTTTACGACAATCTGGATTGTTTCCAATATCAGCATAAGTTTTTTCTTTTGCAGTAATTGCTGCTGCGCGATTGGCAGTAGAAATTCCAGCAAGACTACAGCTTGATTTCGGAATTCTTCCACAGGCTAGTATAGCTGAACCATTTACATGAGCTTGGCGAGCTTGATAAGCAGATCCTGCTTCCGTAGTTAACCTTGCACCAATTGCAGTGAAAGTAGCTACGCAAGTTCCAGCATTATTAATACCACCACTAAGCGCTGTATGCGAAGTTCCAGCAGCAGTTAATGTGCCATCTAGAGTAGTTTTTTGGTCACCGGTATAAGTTCCATACCAGGTAGTAAGTGCACCGGACACACCTGCGCGTAATGTTGCTGATCCACAGATTGTAGCTACTCCACCGTTTGCACTAACTGCAGCAGCCAACAAACCAAAGTAAGCTCCTACATCAACAACATTTCTCGCAGAGTTAATATCAGCAGTTCTAGAATCGGCTGTATAAGTTCCACCACCTCGGATGAAAGCATCATATTTCACGTTGTAAGGAACCTGGCCGTATGTTTCATAAGTTTGCCCTGCTGCTACCGTAGTAGCGGATGCTGCTTCAAATTCTTCCTCAGTAAAAATCGTAGCACCTGTCAAGGATGTTGAATTCACAGCTTGCTGGATTATCGCTCCACTATAAAGCGTTGCTAAGTTTAGAGAAATTGCGCAATTGCTTGCACCAAGTCCTCTAATTTGTGAAGCAACAAGACCAGCTAATAGTGCGTCTTCTTCAACTTTATCTGGATGACAGTTTACAGCCATTGCAGCAATTGCAGAAACTGCGAGTGTTTTTGTAATAAATGATTTAAGTTTCATTAGTTGTTATTCCTCCTATATGAGATTAAAGTTCGATTTTGTAACCGACTCGGTATGTCTGACCACCAACTACCACTGGGTAAGCAGGGTATGGAGAAAGTGCAGCAGCACCACCGGCAGATTTTGTTCCTGCATGTCCCATAGCTGCAGAAAGAATGGTCTCTAGTTCAAAGAATAGATGTCCACTGTCTGTAACTTGAGTTTGTGCACCAACTAACCAGTTTAGACCAAAACCGCTAACGTTAAATTTAGCATTTTCATTAATGATAGAAGGAGATGGAGCGTCACTTAGAAGTGATCCACCTGGACCAGCTACACCTGGGAAAGCCGCTGCAAGAGTATCACCATCGATAGTTCCTGCGACTGACCAACCACCACGGAAGTAGTTTGCACCAGCTGCTACGTAGAAAGCTGTGTCTTTTTTATCATTGTATAGTTTGATACCGATATAAGCTGGAATTGTCCAAGCTTTATAGTCCCATTCTTGCTCTAACCATTTGTAACCAGCCACTGTAGAAGAAGTGTAACCACCTGCAACTTTTTGTGTATAGTTAACATTGATTCTCCAGAATAGACTGTCAATATTGAATAGACCTTCTGATTCATAACCAACGTTTAGGTTAAGTCCTACCATTGCTCCATTGCTTTTTACTCCGATCGCGCCTAAGCTTGTATCGTTGAGTGCTTCTAGAGTATTTTCAGCATAGATTGCTTTCTGGGTTCCACCAGCGATATCGCCATTAGCGGATCGAACTGGTCTTGTTGAATCCAATCCATCTTTTGTGATTGTTCCACCAAGTTGACCTAGGTCAAATTGTGAACCAATACCAAACATTAGGAAAGAACGTGGACCCTTCTTAGCTTCTTGTGCTGAGAGAGTAGTTCCAAGTATTAGGCATAGCCCAAAAAAGATGCGTGTGATCTTTTTAAACATCCATTGACTCCTTTAGAGTTTATCTTTTTCTCGAGATTTGGGAGCCTCAAAAAATGCTGAAAACTCCCAGAATGTTGATTGTATGAAAATTAAGAAAAAAGTGTCAAATAAAAAACAAAAACTGGTTAAAAAAGTAATTTATGGTGCACTGCCACAGTCTAACGACTCAATACCCTTTTTTACTATGGAAATGAGTACAGTTGTTACATAAAACACCTGTTCTAGATGAATTTTGTGTTAAACGGCTTTCTATTCGCCGACTTGGATAACTTTTAAGGTTTTTGAACGGTCTTTTGCGAGATTCGCCCATTCACTTCGAGGATAATTTCGAATCAGATAATCTATTGCTCTTGTTTCAGCAGTAATCGTTTTTCTCAACTTTGCCTGGATATCTGTGGGCGCAAATGCTCGTATATTAGCATTTACCTCAATTTCACCCATAAATACAATCGATCCTGGCTCAACATCTACAATCGTCATATTTCTATCTTCTCGCGTGAGTGGAGGCGAAATTGCCTTAGAAACCGAGACATTGCTAAATGAGTTGCCACCCATTCCTTTCTGGAGCAAATGTTTCAGCTCACCGATTTCATACTGACCTGCCGGAACATTTTGAAAATAATAGTAATGGTCAGACCTCTCCGAAAATGAAATCTCCCGATCACCTCGCCGAATGGTAACCACTTCGAAAACTGGACGGATCAACTCATTAACCAAGGGCTCGTTCTTTTCTAGAATGGCTGATACTATAATAAGGGAAGAAGTAGTATCTTTCTGACTCAAAGTCGAACAGCCGAAACAAAATAGAATTATACTAAAAATGCTCGCTAGATGGAGGATTTTGAATGTAGTTCTCGATTTCGTTTCCATAATACTCTAATTTTCGGAATGCATTACAACAAAATCAACCAATGCTGACGGATTTTCATGAATTATAAAAGAATGCTTATAAAGATAGGTTAGATCAAAATTCTCTAATCGAACAGGTTTTCCAAACTATTTTATCTTTTGATCTCAAAAGTTCGAAATCGTCCTTGAGCTTCTTGCCATACAGCGACGACTTCTTTTACTTTCGCCTTCGTTGGTCCTTTCTGCAGAGCTCGCTCCATATCTTCCAAGAAAATTTTCTCACCTTCTACCACAATCTCAACTTCTCCATTGGGAAGATTCTGAGTATAACCCTTCAGCCTCATTTCTTGAGCCTTTTGCAAAACAAAATACCGAAAGCCCACACCCTGCACAGCACCTCGAATGATAAACTTAGCTCGAACATCTTTTTCTTTGCCCATATAATTAACGATTCTATCCTATTCCATCTAATTCTTTGAAAATTTTAATGCTTTGGTAATCTTGACCATCATCTCTTGCATTGACAATATATTCCAATAGACTCGAGAGAATTGCAACCCTTTTATGATATTCCTTTACTCCAGACAATTCAATGACAGACTGCCTTAACTTTTTAAGAAAAACACTCGGGTTGCTTCTGATTTTCTGTAAGTTCCTCATCTGCAAATTTAATATTGAGTTTCTCGTTATAAATTCTTCGGAATTTTCCTTTTATTGGAAAATCTTAATCCGAAAATCAGGAATATAAGCTAACAAATCTTTTATTTTATTATGACCACCAAAACGATCGGCAAATTTTCTACCGAGTGTCCACTTTTCCTTCCCATGATGGAAATCGAAAATTTTATAACTGCTCGAAAGAATAATTAAAAAAGTTTAACTTTTGTTATATTGAAGCAAAAAGTCCTCAATGATCGGAACAAATTCTTTCTCAAGGCTTACATAGATTTCTTTCTTAAAAGGAACAATTGATTCCACAACTTTATCCCATGACAAAAAGCGAACTTCCTCAAATTCTTTTTCATGATGATCCAATGAACAATCTGATTCCGGATGATCCCAGAAATACAAGAACCACTTCTGAGTCTGTCCTCGATATTTTTTCATTTTTCCCTTCAATTTAAGATCTGAAGGAAAATCATAAGATATCCAAATCGGGAATTCATATACCAAAATCGCGTGTGACATAAGTTCAGGCGATCTCTCATTTAACAACGATTTGCTGATATGGATAATTTTTGAACTGTTCGACTGTTGTTCGACTTTTGATTGATAATCGAAATTCGTATCTACTCGAATTCCAACTTCTTCGTATAGCTCACGATTAGCAGCATTTTTCGGATCTTCTCCATCATCAATTCCTCCTTGAGGAAATTGCCATGAGCCAATAAATTTTAATCTCTCTCCCGCAAGAACCAATCCTTGAGAATTAAACACAACCATCCCGACATTCGGACGAAATGGCTTATTCAGAGCATCTTGTGATGATTGGGAAGATTTCCTTGGGTTAGACTGTTTTGACACAATCCAAAATTTCTTCCAGACTCAGAGAATAGAAAGGAAATTTTTGGAATTACTATTAAATTTTGCTTTGCATCAGAGAATGCTTCCGTCGAATAGAAATAACATGAAGATCATTCTCGTTAGGCACGGGGAAGCTGAGGATGTTTCGATTGCTGGTAGTGACCGCAGACGGAAGCTCACGGCGAAAGGAACCGAGGACATCCATAAGATTGGAAGTTTTATCCGCAATTCTCATATCAAGATCAGCCAGATCTATCATAGCCCTTTCGAAAGAACTAAGAAAACCGCTCTTATCCTAGCTGAAGAACTGCATTTAGAAGAACATATGGTCTCTGCTGAAGAAATTTCTGCTGGTATGGATTGTTGCAATCTTTTGCCTCAACTCTGTGACTATTCTAATTCAGATGCAATTGTAATTGTCGGCCACAATCCAGATATTACATACTTTGCGGCAAAGCTTCTTGGAGAGTCTGCTTTTACAAATAGTCTTCTTTTTACTCCAGGAACATCGATTGCAGTGAATGTACCAAAAGAAAAGTTTAGCAAAGGACAACTTCTCTGGTCAGTATCTCCTGATTTTCTTATGCCAGATCCTAGCAGACAACCCGCACTAAGTCACTAGTCTAGAGAACCTTCTCACTTCCACAATCAATTCGAAACAATACAATAGGAATAAACGTAGAATTCTTTTGTATCTTTTTACAAAATAGCAAATCAAAATCTATGATATCGAAAATCCAATTCAAATATTGAAATATTTTAAATATGTATTTATACTTCAACTTAACGTTTTCTAAAAATCAATTCAACAACCATCTAATTTATATTAAATGGTAAAATTGAATTCAATCGCTAATTCATTAATTTAGTCCATTTCTAGATCAAATATGTATGATTATTACTTTTTTATAAATTATATTATAATTAATTCCATCGATTTTACAATGAACAAATCCTTCTGATTAAGCCTTGACTCGGCGCATGAATCAAGAAACCTGGATATGATAAATCACGGGGTGTAGCGCAGCGGTAGCGCACTTGTCTGGGGGGCAAGGGGTCGCCGGTTCAAATCCGGTCACTCCGATTTTATCAATTTTTTTCTCGATTTTAATGAATATTTATAAATTTCTTGCCACCTCCTCTCTGATTTGAAATCCTTCACTTTATTGTAAAGAGAGGATACATATGAAACTAACAAAAAAATCAATTTATATTTTAGCAATCTTGCTAGTAGCAGCATTCGCGAATTGTAAGAAAGATAAAGGTGGGGATACTGAATCTAAAGATTCTTCGGTAGAATCATTGCCAACTTTTGACCTTAGTGGATCACCAGCACAAAACTTAATAACTGTATTTGAAGCAGGGATTGCAGGACTAGAATCCAATTCAAATGACCCAGCAGCTGCAGCTCGTGAACTAGAAAAAATTCTTTCAGCTGTTAGCGTTGATGGCCTAAGAGCAAAAGCTAAATCCGCAAAAGAAGCAGGACAAGGTGCAACCGATGATGAAAAGCAAAGACTGAATGCTGCTATGGAAAAATATAAAAAATTAGCTGCATCGATTGGTTCGCAAGATCCAGGTGCATTCAATGCGGCACATACAAAATGGTCTGCGGCATTCGGTGTAAAATAATTTACACTTTAAACTTTTATCAAATAAAATAAAACAAAAACAAGGAATTAAAAATGAGTACATATGATGTAAAAAGCGTTCAAGAAGCATTGACTATCTGCGGCTTTAGCCCAGGAAAAATCGATGGGAAATCAGGCCCTAACACAGAGTCTGCGATTAAAGCATTCCAGAAGTCTGCTGGAGTTAAAGCAGATGGTATTGTTGGACCTCTAACAGCTCCAGTTCTAGCTCAGAAATTGGGTGAAGCATCTGTTAAGGCAGCAGGACTGCAAGGATACTTTACAGGAAGTGGCTCAAGTGCCGCAGATGAGATCTGAGTAAAAAGAAAGTAAAAAAAATTGCCAGAATCAATCTGGCAATTTACAAATTATTTATTTCTATTCAATTAGAATCTAAATAAAATAATAATGCCTCTTTATTTCAATTCAATTAAACTTGCAAAATCTTGAGCGATATCTGAATCTTCAAATATGAGAATACGTTATTTTTATTTCTCGATCGCCGTACTAACTCTCCTAACCTACGTAATTGCATTGAGCAGCCAGTCCGTTAGTTATGAATCTGAGGAGCTAGACAAAATATATTCAAGAATTTCTACTTTCGCAATTGAACCTGCCAAAGATCCAGTTTTACTTAGAAGGCTTTCTCTAAATATCAAGGGAACAATCCCTGATGGCGGTGAATCTTTAGCATATGCAAATGATAATGATCCGCAGAAATTTCGTGATGCGACGGTTCGATATCTTAAAAGTCCAGAATTCGCAGAATATTGGGGAATAAAATTTGCCTCAATGTTTAGAGAACAGACCAATAGAAGAAAAGAAGTGTACGGAGGCTTTTACAAATATCTATCCAGTTCACTTCATGATGATAAACCTTATAATTCGATGGTGAGAGAAATGCTTACCGCTAGTGGCAGCGCTGATAAAAACCTAGCAGTTCATTTTTATGGTAGAGATGCTGCTGATCCTTTACAGGTTGCTGAATATGTTGGAAGAGTTTTTTACGCGCAAAGAGTTGGATGCGCTAGGTGTCATGATGATAAATTTGATCCAAGCTTTACACAACGTGATTATTATGCACTCGCAGCTTTCTTCGGTCAGCAGTTCTACCGAACATCATCATGGGATGAGAATAAATTTAAAGGAGAAACTATTCAGAACATTCCGAACGAAGATATAGAAAGACTCCCTCTAAAAATGCAAAAATCCGTTCGTGAAAGAAACAATGCTTGGAATCAGGAAAATTGGAACAAAATGTCCAAGGAACAAAGAGATGCCTATAATAAAAAGCACGAATTGACCTATGCAAAATTATACTATGAACCATCATTAGGTGTTAGATTTCCAATTAAAGATGATATGCCTGGTGGTGATTTGGTTGTTCCGAAATTTCTTGATGGTACAATTCCAAGCATAGAGGCTAACACAGATAGAAGAAAACTTTTTGCCGACTGGTTGCTTGCACGGGAGAATCAAAGATTTAGAAAAGTAATTATCAATCGGATATGGAAAGAATTGATGGGTTGGTCATTTTTTTCCCCTGAAGACGATTGGAATAAAAATACTAAAATGGAAGCCGAACCTATATTGATTCATTTGGATCAAGTTTTCCTAGATAACAATCACTCTATTAAATATCTAATTTATTATATAGTAAATTCAAAAGCATATTCGCGAAGAAATGCAATTATGAAAGAAGAATCGGACAAACCAATTAGCTTCTATCCTTCAAATAGAATGGATCCAGATCAATTGATGAATTCAATCGTAAAAGGGACCTTCGAAGTCGAACAACCAAAGTGGATGTTTTCGGAGCGCCGACTGAATCCATTTGGATCTTCAAAACCAGATCTTAAAGGAACTGGCGAAATTCGCGTTCCGAATAAAGATAAAAATGAAACAATGTTTGCGTCAGAAATTGAGCGACCAGTGCGTCCCAATCATTTTCTCGCTGTCTTCGGATCAGGAGCAAGAACTGATGTATCTGACGACCATTCTGAAATTACTATCGATCAGATTTTGACACTTATGAATGGAAGACTCACAGGCAAAGCTTCTTGGGATTTTGGTGGAAAAGATTCTCAATCCATGAAAACTTTTACGGCTACTAAATCGATGGAGAAAGTTCTAGAAGAAGTGAATACAATTTTATTGGGTCGTGGTTTAACAGAAAAAGAAAAGATGATTCTTCAATCCAGTTTAACTAAAGGAGATGCCCATTTCGAACGTACTGTAATCCAGGATTGGGTATGGGCAGTTTTGAATAGTCAGGAGTTCTTACATGTCAATTAATTATAAATTCAATCGACTCGAATTTTTGCAAGCATCCGCAAGTTTATTTGCTGGACTTACATTAACACCTAATCTATTAAATGCGGTAAGCTATCGTAATGCGGATTCTAAGAATTCAAAATCATCGGACTTATCACTTCCCTCTCCCATCAAATCAATAATATTTGTGAACATGGACGGAGGAATGAGTCATGTAGACACATTGGATCCAAAGGCGAACTCCAAATTTTCTAAAGTAAGCTCAAGTATACGTGGATTATCTGTTCTTGAACCTTTTCAGAAAACTGCAAAGTTTTTTAATAAACTATCGGTTCTGCGAACAACGTATAGTGAAGATGGTGATCATGGAATGGCCCAGCATTTACTCAATACTGGTTATCGATCAACTGAAACGATTGGAATTCCAGATCTTCCGCATATGGGAGCGATGGTTTCTTATGTAAAATCTTTAAACCTAAAAGATGGTCCATACTTCCCGAGATATGTTACAATGGGAACTCGCAATGGTAAAATTGGAGACCCAGGATATCTTAGTGTAGCACATGCAGGTTTTCATATTGGAGATCCTAACAAACCGCTCAGTAACCTAACACCGAGTTGGGGAAAATACACTAAAGAGAGATTGGATCGCCGAGAGAATTTTCTCGAAACAATGAATGAAGAATTTCAAAATCAAAATCATTCTCTAAATCTGGATCGATGGGACAGTATGTACGTCGCTGCAAAAGAATTTCGAGACTCAGCAAAATCGATTGCCTTTGATTGGATGCAAGAGCCAGAAAAAGTTCAAACTCGTTATGGACAAACTGTACAGGCAAGATCATTTATGATTGCGAAAAGACTAGCAGAAATAGAAGTTCCGTTTATTCAGATCAGTATTGGTGGATGGGATACTCACGATAATAATAAAGCGAGAATAACCAAAATTATGTCCGATACCGATCAAGGGCTTGCTGCATTATTGCAGGATCTTGATGGCTTAGGACTATTACAGCAGACTATGTTTGTCTTATCCAGTGAATTTGGCAGAACTCCTGATGTTGGAACTCGTGATGGACGTGACCATCATCCAAAAGTATGGACAACTCTTGTTGGTGGTGGCAAAATATCTAAAGGTAAAGTGATAGGCGAAACCGATGAAAAGGGAGAAAAACCAGCCAAAGGATCAACTGCAATTCACGTTCGCGATCTAATATCAACTATTTACAATTATGCTGGAATCGATCCAAAAAAACAAATTATAAATAGTCAGAATCGACCGATCAGTATAGGAAATAAAGCATCTCGAGTTGTTACAATTTGAACGCAAAAGGAAAAACAATTTATTGACATTATTTTAAATTGCGAATATAATACCATTTATAATTGAGCGAACCAATTGTATAAAAAAAATCTATAATTATATTAATTTTATCGCTTACGCAGACTTGCAATCTTCCTGAAATTGATAAAACAATTTGGATTCTCAGTTGATTATAAGTCTGACACGAAATAGAAACTCCTCAGAAAATAATCAGTCCGTTCCAACTCAAACGGCAGAAACTGCAAATATCACATTTAGTCCAGCTAGAAATTCGGTTCTATTGTATAATGGAACAGTAACGTTATCCACTGATATCGAAGGTTTATCAATTTATTATACTACAGATGGAAGCACTCCATCTAATAATTCTACTCTTTATGCAAATCCTTTGTTACCAAATCAGCAATTTCCTGGGAAAATAATAAAAGCCATTGCAGTGTCAAGTAATGGAAGCACTAGTTCTGTTTTCGAATCTCAGTATTTTTATCCAATCCTGAAATCAGGTCAAAATAAATGCTACAATCTGATTTCCAATAATATGGAGACTTGTAAAGAAACGGATCATTCAGGACAAGATGGATTTATCATGGCTGGACACGATAGATCATTCAATTCATTGCAATCATCTGCTGATTTCCCTTCCGATATTATAACGACAGGTAATGTATTGGGAAATGTTTGGACAGCTAATAACTTAGGGAGCACATGTGTTACTTGTGTAAATCCATATACTCCATATAAATGGAATGATGCGACCAATTTCCCAAATACATTTGCAGGTGGGTATTATTGGGTTAACGATAATTATCCGATCAATGTAACATATGAATCTATGCTTGGTTATGTGAATTGGGCTTTGACTGGAGGCGGTAATACTGGAACAAGACCCGTTCGTTGCGTTTCAGGAGACGCAAAAGTAAATTCCCTCTCGGACTTAGGCAACGGAACAATTCTGGACAATTTGTACGGATTGCTATGGACAAAATGCCTTGATGGTGAAGACCCAGTGTCTTGTGTCGGAACTGCAAACACTCATACTTATGCCCAAGCCTTAAACTATTGCAATTCTAAAAATTTAGACGGCAGAACATGGAGACTTCCAAACGCTTATGAGCTAGAGACATTAGTTGATCTCACTTCTGCTACAGCGCCGTATATAAAAGGTGCGTCTTTATTCTCAGCAGGTCTAGGTACTGGATCAATCAATAGTTCAAGTACTTACCCGAACACAAACACAGATGTGATCCGGTTGGCGACCGCAACAGGACAACTAGCAGGTGCAGGAAACTTGAAATCTACACCTAACTATACTTTTTGCGTAACAAACTTTTAATCCAGATTACAATTTTTATCTGATAAATATAAAACAATATTAATAGAAATATTCGATGAATTGCACAATAACTCAAATCCCTAAAATCATTAATTTTACTTACTCTACTCTTTAACAAAAGTTATTTTAAACTGTGAAACGCGCTATTTGAAGATTATTTCCACATATAGTAAAACTAGTATCAGAGTATGTGAATGAGGAGTTTGATTCTGTTATTAAATTTGGACAATTGCCATTTGCAGCTAGCTGAGCTAAGATAAGCAGATCAATATTCTTATTTCCTGAAATCGGAATCCCGGAAATTAAATCATCCTTTGATTCAGACTCACAATTTAAATTGAACAGAATGAGTATTATTAGCATCAAAACTCTAAATATTTTCATGAATTTCTCCACTCAACACACTATATTTGTTATAGTCTATGAACAAGGATTATTTATTCGATGAACTAATCTCTCTCCAACGACTCTCACCTACAAACCAATAGTACAAAACGGGTACCGCAAATCTACTTAACAGAGTTGCAGCTACTTCACCAAACATCAAAGAAATAGCTAACCCATTAAAAATTGGATCAAACAACATAATAAAAGCTCCAGCTACAACTGCTGCAGCTGTAAGAAGCATCGGTCTAAAGCGAATCAAACCTGCATTGATTACGGCAGTTTTAATTGCGATATCGGACTTAATTTCTTGCTCAATAAAATCAACCAATATGATCGAATTTCGAACTATGATTCCCGCTCCTGCAATGAAACCGATCATAGATGTTGCAGTAAAATATGAGCCCAAAATCGCATGACCCGGCAAAATCCCAATCAAGGTTATTGGAATCGGTATCATTATAATCAAAGGAACGGTGTAGCTTCGAAACCAACTAAGAACCAGAACATAAATCAATAGCATCACTACAGCAAACGCACCACCCAAATCTCGAAAAACCTCATAAGTAATAAACCACTCACCATCCCATTTTACTACGGGCTTTGATGTATTCCAGGGAACATCTGAAGTTTGAGTTTCGTACTGAATGTTCGGTGTAAGCTTTAACATTCCATATACGGGTGCTTCTTCGCTACCAATGAATTCATTAAAAATATATTCAACTGGTTTTAAATTTTTTCTATATAAAGTTTCACTTGAAACAATTTTTGGAGAATCAAGTACTGATTCAACTTCAACATAACCTGATTCTACCGAAGGAATTCTCTGTCCACGAAAGGGAGAAGAACTTGCTCTTCGCACAGGATCATATGCTAAATCAATAAATACCTCTTCAGGATGTTTTGATTCTTTCAAAGTATAAAGACCATTTTCTTGAAATAAGTAATTTCCCGTGTAACCGACCATATCTGCTCGAGCACCGATCAATCCGCCTTTTCCATGGTTGTAAGAATAAACCTGTCTTTCTCTGCCAGGACGTAACGATGAATCAAGATCAACTACGGAAGATTCTTTTGCAAAAATATCTAAAAGTTCCTGAGTAACCTTTCTTCTAGTCGCTCGATCGGGTCCATAAATTTCAGTCACTAATGTAGCGAGAACTGGTGGACCTGGAGGAATTTCAAGAATTTTGGCAATCGTTTTATTCTTAATAGCAAATTCTCCAACCATAGGTCGAAGCGATTCAATAATTTCATGACTCGAATCAGATCTTTCAGATTTGTCTATGATGACAATTTGTAGATCTACCATATATTCTTGATTTCTGAGAAAAGTATGTTTTACCATTCCTGAGAATGAGAAAGGAGCACTCTCGCCTGAATGAATTTGGACTTTCTCAATATTATGATTTTTTAATATATTTTGACTCAATTGTTTTGCCAATTCTATAGAAGTCTCACGACTAGATCCCGTTGGAAAATCCAATAATATCTGAAACTCATTTTTATTGTCAAAAGGCAACATTTTAACTTTAACAGCTTTCGTCGCAACTAGGCTGAATGACATAGCCATCAATACACCAATCAGAATAAAGAATCCGACTGCCTTTTTCTTAGATGTCAAAAGTGAATCTATTACTTTAATATAAATCAAATCAAGTTTTGATTTTTGAATACTTGACGTATGGTTGGTGTCATTTTCATCTTCAGCATTGTGCTTTTTCAATAACCTTGCAGCAGCCCAAGGCGTTACTGTAAAAGCTATAAAAAGAGAGAGTATCATCGCAAGACTTGCACCAACAGGAATAGGCTTCATATAAGGACCCATCAATCCACGAACAAAAGCCATAGGAAGGATCGCGGCGATTACCGTAAATGTCGCAAGTATTGTGGGATTGCCAACTTCAGCGACGGCTGCGATTGTAGATTGAAGAATACTTCGTTTAGGATAAGTCTTAAGATGTCGTTCGATATTCTCAACAACCACAATCGCGTCATCAACGAGTATCCCGATGGAAAAAATTAGAGCGAATAAGGTTACTCTGTTCAAAGTGTAACCCATGAAATAATAAATTGCCAGAGTTAAAGCAAGTGTAACAGGAATCGCTATCGATACGACTGCAGAAGCTCGCCATCCCATCCAAATCGCAATCAATGCAGCTACAGAGAAAGTAGCGATCAACAAATGCTCAATAAGTTCCATAGATTTATCACCAGCAGTCGAGCCATAGTCTCTCAAGACACTAAATTCCACATCATCAGGAAGACCTGTTGAAAAAAGTTTAGCGCGCTCAATTAGATCCTGCGAAAGCGGAACAACATTCGTTCCTTTTCTTTTGCTAAAAACTATAGAGACTGCAGATCTTTCCGTAAAAACATTGCTAATTGAGGAATTATTTGTATTCTTTTGATCTAGAATTTTGTCATAAAGAATTGATAATTTATTTCTCTCTTCGGGTCCGTCTGCAACCTCTGCAATATCCCGAATCCTAATAATACGACCTCCTCGTTGGGCTAACGCGATATTTCGAACATCTTCTGCTGAAGAAACCCGTCCCTGCACTTCAACATCCATCACATTCGTTTCATTCCAGTTTTTTCCTGCTGGAATTCCAATGTCATTTTTTTTGAGAGCTTCAGCAATCTCAAGGATTCCGATTCCATAATTTATTGAATTCGTTGCGTTAACTATTACTCTAATGGCTCGCTTGCGACCACCGAATAGTTCAATCTTGCTGAGATCTGGAGTTGATGATAATTCTCTAGCTAATGGTGCTACTTCAGTTCTCAATGAATAATCATCGCGAGTTTTAGAGCTGAATGTCAAAGTCAGAAATGGAACATCGTCAATTGTATGTGAAGTTATTTTCGGTGCTTTCACATTACTCGGAAGCGTTCCATAAACTTCCATAATTTTATGATGAATCTTAACAAGTGAAGGTTCCACTTCTTGTCCTACCAAAAACCTAACTGTTATCAGACTAAAATGTGGTGAACTGGATGAATATACATATTCAACGCCATCTAATCCCCAGACAGCTCGCTCAATTGGCTCAGTAACCTTTCTCTCAACTTCCTCAGGTTCAAAACCCGGTGCCGGAATAAATATATCGATCATTGGAACAGAGATCTGCGGTTCTTCTTCCTTCGGAGTAAAGTATACTGCAAGCAATCCAAGTAGCAAACTTCCAACGATCAAAACTGGAGTTAATTTAGAATTAATGAATCTATTCGTAAGATTTCCAGCAAATCCAAGTTCATTTTCCGAATTGGATTGCCCAATAGAAGATTTATTTTTTTTATTCGTTTCCATTTTTTTAATTATCCTCTGTCAAATTATTCAAATTTAGGTTGATCGTTCCACTTGACAACGCATACATTTCCGCTCGAGTTATTACAAATTCCTTTTCCAAGTTAGCTCTATCAAGGGTTAGATCTATACATCGCGCTATTACTTCGGACATTTGCATCGCATTGATAGATCCATTTGCAAACAATTTTCGAGAATTAATAACTTGTTCGTCCATAAATTTGCTGCTATCTTCAATTAATTTTATTTGTTTCTGAATACTTATTATTCTTTGCCTTAGGTCTTTTTTCTTAGCATCTTCCGAACGAATTTGATCTCTTGCTCTATCTAAGTTAGCTTCCGATTTTAATTTCGCTTCTTGATAACTTCCAAGATCCTCTCCATTATAGAGATTCATTTGAACATAAAATCCGACATTATATGCGGATGAAGTGTTTCTTGATCCGCTATAAAGATTGGATTCACCATACAATCCTAATTTTGGCAGAAATTTAGCTTTTTCGATTTCGGACATTCTGCTACTGCTTTCGGCATACAATTGCATTGCGCGAGCTAGGTATGATATTGTTTCTGCTTCAGTAAATTTTTCTTTAGTTCCATGATTATACGGAAGATGTTTATCAAGAAATTGTTGAATAGGTTCCATTTGTACATCCCAGTTTTCATTGAGATCAATTGAGACAGAATTGATATGTCCAATTATAGATTTTTTTCTTGAATCAACCTCCTCTTCTAATGCAATCACTCGATTCTTAAGTGTTTTTAAACCCAATAATCCAGAGTATCCAACAGGATTAGATCTAGAACCTATCTGATATGAACCAAGAATTCCATTAATTTGAGATATTATTTTTTCCAAATTCTGTTTATAATCATTTAACACTATTGTCTGCGCATATAAACCAGCATTAGTAGAGTATTCACTTAATATTACAGATTTTTTTTCAAATTTTTTAGCACTTGAAATGAGATCATATGACTCAGCTAGATTTGATTTGCTACCACCTTCATAGATAGGCAAATCCAATCCCAAAGTTCCTCGTTGGTATGTGTTTGCACCAGGATAGTTCAATGTGTCCGGTGCTAAAAGATTTAAAGTATTAGAATTTAGATTTGTATACGGTTGATTGTTCGAATCTAAATAATTTCCAATTTGGTTTCTCGAACTTTGCGTTGAGAAATCTGATTGTCTCACATCCCTCTGTCCAAGCTTGGAAAAAAAATTCACGGCTGGATCATTACTATTAAAGATCCTTGCATCTAAATATATTCGGGGATGCCAATGACGAGCATAGCGATCACGTCCCGACTCGGCAGCAAGTGACTCCTTTTCTAGAGCCATGATATTGAATGAATGCTTCTGAATAGATAAAGAAATATCGGCAAATTGGATTGCTTGGACAGGCGATTGAGTTGAGGTTTTTTCCTCAGCTATAATTCCGCTAACGATTCCAATTAATGCTATGTGAAATAATATACCAAATAAATGAACCTTTTGTAATTTCGGAAATTCATTCATACTCTACTCCTTGAATCAAAATCCTCGATCAAAAATTTAAACTTCTTCAATCGGGATCATTTATTTGACTCTTATATACCATAGGGGGTATAGTATATTTTTTCGTAAATCTAAATTCTTATAAGAATTTTACATTTCGGATAGATTAAAAATGGGAATTTGCTTATATTGTGCCATTTTAATACTTAAAAATTGAACTTTGTCGTCAAAAGATCGATTTATCTACTTTTGATTTTAAAATTTTTTAAATATTCCAGGAACAAATGAATCTTTTCTGTTGGATCAGCAGATTCATCTAAATTCAATTCTATGCTAATCCCGGAATTGAACGAAGATATCATTTCCGCAACCTTTTCTGGATTGAAGACTCGTTCGGATTCTAAATTTTGAATCAATAGATCTTTGGATTTTTTGGAATATTCAATTATTAGATTTTTTGTATTCTTAGGCAGTATTGAGATTTCTCGAATCGCATTCACCACAAAGCAACCTTTCAGTTCAGCAAATGTAGATCCAAATTTTAAATAGTTTTCAATATTCTTCCACCCAAGTGGCTCTACTCTTAGTGTTTCAACAATGGTATTGGTTTCCAGATAGAATCTGAGACTTTCTAAATATAAATCTTCTTTATTCTTAAATTCAGAATAGAGTCCTGATTTATTTACCCCAGTTGCGCTCTCTATGTCATGAAGGCTTGTATCAGCAAATCCTTTCTTCCAAAAAACCGGTACCAATTTCTCCAAAACCTCTTCGCGCTGAAAACATTTAGTCCGACCCATGCTTCCTATACTTTATTTTGAACCGAAAAGTTCAATTAAAAACTTGCAAAAAAATGATCATAAAATATATTGAACCGAACGGTTCATTTTAAACCAAGGAGAGTATTATGAGACTAAAAGGAAAAATCGCATTGATCACTGGTGGAAATTCGGGTATCGGATTGGAAACTGCGAAACTATTTAAAAAAGAAGGTGCACAGGTAATCATTACAGCTCGCTCGCAAGAGAGCTTTGATAAAGCGACTTCGGAATTAGGAGACCAATTTGACATTGTAAAAACTGATGTATCGAATCTAAAAGAGCTCGATAGTCTTTATAAGCATATTGATACAAAGTATAATAAACTGGACATTTTGTTCGCTAATGCTGGTGTTGCGTATTTCAAACCTACATCAGATGTAGATGAAAATTTCTTTGATCAACAATTTGATACCAATGTAAAAGGTCTATATTTTACAGTATCAAAAGCACTTCCATATTTCAATCAAGGAAGCTCTGTAATTCTCAATGCAAGCGTAGTTGCTAATAAAGGATTTCCTGGTAGCAGTGTCTATGTTGGAACAAAAGCAGCTGTTCGAAGTTTTGCGAGAGGTTGGACTTCAGAAATTCCAGTTGATCAGATAAGATTTAATGTTTTGTCTCCCGGTGCGATTGATACTCCTATCTATGAAAAATTAGGAATGCCTCCGGAGAATCTGAAAGAATTTGCAAATAATATGATTGCTGGAATCCCTGCTAAAAGATTTGGAACCAGTGCTGAGATGGCAAAGGTTGCGCTCTTTCTAGCAAGTGAAGAATCAAGTTATATTGCAGGAGCCGATATAATTGCCGATGGTGGGTATGGACAGATTTAAAATGCTCAACTCAATAACCTAGCTTGCAAAGTTCCAAAATACTCTAACTCATCCAATAGAAATTTTTATATAAAAAATAAATTGACCCTATAGTGGGAAGATGGATTTTGGAACTCATATACCATACACAGTATAGTATATGAGGAGATCGTTGCTTTATGTTTCTACTAAAAACCGATTCTTGGTATCTGGAACGCGTGGTTTGGCTAATAGCCGGTATATTTATTTTAACGAGTATCACACTCGGATTGCTGGTTCATCAGTATTGGTTTATTCTAACAGGTCTAGTTGGAATCAATTTGATTATCCTATCTATAACTGGATTCTGTCCTATGACAATGATCCTTCATAGATTTGGTCTCAAATCAAAAATTGAAATCTCAGCGGAATAAACATCGACTATGATTTAAAAATTCTGGGATTTATAATCTAATATTTTTATTGATTGTAATATCCCTTTACTCTGTTTCCAAGATTTAAATAAATTGCATCGGTTGTATAATAACTTCTGATGAGAAAACTACTCATTGTTGGCTTCCAATCGATCGCTTTAGGAACACCAAGAAAAGACTCACCTCCAGGATAAACTCTTGTATTTCCCTCTAATGAAATTTCACCAGATGGAAGAATCCTGGAGCGCTGCCAACTCGTTCCTTTCACTATGGTATTCCACAGACTTGTTTTCCATTCTTTGTCTTCCTCTAATATAGAAAATATGCCTATAGCAACATTATTTGCTACACCTTGATAACTACTATCCCAACCGCCACCTTCTAAGAAATAACCGTCATTTGTAATTTTTGCAATTCCTAATTCCGCAAACTCCTTTCCAGCTTGGAGTAAATCATCGCGATCCAGCCAAATTCCCAAACTATAAAAAGCTAATGAATTAAAAAAGAGGCGATTAGGAGCATTTTGGTCTCCAATTTGAAGTGTCTGCTTTTGAGAAAGCAACCAAGTAGCAGCTAAATCAATCTTAGGTCTTAGACTCTCAACTCTAGATTTAAAAGACGCATTAGCGGACGAATTGTACCATTCACTCTGATTGAAATCTACCAGAGCTAAACCTAATGAAGAAAGGAAAAAAGATACACCGCTTGCAAAGTCCGCAGCGTTAGGAGTTTGTCCATTTAATTCATTCGGAACTACTATTTCAAAGTTTCCATCTTCTTTCTGATAATTGAAGGAATACTCTATTGCTTTGATTGTTGTATCAAGAACTGTTGGATTTCTACTAACCACTGAATAATCAGCTAAATTTTGGATACCAAATTGAAAGCGTACATGAAAATACGCTGATTTATTTCTTCCCATTGCACCGCTTGCATCGGGAGCTACGCTTTCAGCTAAACCTTCGATAATCTGCGAATCAAAACTACGCAACATTTCCAAGCGAGATTTATTCTGATAGGTTGTGATTTCTTCTCCAGGCACTGAATTAGCGATAAGAAAAAACAATCCAATATTATCATCGTTATCCTTAGGTTCGCATCCAATCGATAGAATTGTAAAAACTGTGATCACATAAATCTTTAATAAATATCGAAAATTAATTTTATGGGGACGATCCTTTGAATTTATTCTTCTATAAACCAAAAATGTATTTGAGATTGTGTTCATGAATTTGAGTCTTAGTGGCACACCTTTAAAAAATGAAATCTCCATAACAATCTCCTAAACAATAAATTGATTTTTAAACAAGTCAATGTTATACTTCTATCTTAACCCTTAGATCCAGATTCAATCCATCAAGTTTAGAATTTTCATATAGATAATTAAAATTAGTTTAAAAATCAGAATTTGATAAGAAAAATGATCTCAGAGATCGTATAATTATCCCTTCCATTTTATCGGATTTGATTCCGCAGCCTGCGTTATAATAAATACAATTTATACGGATAATTCAATATTAAGAAATCCTTATTCATCCACTTTGCGTCTAGATATCATTCATAAAAATTAACAATATGCAAATCTATTTATCGGTATTAGGAATGAAAATATCGTTATTCAATTAAGAAACCATCGAAATTCAAAAAAACTTCGCGAAAAACTCAAAATAATTGCTATGCTCGAAGAAATAAGTAAATTTTTTCTTGAATGACTTTCCAATTTTTCAATAGATAGGAAAAGAGAGGGCTTCTATGAAAATTATAAAAATAATATTTTTACTTCTATTCTTAGCTTTTTGTAAAGAGAAAAATTTCGAAAATTCAATAATCATTGAGAGAATACAAGCCTCATCATCCGCGTTGGGCACTAATCCAATAGATATTTTCAAGAAAGGAAAATCTTGGAAACCTGAAACAAGTTTAGATGGCATCACTATTTTTTTTACGAGCGCAACCAATTGGAATAAACCTGGTTTGATAGATGGAAAGGCAACCTATAATCAATATTCAATAGTTTGTCAAAATCCTGATGGATGGGTCGATGTCTATATAAATGGAAGTTATGAATCTAGATCCAACTGTTCTAATACCAATCCACAAACCAATCGATCCATTGGAGTTCATGTGCTTTACTTACTTCCCTCGACTGGAAATGGAATTGAAGATGTTTCATTTTATAAAAATAATACAAAATTAGAAGTAGTTTATCCGGAACCCATCGAAGGTGAAGTAACTGCAAGTAGCACTCTACCGAATTATCCAAGCTATGCATTATTTGATGGTAGTGTTGATTTCGCTTGGGTGGAAGGTGCAAAATCAAGCGGAATCGGTGAATTTTTCCAATTGAAATTAGCCGATGAAATTGAACTTGCTGGAATCGAAATTTTCAACGGCTATCAGAGATTAGATGAATTATTCTACAAGAATGGTTCCGTTACTGAACTTTTAATTTCCAATGGTCAAGATTCTTTTGCCGTTCCAGTCGAAGATAAACAAGGCGGACAGAGGATATTTTTTTCCAAACCCATCTCAGGCAATAATTTCAAATTCACCATTCAGAAAGTTAGACGGGGCAAAACTTGGGACGATACGATCATTGCAGAAGTAATTCTTTTGGGCAAAGATGGAAAAAGATTTACAATTAAGGATGCAAATGTCGAAAAATTCAAAAAATCAATTCAAGAACAAAGCAAAGGAACAATTCTAGAAAACCTAACTAACAAAGCTTTTATCGGTGATATGGAAGAAGGTAGATTAGATTACGTTTTCAGATCTAATGGATCATTTGTTATATGGCGAGATGACTCTTTAGATAAAAGAGTTCTTGATGGAAATTGGGTTATTCTCTCAGCAGATGATAAACAAGCTAAGATAAAAATTTTTGGCCGAGATCATGAAGTATTAACGATTCTTGAAGAGAACGATACACAATATTCGGAAACCAAAAAGGAATCCTCAACGATAATATTCAGTGATACTTTAAACATTACTAAGAATGAAAGCAATGAATTAGAATTGATTGGAAATAAAATCCAGATTTCCAATTAAAGTTGCTTTTCGGAAAAGATATATACTGGTACGGAATTCAAGCAATTTCGATTATTGAAGAAGGAACTTTACATTCTAATGATATTTCACCGGTTTTTTATATTGTTTCATTCATATTTCGTTTTATTGGAATAAATGAAACTGCACTTCTATTTTTTCAAATAACAACTGCTATTTGGTTAGTCTTTTCCATTGCTATAGCGAGAAGGTTTTATTTTCAAAAAATTTATAATTCAAAAATCTTTCTACCTTCATTTTCAATTTTATTAGTAGCTTTTTTATATCCTAAGCAAGCATGGTCTTTAGGATTTTTAATTATAGGAATTGGCTTTTTTTATTTAACTAGACCGGTTATAAGGATCATTGGCTCCGCATTGTTTTTTGGATTGTCAGTTTGGTTTCATGTTATGGTCGGATTTATAGGACTGGGAATTTTTGTTATATATTTTATTCCAAAATATTTATATCCCTTATTAATAATTTTCGCATTAATTTTTTCATACATATTGCCTGAGAATAGCAATTCTAGATTTTATAAAGGTGAAGACAGCATTCCTATAATCGCGGCATTCGGATTAGTAGGTGCTGGAATTATTTGGGAATGGATTTATGTACTTATCATTAACCAGTCAAATGCAGATCAAATCAAACGTAGCTTATCTTTTATTGGTTTATTACTCCTTATACCTCTCTTGCATTTTGCAGATATACAATTTCGATTTCTTTTAAGTCTCATAATAATATCACAAATTTTTTTTCCATTCAATAAATTAAATTTGCTTATCTGGTTAATAGGGAGTTTTCTCTGGATTCATACTTTTCTAACTCGTCCAGATCTATTCCGCTATTCCTACGAAGAATTTATTTTTCCATCCGAAAAAATTTCGCTTATCCCGGACAACGGATTGCTGATAGCACACCATGGGTTTTGCGAATTCTATCATTTTCATTTTAGAAAAGACTGTTTATCTTGGAAACCAGATGATAAAGCAAATGCAGAATTACCTCATGGCAAAAAAATCTATCGAGCAATCTATGGCTTACGATTAGAAAATCTTCAGTCAAGTAAGGATGAACAGAAGAAGTTAATTTTTTCTTATATTGAGCCGTTTGGTAATTACTTATTAGTTAATGAGGAAGAATGGGATCACTACTTAATGATTCTTGAAAAACGTAATTCAAAATATTTAACAATTGCAAAATCCTGGAGAAATCCATATAGGTTAAGACCGGGTTTTATTAACAGGAAACATACTTATGGTTTTTAAGAAAATAAATTCCAATATTCCTAAGACCTATAGAAAAATTAATAGAGGGTTTATTAGAATTTTTTTTGGAAAAATATTTTATAAATGCAAACGATATTTTGTTTGGTTGCTTGAGTCGAAAAATTATGCTAAAGACTTAGTATCAAAATCAATATGTGAGGAAAAATTTCCTATAGTAATCTTTGAGCATAGTTCTCCAATATATAGAAAGTTAAAAAACGTACCGCAATATTTGCAGGAGAATAAAAAAATTAACTTGGAACTAGCTATCTTGAATTTGGATGGCCTAGTGATAAATCCGAATCAAGTATTTTCATTTTGGTATTCGGTAGGTAAACCTAAGAAATCAAAAGGTTATCTGCCAGGTATGCAACTCCAAAATGGATCCTTTATCGAAAGTACGGGTGGAGGTTTGTGCCAGATGGCGAATTTAATTTATTGGATGACTCTCCATAGCCCATTGGAAGTAAAAGAACGTTGGCGCCACAGTTTTGATATTTTTCCAGATTCGGAGAGAACTTTACCTTTTGGATCAGGCGCGACAATCTCTTACAATTATATAGATTTGCAAATTAAGAATACGACAAAGAATTCATTTTGCTTACATATTTGGATTGATAACGATCAGTTAAAAGGTGAATGGAGATCCGATATAGAAATTCCTTATGAATATCAAGTCTATGAATCTGAACATGGATTCTATTCTGAACCTTGGGGTGGATATACTAGAAGAAATAAAATTCGGAGGAAAACCACTTCAAAACTAACTGGACAATTAATTGAAGATAGGTTAATTACAGAAAATATGGCTTGGATGATGTACGAACCTTTATTGGAATCAAAGGTATGATAGAATAGATTTGTATGAATATAAATATTTATTTAATTACTCATATTTTACTTTTCATTTTTTTTACACAAATTGCTGCGCAAACAAAAAAGAATCACCTCAATGTTTTGGACAAAAAGAATTATAAACTTTCGGTTAAATTGCAGCCAGAAAAGGAATTGGTTGATTTAGAGTTATTCATCCCAGACTTAATATTAGATATACGCTATGCAACCAAAAATAATTTCACTAAACAAGTAATTTATAATCAACCAAAAGCATTTGCCCGTAAAAATGTTGCGAAGGATTTATCTAAAGCTCAAAAAGAGTTTTTGAAACTAGGTTACGTTTTAAAAATTTTCGATGCGTACAGACCTTACTCTGCAACAGTTCTATTTTTTGAAATTATCGGGGACACTCGTTATGTTGCATCACCGGCGAAAGGTTCAAAACATAATCGAGGTTGCGCAATCGACTTAACATTATCAAATTCAAAGACATTAGAAGAACTGAATATGCCTACAGAATTTGATTCTTTTCGCAAAGAAGCTTGGTCGAATTACCCTTTAAAGGATCGAAATCAAATAGAAAACCGATCCTTACTTATAAGTATCATGTCTCAATATGGTTTTCAAGTTAATCCAACTGAATGGTGGCATTTTGACCATCAATCCTGTAAAGGTTTTGAGTTGTTGGACGTTACCTTTGAGGATTTGCAAAATAACTAATTCTACATGTAGATAATCAATCATTGAAGATCATAGATTTTAAAATTTAAGCGCAATTTTGACAAAAATTAGTTTGACATTGAACTAATTCATCCTTATTCTTGTCTAATTAACAGCTATGAAATTGATTCTGAGAAATGAGAAATCTATCTTGAATTTGAGATTGATTAGTGAATTATAAATGTTGAACAAAAGTATATCAAGATCTGGGTTTCTGAAAGGACTTTTCCTAAGCATAGCAGGTCTATCCGTACCAGGATTCTATATTAGAAATTATTTATTGCAGAAATCATCAAAAGAGGCATCAATTATGAAAATCAATTCTATACAAGGCATTGCTAAACTAGGATTTCAATGGCCAACATCAGATCCCTTTTTATTCTGTGTGCATCATGAAGATTATTATCCAAAAGGCAATGCTAATTTTGGTCCCAATGCATCACTTGCCGGTCGTGATCTAGGTCAAGATTTTGCAGGAAAAGACGGATGGCGAATGTATCATGGCGATAAAGTACCTGGATTTCCAGGGCATCCACATCGAGGGTTTGAAACTGTAACGGTTGTTCAGCGAGGATTAGTGGATCATGCCGATTCTCAAGGTGCATCGGGAAGATACGGCGATGGAGATGTTCAATGGATGACAGCTGGATCGGGCATTCAACATTCTGAAATGTTTCCTCTATTGCAATCAGAATCTGAGAATACACTGGAACTTTTTCAAATTTGGATGAATTTACCATCGAAAAGTAAATTTGTAGATCCGCATTTTTCAATGTTATGGAAAGAGAAAATCCCAGTATTAGAAATCAAGGATCAAAATAACAATAAAACCAAAATTAAGTTAATATCTGGAGTATTTCAAAACATGAATTCTTTGAATCCTCCTCCTAATTCTTGGGCAGCTGATCCAAAAAATGAGGTAGTGATTGCAATTATCGAAATGGAATCCAATGCAATATTTAACTTGGATAAGGCGAGTCCTGGAATCAATCGAAATCTATATTTTTTTCAAGGGAAAGATATAAAAATAGACGATCAAGATATTCCAGAATATCATCGTATCACACTTCAATCTGATGCAGATGTTAAAATTGAAAATGGCAAAACAACGAGTAAATTTCTTCTTCTGCAAGGAAGGCCAATTGCGGAACCTGTTGCACAGTATGGACCTTTTGTAATGAATACTAGAGAAGAGATTGAACAAGCATTCAATGACTATAGAAAAACAGAATTTGGCGGATGGCCATGGCCAACTCATGAACCAGTACATTCACAAAATAAAGGAAGGTTTGCAAAATATGCCGATGGAAAAGAAGAATTTCCCGTCAGCTAACAACAATCATTGTAATTTCCTTACTTTGTTGTCAACTTTTGACAATTTACTTATGTTAAAAATTCAGTTTTCACATTCAAAATTAAATTTCTAATTTTTTTGAAATTGTTTTAAATGTCTGCCAAAACTTAACATCACCAATCTATGTATTGGAGCTTGAGTAAGTATATAAATATACCAAGGTAAGGAAGGTACAAATTCATGGATCGCAGTCAAAGTGTACATCTTGTTCTGCACTTGACGAAACTCTAGCCAGCCTGTATCACCAGTTTTCGATAAAAATCCTCCAATAATATGGAATTTTTGCCGATCTTCGTCAAAATTTCCAGCTATATATTGAAGTTCTAATAATGGCTTTTTCCAAAAAGAGAATCTAAAGGCAACCTTGGATGAAGTTTCTTCCACATCAACCCTGATCAATGATCGAAATATATGCGGAAGCCACCGCATATACTCACGAGCTATCCAGTCGCTGTTTTGATGGGTTAAAGAAGGGAGTCTCTGAATAGAACGAACACTTTTTCGATGTTTTATTTTTCTTTTTGGACGACTGACATCTTGATTCATTTTTCTAAAGGATTTTTCTTCATGCTTTAGTACTTCATTAATCATTCTTTCAAAACTTGTGTATTGAATTAGATTTTTTATAAGCGGATCCATTTCCGGCTGAGGTAGATCACATAACAAGCTATCGATGAGAGGTGACACCAATGAATAATTGGAATTTCCAAACCAAGTTACCCAAAGTTTACTGAAGCCTGTAGAATTTAAAGGAACAGGTATCATCAGCCTTTTGACTTTTAAAGCCTTAGCCATTATGACCATAAGGTCTCTATAGTTTAATTTTTCACCATTAACTAAATCAATAACTTTGTTTTTAAAAGCTGAATTGCGAATTGATTCAATCAAAACTGCAACTATATCATTTATATATATCGCTTGCGTCTTAGATGTTGTCCATTGCGGTAGAATCATAGCGGGTAAATTCTTAACTAAGGTTTTCAGTATTTCAAATGAAGATCCCCCCGAACCAACGATCATACCCGATCGAAGAACGGTAACAGGAATTCCACTCGATTGCAATACGCCTTCTACTTCTCTACGGCTTTGCAAATGCTGACTGATAAATCCTTCTGGAATAATTCCTCCAAGATAAATGATATGATTCACTCGATTTGATTGACAAGATCTGGACAGATTGTCTGCAATAAGAAGGTCAGAGTCATGAAAATTCCCTTGAAATAATCTTGAGGAGGGCATCATAGAATGAACAAGATAGTAAACAATATCTATTCCAATCAAAGAATCTAATGTACTCTGAGCGCTAAAAAGTTCGCAATGCCTCCAATTAACATTTGGAGGTAAATTTGGAATCGGAGAACGTGAAAGAGCAAAAATTTCGTGATCCGTATTTGATAATTCTTTGATTAGATTGAGACCAATAAATCCACTGGCCCCTGTTACCGCTATCTTCATTTTACCTTGCCTTTACGTAACTTCAGAGGATCAGTTCATTAGACAATCTATTGCCAATCGAGAAACTACAATAATAAATAATCTTTAGTAAATTTTTATTTACAATAAGGGAGTTTGATTGTACCAATCTTGGATATGAGATTTTCTTTAGATTCAAAATTCATTTCAATATTCGTTATTCTACTAAATATTTTTATATTTAATTGCAAGAATTCATCCAGTGGATTCAGTAAAAACAATAAATTCAAGGATCATTCCATTTCCATTTATCGTGAAGCAGATGAAAGGCCAATCGCTTCAGGAGTTTTATTGAATAAAAATGGTTATGCGCTTACTGTGTTTCATGCTGTTACCGGATATGAAAATAAAATTTCAGTTAGTTATGCCAATTTTCAAAAACTAAAAGCAAAAGTAGTCGCAAAAGAATTCCTTTTTGACCTTGCATTAATCAAGATTCCAGAATTAGAGAATGAAGAAGGACTAGAGTTGTCAGATATTATTGATCGTGATAAATTATCCGTAGGAGATGATGTATATCAATTTTCATCTGCTTACGGTCTCAAAAATTCATTGTTTAAGGGATACATTTCCCATTTAAACAGAATTGAAACAGATATCACATATCCCCAGATTCCGTTTATTCAAACTAACGGACTATCCTTCCCAGGAAGTTCGGGATCTGGAGTGTTCACAATGTCCGGAGAATGCATTGGAATTCAAAGAGCTAATTTCGGATATGTGGTAGGCGGAAGCGTTGGGTTAGTAATTCCAGGAAGTTTCCTCAAATTATTTATTACGAACAATGTTCAGTAATTGTGACATCAAAATCTTTATACCAAATAGTATATAGTGAACGCTAAATATTGTAAGGCATTTGAGAAATTAGTCTATAAATTCTTTTTTCCTAGCTTTCAGCTAAACTATATTTATTTATAAATTATAATAATAAAATTGAATTCTCTTTTGCTAATATTATTTGACAGAATATAATAATACTTGTCCAATGAGACAATACAAAAATTAATTTGGAGTAAAAATGAAAACAAAGATCACAAAAATTTTAATCGGTACGATTCTGGCGATCGCTGCTAGTTTCATGGTAATTTCCTGCGAGAAAAGTGAAGACGATAAGACAGCTGAGAATCTTCTTCTACTTAGTTTCTTAAGTGGAGGCGGTGGAACAGCGCAAGGAGAGACAGCTAGTAGCGTAAGAGTTGCCATAGCAGGGGTTTCAGCATCAATTCGAACTGCCTCTTCCCAAGCGAGCTTAATGAATTTTAAGAAAAAAATTCCCACTAAAGATGAGTTCATGGCAAAAATGCAGAATCAAATCATTCGTGAGAAAATTCTAAAAGATATAAGCCCAAAATCCTTTCCAACAGCTATTCAGACTGAAAGTGGATCTTGCACAGGTGGAACTTGCAATGCAACTTTAAATGGTGATGTGAACTGTCAACAAGGCGGCACTGCAACGCTTGATAAATTGGTAGTATCGTTGACTGCTCAAGGAACCGCAGGATACAAAGGTACAAGTAAAGGAAATATCAAGCTAACCAATTGCTCAAGTTATGGAGCAGATTATTTTAACTTTCCTAACTATGTTGGATCGGTCGCCACTGGAAATATATCCGTTGATAGTTCAAGTGATTACCAATTCAGTATAGGAGCAGGAACTACCCAAACTGAACAAAAATACGATATTAAGTTATTGGAAACTTCTAATATAGAATCCACCAATCTAAAAATTGGCAACGGAGCAGAAACAGTTTTGAGTGGTGTTAAATCATCCATTGATTTGCAGATCAATACTACTTTAACTAATTTTTCAACAACTACTGGAACCAATTCTTTCACATTCCAAGCTGATTACTCTGACATTTTAGTCGGAACAGCAGCGCTTACAGGAAGTATTGGAGGTGTAAATACTAATCTTACTAAAACTTACGCTGGCCAAACTTTCAAATATAGAGTAAACTGTGAATTTAAAATTGAGGCATCTGGAAATCCATCAAGTAAATGTGATGTAACCAATCTTTAAATAATTTACCAGCTTTAATTAATATTTTCCATTGATCACACGAGGTAATTGTTGTGACGTTTGAAATGTTCTGGAACAATTTCGATCAATGGAAATTTCTTGCCGGATTAGGAATTTTCTTATTCGGCATGTTTCTAATAGAAGAGGCAATCCGCAAACTTTCAGGCAAGGCTTTTCGACATTTTCTGCAAAAAGCAACTGACGGTCGTATCAAATCAATCAGCGCAGGAGCTGCAACAACAGCCGTTCTACAGAGCAGTTTTGCCGTTTCCTTGATGGCACTCGCATTTGTTGGCGCAAGAGTAATCTCGATGGAGAATGCGATCGGTGTTGTAATCGGATCAAATCTTGGAACAACAGGTACAACTTGGATTGTTGCAAGTGTTGGATTCAAAGTCAATATTGAATCCTTTGCGATGCCAATGATTGGTTTAGGTGGACTCGGAACGATTCTACTAGGTAAATCCGAAAGATATTCTAATCTAGCAAAACTGGTATCGGGTTTTGGATTTCTTTTCATGGGACTTGACTACATGAAAGTATCCGTTACGGATTTCACGGATCGAATTGATTTGGCACTGATTCCAAATTATGGGAAATTAGTGTATCTTATGTTAGGTGCAATGGTTACGGCAATAATGATGTCTAGCTCAGCATCTCTAGCAATAGCAATGACAACTTTTCATGCAGGAATCATGGACTACACTTCCACCTGTGCTTTTTTCATCGGAGCAAACATCGGAAACGTCCTTCCTCTAATTCTCACATCAATTGGTGGAACTCCAATTCGAAAAAGAGTTGTAGCTGGTCATTTTTTCTTCAATGTCATAACAGGATTTATAGCATTTTTATTATTACCAGCAATAGGATACTTTATAAACTATTTAGAATTATCTAGAGAAAGTCAAGTTCAAGGACTCGCCCTATTCCATACTGTATTCAACGGATTAGGGATTGTAATTTTCGCTCCTTTATTGAATACTTTTACTAGATATCTAAATCTTCTTTTTCCAGATTCACAAAAGTCATATGCCGTGTATCTTACAAATACAGCCCCAATCTATCCTGAAGCAGGAATTGAATCATTGCATAAGGAAGTTCAAAGATTGCTTTTTATTGTGCTCTACCACAATTCGCTAATTGTTCTAGGCAAGGAAAAAGTTCTGGAAATTTTTAATTTTTTTCCTCGGGATTTAAATCTGGATCAGAATCAAAAACCAAATGAAATTTATCATTATATCAAGTCCTTGCAGGTCGAGATATTTAGTTATTCTTCACAATTACAGGAACATGAACTAGGTCATAACGATTCAGAGAAAATCCAACAACTGAGTTTATCATCTCAAAGTCTCTTGTATTCAGCCAAATATATAACATACTTGATTGAAGATTGGGAAAATTTACAAGATTCAGATAATAAATTTTTGGATGCTGAGATTGTATCCTTGCAAGACTACTTCACACAATCACTAAAACCAATATTACAAAATTGGCAAGTAGATGAATATCTTCCATCGTCCTTAATTTCTTTGGAAGAAAATAGAATTCGCGAAGCAAGACAAATGAATTTTACCAATCGGATCAGCTTAGGACTTGTAAAGAAATTATTTCCAAAGATATTATTCTCGACAATTCTTAATACTCAACGGGCAATTTATCAATCTTTTGATCATCTTTTTACCGCAATTCAGAATCTATATCCAATTACACCAAAAGATGAATAATTTTTTCAAATTTATGTTTTGATGATGAATTAGCACAGATTGCATAGATTCTGAAATCTAATTTGTCTCGCCGAGAATAATGTTTGGTGATTGGATGGATTTTGGAAACCAGGACAGGGCTTAAGCCCCGTCCCACCAGATAGATTATATTCTTGACTTAATCTCTATTAAACAATTGGTTCCAACTCTTGGATATAGTAATTAAGCAGGAAGCTCCCTTGATACAAAAAGTAACACAAAGATTATTCACCTTATCAGAGAAATAATTTCCTTGTTATTTCCTAGTCAAAAGTAAAATAAAACCATGATAGTAAAACAATTCTTAATCGTAGGTGCATCAGGAGAAGCAGGTCAGAGCGCAATTCAGGCAATTAGAAGTCTAGATAAGTCAGCAATTATCATCGGAACCACTACGGGAGTCAATGATATCATTGGAGTAGATTTTACCTTACATAATGTACGAGCAGATCAGTCAATTGTCCAGCTTATATTGAGTCAGATGTCCAAAGTTGGACATGAGCCAGAATTTGAAGCAATTATTTATACTCCCGCTCTAGGAGAAGTAGGAATTCCAATAGCTAACACGACAAAGCATGCGCTAGAGGAATCCCTTGCAATTTCGTATGACCCGATGATTCTTTTAGAGAAGAAATTTGAACCTAAGAAAATGGTAGCTTATTCAGCATTTTATTGGCTTGATCATACCAAATCCTTTTACGGTGCGATGGGTCATGTAAAAAGAATCATGGACGAATGGGCAATAGCCAAACCGACATCGAGAAAAATCGTTCGAGCAGGAACATTTTTTTCTCAAAGCGTTAGAGGAATATCCATAGTTCTACAAAGGATGATGAAGAAAACGAATGATCCAGAACTACTTGAATTAAAAAAAGCTTATGAATCTTCCAATTCCAAATTTTTAGATTTCTTTCTCCAATATGCTTGGGATCACGAAAAAGCTGCATTTTCCTCAAATTTCCCCGCAATTGCTTATAGACCAACTAAGCGAGACGATCTTAGCCGTGGACTCATTGCAGTCTTAAAAGGAACTTCTCCCATAACATCTGTATTAGGTGATTGGACTTGGGAAGAGAATCAACTACCTGTCCTTCCTGATTGGTTCACAAGAATTTAAAATGCCTGTAAGGGCATGAATTTTTATTTGATTTGTCAATTTTTTATTAATTGACAAATTTTCATCTAAAATCTTATATTTCTTTCAAGGTAATAATTTTAAATCTTCCTTTCTAAAAGTTACGTTAATTGCAGTACGTTCACTTAGCATTCCAGTTTGTGGATTCTAGAAAGTTTTCGTACGATTTAGAAAGATTCCAACAATAATTTATGATCATTGAGCCTGTTAAGAAAATATTACTTGTTGAAGACGATGCTATCATAGCGATCTCAGAAAAAAGAATTCTAGAACGAAATGGCTTTAATTTGAGTCATGCTTTGTCTGGTGAAGCTTGTTTAGATCTTCTTAGTAAGGATTCAAATTTCGACCTAATTCTTATGGATATTGATCTGGGTACCGGATTAGATGGAACTGATACCGCTAAGAAATTATTGGAAAAATTCGATATACCGATAATATTTTTATCTAATCACACGGAACCTGACATTGTCAAAAAAACCGAATCCATAACTTCATATGGCTATATAGTTAAGAATACAGGAGAAACTGTATTAATCGCATCAATTAAAATGGCTTTTCGACTCAAGAAATCCAATGAGCACTTTAGACTGACATTTGAAAATTCTAAAGATGCAATTCTATTAGCTGATGATAATGGCAACTATGTTAACATGAATGCTGCTGCGATTAGAATGTTTGAAATAAAAGAGAAGGACATCAGCAAAGTTAAAATCACAGATCTAAATATTATTGAATCAAACAAGAATGTTCATGAAATGTATCAAGATTATATAGACAAAGGTTCCGATACGGGAACAATCAAATTCCGCTTATCCAATGGTGAGATACGAATCGCTGAGTACAATGCATTTCAAATTGCACCTAATCTCCATCAAAGTATTTTACGAGATATAACATTTCAGAGAAAAGCTGAGAAAGAACTACAAAAAACATTGCAAGAGAAAACAACATTGATGCAAGAACTGCAGCATCGTATTCGAAATAGTTTTGCAATGATTATTGGCTTCATAAATTTAGAAAAAGAAAAAGTTGGAACAAAAGATACAGTTCAATCTCTTGATGATTTAGAAGGAAGAATCAGATCATTGATGAAACTCTATGATCTACTTCTTAAATCGGATAACAATTCTGATATTTCTTTAAAGTATTATACTGAATATCTACTGGAATCCTATGATAAATCTTTCACGCTCAATCGTGCAACAATATCGATCGAATTGGATTTGGATGACATAGTCGTTTCATCCCGAGAAGCAACTTCTTGGGGATTGATACTCAATGAATTGATCACGAATTCGATAAAGTATGCTTTCCCACACAACTACATAGGATTACTTAAAATTTCTCTGAAAAAAACAAACGGTAAATTGAAATTAGAATTTTCTGATAATGGAATTGGTCCTAATCCAAGTTTTGATATCAAAAATAGTGAAACATTTGGATTAGGAATTAATATTATTAAAATGCTAGCAGAACAATTGAATGCTTCTTTTATCTACGAAAGAAATGACTGGACTACATTCAAGATCGTAGTCCAATAATTGCCTATAAAGTTACTGCCAATCGAGTTCCTTGATCAATAGCTCGCTTTGCATCAAGCTCTGCGGCTAAGTCTGCTCCTCCCACAAGATGAACTGGCAATCCCGCTTTTTCCAAATCTTCTTTGAGTTCTCGAAGAGGATCTTGACCAGCACAAATTACAACCGACTCAGCTGGAATTGATCTCTCTTTTCCTTTCACTTCAATTATAATATTTCCGTTTTCAATCTTTTTGTAAACTACTCCCGAAATCTGTTCTACCTTCCGATCTATCAGAGTAGTTTTATGGATCCAACCCGTTGTTTTTCCAAGATTTGAACCAAATTTATTATTTGATCGCTTAAGCATTGTTACTGTGCGCGGCGATTTATAATCAATTTTTTGGGAGAGTCCACCATCCTTTGATATGGAAGTGTCAATCCCCCATTCCTCAAGATAATGCTTAGTGTCAAACGGATGACCTGCGTCCGTAAGATAGATACTAACATCAAAACCGATTCCACCAGCGCCAATGACAGCAACTGTTTTGCCTACTGGCTTTTTATTCAAAACCAAGTCCACATAACTCAAAACATGTGGTGAATCAATTCCTGGAATTTCTGGTTTTCTAGGCACTACACCTGTCGCAAGAATGACTTCATCATATCCTTCATCGATCAATTCTTTCGCAGTTATTCTTTTATTTAAAATGAGTTGAACACCAAATTTTTCGATCATTTTGCCAAAGTACCGAATAGTCTCATTGAATTCTTCTTTTCCAGGAATTTGTTTCGCAATATTCAATTGTCCACCAATACGATCCATAGACTCGTAAAGTGTTACACTATGTCCGCATTCAGCCGCTGTTGTTGCCGTAGCTAATCCTCCTGGACCTGCACCTACAACTGCAATTTTTTTCTTCTTGGTCGTTTGCTTAATAATCAATTCTGTCTCGAAGCAAGCTCGAGGATTCACTAGACAACTTGCAATTTTCCCAACAAAGATATGATCCAAACATGCTTGATTGCAAGCGATGCATGTATTGATCTCATCTGCTTTGTCCTCAGCTGCTTTGTTCACAAAATATGGATCAGCGAGAAATGGACGTGCCATAGATACCATGTCAGCATCACCTCGTGCTAGGACTTCTTCTGCAGTCGCTGGGTTATTGATACGATTGGAAGTTACTAGCGGTATCGAGACTTTTCCTTTTACTTTGGCTGTAACCCAAGTAAATGCAGCCCTTGGCACCATCATACCTATTGTAGGAATTCTTGCTTCATGCCATCCAATTCCAGTGTTGATTATCGTAGCTCCAGCCTTCTCTACTTCTTTTGCAAGGTGAATAACCTCATCAATATTGCCGCCATCCTCAACTAGATCTAACATCGATAAACGATAAATGATAATAAAATTTTTACCAACTTTAGCACGTACAGCCTTAATAGTCTCCAGAGCTAAACGAATTCGATTCTCAAAACTTCCACCCCATTCATCATCGCGATCGTTTGTTTTCGTTGCGATGAATTGATTGATTAGATAACCTTCCGATCCCATGATTTCTACACCATCGTAACCTGCTTCTTGGCAATAAGCTGCACAATTCGCAAAATCTTCGATTGTTTGTAAAATTTCTTCATGAGTCAATTTATGAGGTTTGTATAGATTGATCGGAGCTCTTTGTAATGAAGCGCCTACAGCTTTATCATGATAAGCATATCGACCTGTGTGAAGAATCTGAAGACAAATCTTACCTCCATGATCATGAACGGCCTTAGTAACAATTTTATGCTTGGCTGCTTCTTCTGAAGAATCCATGATTCCAGCACCTTTTCCTACACGTCCGGCTTCGTTAGGCGCAATGCCACCCGTTACAATTAGTCCTACTCCACCCTTTGCGCGCTCTCCATAAAAAGCTGCCATTCGTTCATAACCATTGGGAGCTTCTTCCAAACCGGTATGCATTGAGCCCATAATCACTCTGTTCTTTAATGTCGTAAAACCCAAGTCAAGAGGAGCGAGTAAGTGAGGATATTTATTCATGGTTACCTTTTTTATATTAATTTAATTCTAGTTTTTACTAAGAAAGATTTCAAATGAAAAATCTTGATTATCATTTTTCTTAAAAATATTCAGGGAAAAGAACTTTTAATTTCATTACTTGTTCTGGATTTCTTTTCTCTGGTGCAGTCACGATTGAGTATTTGGTTGTACCGATCAAACTCACATCATCACCATTGCCGAGTTCCGGTATCAATTCGGCTAACAGTGTTTTGGCTGTATCCGCATTCTGAGTTAGATTCTTAATTACCATTTCAAGTGTAACATGTTCTTCATCTTCTTTCCAGCAATCATAATCTGTAGACATGCAGACCATCTGGTAGGCAATCTCAGCTTCTCGAGCTAATTTAGCTTCAGGAAGAACGCTCATATTAATTATATCTGCGCCCCAAGATCTATACATATGTGATTCGGCACGAGTTGAAAATAACGGACCTTCCATACAAATCAATGTCTTCTCTGTATGAAGCTTCAATTTTATTTTTTCTGCAACCTTCTCTATTCTTTTTGCAAGGCTTATTGAAAAAGGATCTGCAAATGGAGCATGTGCAACTACACCATTTTCAAAAAAACTAGACGGGCGAGCCTTCGTTCTATCTATAATTTGATTGGGAAGAACAAAATCCCGAGGTGCAATTTCTTGACGAAGACTTCCAACGGAAGAAAAAGATACAATTTCTTCGACTCCCAAGTTACGAAGTGCACAGATATTTGCTTGTGCTGGAATATCCGATGGGGAAATAAAATGACCTTTACCATGTCGAGGTAAGAAGGCAATCTCTTTACCTTTAAATCGCCCAATTGTGATCACATCAGATGGTTTACCCCACGGTGTATCTGAATGAATTTCTCGCAAAATTTCCATTCCATCTAAGGAATACAATCCTGTTCCACCGATGATTGCTATTTTAACTTTCTCTTGCATAGGGACAAATTAGTTATGGCTTTTTGGATTGCATCAGTTTTTTTATTGTTCACAATGGCAATGAGGAGTTATCTTTCATGCCAATTTCCAAAAAAATAATTTTCGGACTTTTTGTAATCGCACTATCGCAATCAACCTTCGCTGATGAATCAAGTTCAGCCTCCGATCGAAAAACTATTTCTGTAACTATCTACAATGGAGGAATGGGACTTGTTCGCGAAACAAGAAATATTTCCCTTCCAAAAGGACGCAGCACCTTACGCTACGAAGATGTAGCTTCTTCTATTCTTCCACAGACTGTCCGTGTATCCCCTGCTAAAGGATCATCAGAATTTGATGTTTTTGAACAAAATTTTGAATATGATCTCATATCTAACCAGAGATTACTAGAAAAATATGTAGGAAAAGAAGTCACTTTAATTACCACCAATTCAAAGTCAGGTGAACAAATTTCAACAAAAGCCAAATTGATCGCTTATAATGATGGACCAGTCTATGAAATCGGTAACACGATCGCGCTCAATCATCCAGGACGTGTAGTTGTATCATCTATTCCAGAGAATCTATTCTCCAAACCAACACTTGTATGGGAACTATCCAGCAAAGAAGCAGGATCTAAATCTATGGAAGTTTCTTATCAAACTGGTGGAATGAATTGGTCTGCAGACTACAATTTAAATATCAATGACAAAGAAGATTCAACAGATATTCAATCTTGGGTAACGCTCAGTAACTCTAGCGGTGCAGCTTTTCCAAAAGCTAACCTTCAATTGGTTGCAGGAAAAATTCAATTGATTTCATCCAATCGAATACAAGAAAATAATTATCAAGTGAGAAAGAAAACAACTTTTGCAGTTGCGGATGGAATGGAATCTCCTGCCTTCGAGCAAGAAAATCTTTCTGAATACTATTTGTACAGTTTAGATCAACCAACAGACATTGGATCTCAGCAGACTAAGCAAGTTCAACTTTTCAGTGAAAAATCAATTAAAATTGAAAAGAAATTTATTTTTGAAAATCTACCGATGTATTCCAATAACGAAAAAAAATTCAATAATGCAACAGTCCGCTATGATATTCATAATACCAAGAAGAACAACCTTGGCAGACCACTCCCCGCTGGCACAGTAAGATTGTTTAAAGCAGATTCCAAAGGGAGACAACAGCTATTAGGTGAAGATTCCATAGACCACACTCCAAATAATGAATGGGTGCGTGTAAGTACAGGTTCAGCATTTGATGTAGTTGCAAATGGTAGGCAAATGTCTTTTGAGCAATTCAAAATATCTAATGGATTTAAAGCAAGTTATGAAGTAGACATTCGAAATCGCAAGAAAGAGGCAATCACTGTCAGGTTCTATGCAAATACATATGGAGAATGGAAAATTACTAACAATTCACATTCCTTTGAGAAAGAATCACAATACAAAGTGTATTTCGATATCAAGATTCCAGCAGACGGAGTCGAGAAATTGAAATACACGATTGAGAATCAGACTTAATTATAAGGAATATTTCCTTTAGGAAACAACTTATCCTTTTCTGCTTCAGATGGAAATCTTGATGCCAGAACAAGGATAAGTACAATCGATATGATTAATGATTCTTGTTTTCCAGTGATGAAGAAAAACACACCATTCAATAGCGCGCTACTTTCCAAGATTGCTAATTGAATGATCTTGAGCGTCTGGTAACCGGAATCTCGGTCATTTTGTTTTATCATCGATTTAGATAAAAACGACGGTAAGAAAAATGCCGCAACGGATGCCATGATTCCAAAAACCAATCCTACCAAGTAGAAAACTTCATTTTCCGTAACCAATCGTTCTTTTAAAACAGTCGAGCATAAAATAATAAATGCTGTTGGACCAAAAGTTAATGCGATATGTATAATTCTGATTGTTTGAATGTTCGATGCGCCATTTGACATTGATTAAATTTCCTTTGTAGCGATGTACTGTGAAAATTGAATTGATATTGTCTAATCAGTCAATTTTTTTTTATATTTTATTTATATTCTATTGCTAAATAATTTCAGCTTTTAACTAAAATTATCTAATAATAAAAAGATTTAGAATTTTTAAAAATAGCTTGTTGTAGAAGGCATTTGAACAAACTTTACCTTGTGCATCACTTCATTAGGTGGATATTATTATTTTTAATAGTGAGCTCGATCAATTGTGCTCGATTCAAATTATACAAGGATATCAATCTATCACCATTACCCGTCTATGACGTAGAAATTGCTTACGAATTGTATGGATGGGAGATAGAAAATAATGGAAAACACGTTTCAACCATATTAAGAAGGATTCACACCACGGACGTTTTTCGACGATTTACTTCTGCAACTAAGTCAGAGACTGAATTTAGAATTCAAATCGTGTATGAAGATAGTCGTTCTCTTGGGATAGTATTCGACCAACCGGAGCATCCTCTGAGTCATCGAATAGAAAATAATCCTATTGAGTATATAATTTATATTGGCAATAGAATATTCAGCATCCAGTCTGGACTAGTCATTCCAGTTTATAAGAGAAACAATGATCTTATAAGATTTCGATTGTGGAAGAAAAATAAATTTCTAACAGAAGTTGAATGCAGTGTAGACCATTTTCAAGTTTTTGGTTGGTTACCTTTATTTCTTATTCCGTTTGATGATAGGCAATCTATTCAAAATAGATATCAAGACTGCACTGATTATTTTCTTCGTTCAAAAGAATTGGAGTCTCATCTAATTTTATGAATCAGAAAATAGTTCTTAATGCGGAATTCAAATACAATTCAAATTTACCCGTACGTTTTATACTTTCATCTTTAAAATTAATTTTTTTGATCTCACTCTGCTTTAGTTTTATGTCCTGTATTGCATATTCAAATCCAGAATTAATCAATCTCAAAATCTCAACGCCAAGTATCCAAAGACCCTTTCAGATTGATTGGATAGGATTTGCTAAGTATCCGAAAGAGAAAGAATTATTAAAACAGACATTTGTTGAAATGGGAATTACGGAATCAAAACAATCTATAGAAATATTGGAAATCATGTTAGAAGAACGGGAGGTGTTTTACGACTACCCTGCTCTGCATTTTGGTAACTTTGTTTTGAGTTTTATAAGTGGGACGGCAATTCCATTTCACACAATTACCGAGCATTCGGTTTCTATACGCGTTCGAGGTTTAAACGGAATAAAATTTGAATCGGAATCCGTGTTAGTTCTCAATCAATGGCGAGGTATACTTTTAGTTCCTCTAACGCCTTTCTTCTGGCCATCTTTAGAATTTAAAAGAATTTTAGAATTAGAAGTAAAAAAAATAATGTGCGAATATGAGAAAAAGATATGAACAGATATGTTTTTTCTAACCCAATATCTCTTTCTGAAATTTTTGTCCGTATGGTTAAAATAACTATTTTACTCAATCTTTTTCTTATTTTTGGATGCCATCATATAAGAGACTATCGTATTTCTCAAAGAGTGAACGTTCTGAGTAAGACTATTTTCTCAGGTGGCATAAAGAGAAGTTACCATATCTATATTCCGAATTCGGTGATTGATACGACTCAGAACTCAGATCTAAACCAGGATAATTCAATTCAGAAAATTCAAAATACTGTTAATCATAACAAATATGGTTTAATTCTATTCTTACATGGAAGATACGGAACTGGAAGACAAGCGATGATCCAATCCGACTTCAATTCCGTAGCTGATAAACATAAGTTAATTATAATATATCCGGATGGTTTTGATCGAAGCTGGGCTGACGGAAGAGGAGGAACGCCTGCTGATCGCAAAGGAATCGATGATGTCGGATTTATTGAAGAAATAATTAAAAATTCATTAGTCGATTATCCAATTGATGAATCCAGAATCTTTATAAGCGGACATTCAAATGGGGGATTTATGACCCAAAGAATGCTGCTAGAAAAAACAGAATTATTCCGTGCAGGAGCAAGCGTTGTATCTCAACTATCTGAAAATTTGCTTAGGAAATATAGACCATCAAAACCCCTATCTGTCTTATTTATAAATGGTACAGAAGATCCACTTGTTCCTTATTATGGAGGTTATGTGTCCGATAATGGACTGATACTAAGTGCCGAAGAAAGTTTTGATCGATGGGTTCAGTGGAATGGTTGCATCGGCAAAGGTTCCATTTCAAAACAAAACTCGAATCTTTCGGATAAAACTTCTCTAGTATACAACTTGCACAACAATTGTGATAATAATACATCAGTTGGAATCATAAAAATCATAGGTGGCGGACACTCTTGGCCTGGTAAAATGGACGAGATTCCTTTTATTGATTTAGGCAATCCTACTTATGAGATAAATGGAGCTGATACGATTTGGAATTTTTTTGAATCAATCTGAATCAAAGGGAGAATCTATGTTTGGAATCAATAGCAACAAAAAAGCTATACTAACTTCACACAATGGAAAAATATAAAGAATGGTATTCCACCTAACCCTTTTAATTTTGATTTTTATCTTCCATATATTATCAAATCATTTATTTTCTTACGGAGCTAATGGCAAATAGTAACCAACCAATCATAAATGATATGCCACCGAATGGAGTGATTGCTCCAAGAATTCTGATTCCCGTAAAAGCAAGAATATACAAACTACCAGAGAAAACAAAAATTCCAATCAGAAACGCCCAACCAGAAGATTGCAAAAATTTAAAACTTTTAATGGAACTTTGATTTAGAATTGCATCAGGAAATTTTATTATGTTCATGATACCGACTATTAGAATTGCAAAGCTATGATAGAAATGATAACGGTTTCCTGTTTCGTAGATTTTGAGAAGATCATCAGTGAGCATTGCTTTCAAAGCATGTGCACCAAAAGCTCCAAGAACAACTGCGAATAAAGCAGAGATCGAACCGATCACAATCCAATTTATAGATTTTCCAGAATTTTGATTCATTTTTCAATACTCCTATAACTTTCATAATTTGAAATGCTCGAAATCACTCTAGCACAATTTTGGGACAGAATTAATCGATTGACAATTCGTTGATTTTTTAGATTTTTCTTCTATGTCTCAAGATGATATTCCTAAAACAAAATTTATACGCGTCTGGAAACAGCTAAAGGTTGATGATATAAAGAAAAATATTCTATACGTGGACGATTTATACGCAACTTGTGGGAACTGCAAACGATTGGGTCTGAATTATTTGAAAGATAAATCCTGTCCTGATTGCAAAACGGAATTTATTTACCTCGCATCTAATTCCAAAAATCCAAGTGAGATTGGTAAGATGCTGAGTCGCTTGGATAAGGAAGGTATCGATCTTATAATGATCGACCGAGAAGATTTCGAAAGATCCAGTGCAAGCGATGCTGCTAGAAATCTATTCAAAAACTGAATGTATATGAAAATTCTGCAACTTTGTTATGCGATGCAGTGTCTTGTTGAGAACCAATCATTCTATACAGTCGCGTAACAGCAAGTGCTCCGAAAATTGCTCCAGCATCTGGACCTCTGTGAAGCTCGGGTGGACCGGAGCGATTCAATAAATTATCCCATAGCGATTTTCTCGGTGCTTTACCACTTGCATAAGCATAAGCTCCACCAACCAAAACTAAATCCACTGCAATATATATTAACGATGACCAGAATGTATCACGATTTGTATAAATGGGTGAGTTGTAAGAATTGTAAATTACACTCAAAGATGGTTGAATCAAATTCAACCCATGGGAATAGAAATAATTTTTCTTATCAATTTTTCTAGCTTCAGGATTCTCTGGATTTTTGAGAAGCTCTGCTTCAAGAATCTGTTTCCACATTTTCTCAGAACCACGCTTAGAACTTTCGATTCGTATAATTGAATCAACAGAATTTTGGCTCATTCTACCAATATAGATTTTATAATAGAATGGTGAGAAAGCTTTATCCGTATATTTATGAATAAATCCGCCAGTCTTAGGATCGCTATAATATCCATCTGGATCAATTTTAGATAGTACTGCAATGATTTGAATATTCGCATCTTCTACAGACTTAGAAACTTCAATTACTTCTGCGGATTCTAAACGATTGATACCAGAAAGAATCAAGGACAATACTATAACTATTGATAATATTCTAAAGTTTCTCATGTAATCTTATCTCCCACGAAATAGGCTAGAACAAGCCCAATGCTATTGTAGGTTGCATGAGCGATGATTGGAACCCAAATATTTCCTGAACGTAAATAAAGACTTCCAAAATAATAACCAACTCCGGAAAGCAATACTGGAATGATTGGCGACGCATCGAAAGAAAAATGCATTGCACCAAATAACAAAGATGTTATGAGTAATCCTTCTTTTGCCAATCCTTTAGAAATATAATGCCTAAGTAGCATACCGCGAAAAAACCACTCTTCTACTAAACCAGTAACAAGACCCACACTGTATACACTCCATGCAAGTAGAGTTGTGTTGTCTTTTAAATTCTGAAACAATAACAACTGGAATTCATTATTCTTAGGTTTATAGTCGATTAGGTGCAAAAACAGACCAGCCGTCATCACTATCATAAACACAGTGATCCCACCAATTACACCGAATCCAACAATATTGATGCCGAATTTGTCTTCCAATTTAGAAATCGGAATCTGCATCCTGCGACCGAGAAAATAGTATCCTGGCACAAGAAAAGCGATCACCCAAGTCAAGCTCGACCAGAACAAAATTCCTGGCCTTTCGTTAAAAACAATCTCCAAGTATCGAGAATTCACTTTCTGCGGATCGTTTTTCAAATCTTCTGTCAATTCAACAGTTAGGGGTTTCTGTAACTCTAAGAGTTCATCGAAAGATTTACCTGCCAATTCATCTGAAGGAAGTCTATCCTGAAGTATAATGAACTGCATTGTCGATTGAACCAGAAGCAACATTATGAGGGTTCCGAAGAAAATTAAACCCAGATGAACTAATAAAATCGGAAAAGAATCGGATTTTTGAGGGGGTTGATTGATTACAGGCTTTTCCGTAGTCTCCATGATTACTTAAACAGAGTTCATTTTTGGGATTCTGGCGTCATTGATTTTTTGAAATCGGTCGATGCTATATGTAAGTGAATCCTGAATTCACAAAAGTTAGCGAGAATCGAAAGTAAAACCTATGATAAACATATTCCAATTGCTCGAGTATTTTTCTAGTTTCATCAGAATTGTCCTTGCTGTGTACTTTTTTCTACAGATGGTAACTCAGCTAGGTGCAAGTCCAATGTATCTTGCGAATTTGGAATATTCCAATCCTAAACTTAAATCATTACGCAATGATGTTAAGGAAAATCTTCGAGCTTCAAGATCGCACAATGAAAATATACAATTAACAAAACTTGAATTTTATGTTTATACCGTTAGTAAGAGTGATAATTTTTTTACAATTATGGCAAGAACAGGAATGAATTTAGATAGTTTATCGTCTGTCAATGAACTTGCCTCTCCTCAAGATATCTTTCCAGGTCAGAAAATTTTGATTCCAAACATGAGAGGTGTCTATTATAACAAAGAAATACAAACCAATTCAGATAAGGAAAGAATTGCGATTGCAAAAGAATTTAAAACCTTACCAGAGAAATTATTTTTTGACGAATCAAGATCAAAATGGTTTGTTCCTGGCGGAGACCTTCAAGGTCGGGAAAAAATGTTCTTCTATGGATTTGGATTTGCCAAACCATTACTCGCGAGTGTTCTGAGCTCAGGATTTGGTAAAAGAAATGATCCATTTACTAGAAATGAAACATTTCACGGAGGAGTTGATTTAGCTGCGCCTCAGGGAACACCTGTCTTCGCATCAGCCGATGGAGAAATTATTTTTCGTAATAAAAAAGGTGGTTATGGTAATCTAATTATCATAAAACATGAATTAGGTTACGAAACTAGATATGGACACCTTAGTAAATTTCTTGTTAAAATGGGAACTAAAGTAAAAAAAGGAGATAAAATTGGTGAAGTTGGTCATACAGGACGAGCAACTGGTGATCATTTGCATTTTGAAGTTAGAAGGTTCTCCAAAAGACAAAAACCTGTTTTTACAGGACACCTTTAAAATTTCGTTCATTCTTTCCTTTATGCGGTCACTTATCCCTTTTATTATTTTAAGTCTATGCATTTTTTCTAATCTATTCGCAAAAGAAAATAAATCCGGTTCCAATCCTAAGAATAATTTAAAAAATCCAATCATCAAAATTCCAGAATCTGAAAAAATCTTTTACTCAGGTCGATCCAAATTTGATTCTACAAAACCGGATGAACTAGGTTTGATTCCTATAATTACTTATCACAAGATTCTTCCAAAAGAAAATCTTATGAAGAGAAGCGCTCAGAATTTTCGAAAGGATTTAGATTTTCTAAAAAAGCACAATTTCTATTTCATTCGGGCTCAAGATTTATATGAAGGATGGATTGATATTCCTCAAGGCAAAATTCCAGTTCTATTGACTTTCGATGATTCGCATATATCGCAATTCAATTTCTTGAACAATGGCAAAATCGATCCTGATTCAGCCATTGGAATCTTAGAGAATTTTAAATCACAATATCCAACCTATCCGCTAACGGCTGTCTTCTTTGTTACTCCTTGTCAAGGCAAGCCGAACAATCTGTTCGGTCAAGAACAATTAACTAAGAAAAAACTAAACTATCTTATCAGTCATGGATACGAAATTGAAAACCATTCTTGCGCTCATCCTGATTATCAGAAAACACCAATCGACTCTATAACATCAGATTTATCCCTGTCACAGAAAAAAATTCGTGAATTTCTTCCGGGATACAATTACAATTTTCTTGCAACGCCTTATGGTGGATATCCCAACAAAAAATATTGGAACCAATTAGAAACATTTCCAAATACATTCACAAAAAATAAAAACTCGAATAAGATTTCTACCAAAGCTTACAATCATAATTTAATTTTTGATTATTCGAATCGATTATCACTCTCTCCATTCTCCTCTGCCTTTCGAACGAATCGCGTGAGGAGAATCCATGGACATGAAGTTTCACTCCAGGAACTAAAAAATTCAATAGTTAATAAAGAAATTCGACTTTTTGTAAGTGATGGTGATCCAAGAACCGTCACCATCAGGAAAAACGAATCCAATCTTTTAAAATTTGATAAAACAAAAAAACTTGTTATTGCACCCAATAGATTGAATACTTATAAATTGATTGAGCATTCTAAATAGAGATTTCTATTTATTGCAATTATATCTTTAGTAGAATGGGGGTTCGAATGGAACGCAGTGAGTGGAAATCGAGAGTAGAAAACTACCTCCAAGATAAATTTGGTTCAGATATTCAAGTTACTTATTGGAAAGAGCTTAGCGGTGGAGCCTGCCAAGACAATATTGCATTAGACTATAAGCTGAATTCACGCACTGAAAGTCTTGTACTGCGCACAGACAAAGCAGCTTCTTTATTATCATCCTTACCTAAGAAATCAGAATTCCAAGTAGCCGAAACAATTTACAAGTCTGGAGCTCTCACTCCAAAACCCATATTGTACGAATCAAATACAGAAGTATTAGGCAACCCATTTTACTTAATGGAGAGAATTACAGGCAATGCAAACAGCCGATACTTAATCAAAGATAACTCACTCAATCAATATCGCAAAAAAGGTATGGCTCAAGACCTGGCTCGCAATCTAGCCAAAATTCATACAAACACAATTGAGAATTCCCATTTCGATAAGGACACTTTAGTTTTATTAGGGGAAACTAACAATGAATTGTATATAAAAAGTTCGATTGATAAATTGAAAGAAACGATCAATTCTCTTGGTGAGCCCCATCCTGCTATTGCAATTGCAATCAATTGGGTCGAGTCCGTCATCGATCAATTCAAACCAACTGATATTTGTTTGGTGCATGGAGATTTCCGAACAGGGAATTTTATGGTTACACCTGAAGGACTAACCGGGATCTTAGATTATGAATTTGCTCACTGGGGAGACCGTCACGAAGATATAGGTTGGCTATGCATGCGAGATTGGCGATTTGGAAAGGTAATGAAAGAAGTAGGTGGATTTGCAGATCGCAAAGAATTCTATGATGCATATGAAAATGCCAGTGGTGTTGCAGTAGATCCGAAGAAGGTTTGCTTTTGGGAAATTATAGGGAACCTCAGATGGGCAACTGGTTCTATTCAGCAAGCAGAAAGACATCTCAGCGGTAAGGATAAAGGAATCGAGCTTGCTGCAATTGGCAGGAGAACTTGTGAAATGGAATTTGAAATGCTCAATTTAATTGAGAAATTGGAAAAATTAAATTAATTCAATCACTTAGGAGTGCGATCATGCAAGATAGACCAAATGCAAATGAACTTTTAGAAGCCATACAAGATTTTCTCATCAAAGAGATTATGCCAAAAGTAAAAGAAGATGATTCTTTATCCTTCAAGACTTTGATAAGCTGGAATATGTTAGGTGTAATATCAAGAGAGATTAAGAATGAAGAACCAAATCTTCTAGAAGAATTCACTTCCCTCGTCAAAATTCTTGGTAACAGATTTATATATGAAAGTAGGAATTTTTCTAATTTGGATGAATCCGTTCAATTTTTCGAATCCAGTAATCTTAAAATCAAAAAAGCCATTCTAGCCGAAGGCAACAAATTATTAACTGATTATATTATTCAGAATAATGTTTTACCTTCTCAATCAATTATTTTGAATCATATTCGTGAAACCTTAAAGAACAAATTACAAATATCGAATCCTAGGTATGCACTATAATGGGTTATATTTATGTAGTTCGTCATGGACAAGCCGACAGTCTAGGCAAGAATTATGACCAACTTACTGAATTAGGCCATGAACAAGCTAGATTGCTCGGAGAATATTTCTTACAATTTCGTATTGAATTTGATTTCATTGCAAGTGGAACATTGAACAGACAGATTCAAACTCTCAAAGGAGCAATTGATCCATCCGTAAATAAAGGGCATTGCATGGCAAAACCGGAAACATTTTCCGACTTAAATGAATTTGATCCTCAGTTATGGATTCATATTGCAAATGAAATTCGTAAAGAAGATCCAGAATTCGCAAAACAATTAGAGCGCTACAAAGTTTTACAATCTGCAGGTAGAGAGAGTTCGCGAGAAATTTTCATGAAACTCATTCAACGGATTCTTGGGGAATGGGTTGAAGGAATTCATACGGAACCATATTCATTCGAGGACTATCATGATAAAGTTTTGAATATTCTAAATCACATACCGAAAGATGCAAGTTCCGTACTTCTAGTTACATCTAGCACTCCGGTTGCAGTTATCGCTGGGCATTCGATTGGACTTGCGAAAAGAGACTATCTTCCTTTAATGAGATGGATTTCCAATACTTCATTGAGCGTATATCAATGGGAAGGTGGCAAAATTTCTCCAATCACTATTAATAGCTTTCCTCATATAGAGAATCCAGATCAGATGAGTTTGCTTTAGAATTGGAAGCTGGATTCTTTCACTATTTATCTTTTTTTGGATCAGGAGTTGCTTTATTATTCTCGTTGGGATATGCAATCACACCTATATCCTCAACAAAAAATCGACAGCTATCCTTTGCACTCTTACTCGTGGGAATTTTTCTTGCTCATACATTTTATATAAGTTCAAATATCTTTCAGTCATTTCCTTATCTCTATTGTTTACATCTTCCCATTTTATTTTTATTCGGTCCTATTTTAGCCAGGTTGTTCTACTTATTCTTAGAAGGCGAAGTACCTTACTGGCTTGAATCCAGACTCCATTACATACCTTTTGTTCTGGGTATTCTATTCTATTTGCCTTCAAGTTTGCTTCCTATTGTTGGAGATCCAGATCGATTCCACCGCTTGATGATCGCAGACGTCACTAGGAGAATTGATTTACCAATCAAATTATTATCATTTCTTGGTTGTTTATCTTTGATGATGTACATTTTGCACTCGGCTTTTCACTTCTTGCATATATTCCGATTGTCGAATCTCTGGCGCACTCCCGCAGTACGTTTTTTTCTAATCATACTTTTACTTGCGAGCTTTGGAACCATTGGTGGATTTATTATTTCACTTGGATATGTGAGAATCGGTATAGGCATTGGAATGAGTTTTCTTGCGTCAATTGTTCCTGCTCTATATCTAATTCAATCTTTTTACCCTTCGCTTTTCCAGGATGTTAAAATCGCCATCGAAGAAGAGAAATATAGAATATCTCATTTGAAAAATCTAGACATCAATGAGGTCACAGAAAGAATCAATAAATTATTTTCAGTAGAGAAAATTTACTTAGAAGATGAATTAAATTTGTCTATTGTCGCAGAAAAATTGAATATCACAACCCACCAGTTGTCAGAATTCCTCAATCAAGTAGAAAAAAAATCATTCAATCAATATGTTAATTCACATCGTATTGAGTATGCATGTAAATCCTTGATTCAAAACCCAGAATGGCCAACAATCCGCATTGCCTATGATTCGGGCTTTCAATCTAAATCTAGTTTTCATGATGCATTTAGAAGGGAAATGAATATGACTCCGACAGCATATCGTAAGAAAAACAGTCCAGAATGATAAGTTCGGACGACAGATCTTCCTGAAATCTGTATAATAAGAGAATAGATTTTAGGAGATTGATATGGTTCATCAATGTGATTTAGATTTAAACTGCTTTCTTGGTATTTTGCAATTTCAATTTACAATGAATGTTGTAAGATATTTTCCAATCGCCGGAGGAATATTTCTATTAATCTGGGTTTGGAAGAAAAATTATTTTCAACCATATAGAATTCAGTTGAATTTTCCAAAAAAGGAAAAAATATTTTTCGAAATCAAGCAATCTTTTACGACCTTAATCATGTTTACCTTAGTTGCGATTGTGAATATCACTCTCGCAAAAATGAAAATCATTCCATCGCAAGTTTATTTCTCGATTGATGATAGAAGTATTGGCTATGCGATTTTGTCATTTGGATTGATATCAATCTGGCATGAGACTTGGTTCTATTGGATGCACAGATTGGTTCATACGAAAAAACTATATCATATAATTCATTCAGTCCACCACAAGTCAGTCAATCCTTCTCCACTAGCCGCCTATAATTTCCATTATCTTGAGGCTTTTCTCGAAGCATTGTATCTTCCTTTATTTATAATGTTTGTTCCTATGAGTTTTCAAATTTTAATTTTTCATACATTTGTTGCAATGATACTCAATATCTTTTTTCATACTGGATATGAATTTTACCCTAAGGGATGGGCAAGTCACCCAATTCTAAAATGGATAAATACTCCCACACATCACAATCAACACCATTCGAAATTTCATGGAAACTACAGTCTATATACAAACTTTTGGGATAGAATTATGGGTACAAATTTTCCGGATTATGAGAAATACTATGAATCGATTGTTGAACGAAGAGATTTGGCACTTGAAGAAAGAATCAAAGAAAGATCTGGATTAGGTGAATTTGTAGTCAAATAATTAGAAGAAAAGATCCATTTTCATACCAATATTTTGAAAATAGATCATTCATTAGCAAACAAAGTTGTAATTTAAAATTCGCATATTAATAAGGAATAAATTTTATGGAATGGGAAAAGTATTTAGCAGTTTTTGGTCTAGCAACAGGTATGTCAACTCTGCGCTATATTATTTTCGCAGGTATTGCCTTTGTAATTTTCTGGATTGTATGGAAGGATAAGTTTCACAAAAGATGGATTCAACAAGATCGCCTTCCAGATATGAAGAAGGTGAGACATGAAATAATTTATTCACTTCTGACGATGATAGTATTCGGACTTGCCGGTGTATTCATTCTTTTTATGAAAGAAAACGGATGGACGATGTTATATAAAGATATTTCTGAATATGGTTGGGGATATTATGCATTGAGCCTCATTGGTTTGATACTATTTCATGATACATATTTTTACTGGACTCATAGATGGATGCATCATCCAAAAATTTTTCGTCATGTTCATCTTGTGCATCACAAATCCACAAATCCTTCACCATGGGCTGCATTTTCCTTTCATCCTCTTGAAGCAATTGTTGAAGCTGGAATAGTACCTCTTGCTGTTGTTCTATTTCCATTGCATGGACTCACAATTTTTTCCTTCTTAATCTATATGACCTTTCTGAATGTATTAGGACATTTAGCGTTCGAAATGTTCCCTAAAAACTTTCTAAGACATTCAATATTAAAATGGCATAATACTACAACTCACCACAATATGCACCATCGTTATTTCAATTGCAATTATGGATTATATTTTAATTGGTGGGATCGATGGATGGGAACTAACCATGCAAATTATCGTGAAACTTTTGAAGAAGTTACGAATCGATAGAAAATATTTTTTAAATGCCACCCTGGACTGATTTTAAAATCTATCCTTAATGATTCATTTATCGAATATACAGCATTCATTTGGCAAGCAGACATTATTTGATGATCTAAGCTTTAGTATAAATACAGGCGAAAAGGTAGGCTTGGTCGGCCGCAACGGGCATGGCAAATCCACACTCATCGGAATGATGATGGGAAATATTGAACCAGATTCGGGAACAATCACCAAACCCAAAGGATATAAAATTGGGCATTTAAGTCAGCATTTAAAATTTACTATGCCAACAGTACTGGAAGAATGTTCGCTAGGTTTGCCAGAAGGTGAAGAATACAATACTTGGTTGGTTGAGAAAGTTTTGTTTGGATTGGGGTTTGCTGAGAAAGATATGGAAAGAAGTCCAAATGAATTCTCGGGTGGATATCAAATCAGAATGAATCTGGCGAAATTACTTGTATCCTCACCTAATATGTTAATGCTGGATGAGCCGAATAACTACTTGGACATCGTGACTATTCGTTGGCTTGAAGAATTCTTACGAGAGTGGGAAGGTGAAATTGTTCTGATCACGCATGATCGAGCATTTATGGATAATATTGTTACACATACAGTTGCAATACATCGAAGGAAGGCAATCAAAGTCCAAGGTGATACGGACAAATTGTACAGCCAGATCAATCAATCAGAAGAAATTTATGAGAAAACTAGACTAAACCAAGAAAAGAAACGTAAACAAGAAGAAGTCTTCATTCAAAAATTCAAAGCGAAAGCAAGTTTTGCAAGTCGAGCACAATCCAGAGTTAAAAAATTAGAAAAGCAAGGTGTAATGAAAGAACTCGAAAAAATTGAGGATCTTGAATTGTATTTCAATAACGCGAGTTTTGCGGCAAAAGAAATGGTATCAACGCAAGAAATAAATTTTTCTTATGATGGAAAAACTCCTTATCTCATCGAGAATTTTTCCTTGAGTGTCGGAAGCAGAGATCGGATATGCATAATTGGAAAGAATGGAAAAGGGAAATCCACATTATTGAAGTTGCTTGCAGCCGAACTAGAACCGGTATCTGGAAAAATATCCAAACATCCATCTTTAAAAGAAGGTTATTTCGGTCAGACCAACAAACTAAATTTAAATGAAAGTAATACAGTAACTGATGAGATTAAATCTGCGGATCCTTCTTGCACGGAAGCCAAAGCAAGAACTATTGCCGGTGGATTAATGTTCTCTGACGATCTAGCTCTTAAGAAAGTGAAAGTTTTATCAGGAGGAGAAAAAAGTCGCGTTTTATTGGGTAAGATTTTGGTTGCACCAGCACATATATTATACTTAGATGAACCAACTAACCATCTAGATATGCAAGCATGTGATTCTTTAATTGAGGCAATTGATAATTTTGATGGATCAGTAGTTATGGTTACTCATGATGAATCTCACATTCGAGCCGTTGCTACAAAATTGGTAGTCTTTGATAATGATCAGGTTTCAATTTATCCAGGTGGTTATGATGATTTCCTCGAAGACATTGGTTGGTCCGACGAGAAAAATTAATTTCTAGTTTCTTCAATCATTGATAAAGGTATTAGTATAAGGCTTCCATCCATTCCAATAACGATCTTCTTTCCAATCGTTTCGAACTGCTTGAAAGCCAAGGTAATAGCGTGGTAATAAATTATAAACTCTTCCGTCGTTGATTAGGAATTCCTTCAAAAAGAAAGCAGTGTGAGTATCTTCCTGATAGACATTATTCAAAACTCCGGCTCCATAGTGCAATTGATCTAGAAATCGCATAGAGTGTACAAAATCATCTGATTTCAATGATGTATTTGCAAGATGTGCGCCTATAAGTATCCAAGGTGAATTTCTAACATCAAAAGATCTCAAACTTTCAAGTGAATTATTACCGTAGTAAATTTGCTTTCCGGATTTGAGTTCTAATATCTCCTGCGAAATATTTATAGTTGGAATATTGCCTTTATTATTGAGTTTAATTTCCAAATTTTCTAGCTCTTTCAATAATTGGTCACCTTTTCTAGAATTCTTTTTAGATGATTGATCATGAATCTTAGAACTAAAACCAGGACGGAATTTATCCTTTAATGAAATTGATTTTCTACTTACCATCAATTCTGGATTCAAGACAAAATAGAAGCGATCTAGTCGATTAGGCTTAATAACAATTTTAAAATGATAAGAAGGTAAATACAAATAGGATAATTTATTATTCTCCAATTTTAGAAATTCCCTATATTTGTTCTCAAGCCCTTTTTGCTTGAGAACATTAACACCTTCATCTTTTATCGAAAAAATATAATCCAAAATATCAAATTTAATAATTCTGTTATCATCAATAACTTTACTTGCAGATATCTTTTTGGAATCAATATCAATTAGATAGGATTCAATTCCTAAATCAATAATAGATTTGAATGACTGCTTCGTGGGTAGTTGTGTAATTATTTTTTTAGATATGGATAATTTTGGGATATCAATATTCGAAACTTTAGGCTCTCTACCCAAAGTCTTTCGATTATAAGAAGCAATTTTATCGTTTAAAAAAGCTAAATCTAAAAAAGAAGTCAGATTATCACCTTTAAGAGATTTTCGCATCATCAGTTGTATAAGATCCGATACTTCACTTCTATTCGCATCATCTAATATAAAATTATTATCTTTAAAGAATACTCTAAGGTATTCCATAAAGTCTTGAGTATCTGATGAATTGATAACTTTCGAATATATTGCAAACCAAGCATTCCGATCATTTCGAAGAAGTACAAGTTCTCGTTTGGACAAATTAATATCTTCATATATCAAGGACAACTTAGCTTTGATTAATATGTATGTTTGCTGAATCTCTTTCTGAGGACTCTCAACATCATCCTCATATTGATCTAAATATTCTCTGGCATTAATGTAGTCTCCACGATAATAGAGAGCTCGAGCCCATTCTAACTTCATCCAAGCAGCCCGATTCTCATGTCCTAGATAATTCTCTGTTTGAAGCAAAAGATCAAATTGTCTATTGAGTTCATTTCCTTTTTGAAAAGAAATTGAACGAGATAATATATAAAATAAAAAATTTCTATCCTGGTTTGATAACCGAATCAAGGAAGTCTTGCCATCTTTAAGAAATAGAGGAGATAAATCTAATGGTTCGAAATCAGAGCTACTCTCCAATTTCTGGTATGCTAAATAAATTCTTTGCAAATAGTTTCGAATATAATAATCTTTTTCTATTTTTAACTTCTTATCCAATTTATAATTATAATCAGCCCAAGCTCTCATCCTTGCATCAGAATATATACTATCACCTATATCATAAGGAGGAAATTCCCCTTTTATAAAAAATCTTTCTTCATAAATCTCCGCACGGACATCATTTATATATTCCAATTCATTCTTGCTATCTGCATGCTCTCGCGCTAATTTAGAAAAGTAAGTTGCTTGCTCCCAGTAAAAAGCTCTAGAGAACATATTCGCCAATGCTAAAAGGCGTAAATAAGGATCGCCTAATAATTTTAATTTTAAAAATGAATTGTAATTATTAAAAACAAACTTATTGTTTTCTTCCTTTAAATTCTTATAAAAAGTAATGATATCCTTTTCTTCAGAAGTTATATAATTACTAGTCATCAACTTTGAATAGGATTCAATGCAATCAATTTCTATCTTGGATTCATAACATTCTAACAATAAGTTTAAAAGTATTTTGGATTCTTCTACTGAATCTTCTTTAAATTTGCTTTTCAATCTATGGAAATAATATAGCGGTTCTTCTTTTGATTTCAATCTGCTATTGATTCTAGCGATATTAATCTCAGATTCTAATTGAAGTTCTTTATCACTCTCCCCTATCATAGAATTAGCAGATAATAGATATTTCATGGATTCTAAATATTCTTTATTCTTCTCCTCGACGATTGCCAATTTCGCAAATTCTAAGTATTTCTCTTTGAATCTTTTATCGTTATCATCTATCTTCGGTAAAGGTTCTCCAATAATTGTAACTTTCTCTTCCTGTAAAATTCCACTAGCGTCCTTGATTGCAGAAAGAATCCTGTTTCTTATTCTTTCACTATCCTCATTCCCTTCTATAAGGATTAATGTTTTAACGCCTGCGAAATGTAAAGTATCGAATAGAAAACCCATCTTAAGAAAGTTGTCGCGACTTCTGCGATAATTATTAATTATTACTATAGGAATATTCCATTGGTTTTCTATGATTTCCTTCATATTAAGAAAACCTGGTCTTTTCTCTCCGAGAAAGAATTTTCTATTGGCAAAATCGGTTGATCCTTCAATCACATCTGTATCTGTTAAATACAGTTGTAAATCATTATATGGGATTATTCGATAATTCAGTTTTCTTAATGATACTCCTTCTAATTCAGCAGGTTTTATAATTCTTTCCAGTGGAGAGAATAGGAAATAATCCAGAATCGTATCTTCTTTTCGAACGTTTGAGTCAATACTTGTTATCCTTCTCAGTCTCTGAAGTTGATTCGGATTCTGTTTAATCATTTGACTGAGACGAAATAGATAACGTATCTCATACTTTTCATTCAATAATCCATTATCTACTGCAAGTCGATTGAAATCTAGGGAATGCATAATGGGATCTGGTATAAGGATTAATTTCTTAACTGAGGGAAATTTTTTTAGAACTTGTGATAAAATATTTCCAAGTTCAATCATTGAATTCACATCATCTAAATCGAATTCTAAGTTAGTTCTATTTCCTTGGAAGTAAGTAGAAATTATTAGCTGATGTCCACTCTCGAAAAAATTAAGTATTATCTCATCCTTTGCTTTATTAAATTGAATCGTGTTTGGTTTATCAAACCAACTTAAGATATCCATTCCTACCGGTAAAGATTGCGAAAATTCTGATAGTTCAGAGAATAACTGTTGATAGTTAGCTGCCTTTTCATTTTCTAATGATCTTATACTTTTATCATTGGATAGATTCCTTTCTATAGCGCGAATGACTTCTCGATCTGTTTGAACGTGACTTCTAATTCGCGCCACTTTCTGAAATAGCTTCTCATCTTGAAAATCCAGTTTATTGATTAATAACTGACGGAAAAATATTGCACTATAGAATTTTTCACGATCGGAATTAAGATCATAAATTTTTCCTAACTTTACATTTATGTCCAGTTTTAATTTGAATAGATTATTAATGAGTAATTCATCAATTTCTAGGAATAGACCAGGCGATTTTTTAAGTAGATTTTCAGCTTTGGAATTATATGATGCCGCAGTCAAATTATCACTTTGATGCTTACCGTACTTATAATAATATTCTGATTGAAGAAGATAGATCTGTAAAACCTCTCTTTCAAAATGAAACTCATTTGCATAGTAAAACGCATCCGTAATTTTCTTTTCGAAATTTTTTCTATCGCCGATTCTTAAATACGTTAAGGCAATAGCAATTTTCAATCTAGACCTTTCTTTATTAGTAAATGGGTCTTTTGCTAGTCCTTGTTCAGGTTCATTTACATTTGCGGGCTCATTTAAAAGTTTGAGTGCCTTTCCATAATAAGAAAAAGACTCAACCATTTCATTTTTGTGCATTTTTATCTCGCCCAAGTAGAAATAATTATATCCTAACAAAACATCAAATTGATGAAACTCCTTATCAAAGTAATCATCACAATTTTTTATAATATCAGATTCCGGTTTATATCCCGAAGTATTCATTTTATTTGAGCGATTTACATTGAGACAATTCACCATTTCCTTTTCTCTTAGTTCATGGAGAAAATCAATCTCCTTGCGAAGTGTATCCTCTAAGCTCGAAATCTCATCTGAATTTTCTTCAAAATGGGAATATAATGAAATTCCTGCTCTTTTTAAGAATTTGAATGCAGTCTTATCTTCATCTTTCGAATAGTATAATTGAAATTCTTTTAAATACAATGATGAAGCTTCCTTATAATTACCACGAACGAACTGATTGTACGCAAGTTCATTCATTGTATTATCCAAAATGCGATCACCCATCACATATCTATCCATTGAATGAGACTCTATAAATTTTTTACGATCGTCAATCAGAAGAGAGGTCATAGTAAAATCGCGGGTATCAATATGATTCTTAATCCGAATACCTTGAGTGAGAAGATTAGAGAATTCTAAAGGCATTTCTCCAGGAAATCGTCCATCTCCGATTACACGATTCTTATCTGGTAAAATTACATTCCAAATGGAAAATGGCCTCCAATTAAACCTAGGTTTTTCCAGTTCATATTCGTTCTCAGCAAATTTTAGATTATCTTCCGATAAATCATATTCTCCAATTTTTTGATAACAAATAGCTATTGCGTTATACAAATTAATATCATTAATTCTTCCTGAATACCCATTCATTTTTACCGCCGTGGAAAATGATGAAATTGCATCTTCATATTCTCCAATCTCCATTTGGGAAATTCCAACTAAAGCATGCAGAATAGCTAATTTGTTTTTAGTGTCAGCCAGTACTGTGGCGGAATCATTAACAGATACATTTGGATAATACTCTTTATTATAATATATATTTATTGCCTTGCGAAAAATTGGAATGCTATCTTCTGATTTGCCGTTATAAACCAATGCTCGACCATAATTAAAATAAAACATAGATTCTTGTTTATAATTTTCAAATCGAGATTTACTAATAATCGCTTGCGAAAATTTACTAACGAGCTCATAGCTTTGAAGAGCACGTTTATGATTATTTAATAGGAAGTAATTATTGCCAAGATTTAAATGAATGTCAAATAAAGTTTTCTTATCTACCTTATCACCCATGAATTCAAGTAATTGAAGATATAAATCTACATTTTGTTCTAAATATTTTTCTGGAAAACTTGCATTATAAGTATCCGCGAAAACCTCGCTTTCTATATCTTCCTCGGGAAAAGCTATTTCATTCTTTCGAATATCAATGTACTGATGAAGCCATCCTAAGAGTAAGTAGGCATCTATAAAAGTAGGATCTGAATAAATAATCCAATACAATTCCTGTTCAGCTCTTTTTAAATCCGCAAGGATCGCTTTTTTTCGTACTGCTGTAAGAGAGTTTACTTGTTTATAATACTCTTCTATGCGGGCAGAGCGCATTATGAGAAAATATGCATATCCAAAAATTGTCGGCCTATCTAGGATTTCTCTAGCATGATCTAGTCTATCCTCGAAATTTTTTTCTGCATTATTTATAAGGGCATCATCAAAATATTCTAAGTATTGAATATCTCGAAAATCTCCAAAGATTCTGAAATACTTTGAACTAAATATTTTCGAAAGATTTACGGTTGTATTACCTTGTATATCTAACTTCGAAACAATATTTACCTGCGATAGTATGGAGTCGTCATCTTCTGTGATGTTTGATCGAGCCTCAACGAGAACCATGTCCACATACTTTTTTTGAAAATAAGTTCCATATCGCTCGATTAAATTTTGTATTGGAACATGATTTTGAATCGAGTAAGATAGTATTTCATCAATTCTACTGTATGTTTTAACAGATTTGTCAAATTCACCATCTATCTCATAAATGCGAGCTTGAGATTCAAAAAATTGCAAAGAACTCTCTAGTTGATCGGAATCTACCTCAATACCAGACTCATAATTGTAATTCTTGACAAACTCAATTATTTCTTTCTGACTTTCTTCTATCAAGCCAACATCTTGAAATTTCTTGGCTTCAAGTAAGTCCGATGCTAAATAAACATACCCACCTGGTCGGATTGTCTTCTTATAAGACTCGATCAATTCTATACATTCTTCATTGCGACCTAAATTGTTCAATGCCTCTGCTTTTGCATATTTTAATAGGCCGATTAATTCCGGATTATCTATTAAATTTGATTGAGAAATTAATTTCTTATCAATCTTCTTAATGCGTTCAGCGTAGTTTTTTGTTTCTCGATATTCGCGCAATATATCCTCGATAATTTTGCGAGTATCCTCACGGGTTGTTGTTTCTTTACCCATGAGGTCAATATAATATTGAGGGATTATTGAAGGATTTACATCGAATTCTCTAGTCCCAAGTTTGATTTTTAATGAATCAAGATCATAAAAATTTGGATACCTCGTGATGATATTCTTTCTAATCTGATAAGCTCGCTCATAGTCTTTCTTGGAATCATAAGCCTCTGCGATTTTGAACAATATACCTTGACTCAATTGCGGATGAGCTCTCTTATCAGCAGCCATCTCATCATAGTATTGAATCAACTGGGGAAGTGGGTCTTTACCAATTCGGCGCTGTTGATATTCCCAAGCTAGCGCATAAGATAATCCTTCGTTAGGGTCAGATTTAGAATCTAACATTACCTTAAGCAGGTTTTCTCCTTCAGTAATTCGTCCGCTTTGGAAATAATTTTTTACCAACTCTATATCGGATTTGGATCGATATAGGTAGAAAAGATTGTCACTACCGAAGAACTGCTCAATTGCATCAATGGCTAGTTTATTGAAATCCAGTGATATATCATTATAATATTTTGTGAACTCAAATTGACTTTTAATGTTATCTTGTTTTGGAATGACACCATCAACTGGAATAAAGTATATGTTTAGAGCATTATCTAAAGCAGCTGTAAATAAAATACTTCCTCCATTTAAGTTAGAATATCTTGTATCAAATAAAGAATAATTGCCTGCAGTCAACTCAACTGATTTGCCAGAAAATAAATCATATCGAATAATAATAGCATTGTCTCGTCCTTCCAATTTTCCATTTCCGTTAGTATCTTTTCTAATCGAAGAGTAGATAAGATATCTACCATCATTAGAAACTGTTGGGCTGAGGTCTTTATAAATGTCTGTAGTTATTCTTCTTTCCTTTAAACTAAGAAGATCAACTTCATATAATTCACCTAACGAACTATCTTTGTAGGATAAATAAAATATTTTGGAATCATCGAAAGAGAATGCAGGTGAAGTTCCACCATCATAAGTAATTTGACGAATAGAATAATTGCTAGCTGTATCGATTAGAGCAATATTAGTTCTACCTCTATCGAACCGAGAAGTAGTGAATGCTATGAACCTACCATCGTGAGACCATATCGGATCTGTATCAATCGCTCTAATAATGCGATTCGCATTCTCATATTCTGGATTAGTTACAACTATAAAATCCTTATTACTTAGTGGCGGCTTTCCTCTTGAATAATTATCCTTTTGTTTTTCGAGATCTAACTTTACAACTACAATATCACCATCCGAATCATATTCTTCAGTCACATAGGCCAACTTCTTTCCATCTGGACTGATCCCAGGTTTCGTATCATTTGATGGGTGATTCGTTATCGCAATAGTTGAAGAACTTCCCAAATTACGATAATATATATCATAATTACCCTTAGCATTGCTCGCAAAAAATAAATTGTTTCCATCAATAGTAGTCGAAGCGTAGCTATTGATTCCATTTTTTACTGTAAGAGGGAATGGCTTTTCGTTATGTGGGCCGCTATGAGCTCTTGATAAAGAGTCATATTTAAATTCTATAGCAGAAATTTTATTAGGTCGATAAAAAACCACAGAACAATTCTGCGATACAAAAACTAAGAAGAATAGAATTAATATTTTATTTTTTAGAATAAATATCATCGAATCAATTATCCACAAAACTCTCTGTCTTAATTTTCCAATTTCCTATAGATTCTTCAAAATACTCACCCTTCTCAACCATATTATAATATTTAAACTGAAAACTTTGTATCAATTTATCCTTTTGAATCTGGGTTAATTTTGAGTTCTTTTCTAATTCCTTAATTTTCTCTTGATTTATATAATTTCTAGTTTTGTTAACCTGAGGTAGAACTTCGAGAATTCTCTTTTCATGATTTGGAAATTCTTGATAGTACAAACTATCTATATACTTCGGATTGATTTTTAATTCTCCAGAATATGATTCTCCCACGAATCTTTTTTTCTTCCAATTGATTACTTCAGCCGAGAAATATGCAATCTTTCTAAGAGCAATATACAAATCGCTATCGTAATCTGGATAATCTGCATCTCGATCCAATTCGACTCTTTGCCATATCTCAGAACCAGATGCAGACATTTTTATAGAGGATAGTATCCATCCGTCTGCTTCGATATCCCTATCTTCACCTAGCATTTGTTTCTCTGCAGCAGTCGCGGTCTGAGTAAAAGTAATTGGTGGCGGATTGAGGGAACAATTTAGAACAAAATTAATAATTAAGTAAATAAACAAAAAAACTATATATGATTGCTTCATCATAGACAAAGATTTTAAGTTGAGAAATATATTTAAATACCTATAATTTTTCATAATTTATTCCTTATTTATAATTGGAAAACTCATCCTTAGCACGATCCAAAAAACTAGACAAAGGAATTCTCTCTTCTTGAATTCGATCATTTTCGATATTAAATACTAAAGTGTTTAGCAGAGATTTATTGAATTGTATTGATGCGTAAACTAATCCTTTCGATAACTGTATTTCGACATTATTCACAGAATAACTGTTGATTATTGCATCCGTAATTAAATTAGTTGGACTCACTATATTGATTGCACTCTTGCCAAAGTCCGAACCAATTTGAAACACGCTAAAGTATAAATTCATATTTCCAATCGGATCAGAAAGATTCCTTCCTGTGAAATTGAGATCAGCCTTAATTTTCCCATCACCCACTTTATCTTGTGATTCTCTCGGCAACATTTGCTTAAGATCGACATCGCGAATTTGCAAAGTCGATGCAAATTCCATATTGTTAATATCACCATTTCCTATATTGAATAAAATATCTCGGCCATATACTATACCATCTAATGCAAAGATTCGTAGATTATCAATTTTTAGAATATTATCTTTGTGCACTATACTTGCGGATAGTCCAGGTAAATGATCTTTCGGAACCACAAAATCAAAAACCTGACCGGTTAAGCTGGGGTGACTTCCTCGAATTTTTTCAATCTTAAAATTAAGACCTTTTTGTTCCCCATAATTCTTTATCAAATTTTCTTTATTGCCAGAGGTAAGAACTAGAGTACTAGTCTCTAGTATATTATGGTGAAAAGGTATATCCAAAAACAGATCAACAATCTCTGTAAATTTACAGTTTGCACCTGGACAATTTCCAGAGGTAATCCGTATATCTGCTTCTTCTGTATGGAGTTTACCATTAATATGTTCATTTTGTACATCCAGATCCAGGTCAATTACTCCTTTTAAATTGATGCCTTTTAGTATAAGTGAAGGTTCCTTGGATCTCAATCTAAGTTTTCCAGCCAAACTTCCCGTATAATCTCCATAAGGTGGATTTGGTATAAATGGTTTATAAAACTTACCCTTGAAATCTGCATAAAGCTTTTTCTTGAAAGCATCGATCCGAAATTCTTTTATTTCAATTGTTTTCGGTTTATCATTCAAAATATTTATATCGGATTCAATATGCAAATCATCCAATTCAATTCCTGGAAAACTCCCACCGAAATGTAAAATAATTTCCTTACCTGAATTTGATTGGAGATACTCTAACGCACCGTATAGATTCAGCCTCTCTCCTAGACTTTCGCGAAGGTTTGCCACAGTTGACTTCAGAGAGACAGGCATAGCAGGAATCATTGGAGTGAACCGAGAAATAATTTTTAAATCTTTAAGTTCGAAATCCAATTTAGAATCTAAATTAGAAAATCCTATATTTGATGTAAAAAATAAAAATTCTTCATATTTCTCATTTTTTACTTGAAAATTTAACGGAGTAATTTGAATCTTCTCAAGTTCAAATTCTTTTTCCAAATCAACTTGTTTCTGCGCGGTTAATTGAATATTATTTTTACCAGAGATTCCTCTTCCCATTATATATCGAAATTCATTTATATTGATTTTGAGATCCACTCCAAACAAGGATAATTTATCACCGCGAAGTCTAATTTTGGTTGAAGCAATTCCAAATACTTGATTGGAAAATTTTTCCAAATTGATACCAGATATATCTAAATCTAATTCTACTTTTCTATTAGGATCAATTTCACCAGATATTTTAGCTATTATACTATTGTATTGAACTGAGATCTTCTCAATTGATAGATGATTGAGAATTGGAAGCAAATTTTCTTTTGTTGGCTTAATTGGATTGCTTAGATTCAAATGAGCTGAAGATTCAATTATTATTTCTGGTATAGAATGTTTTCCAGCTGGAAGGGTTACTAAAATATTCTTACCATGAATCTTAATTGATGTCAGTAGATCATCTATATCTCCGCGCGCAATAATCTCGGGAAAAGATATGTTACCACTCAAAGCAATATTTTTAAGTCCTGGTATTTTTTTAAATAGTTTAGAAATTTCTGACAAGTCAATTGATGTTGGAGTATTTTCAAATCGAAAACTCATCTTGGGAGTTGAAATATTTTGAACTTCCCCATCCAATTGAAATGTAGGTTTTCCCGCCAAAATCATTGTAAGTTCATCTAGGGACAAGTGATCCTTGATTGGATCTAGTTTTAAATCATATTTCAACTCAATACCTGCGGTTGCTGACTGATTGTCTCCTGCTCCAAAAACAATTTCATCTGTGCCAAGATGTAGATTGGATTCAATTTTTGGAATGTCTTTATCAAGGTAGTGATTCAGAACAAATTTAGAAAATAGATTAAATTTAATTTCATCTTTAGAATCCTTTAATTGAATAGGAACAACATTGTCTTTATTCAACGAAACCTCTAATTTTTCGATTAGATTGATTGCTTTGAATGAAAGAGGAATTTCTCGAAATCTTTTTGAATCCAGTTCGAAGGCTAAATTTAAATCAGATAAATTTAGATCTAATTTATCATTACTATCCATTCCTCTAACAACGTGAATTGTAAGATCATTTACAAAAATATTCGCATACAATGAAATAGGAATGAAAGTCGAAATAATATCAGAATGATTCCCGCTCTGTTCCTCGGATTCTTCCAATTCAATACTAGAACTTTCGGATTTTTCCATTATAGTTTCGAAATTCCATAATTTATTCCTCTCCAAAAATTCGATTTTAGAATTCGTTAAGGATACTTCTGAAATTTTGAGCCTTCCCAAAAACAGTAGAGGCAGATTGTATGTGACAGCAATTCGATCTGATTGTAAGAATTTACCTTTCTGAAATTCATCACCTGAATACAATATCACATCTTCAAAAACAAATCCGTAGAGTAGAGAAAAACGGGTAACATTTATATCTAACTGTGATTTGAGTATTGATTGAGCTAGTCGATCAACCACAATCTGTCCGGTGATTGAATTGAAGACTGTATTGTATATTAAGCAAATATAAAATAGAACTCTCACCCATTTCTTTCGAGTGACATTCAGAATAAATCTAGTAGCGTCCGCTTTATCCCAATTCATATTATTTATTTTTACAGAAAAAAGCTGATCGGGCACGACCCAACTGCAAGAAATTTCCAATCCTTAGGATGTATGGGAGATCGACCTTCAAACATAAATGATCAGCCCAAAGTATTAGAATGTTTATCTATTGTAAACTAAAAATAAATAGTCCGAATTTATTGGAGAATTCTTTGAAAAAATAAGATAAATCTAAGAACTGATTCCCATTCTTTGATTCAAATATTTTCTATAAGCTTCATCGCCAGGATAAGGGATTTGTGCAACTCCTGACTCAACTGCAGCTTTAGCAACCGCTGATGAAATATAGAAAATCAATCTTGGATCAAAAGGTTTAGGAATGATATATTCAGACCCAAATTCAATTTTATCAACTCCATACGCTTGGCATAATTCATCCGGTACAGGAAGTCTTGCAAGATCTGCAAGAGCTTTTGAAGCTGCGAGCTTCATTTCACTATTGACTCTTTTGGATCGAATATCCAAGGCACCTCGAAAAATAAATGGAAATCCTAGAACATTATTCACTTGATTTGGATGATCACTACGACCGGTAGCGAGAATTACGTCTGGTCTTGCAGCCTTAGCAAGTTGGTACGGAATTTCTGGATCAGGATTCGCTAAAGCAAAAACAATTGGATCCTTAGCCATAGATTGAACCATTACTTGATCCATCACATCTCTAACGGATACTCCAATAAAAACATCAGCACCTTTTACAACATCACGTAAAGAATTTTCTGGAATATTGCGAACAAATCGTTTCTTAGAGTCATGTAAATCTTTTCTAGATAGATTTAACATCCCTCTTGAATCCAACATAAATATATTATTGAAATCAACTCCCACTTCGCAGATCATATCAGCAATAGCTACAGCTGCAGCTCCGGCACCATTGATTACAACTTTAAGATTTTCTAATTTTTTACCGTTAATGATCAATGCATTTAAAAGAGCTGCCGTAGTGATGATTGCCGTTCCATGCTGATCATCATGAAAAACCGGAATATCCATATTCTCATCAAGTACTTTCTCAATATAAAAACATTCTGGAGCTTTAATATCTTCTAAGTTTATTCCACCAAATGTTGGTTCTAGTAATTTAACAGCACGAATAAGTTCTTCCGGATCTTGAGTGTTCAACTCTATATCAAAAACATCAATACCAGCAAATTTCTTGAATAGAACAGCTTTTCCTTCCATCACAGGTTTACCAGCTTCAGGACCAATATTTCCGAGTCCTAATACTGCCGTACCATTCGTGATAATCCCAACCAAGTTACCCTTGTTAGTATATTCATAAACCAATTCTTTATTGTCAGCAATTTCTAAACAGGGGTAAGCAACACCTGGCGAATAGGCTAAAGTAAGATCGGCGCTATTGTCGGTTGGCTTAGTTGGAACTACTTTAGTTTTTCCTTGCGGAAACTGTGAATGGTATTTTAGCGCTTCTTCTTTCATATGTTATGCGGTCCAATGTGCAAGCTTAGTCTGGGATAATAATACAAAATCTCTAATAAAATTTCTATAACCGGTAATGGTCTCTAATTTATTTTCGCGAGCTGGATTGAAAATTCCTCGCTTTCGAAAAATCTTCATTGGGTCTTGCTTAAGATCAGACCAAGTACCAACTTCTAAAGTTATTGGAAGAAATCTGGAACTCCAAGAAGTATTTGATGTTCTAAAATGTTCAAAATAATTATCATAGAACCGATCCCATAGATCTCCATGAGTTGTATAAGTTTCCGATTGTGGTCCATATTTAAAAACATCATGATTCATTTTGGTCTTAAGATAATACGCCATCTTTTCAAACAATGGTGTGTCAATGCAAGGTTTCTTCGTTCTCGCATAAGGCCACCAAACATGATCAATAGTTCCGAAACCGGAATGTATATCAAGAACAGGCATAATCGCATCTTTTACCGAATAAAAATATTTATGAACAAATCTAAATAATGCTCTAGATTCAGGTTCCATCGTATTACCACGATAATACGGGAGTGAAGAACTAATTTTATGTCCACCAAAGAAGGGCAAGGCCGATTCAGCCTCAACACCAGAATTGCGCATGAGATCTACGCCGGCCGGATTTGATCTTGATTTGAGAGCAACACCACCTGGGTTTACAATAGGCAAAATGACCAATCCAAGTTTACCTTTTTTCAATTCTGGTAAGAAATCATTATTCTTTTTATCGAGAATGTATTCTAGAAAGTCCAAAAGTATGCGAATGCCAACTGTCTCTAATCCATGAACTCCAGCCACTAAACCGACTGGATTATTGCGAATAGCTTTTGGAGTTCCAAGTTCTATAGCATGGATGGGAAAGCGAAAACCATCGTCTGTTTTTCTGCTAAAACCGAATTGAGTAAGGCGTGCATTTTTACCACCTAACTTAATAATGTTGAGAATTCGTCTTTCGTAACGATTTAATCGGCGGAGTCCACGAAGCATCTATTCTAAAGATTCCCCTCTCTGTATACGACCCATTAGTTCGCATGCAACAATCTTTTTATACTTCTTATCAACTAAATCAGAACATCCCATTTCAATGATTTCTTTATAACAATCACGTGTTAGTGATCGAATCTGATCGGGATTATCTCCGATCAATTTATAAACGTTAGTATTTCGATGATGTTCATGGCATGAAGCTTCTTGTAACCTATTCTCTGCCAATTGTGTATGAGATAATTCAAGTCCAATGAAGGCGCCAGTTTCTTTGCCACAATTTGCAATTTTTTTGCAAATTTCACCAGCAATTTTAAGAGATTCTTCTCTCCAGAATGGATCATCTACACCTTTAGATCGATCTTTACAATCAATCTGACATAAGAAGAAGAGTATTAGAAGAATCATATAAGGTGTACGGAGCATTCTATGACCAGATTTTGCTAAAAGAACTATTGGTCTTGCAAAAAATATTAGATAAGATCTACTACTTTTGCTTGCGAATGAAAATTTCAATGCGTTCTTGTCGTGCTTTCGCCTCTGGTGAGTCCGATGAGACATCCTTCATTGGGGAAAATTTAGTGTGAGCAAGAATTGCAATCTTCTCACGAGGTATATTGTATTTTGTTTCCATTAGCTCTGCAAGTTTTGCAGTACGCTTTGCACTATCTTCCCAGGACACCCTTCCCAATCGTGCATTTTCTGGAATCTCAAGTCGTATCAAGATTTCCACATCCAAATTCTCAGTGAGTTGTGATAAATTTTGAAATGTCTCATCCTGAGTCTGATCTACAATCCAATCTCCTTCATCCGTGATTGGACCGAAAATTACTAATTTTAATTCTTCTGTCTCAGCAAGTCCAAGACGAAGTTTTGCGACTTCCTTCCATCTCTTGAGGTTGAAACCAAGATTCTCCCATACACGGAAAAGTTGAGACTTAGGTTTAAATAAATCATCTTCCAGAACACTAGTTCCACCATCAAAGATAGCAACAGTTCCTCCTGGTCCAAAACCAAAACCTGAACGAATTGCATCAGCAACTGATTCTAATTTTTGTTTATCAACATTAGAAATTGAATATAAAATAATAAACAAACCCAGCAAAAGGGTAATCATATCTGCATACGTAAGCAACCATCGTTCATGATTGTCTGAAGATTCGCTTTCTCTTTTTCTACGAGTGAAGCGACGATGTGTACGCATGACTATGGCAACTCCAATTTATATGCAGTAAATCCTTGTTGATCGGGATAAACATTTGTTACAGAATATAAATTAGGAATTGTTTCTATATTTTTATTGTAGCGATAGGATGTGCGAAACAATATGAATTTATCTGAATTTTCTTTCTTTGATGATTTTATGTCTTCGATTTCGAGATTTTTCTTAACGTCTGCATCAGAAGTCTCTAGAGGCTCGTATTCAAATTCAAATGCGTATCGAACATTTGCTCCCCAACCATCTTTGGTTGCTTCTAATAATGGAAAAGTTGCAGAAATATATTTATTGGCAGTTTTGGAGAAAATGGAATCTCCTGTCTTATACGCACGCAATCCAGTCTCACTTATAGCTTTAATCCTACCACCCTGAGGAAAAGAAAAACTCAAATAGGTAACAGCAGTATAGCCCCCGCGATTTTTGAACTCTAATCGATATTTAATTCCAGTTTTTTGGATCGAGATAAGAGAAGGAATTGGTTGCGAACTAAGATTTGGAATCATCTCCCAACCATTCCAGACAAATTCCAACTTCTGAGATGATTCGCTTGGGAATAGAATTATACTTTTATTTTCTTTATTATAAGTAAACTCTGCTCTCTTTTTATTCTTAACTACACTATGATCAGCTAATAGAGAAAAACCATCGAGTATTTTTCGACCTTCACGAAATCCTAGAGGAACCGTAAATATTCCATTAGGTGGTTCTTCACTCATTACTTCGAGAAAAATAGAATTGAAATTATCGCCTGCCAATTCTTCAGCTAGAATTTTTCGAATAATATAACCGGGGCTGGAAGAATCAAGATCTGAACCTGAAGCTGGGATCCATTTTCCTTTGGATTTATCATATGCCATTGGACCCGCATTCATCAAAGAAAAAGACTTCTTCCAACTCAATCTCCAAGAGCTCTCTTTATTATCTTTTGATTCTTCAAAGACTGCAATAATCTCTTCTGTTCCATTTCGAATAAGATATAGAACTTCTAATTCAGGGCTTGGATTGAGATTTATTTTTCTTGAGCTAAGAATCTCGGGAGAGAAGGATCGAGCTCCGGCAAGAACCGCTTCAATTACAAACGAATCGTTCGGTCGATCCTTGGGTGTGCAATTAGCAATAAAGAAAATGCTAATAATAAAAAAAAATGAACTGATTTTTCGCAGACTCACCATTAGATTACAAAAATTCATTTATGAGGCTAATTTCCAGAGTGCTTCGTTGCGCCCTTTCTCCATCAATGATTCCATTGCTTCTTTCGTTCTAGCCGACAGAGCCTTCATCCCTTCTTCGAGACTCATATCCAAATATTCCGCATGAGGAATCGGTTCACCAAACACGACTCGAACTTTCTTATAAACAGCTCGCTTTTGAATCTCACAAACTTCCTTTGGCATACCCATAAATGCTCTAAGAATGGGAGGAAGTGGATAGTCAGAAATATTTTCTTCGATGGGAACTATAACAGAAGGCATAACATCAACTTTATTTCGAAGAGAGAAAGCAGCAAAACCAGAATGAAAATTCGCCATAGGAGAATCAAAGTCATTCTTAACCATGTAGTCATGTCCTTCCGGAAAAATTCCGAGAACATCACCTTTCTTGAAAACCTGTTGCACTTTCTTAATACTTCCCATGGAAATATTCCCATCAATTGCCATTGGAATACAACCTGTCTTTTCAACTAGGTCCTTGAACAAAGGAATTCGCATCGTGTAATCAGCTGCTATCCAAGAAATAAATCTAGGAAAGATCGCACCGATCACGAATGGATCCATGTCACTTCTATGATTGCATGTAAGAATCAATTTGCCACTAGGCTGAATATGATGAAAACCTAACACTTCAGTTTGCAGAGCAAGGTGAAAAAAAGGTGTAACGAACTTCTTGATGCGTCCTACGGTTTTTTTTGCACTATCATCCATGAAATCAATCGTCTCCCAGAATTTTGGACCACCAACTTTGTTGCTTACCTGGAGGAGTTGGCTTACCGGGAGTCGCAGGAATCGGTGGCTTGGTTTCTTGGGAAACAGGCATCTCAAAATTGGAAGGTCTTTTTCTCATAGCTGAAGATTGCTGCGGGAGAGTTCGTTTGATCTCCTCCACATCTTTCTGAGCGGCAGCATTCGTTTTGATAAATTGACGGATCTCATCCCACTGCTCATCAAAGTCATTGCCATATTTTAAATAATTCATGATATCAATTCGATCAAAATTCGCCATTATAATTCCCTATGTCTCCAACGAAACCATCCAGGAAAGGAAATTGGGAATCAACCTATTTTTAATTTTAGATAAGAAATTCTGATCAAGTCGATTGAAGATCGACCTAGTCAGTTACCGAAATATAAAGTAAAAGACAGCTAAGGAATGCAAATGGATAAAGGACATAATCTGGAAAAAGGTAAAGAGAATGAAGGGGAGAATCAACCTCTTAACAATCTCGTCCCATTTCCTGGTCTCTCGCAAATGAATATTTTTAAAATTAGAGCCCTCTTCCATTCGGTTTTTTTCTCAGATAAGCAGCAGAGAATAAAATGAATCAAATATCAAGAAATTTCATCTTTGTATTGTTTTTAGTTTTTGGAGCGATGAGCTATCAATGCAAAACATTTGGACTTGCCAATGCAGAAGTTAGAAAGTATTCACAAGAATTTGAATTTAGAAAGCTAGATAAAAATCGATCATTTCTAAAAGCAAAGCAATGGTTCAACTATAGATTGGATGGAACGAAAGCTGTTGTTCTATTGGAAGATCAAGGCCAAGGAATTCTTAAAGGAAAAGCGGTTTTCGAATGTAGAGTGCCATATGGAGTTGAAGAAGTGGATGTGAATAACCATGAGTTTCAGTATACTTTACAAATATCAGACAATAAAGCACAGATAGAATTTGAAAATATCTATTCCTATTCTAGAGATCCTAATGATATAACGATCAGTTATGGTCCTAGAAATGAAAGAGAAGCTATGATCACAATAAGAATTTGCTTTATGCCGCTCGCAGAAGACCTATTCAATTATATCCAGTAAAGGAATTTTTCCGTACTCAATTATTTATTTCTGAAAAACTTCAATGCTCTCTCTTTTCGAGTCGAATTCTTTTCTTTCGATCAAGAAGTTTCTTGATTCGTTTGTGCACTGAGTCCGTAAGTGGCATCCATAGAAACACGATCGCCCCGAGAACAAAAAAGGCACCGACTACTGGACCAAACACTATCGCAAGCCGATAGCCGGTCTCGGGAGACTGCGTATCACTTCCTTGAACGATTCCTATCACATCCAATAAGACACCCGAGACGGCAAGTCCAAGAGCTTGGGCAAATTTAGTTCCCATCTTCCAGAAGCCAAAATACAATCCTTCCTTTTCGTCTCCAGTCTTCAATTCATCATAATCTACTATGTCTGCTACCAACGAGTCCAAAAGAAAAATTGAGCCTGCACAGATTCCTCCAATAACAGCTGTTATCAGTGGAAAACGTGCATCTCCATATGGGTAAAGTGGATAGGCTATCATCGTCACCAATCCCAAAATTAAAATTCCAAAAAAAGCAGGAATTTTCTTACCATATCTATCTGAAAGATAAATCCAAAAAGGAATGGAAAGAATAATTATAACAAAGAATGGGAAAAGTATCTGCAATACAACTTCCGATTCTTTCAAACCCAAACGAAATTTATAATAGAATAAAGCTATAGCAGTATTGAAAGTTCTTCCAAATGTTGCTATGATGAATGCGATCAATAATGGAAGGAATATTTTATTTCCAAGAACTTGTCGAAAGCTCTTAATCAAATCTAAAAAACCAAATTTTGCTTCGGAATGAGAATCGGAAATCGGATTCGAATCTGCCGACGCCGAAACCGAACCTGTTGATTGAAAAGTTGCGTAACCAGAAATAAATACGAGACATCCGATTGCCCATGCTGCAATGCTTCGAGCTTCACGCACATTTTCCGATGAATTCTCATCGCCCATATTCTGAAGGAGCACGGCTGGTAATATCATACCAAAGAGTATTCCCAAATTGCTAAAGAACAATCGCCAACCGAATAATTCTGTTCTTATCTTAGAATCCGTACTGAGTTCTCCTCCGAGTGCTAAATGCGGAACAGATAATATTGTCATCGCTGTATTTACCATCACGTAAGTGAAAAGTAGATAACCAAACAAAAGTATTTGTGAACTCAACTGAGGTGGTGAAAAGAGAAATCCAATCGTGATTCCAAGCAAGATTGAACCAAACAATATATAGGGTCTTCTTCGACCAAACCGAGAGCGAGTTCGATCGGATACTACTCCCATCAGTGGATCACTCACTGCGTCCCAGAGAACAGAAATTGCTAATGCAATTCCTGCAAGACTTGCTTGAAGTCCCATAACTTGAGTGTAATGTTCTAATAAATAAAGCTGAGTAATGATCTGGGTAGAGGTAATTCCCATCTCTGCCAATCCGTATCCAGCCCGTAATTTGCGCGGAAGTTGTCTAGATCCGCTACCTGAATTTGATTGGTTCACTTATTGTAGACGATTTAAAACTGAACAATGTTCCACGTTTTAACTAGATATTTTCTTTTAAGATGATGGTAATGTAAAAAACTAGGTAAGGTTTAAAGAAGGACAATTCAATACCTCGATGGATATCTTAATCAAATCACATTTTTTCGATTGGCTTTACAATACTGGAATCAAAGTGGAAAATCCACGAGATTATTTCTATGAATACATTCAGTTTCTAAATGAACATGATTATGGAATTACAAGAGTTTCCTTAGGTGGATCTGCCCTTCATCCCGAAATAGAATCTATTGGTTACACTTTTAGTGAAAAGCAATTGGATTCCGCTTTTCCAGCATTTGTTACAGACTCTCTACTGGTTGGTCAGGACTTTGTTAATTATCCCAAAGGATCAATTACTACATTACGTTTTCGAGTTGGGATTCGTTTAACGGACGCTTTTAAAAATAGTCCAATTCCTGCACTTTGGAGTGACGGAGCACCTATCTATATTCCAATTTCAGCAGTCAAGGACGAGTCTGTTGCAGATCCCTATCCTATCATTACCGATTTACGAGAAGCTGGATGCACTTGCTATTTTGCAATGCCTCTCGCAACTGTTGAAGGGATAAGAACATATGCGAGTTTCTCAAGTACGAGACCTGGTGCCTTTACTGAGGAAATGATCGAAAACTTACGAGGAATGACAGAAATTTTCACAACCGGATGGTATAGTTTTCGATTGAGGGATATGACGAAATCATTAATGAGTCTTTATCTAGGTGAAGCGACAAGCAAGCAAGTATTAGCTGGCAAAATCAGAAGAGGAGACGTCGAAAAAATGGAAGCTGTCATCTGGTTCTCCGATATTCGAAAATACTCTGAACTTTCCAGTCAATATCCGCCCGAAGATCTTATACGATGGCTCAATGAATACTATGATGATCAGATTGCCAACATACATAAATTTGGTGGCGAAGTTCTAAAAATCATGGGTGATGGAATACTTGCAGTTTTTCCCACTATTGAAGGCAGAAATATAAAAACCAACGCTCGTCGTGCACTCGTCGCATCACTTAGATCAATGAAAATTTTAGATGAAAGGAACTTAACTAAGAAATCGGATGAAGTGCCAGAAATTCATCACGGAATCGCTCTTCATCAAGGACTGGTTGAATACGGAAATATAGGTTCTTCGGATCGATTGGATTTTACGATTATAGGAAGTGATGTTAATATCACTGCAAGAATATCAAACCTATGCTCAGGATTAAGTGAACGAATTCTGTTATCATCCAAGATGTCCCAATTGATTCCAGGACATCTTAGATTGGTGGATCAAAAAGTTACTTTAAAAGGAATTCTTGAGCCACAAGATATTTATGCTCCATAAGAAACATAGTTTAGAAATTCTATTTGTGATATCAAATCATAGATACGAATTGTTATAGTCCGCTATTTTTTTGAAAAGTAAAAGTTCCCAGTTTTGGAACTTGATTATTAACAAAGAAAATTCCACTTGTTAACCTTGTAATTACGCCTGGTGGCGATGTAATCGCATTTTCTGATGTGAAAGTACTACCACTATCAGTCCCTGAATCATAAGCAAAGAGATCGATTGATTTAGTTGCTACCCATTGATTATTCTCACATAAACTTATGCCTGACACCCCTACAAACCAATCTGGGCTAGGTGCAATCATAGTTACCATAGTTACCAAAGGGAAAGATTGAGTTATATCAAAAGTAAAAGTTACAGAACCAGGTGAATTGTCCAGATTATCTCCTGAAAGAACTGAAAAAGCAGTACCAGCATTTATCGCAGAGGTAACTTCGTTTGTCAACTCTATCTTTCGACCCCGCTCTGCCATTTCTTTAATACCAGAAGTAGCAGGACTACCTGCCGACCAAAATGTTACCCGAGATGAATGAGTGGCACCAATAAGTCCGGAGAAATGTGGATCCGCTGGAAAATCTGTAGGATGTGTTGTCGCACTCCATGTACTATTAAAAGTTAAAGTATAATTTGCATTTCCTGTACAATTATTAGACTGCGAGATCAATAGTGCGGGAATAATCAATTGATCTTCAGAATTATCATCATTCGATTGGCATGATATAATCGTTGCTATAGCTAGCATTATCCATATTTTGTTCATATTTTGGTATCCTCTATTTGTTTATTTAATTCTAGATATTTTTCATAAAGTTACATTAATTTAAAAAAATTTGAAACCGATTCATGATTTTTACTCATTATTTGGAAAATCTATATTTCCGAAATAAATTTCGGTTTCCGATACAACCTAAGCAATTCAAAGATTTCTAATTCCAATTTTGGATGATGCTTTTTCCAAGATTATTCCTTGACAAATCGTACAAAACTCAAGCATAATCTTGGGATGGATTTTTTCAAATTATCATTACTGATTTTCCTAATATTTGCGAATTCCATATTCGCTGAAACAATTCTCTATAAAGATGGGAGTAAAATTCAAGGCAAAGTTACTGCTCAAAATAAAAATTCCATATCAGTGAAGACAAAAGATGGCAATTTACTAGAAATATCCAAGGATTCCATTCTGAAAGTTGTTTATAAAGATCGAATTTCCGACATCGAAGAAGCAAAGATAAGAGAAAATGAAAAAAAAGCCGAACTTGCACGTGAAGAGAAACTAAGAATCCAAGAAGAGGAGCGAATCAAAAAATTAGAAGCAAAACAATTGGAAGAAGCAAAAACCCAAGAATCAAAGAATAATCAAATCCAAGAACCTCCCAAAGAAATTGCCATTAGCCAATCTCCAACCGCTTTTGGAGCTTTTTGGCGATCCCTCCTGGTTCCTGGTTGGGGACAATTCTATCAAGGCAGAAAAGTTGCAGGCATAATTTACCCTTCCCTCATTTTAGGAGGCGGCTATGCAGCCTATGAGAAAAATAGAATATATCGAAATGCTCTTAGAGACTACAATAATATAAACAATCCTTACACAGAATCTGCTCTCATCGCATCATCATTGGGATTATCATCCACATCGAGTAGTCCAGATTCCACAATCAATTTCTCGGGAAGCACAGAAGATATTATCCGTAATTATTACAATTCAAATGAATCGCCCATTGTAAAACAAAAAGAAGCAGTAGATAGACACTACCTGGAATATAGAACGATCTCTTACGTAGTTGTTGCGTTGTGGTTGTGGAATGCCTGCGATGCATTTATATTCCATCCAAAATCTCAAGGAATTTCAGGGCTTGATTCTGATGATTCAACTCCTAAAGCAGGAGATATAAAATTTCAAATGAATTCGATCAATGTTCGTGACAATTTACATAGTTTTTCTACGGAACATAGATTTTATTTAGAGACTTATTTTTAAGGAGCACAATGCAATAGAATGAAAAAGTTAGGATATATATTAATTTAGTTTCAATTCAGCGCCATTCATTCCGGAGCCTTGCTTCTTCAACGACCTTACCTTCTAACACAACTTTCTTTACTGGTATTACTTTCGACGACGTGTCAGCTTCCAATCTCGATAAATCTTCCGGCCTAGATTTCGTACGATGTGTATCCGAACCAGATAAGTTTATTAAATTAAATTCTTCAGAATCGATTGATTCAATAATTTTTTATTGACAATCTTACAACCAATATGAAATCTTTAGTGAATAATTAATTTATAATAACATGAAAAAATTTAAATTCTACTTTTTTTACTCAATATTTTTATTGTTTGCTATTTTTATTTTGCTCGAAATTGGAATCAGTGCATTGAATTTGGCCCCCAAATTAATGCCCTTACATCTAAGTAGTTTTCGATTTTCTAATAATCCAAAAATTGGATACGAACTGATTCCTCACTATACCGAGGAGAAAAATACCGCAATAACTGAATTATCTGGCTACGCAATTGACATTAGCAATAGCAACGGATTCAGAGATATCGAGAGAAAGGTAGAGAAAACGCCTGGAATATCCCGAGTTGTTGCATTGGGAGATAGTATCACTCACGGTTATTTCGTAAAAGATTACCGAGAACGTTATACTGATCGTTTACAAGAAATGTTTCCCAAATCAGAATTTATTAACCTAGGTGTATCGGGTTACAATACGATGCAAGAGGTAGCATTGTTTCGAGAAAGGGGTCTCATGTATAAACCTGATCTTGTCACGATCGGATATTGTCTTAACGATGATGAAGGAGCGAATATTAATATTTATTTAAGCCTAAAGTACATGCTAAAAAAACATGGAAATGTAGTTGATACTTCTGCATTAAAAGAAAGCAACCCAATTCTAGCAAACTCAAGTTTGTATAGACTTCTTCGTTACAAAGTATTCAACAATCAGGTTATTGAAGCAGAAAATGAATATATGACAAAGACTGAAACGGAAGACGAAGCATTAAAGGAACTCCAAGAGTTAGCCAAAAAGCACAATTTCAAAGTTGCAATGTTTATATTTCCAATTTTTGATGATCTAGTTAATTATAAATATCAGGCCAAGCATAACAGGATAATGAAAATCGCAAAAAGCAATTCAATTCCCGCTCTAGATTTATTACCAAGTTTTCAAGAATGTTATAAAAAGGAAAAGGGATCCATTATCGCTGATCATTTTCACCCAAGTGGTGCAGGACATAAATGCGCTGCTGATTCAATTAAGACATTTATATTGCAGAACAAACTTTTATAAATTTCGTATTTAAACTTATTTAATTACGAAATTTTTAATTGACAAGAAGGTAATCCTAGACTAAATTTTTTCCGAGTCCGAAATGGAAAAATTCAAATATTATCTAATTTATTCTATATTCCTATTTTTAGTAACATTCATACTACTTGAAATTGGAATCAGTGCATTGAATCTTGCTCCTAAACTTATGCCGCTCAATCTAAGCAGTTTTCGTTTTTCTCAAAATCCTAAGATCGGCTATGAATTAATCCCACATTATACTGGAGAAAAAAACCAAGGTCTACTCGATTTCTCTGGATACTATGTTGATATAAGCAATAGTAATGGTTTTAGAGATATCGAGCGACCAATTGAAAGAAATCCTGGAAAGCAAAGAGTGGTTGTACTTGGAGATAGTATTGTCCAAGGATATTTTGTAAAAAACTATCAAGATCGCTTCGTAAATATTCTCGAAAATAAATTTCCAAACTCAGAGTTTATCAATATGGGTGTTTCAGGATATAACAGTTTACAGGAAGTTGAGATGTTTCGAGAAAAAGGATTAACATACAAACCAGACCTCCTCATACTTTCCTACTGCTTAAATGATGATGAGTCTGTGAATAAATGGGTTTATCCTAATCTAAAGTATTTGCATAAAAATAAGAATGAGATCGATATTTCTACTTTCGATTCAGGTGTTCCTATTTGGGCAAAATCAGGTTTATACCGGTTGCTTCGGTACAAGATCTTTGCTAAGCAACAAAGACATGAGGAAGAAGAAAATAAATTTATGACAATGGTCGAAACAGAAGATGATTCCTTATCCGAACTTGTTCAAATGGCAAAAGAAAATAAATTCCAAATAGCTATCGTAATTTTTCCTGTATTTGATGATCTTTTGAACTATCAATATTTAGATAAGCACAAAAGAATACGCGAAATTGCAAATAAACACTCAATTATCAATCTAGACCTCTTACCTCATTTCCAAAGTTGTCAAAATCAGATTAAAAAACCCTTATTTGAGGACTTCTATCATCCAAATGTCGAAGGTCATAAATGTGCCGCAGACGCTATTGAGAAATTTCTGATCACAAACAATTTATTAACAAACTAGAGAAGACTGAATATCAAGATTAACGTTATAAATTAGTCTGCTTTCTCCAGATGTATATAAAATACAATTCTATTGAATAAAATACAGTTTACATTCTAGCAAAAGAATGAAATAAATTTGAGAAGTAGAATAAGGAATCTAAATAAATCATGGAGTTAATTATGAATAAAACTATCAAAAAAATTATCACTTTACTTACAATTGTTGGAATAAGTCTCACATCCGTCTTAAATTGTTTCGGCAAATTTGCACTCACTCGTACGGTCTATACTTTCAATACAGGAATCGGAAATGCGAGTTGGACTGGCAAAATTGTTCGTACACTTGTAATGTATGTCTATTTCTTGATTCCAATTATTGCAGGTTTGGTTTGGCTTATTGATGTTTTGATTCTTAACTTAATCGAATTCTGGACAGACTCGAATCCTATGGGTTTAAACGAATACAATAAAGAAGGTAAATATGTTAAGAAAATTGAACAAGATGGAGAATCGTTAAAGTTGACCTATTTAAATTTTGGACAGAAATTGGTGATCGATATTAACAATAAAAATAAATCCGAACAATTCGTTGTTTTAAGATCCGAGCCAGGCAAATTTTTTAAAGAAACGGATGATCAGTTAGAAGAAATTATAGTTAATCCACAGACAGTTGGTTCTAAAGTAATTCTTAAAATGGCAATTAATGGCAAGTTACAATCTTCTAAAGTGATTGATATCCAAGATTATAACGAATTGGAAGAAAAATTTGTCCACGAATTTCAATAAAAAATTTTATGAATTGTTGAGTTCGTCTGATTCTCAACACTATACAGAACTTTATTTCGAATTCATAGATGGCGGCGATTCTATGTATGGAGGTCGCTCATCTGTGGATTTTGACGAATGGTCTAGTCTTTCAATTGATGATAAATCTGTTTTGGCATATAGTACATTGAATCAAAAAGAGTTAGTGGTTCGATATCCTGGAACATTTTCTGGTCCGACAGAAGAGGATCTTCAGATATTGGTTGGATTGGATGAGTTGGAAATTTTCAAATGTGATTCTATGATGATCACTAACTATAACTATTTGCTAGAACTTCCCAAATTGAATCAGCTTACTTTAGATCTTTTTAGTCACCAAAGTAAGATTGTAGGTATAGGATGGAATGTTTTTGATGCATTCCTTCAAATTCATCGTGATGGATTTTATTGCAGTGTTGATAATCTTCAGAAATATATCCGTGAACTTAAAATGTTAGATCCTTTCCCTATTGATCAAAATGTAAAACAAGATGAAAATGGGGATCGAGATTTATCATTTATCACAATGGATTACCTGTATAAAAATCACTCAAATTTATAGCAATATCCGAGAAGAATATTTTATAAACTACATCTTCATAAAACGTTCAAATTCTGCCTGCTCGCGTTTTCTTCTTATTTCTTCCGTTGGATCTTCTTTCTGAGACTTAGGTTTGGTCGTTGAATTGATATTATTCGAAGGAGGTGATGCAGGTTTGTTCTGAACGGGTGCGGGAGTTATTGCGGGACTAAATTTGGAATTCTCTATATTGTTTTCATTTTTCTTTTCGGGTTGGCTCTGAGCATCAACAACTTCATTCACTTTTAATTTCGAGACTGTCGACGCGTTCGATTGAATTCTTTCCAGTTCTGCTTGATAAGTCTGTCGTTTTCTCTTTTCGATTTTTCGTGCTCTAGCTTCTGGATCTTCCATGACAACTTTTGATTCTTTAGCTACCAATTCGCCATCTTTTGAAGATAGAATTTGATTCTCTTTTAATGAAATTGTCTTGCCGTCGATATTAACTGTCGCTTCACCTCTTGACACGGCAACATTGAATTGATCTAAATTTTCTTTTGCAACAATTACATCTCCATCTTTTACTTGAACTGATCCAGAAGGAGAATCAACCATTATGGAATGGTGGGGGGAACCTTTGACTGGTTTCTTTTTTATATTGATAGAACCCTTTTCAAAATTAATTTTCTGCAGATTCTCACTAATTTCAACAATGACCATGCTTTCTTCATCCATCTGAATCTCGGTTCCATCTTTCAATTGAAGGACAGCCTGAGAGCCTTTATCCGAACGAATTGTATCTCGGTTGGATAAAGGACCGTTTGTATCTAAATCGTCCCATATAAGTTGTCGATCAAATTTTCTTTGAACTTGGTTGTATTTAAAAATAATATCTCCTATAATTTCCCTATTACCAATTTCTGATCTTGAATTTATATCATTGTAGAATAGAGCAAAAAAGATTAAAGCATTCACAAATAGAAACACGCCAACTTTCCATTCTTTCAACCAGGCTAGAATATTCTGTATATTTTTCATTTTATTCTAACCTTAGATTTTTTAGTTGGAGTAGCATCACTAATTAGCTTTCTAACTTCTGCAATACTCTTAGGACAATCTTTATCATTAACTCGTCCGAGAACTGCATATACAATTTGCTTTTTAACTTTGCCCTTTACTTTAATTTCTTTCATCTTTACTACTTTATAAAGTTTTGATACTTTATGGTACGCTGATTCCGAAATCAATATATCAGTATTAAAATCTTTATTCAATGCTTCTATTCTCGATGCAAGATTTACTGCATCGCCGATCACTGTAAATTCTAACCTCTCTTCGGAACCAATTTGCCCCGCAATCACAGGCCCAGTATTGATACCAATTCCTATTCGAATAAATGGTTTCTTATTGGATCTCCGCTTCGCATTCAATTGAATCAAAGCATTACGCATCATAATCGCGGTATCGATAGCTCTTTCTGTATCATTCTTCGTAGAATTGATTGCGCCCCAGATCGCCATAATGGAATCACCGATAAATTTATCTACAATCCCCCCCATTCTATTTATACAGGATACCATTTCGGTCATATAATCATTTAGAAATTCAACAACTGCTTCCGGTTCAAGTTGTTCGGATATAGCAGTGAAATTTCGAATATCTGAGAAAAAAATTGTGCATTCCCTTCTTGTTCCACCTAACGCTAAACTTCCACTCATTGCCTTCTCAGCAAGTTCAGTGTTTACAAATTTGCCAAATGCATCTTTGATTTTATCTCGTTCGGATAGACCTTTACCCATATTGACGAAGGATCGTGTGAGAATTCCAATTTCATCTCCACTAGATTCTTGAATATTGACATTAAAATTGCCTTTTTCGATATTCTTGGCTGCATCAACCAAACGCAGAATTGGCTTGGTCATATTCTTGGAAAAAATCAATACAATTAAAATCGAAAGATTCAATATTATAATCATAAGAAAGAAATTTCTTCTTTGAATATTATTAACTTCTTCCATTGCCTTTTCTTCCGGAACCGTTGCAACGACCACAAGATCTGCGATTCCAATTTTCTTGAAAGAAGCTATATATACTTTGTTTTCTTTATCCGAATATTTAACCTGTCCGTTGTTTATGGGGCTATCTTGAATTTTCTCAAAAATACTAAGGTCTTTTATATCTTGAGATTTTAATACCAAATCCAAATCTGTGTGCGAAATAATTCCACCATCATCCGAAATCATAAAATTATCAGATATGCCCAAACTTTTGAATGTGGCTTGAATCTGATCCATCTTGGTAACAGCGATAAAAGTTAATTTCTCAGATCCAACTAGATCTTGGTGCGAGACTCCCATCAAAGGTGTTGATTCAATACTGAGATTTCGAACAACAGTTTTCCCTTTAGTTAATGTAGAAAAAACTTTTAAATTACTAAATACCTTAGCATCAATTTTTTTCTTCTGAAGTTTATTGTCCGCTAATAAGACTGGATTATAAATCTTCCTATAGATTACAGGATTCTTTTGTTCAAATCCGATAATGTATATAGCTAAGATTTCTTCAACTTCTGAGATATCACCAAAACCTGGAACAGACGATTGCTGATATAGAATTTCGATTTCATTGTTTTTAAGCAATCTAGCTAGGCTTCTGCTTGAACGCACAATGTTTGAAATATCTGATTTTGTTTTAGAAGCTATAAGCTCGGTTATCTCAAGATTCTTCTCTTTGATTCGAAGCTCGTTATCCTGTCGAAAAAAATAAGTAGCGATATAGATAATAACAGAAATAGACAAAATTATGATCACAGAAATGATCGTAACTAATTTAAGTTGAACACTCCAATTGTAAATGAATCTCTTAATTTTGGATAGCATAGATAGTCTTTTTCCAATTATGCGAGATGCTAAAACTAGATCAATCCAAAGATAAATAATTTATTATATTGCAAGGAATTATTTAATGCATAGGCAATACATATTTAAACTGTTTGCTGGCAATTCTGGAACGATAATAATTTTGATCAATTCTATTTTGGGAAGAACTCTTAATAAACCGATCTCATTCAAATTAAAAATAGATATCTAGAGTAGTTATATTAAAATAGCACCAATTTGGAGCGATATTACTCCATTAAGTACGTGACTCAGATGTTTAACGAACTAAAGGATTGAAGTAATCATTTTTTCAATCTTTGGCTATTAGAATAACTAACATCGTTTCGGATTTTATATTTATCTCCAGAAATTTTCCAAACTATAAAATGCTTTAAAGTACTTTCCAATTTAAAACGCATTTTTATAAATAGACAAATCGGTCTATCGGAGGAATTTAGATGCAATATATCACGACAGAAGTTAGAGGAAAAGTTTTCTTAATCGGTTTGAATAACCCGGAGCAAAACAATGCTTTTCCTGTGCAAATGCTTATGGAATTGAGCCAGGCTTTTATGGAATATGAGGATAACAATGATCTATGGTGTGCCGTACTTTTTGCACATGGTAAGCATTTTACCGTCGGATTGGAGATGGAAGGTGTAAGTGAATTTGTTCTTAAGAATAATGGAGTCAAATATCCACCAAACCATGTTGATCCGTTCGGACTCGTCGGGAGAAAAAGGACAAAACCCCTGGTAACAGCAATGCAAGGCTTTTGTTTTACTTTAGGAATCGAACTAGCTTTAGCTTCGGATATTCGAATTTGCTCTAAGTCGACACGTTTCACTCAAGCAGAAGTTCAAAGAGGTATCGCACCTTTTGGTGGTGCAACTTTTCGAATGGTTGAACAATTTGGTTGGGGCAATGCAATGAGATACTTATTGACTGGCGATATTTTTAATGCTGAAGAAGCTTTGCGCGTGGGTCTCGTTCAAGAAATCACAGAAGCCAAATCACTATTGAATCGCGCTGTAGAAATTGCTGAAACTATTACAAAAAATGCTCCGCTTGGAATAAAACTCGTTCTAGAAAGTGCTTTTGGATACAGAAGAGCTCAGGAAGAAGAAGCCTATAAAAAATTGGAACCTATACTTGTCGATCTTATGAAATCGGAGGATGGCAAAGAAGGTCTACAATCATTCAAAGAAAATCGCAAAGCAAACTTTAAAGGTAAGTAACCCTCAATAGATTGAAGAGAATATCGTATTAGTAAGTTAGAATAAACCAAATTTCTATTGCTATTCTAACTTAACTTTTATGGAATCTCGCACCCATTCACCTGGATATACAATCACCCTATCTCCAGGTTGAAGGCCTTCTGCGGCGATTGCATAGCCTCCCGCCTTTTCTTCTAAACTTACTGTGACTTTGCGAGCCCTTTTTTTAACGACCGTAAAAACGCTCCAATTATCCCCGTCACGAAACAGAGCTGAAGTTGGAACAAGAACCTTATCATCTTTGCGGAAGGCAATAATTTTACATAGAACCTGAAAACCTTCACCCATACCTTGAGGTGGAGTAAAATCAATAATTGCACGAACTCTTTGCTCTTCTACACCTAAGGAAGACAACTTTGTAAATGCAGCTGGTTCAATTAATCTAAGTTTTCCGATGATAACTTGATCACTCCATCCCTGTATCTCAACTGTATTGCCTGGTTTCAATTTTGCAACTTCTGATGTCAAAATATTAGCAACAATTTCCATTTTTCTCGTATCTCCGATATCGAGTATCGGTGTTCCCATAGCGATTGGTCCGGCGCTTTCGCGATGGACATTGAGAATTGTTCCTGAGATCGGAGATTTAACTTGGCGTAATACATCCCAATCCAACTGAGCAACAACTTCACCTTTGGTAACTGATTCACCTGGATTTTTTTCAACTCTTCGTAAGATTCCATCAACAGGGGCAAATACCGAATACCGATCTATAACTCTTGTGATTCCTTCCTCTTGGATGATTTGCTCAAATGTTCCCTTTTCAATAATTACAGATTCCACTATAATTGATTGAGGACGCAAAGTATACCACACAAGACATATAAGTAGAAAAATTCCTATACCAATTTTCACATTTTTCTTTTTCGCAATTTCTAATATTTTATCTTTGAAATTCATATTATTCTCTTACTTTTAAAATTCGAAGTAGATCCATTGATTTAATCTTTCTATGAAGAATATAAAAACTAAACATCGCAGTCATAATTGTTGTAAGTACTGCTATTCCGTACGTTTTGACCGAAATTACAAGTGGAATTTTGAATCCTTCTGTATCCACTGAATTCATCATCGTCCAAGCGAGAACATAACCCAAGAAGCCACCAATAGGAAGAGAAATAATTGTTATAACTGTTAATTCTCCAGCAAGAATCTGAAACACTTCAGTTCGAGTAAAACCCAATATTCTTAGGCTTCCAAGCTCGAATGACCGCTCCGATAAGGCAATCATGGCTGTATTGTAAACAACGCCCACGGCTATTACAGAAGCAAAGCCTAATAAAATAAAAGTTGTAACTAGTAAACTTCTTGACATCGTATCATAGAAAGATTTTAGAACTCCTTCCCGTGTGGAAATTCCCGCGATTCTAGGATATTCTTTTAGCTTCCGTAGAAGATCGGACTCGTATTTGCTATCCGTACGAATTGTAATAAAACTTACGGAATTTCCTTCACCTAATAATTTATTAACTGCTGATCTCTCCATATAGGCACCTTGACCTAACATTTCTTCAACTGTCCCTTCTACTTTTACATCAACTTTATTTCGATTTCCTTCAAGAATTTCTAATGTTACAGTATCTCCCGATACGATTCCAAGCTTTTCTGATAGAACTGAGTTAAGTAGTATACCTGATTTCGGTGGATTTAGAATTCTACGATCCTTATCTACTAATCTTCGGAGTTCCGCTTCTCTAGGTATTCCTTGTAATAGGAATTCTTTAGAACTCAATCCTTTGCGAATTCGAATCGGAACCATACGATATCCTTCAGCGTATTCTACTCCATTCATTAATTTGATTTCATTTAGTGCATTTGAAGAAACTGGACTAATAAATGATAGGCTTAGGGATTCTCTTTGCATAACATCAAATTGTAAATTGAGCATAGAATCAATTGCGTCCCTTGAGAATGTTCCTATAACCATAATCATCACAGATGTAGAAATTCCAAGAATTGACAAAACGGTTCGAAAAGGTCGTTGAAAAAGATTTCGAATTATCATTTTGGTTTGTGTTGACAATCTAGAAAAATATTTTTCGATAAATATTGTATTGTATCTCTCTGGTGTAGGTGGACGCATTGCTTGTGCAGGTTGCAAATTAGTAACCTGATTGATTGAAAATATTGCACCTACTCCGCCCGATAGCAATCCGATAAAAATTCCCTCTAAACCAAGTGTTGGTTTGAAAATAAATTTTAGATTGGGAAATTTATAAAATTGCCCATATAGATTGGTCATTGCATCACCAAGATAGATTCCACTAAATAAACCTACGCAAGATCCCGCAAAAGTAATCATAGATATTAGCTTAACATAATGTAACAGAATAGTTTTATTGGAATAACCTAGAGCTTTGAGTGTTGCGATTTGCTCACGTTCCTTGGAAACAATTCGAGTTGTAACAATATGTAATAGAAAAGCCGCAACACTAAGAAATATGATTGGTATTGTATATGCCGTAGTCCGAAGTTGCTTGAACTCATCTCGAAGAAACGAATGTGATGGCAACTTATCTCTATCATAGGCTCCAAGTCCGCCATATTTTTCTAATAATTTATCTAATTCTTTTAGTACGCTCGTCCTTGTATATCCAGGTGCAAAATTGAATACCAAGCTATTGAAAGCACCTTGCATATCGAAAGCAGACTCGAGTCCCTTCTGATCCATCCAGATAATCCCAAAATGTTCATCATCCGGCATAGGATTGGGCGCCTTGAAAACATACACAAATTCTGGTGATAGACCTGTTCCCACAACAATTAGTTTTTTGCGCTTTCCTCCAAGTATTCCGATGATTGAATCGCCCACACTAAGTTTGTTAGCATTTGCAAAAGTCTCACTTAATACAATTTCCTCTTCTCCATTTGGCATCCTACCAGATTGGATTGCGACTTGATTGATGTTATTGGTGATTGACACAAATCGACCTGTTGTCGGAAGTTTCTTATTTGGAAAATCCAGTACTGCTTCTCGAACAATACGAGTCTCAATATAGCTGATGCCTGGAATGAGAGATATACTCTCTTTATAAGATTGCGGTGCTCTACTAATTTCCGCAAATCCATCTGAGAAACGATTGTCTATATAGAATTTATCACGAGCAAGTAACAAAGAATCGTACGCTGAACGAGAAGATATCATTACAGCAATACCTGCCGCGATCACAAGACCAATCGTGATTGCCTGTGATTTCATGGAAACCAAGTCACGTACTAACTTGTGATTTAAAGTATTCACCAGCTTATTTCCGCTGTGCTCTTTTTTGCCTTATTGATTGTATCCGAAGTAATCTCTCCATCCCGCATTGTGATTACACGATCGGCAATCTGAGCAATAGACTCATTGTGTGTGATGATGATAGTTGTCGTTCCCAATTCTTTGTTAACCTTTGCAATTGCTTCAAGTACAATTCGTCCGGTTTTGATATCAAGCGCACCAGTTGGTTCATCACAGAGCAAAATTTCAGGCTTTTTTGCAATAGCTCGTGCAATCGCAACCCTTTGTTGTTCTCCACCAGAAAGCTGAGAAGGAAAATGTTCTCTTCTCTCATACAGCCCAACCATACTTAGCGCATCGTCTGGATTCATCGATTTCGAAGTCAACTCGGTGACGAGTAAAATATTTTCTCTAGAAGTAAGACTTGGGATCAGATTATAGAATTGAAAGACAAAACCAACATTCAATCGTCTAAATGCTGTTAGCTCCTCTTCACTTGCTTTAGAAAGTTTTTGATTATTGAATACAACATCTCCAGAGCTCGGGGTATCCAATCCGCCCAGAATATTCAAAAGTGTTGACTTGCCACTGCCGGAAGGCCCAAGAAGCACAACAAATTCAGATTTGTGAATTTCCAAATTGATTGAATTTAAAGCACGGACTTGTACCTCACCCATCTGATAGACTTTCTCAAGATCAGATGTACAAAATATTATTTCCTTTTTTAGTTTCATTCTAATTAACTAATTACACTAAATGATTCGTTTTCTACGTGATAAGAACTCCAGTCCAATTTGAATATTCTCAAGACTTATTCAATCTATTAATATAATGAACCTATTGCTTTTTTGTATCAAGTGAATTTGTTATAGATGAACTCTGCAAAAATCCAAGCATAATTATGCTACCTGTGATTTATGTCGTGATCCCGAACTTTTGTTTTGATAAAAAACTTGATTTGGATTGTGGGGTTGGTAGAGTAATGGGGTTGAATTAAAAAAAAGCCCGGGACTTAAGTCCGTGGCTTTTTTTTTATATAGCTCTCTTTATCCAGAAATAAAAGTAATTCACATCAAATTTTTATTTAGAAGAGAATGCCTAACTTAGTCCTCATTATCATCGAAACTAATTGAATAAACAATTGATACCGTGATCGCTTGGAGTGACAAAAAAGATACCCAAACCCACCAAAGATTATTTGGTGCAATATTTGTTACACTGGTTAAAAGTAGCGTTGGTGCAAAATAGGCAGCGACAGAAAAAGTGAATCCAAATAATAATCCACCAACCAATCCGTTGGGAAAACCACTACGACCTAAGAAATAGGCAGCTCCTAGTGCAAAGATTCCAATAAAATCTGCAAGTATTGGACCAAGCCAATAAACATCCGAAATGGATATGAATATTCGGGAAAGGGATGGATCGTGATAGAATTTAGAAAAGAAAAGCAAACGAAGTGGGAAAGCTAAAACTTCCCAGAAAGCGAAAGCTAAAAGAAATCTGAGCAGATAGTGGTTCCAGTCGTTTGATGATTTTAAACTCATTCCAATTCCTTCCTTAGTTCTCAATTGATATAAAACGTAAACAGAGAGATTCGATAGTTAAAATTCCAACGAACAGATAAATTCTCAATATCTGATTGATAGAGTAGCTAATAATCTAGCGGACTATCTATTTACATGCTTGTTTATCAATATATGAAAAGAGCAATCGAGTCAATCATTAAAAGATTATCACCTCGACTGCTCATCAAATCAAATAATTATTTACCGACTATGAACACCATATTCGTAGTTGCAGATCCACCAATGTTTAACATAAGACCATTTTTAGCCTTAGAAACTTGATAATCACCTGCAGTCCCTGTTACTTGCTTATAAAGATCTAACATCATCCTTGCTCCAGATGCACCAACTGGATGTCCAACACCGATCAGACCACCACTTGGATTGATTGGCTTCTTACCTTTAAAGTCAATAACACCTTCTTGAATCGCAATATGCTCTTTACCTGGATCAGAAATTCCAAATGCAGAAATAGCAGCATATTCACTGGAAGTAAAACAATCATGTGTTTCAAAAACATCAATATCTTTCACACCCATTTCAGCTCTTGAATAAGCATCCTTCACAGTTTGTCTAGTCCAAGGTAGGATATATTTATCTCCTACTGACTCTGCAACTTTTGCTTCAAAAGTAATTGGAGCAACGCGATGTCCCCATCCTTTAATGCGAGGAATGTCGGATACTTTCTTGCCTCTTTTCTTTGCATATTCGTCTGTATATTTCTTAGAAGCTAATACAACAACTGCCGCACCATCGGTAACTTGCGAACAATCTGTAATACAAAGTCTGCCACCGACAGCCATATTTGTATCAGTTCCACGATTCATTGCATGCTCTTTATTCATGAACCAAGTTCTTGTCTGAGCTTTTGGATTTCTCTTCGCATTATCATAGTTAATTCTTGATATTTCAGCGAGTGCATCCATGAAAACAGCTTCTTTAAGCTTATATCTTTCCAAGATTACATCAGCAAGCTTTCCAAAAAGTTTAGGAAAAGGAAATTGAACTCCTTTTGCTTCGCGCTCATAGTATGCTGCAGTTCCAAGAAAGTCACCGCCTATTGCAGAACTAACTGTTTTCATCACTTCGATACCGAGAACGATTGCAACATCGTAATCTTTTGCTCGAATATGAGTTGAAGCTGCATCTATTGCAACAGAACCAGAAGCACAAGCTGCTTCATATCTGGCGCCTGGCACTCCGTAGAAAGCTGGATCTACTTCAGTAAGAAATGCACCCAAATGGCCTTGGTTTGCATATTGTTCTGCATCAAAGTTACCAACAAAAACACCGATTCGGTTTTCTTTATTCAGCTTCTTGATCTCAGATGGCTCGATTCCAACTTTGGTAAGAGCATCTGTCATAACTTCTCTCATCATAGACATGAAAGTTTTGCCTTCTTTGGACCAATTTCTCTGGAAATCGGTCTGCTCGCCACCTAACACATATACTTTATCACTCATAGTCTGCTCCTCTTAACCCTTAAATAGGGAACGGGCGTCTAGGATATCGCCCAATTCATAAAACTTTTTGCCAGGTTTTGCTTTAGTCAAAATTGCAGGCACTGGAACTTTACTCTTTGTCATCAATGCAATAGTTTCTTTTGGTCCACCAAGAAAATCTACGAACGCAGAAGCTGGAACCCAATTGAATCCAAAGCCCATAGCCATATCAACCATCTCTTTGGAATCCACTACCTCACCCACGATAGACAAAGAATAACTAATGTATCTTGCGATGAAATATCTTGCCAAATCCGCTTCGAGACCTTTTGCTTCCTTAACAACATTCATGGCTCCAACGTAGTCAGATTCTTGAATTAGTTTCTTTGCTTTAGGAATGAATGGAATATCAAATTTAGGATACGGATCGTACGCTCCTGTTTTGATATTATACACAAACTTTTCTTTCTTGCCATCAGCAGTCTTAGTGATCTTCGTTAGACCACCTTTAGATTTCATACCTAGCTTGCCTTCATCAATCAACTTCTGCATATAAGCAGGTAGTTTAAAAGTAGCATGCGCTTCATCTTTAGTATTGTCATAGATGTTATCAACGATTGCTTTATGAACATCCAATCCCACGAAATCAACTGTAGCTAGAGGACCCATTGCGCGACCTGTGTAACCACTCATGATTTCATCCATGAGAGCAATCCCACCTTTATCGGCATACTTCTCAGCAAGAATCGCAACTTCGTTCATCAATTGAAAACCAACACGGTTACCAGCGAAAGCTGGAGTGTCATTTGTATAAACTACAGCGCGTCCAAGTTTATTGCTCAGATAGTCACCAAGTTCAGCAGTCAATTTCTTATCGTTTCCAGGATGAGTTACTAATTCACAAAGAATCATTTTGTACGGAGGGTTGAAAAAGTGAGTCCCGTAATAATGCTTCTGTCCATCTGCATCATATGCCTTAGCGAGTCTTGCGATAGAAAGACCAGACGATACAGTGGAAACAATCGTTCCAGGTCGCCTTGACTTTGCTATACGAGCATTGATTGGCTCTTTTACTTCATAGCTTTCAGCTACTAATTCAAATACCCAATCTGACTCAGAGACACATCTTTCGAGGTCATTTTCGTAGGTTCCTGGAATCAAATTCTTGCGAATCACTTCTGCTTTCACAGAATTGTACGCTTTTTCAACTCCATCTTTCGCTTTTTCTAAATCTCTTGCGAGCATGTAGACTTTAGCATTTCCGAATGCGGCTATCACTCCCGCGCTTCCTGCACCCATAGCACCATTGGCGCCGAGTATGGTTACGGTTTTTATATCTCTCATTAAAACGCTTCCATGAATTTATGTTTTTTTACAGGAAAACTATAAATAAGCGCGTAGGAAAGGATTTTTTTACACCATTTTTGACACTGCTTTATGGATTTTTCCCAGAAGATCTAAGGAATTGGCTCAAATACAATCAATCATTTGATACAGAACGCAATCTATGGACGGATCCTAAATTTATTGGAAGCAATAATATTTTAGTGGAATTGGTATCTTCATCCTAAAATTAGGAAGGTAATGAAAATCCAGCTGTTATTCATGTATATTTAATATCTCTATGGGCCTGTAACACATCGAACGACATAACTATTCGTCTTAGCATTATAACTTACAGAACCGGTATTAAAAAGTATGTACCAAGCAATTGTGGTATTGATTGCATAGGTGGTTGAACTCCAATACGGACTCCCTGTAATAGTTCCTGGAAATACAGTGGATTCGATAGTTGGATTTGATGTTTTAGCTGTATCGACTATCGTTTTTAGTTCATTGATTGATGGCAATCGCCAGGGTGAGCTGCAGGCAGATATGGCATTTTCCCATGTATAAGTAGTCAATGATCCTGTTCCACAATTGTTGCCACTCAATCCGTTAGTACAGCTTCGCCAGGTAAGTCCGGTTGCAACATCCTTAACTGTTCCATCTCCATTATCGATATAAGGAGCCGAAGCAATTTGCGTTGCATAAAGGAAAATGGAAAGTGATATAAAGATCGATAATTTATTGATTAACAATTTGTAAGCTCCTAACATTGTTTCTAGTTATTTAATTTTCCAAAATATGACCAGGCTTGTTTTCAAATTTACTGAGTCGAAACACAGCGGACATAGTAACTCAAGGCAGCGCCACTGGCAGTCAAATCTCCCAAACTGAAAGAAACAAGCCAGGCTGATGTCGATTGTTGTAAATAATTGGTTGAACTCCAATAAGGATTGGCAACAGTTTCCGGAAATACAGATCCATCAATTACTGGACTAGCTGTCAGACCATAATCAACTAATGTTTCCAGTTCTTGCCTACTTGGTAGGCGCCAAGTTTTTGATGCTAAACTCAAACTACTACAGTAATTTCTTGCACCCGCTAAGTTCGATCTATCATCAGTTGTAACACCTGTGCAATCAGTCGATGAATTCGATCCTTTTGTACATTTTTGCCAGATCAAACCAGTAGCCTTGTCCGTTACCGTGCCATCTCCATTATCAGAATACCCTCTTTCAATTCCTAACTTCGAATCAGCATCCTCACCAGAAACTTTAGTATATCCAGGTATATCACCGGATCCAGTCTTAAGAGGTGGATAGCTAAAAACTCCAGTTAGAGTATCACTGTCATTTAATCCTGATTTAATGGCAATAGCTTGAATCGTTTTTCCCGCTAGTATCCAAGTATTTTTAATCGGAGACGAATATTTATCCGAACTTGAAGTTGGCGTGCTTCCATCCAAGGTATAATGAATGGTAGCATCCGGAGTAGTCGTTGATATCTCAATATTGGAAAGAGATGTCTGATTGCCGGCAGCTGGTTTAAATACAGGAGTCGAAACTTTGGATTCCCCAGTCCCGAGAAAAGCGAACAATGCCCCAAGAAGAAGGTCTGAATCATCTTCTTCCTCTTTACAAGTCCCAAAAAGGAAAAAAATAGCACTTATAAGTAAAATGCGAATCAAATTCATAGCTGTCTACCCTATAGACTGAGGTTAACTCAAGAGAATTGCTTTATTGGATTAAATTCTCAATTTTTAAGATCTAACATCAGTATAGACTATCTTAATCTAACTGTAATTTGTTGCAAGTGATATTCAGGAATAATTCAGTTCATTTGTTGAAGATTTGAAAGCTTTTGAAGAAATAGATCGTCAAAACTTATATCGATCTAGAACGGACTTCATTTCAGTCTTTGCTCTTTGCGGATTCCATTTAAGAGATTTAGATAGGATGGAAAAAATTCCATTCAAGGAATCAGCACTTGGTTTTCCAGGAACGCCAGCACCTGACCTGCGAAAAAAGAAATCCGTTGCGAACTTTATATCTTCATTCTGTGAAATATAAATTATTTCCTCAGAATAAATTTTCTCTCCGCCAGAAAGTAAATAAAAATCATTGGAATTTTTCAAAGATTTTAAAACATCAAAGGCAAGGCTTCCGTAACGATGAGCGAGTGTTTCGATTTTTTCTCCAGATGCTTTTGGAAAATTTTTTGCAAGATCATAGCATAGAGAAATAAAATCTGAGAACTCTCCGCCCATCAATGGTTTAGTCTGAGTCTCACACTCCTTGAAATTGCCTGGTAAAAAATTAACCAAATAGTCAACCAATTTCTCTGCAACGGAACGGCTAGTTGTATATTTGCCACCCATTGCAGAAAAGAAGCCTGGATGTCCATCCAAAGAATGATCCATGATTTCTGATTTTCTGGAAGCATTATAGGTAGTAGTTGAATCACCAGAATCTTCAACTAACGGACGCATACCACCATAATAAAAATCAACATCTGATTCCTGTAAGTCTGTAAGTCCATAAGCAAAGTTTGCCTCATCAAGAAGGTTTAGAATTTCTTGCTTTGTAATCGAAAATCTATCAGGATGACCTTCGTACACAGTGTCCGTAGTTCCTATAATTGTTTTACCACGCCATGGTATAAACATGATATGAGAACCATCTCTTTTCTTAAGTACAACGGTGTTGTCTCCTACAATTTTGCGAACAACAATATGGATTCCTTTCGAACGGACAATATGTTTATCTTGATGAATTCCTAATTTTCCTTCAATTAAATCAGCCCAGGGACCTCCAGCGTTCACAAGTGTTTTCGTTATAACAGTAGAATAAGTATTTTTTATTCGATCATAAAGCTTAACTCGAAATCCATCTTTACCAGGTAATTTTTCTATTTCCTGAAGCTCCGTATAATTTTGAATTTGCGCTCCTAGATTCCTTGCTGAAAACAAAAATTCTGTTGTATGCCTTTCTGGATTTATATTTGCATAATCATAATATAAATATGAACCTTGTAGCCCACTGCTTGGTATCTGCGGTAATTTTAAAAGAGTATCTGAGCGATTAAGATAATTATGCTTTGGTATAGTTCGATCACTGTGTAGCCCCTGATTTCTATCATAAGATAATAAATCATAGATAGATAGTCCGGCACTTAACATTAATTTGTCTTTAGTATTGTAGACTGGAACAGCGAATCCCATTGTTTGAAGAGCATGAGGACTAATAATTCCAAGAGACCTTCGTTCGCAAAGAGATTCTCGCACTAATCCGAATTCAAAATTCTTTAGATAGCGAAGTCCACCATGAATCAACTTGGATGTAGCCTGACTCGTTCCGGACGCGTAATCATTCTTTTCGATCAGTAGCATCTTGAGTCCCCGTAAGGTTCCATCCCAGAGAATGCAAGAGCCTGTAATGCCTCCTCCAATAACAACTGAATCAAATACATTTTGTTCGGATTTCTTCACGACTCCAAGCATGACATGATTTGTTTTATTAGCAAGGTCAAAAATTTATCCATTGACTCAACTTTTTGTTTTTCTATGGTTGAAAACTGGTTGGAGTGAACAAATGGCTATCGGCATTCAGGTAAATCAATTCGTAGTGAATAAAAAAAATATTAAAGAATATAAATTTATTTCTGAAACTATCTCATCTCAGGCAGCGATCTCCGAAGGTCAAGTTTTGTTAGAAATCGAGAAACTTTCCTTTACTGCCAATAATATAACTTATGCTAATCTAGGTGATAGTTTTGGTTATTGGAACTTTTTTCCACTTGTGAATCTGCCTGAATTCGGAATCATTCCAGCTTGGGGATTTGCCACAGTGATTGAATCGAACAATACTGAGATTAAGATTGGAGAGAGGTTTTATGGATATTATCCAACCGCTTCACATTTAGTTGTTGAACCAGGAAAAGTTAGAGAGACTGGATTCAGCGATGCAGCAGCACATAGATCTAAGCTTAGCGGAATTTATAACTATTATACGAATCTAAGATCAGATTACCTTTACAAATCAAATAGTGAAGACTTCCAACTTACTTTCCGTCCTCTTTTTTCCACTGCTTTCCTCTTGGAAGATTTTCTTAGAGAGAATGGATTTTTTGGAAGCGATCAAATCATTATTACGGGAGCTTCTAGTAAAACAGCCTTAGCTCTAACTCAACTCATTCAAACCAATAAAACTAATCTTCATCCAATCGAAATTATTGCACTTACATCGAAGAATAATAAGAACTTTATCCATCAGTTGGGTTGTTATAGTCATATATTTGAATATAAAGAAATAACGGAGATCCGTTCAGAAAATAGCTTAATTGTAGATTTTGCTGGAAATCATAATTTTATAGCTCAGCTACAAGAGCACCTAATAGAAAAACTAAAATACACAAGCCTAGTGGGAGCTTTGCAATGGGATGACCGAAATCTGAATCCTAGGAATGGAACAGGAGTTTTATTCTTTGCTCCAGAACAAATGAGAAAAAAAAGCAGAGAATGGGGAATGGTCAATTTTCAAGAAAGATTCTCAATATCTTGGAACGAATTTTTTCAAGGTACTAAAGATTGGTTTGAATTTCGAACTCTTATGGATCCTGAAGCATTTGCAAATTTCTATCTACAATGCATAAACGGTCGAGTAGAACCGAAGACCGCTACACTCGTTGATTTTCGAAGAATAAATATTTCATAGCTCCATCTGTAAAACTAATATTTCGATCATTCTCTTGAACGTTTCTTCAATATCTGTCGGAAGTCCAAATCCTTTTCCTAATTCAATACTTACAAATCCATGTAAGCTAGATCTGAATATTCGAATATTATGAATTTTTTCCTTTTTCGATTTGTTTCTTAGAACTGAAAATAGTATTTCTAATAATTCTATACTTGCCTTCTCATGTCGGGCATGGCCGCTGGGAGCTTGTATTGTTAAACCATATACACCTTGATGAGATTTAGCAAACTTTCTGTAAGCTCGAGAAAGTTCATAGATAGCTTCTGCCCCGCTTATCCCCTGAATAGATTTAGATAGGCTTTTGCCAAGTTCTTCGAGAGTCATTGCCGCAAGTTCCAAAATCAATTCATCCAGATTCTCGATATGATTATAAAGAGAAGGAGTCTTAATTTCAAAATGTTCGGCAATAATTTTTAAATTTAGAGATTGCCAGCCATTCTTAATGGCATATTGAAAAGCAAAATCCGAGATTTGATCTTTGTTTAAATTTCTTTTTCTCATTTATTATTTGAATTCATTGATTTATAAGGTAAATTTATTACCTCAGCAAATCTCTTCGGTTCTTCGCGGTGCGGATAGTGGCCAGAATTTTCAAAAAGAAACTTCTTACCATTTGTGATCCCTGCAATCCAATCCAATTCTTCGACTGGGTTCTCAAAATCAGGATCCTTTCCCCCCATAATAATAACCACAGGCACTTTGATAGAATCCAATTTTTCTTCACAGCCAGCTTTAGAAGAAAATAAATATTCTCTCAGAATAGAAAGTCTGTTATCAAGATTTAAATAATTATAAATTCGTTCACTCTGTTCGCTTAGATCGTTCGGCTTAACTGTTATATGTAAATCTTCATAGTATCCCTTCCATAACTTAGCACCCCATGGATAACGAAATCCTATTGAAATCATAGTCTTGATTCCAAAAGATATTTCATGATCGCGAACAAATGGTCCGGATAAGACAATCTTTTTTACTAAGTCCGATCGCTCAGCTCCAACATAAACTGCTGATGCCGCCGAAAGGGAAGAGCCAACTAGTATAGTATTCTTCAATTTCTTTTCATCCAAAAATTCAATTACATCCTTCGCTACATCAAGGGCAGAAAATGATGTAAAATCCGAACTGCTACCACCTTGTCCACGAATATCTAAACTATAAACCACTCCTGTTGTTTCCAATTCTTGGACAAGAGGCTGATATCCTTCTTTCGTTTCACCAATTCCTGGAAGCAAAATGTAGGTTTGATTACCAGCACCATTCCTGATATAGCTGATCTTACCATTTAATGCAAAAGATGAGTGTTCACTAGTCTGCGAATAGATCGGCATGCAGCCGAATAATAAAGTAGCCAAAATTAATTGTATTTGCAAGAATTTATGAGTCATTTGGAACATCCTTAATTGAATTAAACTAATCTAATTAGTTTATAAATATCCATATTAGTTAATGGAAAAAATTAGTCAAATAAAAAATTATTGTAAGATACTATCCTTAAAGCAACTCTTCCCTTACTCAAATTATTTCCATGTCTACTTCTATCCAAATTCAAGATTTTCTAAACATGAACCAAAATGTTCCAACAATTGATGTACGCAGTCCGAGCGAATTCAAGAAAGGTCATATTCCTGGTGCCATATCGCTTCCTTTATTCAATGATGATGAAAGGGCAATTGTTGGAACAATTTATAAGAAAGAAGGAAAAGAATCAGCAATAAAGAAAGGACTGGAGATAGTCGGACCGAAGTTGAGAACTCTCGTTGAAAAAGCAGAATCAATTGCCCCATTCAAAAAACTTAGAATTTACTGTTGGCGAGGTGGGATGCGCAGTGGAAGCGTAGCTTGGTTACTTGCAACCTATGGATTTGAAGTAAATACCTTGCGTCATGGATACAAATCGTATAGAAATTTAGTTCTCTCATACTTTGAAAATCAATTTCAGTTGTATGTGATAGGTGGTAAAACAGGTTCTGGGAAAACTTTCATTTTAGAAGAATTAGAGAAATTGAATGAACAAATTGTAAACTTAGAATTTCTTGCCAATCATAAAGGATCAGCTTTCGGAGCTATAGGACAAGCAAATCAACCAAGTAACGAACATTTTGAAAATCTACTATTCGAAAAATTACGAACCCTTAACATTAATAAAAGAATCTGGATTGAGGATGAGAGCTCGCTCATCGGTAAAATTCATATACCGAACGTATTCTGGAATCAAAAACAAAATGCTCCGCTTTTTCAAATAGAAAAAACTCATAACGAACGGATTGAGCATTTAATAAATCAATATTCCCAATTTCCAAAAGAAGATCTGATCAGATCCCTGAATCGATTGGCGAAGAAATTAGGCGGACTCAATTTAAAGAAAGCCATTGAAAATTTAGATTCTGATAATTTTGCAGCAGCGGCAGCTATAACACTACATTATTATGACAAATCTTATGAGCACAGTCTATCTAGAAGAATGAAAGGAAAAATTATTCCAATCTCAATTCCAGAAGGTAATCATACTAAGTATGCAAAAGAATTGATTGAACGAGCAAATGAATATGAACAAAACTGAATACAAACTAACACAATACAGCCATGGTGCAGGATGCGGATGTAAAATCTCTCCCAAAGTTCTAAGATCCATTTTGCATCCAGAACCCTCTCTAGATTCGAATTCACAATCTGTATCAGATTTGAAAGAACAGAATTCCGATAGTAACGAAATTTTATCTAGTAATAGATCGCCAAATCTTACGAACATTTCATCGCTCGGGAGTCGATTATTGATTGGAAATGAGACATCAGATGACGCCGCAGTAATGGACTTAGGTGATGGTAGATGCATTATATCCACAACAGATTTTTTTATGCCTATAGTGGACGATGCTTTTGATTTTGGTCGAATTGCATCCGCTAATGCAATCAGTGATGTCTATGCAATGGGTGGTCGTCCTATAATGGCAATTGCAATATTAGGTTGGCCCATTGATAAACTTCCTCCAGAAGTTGCAAGTAGAGTACTAGACGGTAGCCGTTCAATCTGTTCGGAAGCAGGCATTATTCTTGCTGGTGGTCATAGTATTGATTGCCCGGAGCCAATTTTTGGTTTAGCTGTTACAGGTGAAGTAGACCGTAAGAATATAAAACAAAACAATACAGCGAAATCAGGAGATCTGTTGTATCTTACAAAACCTTTAGGAGTTGGAATACTCACCACCGCACAAAAAAAGGGAATTCTTCAAAGTGAAGATAGCTTGATTGCTCCCAAACAAATGATGGAACTCAACTCAATTGGCTATGACCTAGGTAAATTAGAATATATTCATGCACTAACGGACGTCACTGGTTTTGGTCTTTTGGGACACCTCTCTGAGATCTGCGAGGGAAGCAATCTATCAGCGACAATTTTCTCATCCAAAGTTCCGATCATCACCCAAGCTCGTTACTATCTTGAAAGAAATTCAATTCCAGGTGGAACTCTACGCAATTGGGATAGCTATGGTGACAAGATGGGTGAGATGAGTGAAGAAGAAAAAAATATTTTTTGTGATCCTCAAACAAGCGGAGGACTATTGATAGCGGTTGATCCACAGTATCAGGTAGATTTTGAAAAATTCATGATGTCTAAGGGTAAAAATTTACAACCATTTGGGCGATTAGTAATGAGAACAAATCCATTGATTAGTTTGGAATGACTAAAACTGAAAAACAAAATATGATCACAACAATCAATATCGAAAAAACTTATCTTTATAATTCATATTTAATGAATTAATTCACTCGATCATATTTTTCTTTATGTCAGATTTTATTACATTCATAATATTTTTTAAAAGATGACTATAAACCCTATCTAAGTTATTGATATTATAATACAGACCTGAATAGACAATTTTTTTATCTGAATAGACTTTTGACAGAATCTCAAGATTATTCGAATCCATTAAATCTAACTTTAACTCGATTTCACATTCATTAGCCATGGCTGGAACACCAAGATACCATAATAGGACTCCATAAAAACTTAAACCGTACGTATACAATTTTCTCTCACAATAAAATTTACTTATCTCACCTTTTATCGTATAATCTGTTATAATTGATTTATCATCGGTAAGCATTATGCTTTTAAAGTTATAATTACCTTCTAACTCCTTTTTTAAGATATCTGCAAAGTAATATTTGAAAGGAGTGTTTAATGAAATACCGTCGGACTCAGGAAAGTTTAATTCGAAATTTCCTGAAATAAAAAATGGAATAAAACTATAAGCGGTTTTATTAATGTTTTCTCCTTTTCTTAAGTCCTCAAAAAATAGAATTTTTATCGATTTTTCAAAGAGATTAGTTTTTATAACAGATTTGTCAATTTCATAATTTCGGATCGGAATCGCTATACAAGATGCAAGAATTAAAAAGGATATATAAATTAATTTTTTTATCATTAGTTTAGCTCACAAATATTATCTTTATTATCGGACAACACCAGTTTGTATTGCCCGATAAATTTGTAAATCTATATGTTAGCTGAGTAATTGATTGTTTAATCCAAAATATACGGAAGTTTAATATCCTTATATTTAGGATCTTGAATTTTCTTTCTAATATTTTCTAAGGTAAAATATGGAGTATCAACAACTAAGAGATTTGCCGCAAGATCAGGAATGGATCCTCCAGCATCAATATGAGCCTGATAGTTTACCTCAATTTTTCCTTCATCCAGTATTTTGAATTTCCACTCTGCATTCAACTTTGCAATTCGAACAACACCCGACGGAATCGGCTTGGAGATTGCATTGCTATCATTTATTTTTACAACGATATTCTTTGTTTTGGGATCTTGTTTCAGAACAGAATGCAACACGGCATCTCGATTACTAACAGGCCATGGCGCTGCATTAATAGTATAAGTATACCATTCCTTGTCGCTTACAGTCCTTAGAATCTCAGCAGATTTACAATTGTGCAATGTAGTTGGATAAGTATTTACATCCTTAAGCAAAGCAATGAGAGCAGATGGACTCGCCTCAACAATTGTTTGTCCCCAGAATTCTTTGAGTGGAGAACCTTCCACGACTCGTGTCTTAACAATAATGTTATTTTTATTCTTTGCCGTTTCCCATCCTTGAGCAAATACACTCGACGATAAAAGGATTCCAAATATCAAAATTGGGTTGAGTAAATTGTTTTTCTTCATAACATCCATTAGACTTTTGTATCCAATTTCTATGTTATTTTCTGGTATATTGATGGATTTTTTTATAAATCAGTTTAGAGGATTTTGATAAACAAATACTGTTAGGAGTATTTTTATAGAATTATCAGAGTATTAGAAATGACTAAAATTACAAAATGAACGCTTTTAATAAACAGTTCTGCAATTCAAAAAATTGTTTCCTAGAGGCAAAAATTCAATAATTTTTAGATAAAAAAGCTTTCATAACATCTCAGGTGAAAAAAAATAAACTATGGATTTAATTAATAAACGAATCGTGATCACAGGGGCAGCTTCTGGTATTGGAAAAGCTACTTTACAAGAACTCTTAAAAACCAAAAATACTAGAATTCTGGCTGCCGATATAAATGCAGAGAGCATTGAGAAGAATGAAAGAGTATTTCCCATTTCTTTAGATATATCTGAATCCAAGAATATCACCAAACTCATTGAGATCGCGAACGAAAAGTTAGGTGGAATCGATATATTCTTTGCAAATGCAGGATTTGCTTATTATGAAACTATTCAATCAAATAATCCCGATAGACTAGAAAAAATTTATAGAACCAATGTATTTTCACCAATCCAAACACTGATTGAACTAAATCTTAATTCTCCTAATTCCTTTTTATTTATAATAACTGCATCCGCCATGAGTCATTTAGCACTTCCTGGTTACGCAATGTACTCTTCTACTAAAGCGGCAATACATTCATTTACATCTGCTTATAGGTATGAATTGAAGAAGGGGAATCGTATCATGGTAGTGTATCCAATTGCGACCAGAACACAATTTTTTGATTCAGCTGGTAATAAAGTTCCAGTGCCGTTTCCTAGTCAATCACCACAAACTGTAGCTAAGAAGATTGTCAGAGGAATCAAATGGAATTCCAATTCAGTTTATCCATCGTATATATTCAGTACGACGCAGATATTGGATCGTTTTTTATTTTTTCCATTAAAAATTTATCAATGGATAGAAGGAATTAAATTGAATAAAAAGTAATTTTCGTCTTGAAGAGATCGTAACAGGAACAAACTTATACTTATGATTAAAAATACTTTTGGATTTATAATTTTTGCGTTTTTTATAATGGCTGGTCTAGTGTCCTGTGCAGATAGCTTAAACGAAGATAAGAAAACTGAACAATTGTATTATGAAACAATTCCCATAGCGAAGGCCAGTGGGCAACTTGTTCTGGTAGTATTCGGAGCTGACTGGTGTGCAGATTGTAACTCGCTCAAGAATAGATTTTATAATAACTCTGATATTCGGACTCTTTTAGAAAAAGAATACTTAGTCTTCCATGTTGACGTGGGTAGATTTGATAAGAATCTAATTTTTGCGGAGCGCTTTGGAAGTCCCGAAAAAAAAGGAATCCCAGCTCTTGTAATAGTTGATCCTTCTCAAGAAGAGAAAGTTTTAGCAACGACAATGGGTGGTGAATTCTCTAGCGCTCAGCAGATGCAAGACAAAGAAATTTTGAATTATCTAAAACAATTTATTGCTAAGAAATAAATTAGAATTTAGTTAAAAACTACTTAACAATTAATTATAGATCCAATAGAATTTCTTTTGCAATTTCGTCTAGATCCTCGTATTTCTCATCTTTATTCGGATTTTTTGCAATTCTTTCTAACTGGGATTTAAATTCCAGTTTGATTGTTTTTGGCATTTTAATTAAAACATAATTCAAAACCCAAGCTTGCCAAACATAATCATTCGAATCCAATATATCATTTACAATTGGTACAATATCTTTGCCCGCAGCAATTAATAACGGAACTATTTCTCTAGCTATGGGCCAATTTATATCTTGAATCCAAATAAAAAGGTCTTTTAAAATCGGTTTATAACCAGGATAACCTAGATTTTTGATAACCTCGACGGAAGCAAAATCATGTTTATTTTTTGGAATATAATCTTTGATGTCCATTGAAAGTTAATAGGTACTTCGTTTATCCTACAGAAAGTTTTGCAGCTGGTTTCCATAAAAAGGCCGGCATGGGTTTTTTGAGCTTCCAGACTATACTCATGGGTTTAGAACCTGTATGTTCGATATATTCACATTCTCCTAAAAAGACAGAACCCATAGTGTTTCCATACTCATCTTGGTTTCTTTCTCTTATAAAAAGTAAAATTTTCCTACCTTCAATCTTGTGATTTATATATTTTTTTCCTTTATTACTATCTGGGCTAACAACATTTTGAGTCTGCCAATGAAAATGGTCCATGTTTATCGCGTAAACTTCGAATAATGTTGTGGGTGAGAAATATTTTTCAGTTTTATCTAATGTTACAAATAGAATTTCAGTATTCAATTCTTTCGATTCTGCAACGCCCTCTCTATTTGAACTTTTTTGATGAAAGCTATGTAAGCCAAAGGCAGCAAGAACTTGATCACGTGTGTACCGGCTATGAAGTTTTAATGGTTGTTCAAAAGGTAAATCAATTTCTGTTTCCACATAGTCTATTTTGTTAATCAAAATATCAATAATTTCTCGAATCTCACCCACAAGAAGTGGGTTAATCCCTATCGCTCTTATACCTGCCTCGAGTGAAACAAACTTAGAAGGTTCTTGCCAAATATCATAATACAATAATAGACAGTATTGACGTTCCAAATTGCTCAGATGATCGACCTCAATATCAAAATTATTAGCGGCCAATTTATCAATAAATTGAAAATATGAATAGGAATTGCAGCTAAGCCATTTTTTTAAAATTGCCCTTGTAATCTCGACTTCATTCGTAGAATCAAAGCTTTCAATAACTTCCGCATTTTTAAGAAGGCGATTCCAGCAACCTCTAGCATAAATCTTTTGTAACGGTATTTTATAATAAGCAGTAAAATTTTCTAAAGTTATTTCTTGACCAGTATGATTTCTGAAATCTTGAATTTTACGAACCAGCTCATTTTTACTAAAAATTAGTGCTTTTTTTATATTTTCTAAGATGTATTGCTTGGCCTGTTTTTCTAAAACAATGCTGCATCCAAGTGGTAAAAAAGGAAAATCGTTTTCTAGATCTTCAATTATTGATTGATTTGTCTTTCCTACCAAAGCTCGAAATTTTCCTTCATAATCATACTCTGATCTTGAATTCCCTACAAAATCTAAAACACTCAAAAATTCCTTATCCTTCGAATGTCTAAGCCCTCTTCCAAGTTGTTGTAAAAAAACTGTTAAACTTTCAGTTGGTCTAAGAAATAAAACAGTATCAATTTCTGGAATATCTACGCCTTCATTAAATATATCAACAACGAATAAATAATTTATTTCTTTATTAGCTAATTTTTTCCGGATTTGATGTCTGTTCGAAGAATTGGAACTAACCAAATATTCCGATTTAATTCCAAATTCATTAAATTTCCTAGCCATATATTCTGCATGAATTTGTGATGTGCAAAAACCTAACGCTGTTACTTCATTTTTATCATTAAGATATTTATCTAAATTAGTTATTATTTCAGCAACACGTCTGTCATTTTCTGTGTAAAGAACAGAAAGCTCATTCACATCATATCTTCCATTTCTCCAAGATACCTGTGATATATCTACACTATCGGTAATGCCAAAGTATTGAAACGGACATAGAATCTTTCTATTCAATGCTTCTGGAAGACGAATCTCAGCCGCAATTGTGTTGGAGAAATCTTTTAGTATGCTTAAACCATCCATACGTTCTGGTGTGGCAGTAAGTCCCAATAAAACCTGGGGCTCAAAAAAATTTATCAACTTTCTATAGCTAGGTGCTGAAATGTGATGGACCTCATCAACAATGATATATTCAAAATATTGTTTATCAAAATGCAATTCATCAATCCGATTGTTGATTGTACTAATTGAAGCAAAAACATTTTTGAATTCGGAAGGCTCTATTCCATCGACCCATAATTCACCGAAATTGTTATCCCGCAATATTCCTCGAAATGTTGAACGAGCTTGCTCTAGAATTTCCTTTCTGTGAGCAATATAAAGAAATTTTATTCCCGATTTCTGACTTAAAAAGTTTTTAAAGTCAAACGCAGAGATAACAGTTTTACCTGTTCCTGTTGCAGCTACTATTAAATTTCTAAATCGTTTATGAACATTTCTTTCTGTTAAAAGTTTTTCAAGAATCTCTTCTTGAAATGGAAAAGGTCGAATATCAAAAAATACTAATTGGTTATCAAAATTTCCGATCTTTTCCTTCTTTAATGCAGAGCGGAGTCGATCTGAATCCTTACTTACTTCAAACAATTCGAAATCTGGATTACTCCAGTACGATTCGAAGGTCTTTGCAAATTGATCTATGATTTGTGGAATTTCACTTCTAGTTATTTTTATATTCCATTCTAGTCCATGAGTTATGGCAGATTTAGACAAATTTGAAGAACCAATATAACCTGTGTCGAATTTAGTTTTCCTTACAAATAGGTATGCCTTTGCATGCAGACGATCCACTCTAGTATTGTAAGATATTTTTATTTTTGAATTCGGAAGTTTTGAGAGATACTCAATTGCCTTAGCTTCTGTTGCACCAGTATAAGTTGTAGTGATTATTCTAATCTTTCCGCCCCTTTCAGTAAATTCTTCTAGTTCTTTTCTAAGTATTGCTATTGCAGAAAATTTAATAAAAGAAACCAAAAAGCAAATTTCATCAGAAGATTTAATTTCCTTTCGTATTTCGCTTTCAAAAGAAATCCCAGAATTCTGACCCGTAAATAGTTCACTGTAAGACAATCCATGAAATGGAGTTATTTCCTTTATATAATCGTCATAATCACTCAATTTATAATTTACTTTAGAAATTATAGCAGATAGAACTTTTGCTTCTATTTTTATTCGTTCCTCATAAACATCCTTATGTAAGGTTTCATCTGCGATTACTTTTAAAAGTTTATTAACAAATTCGATTCTTTTTAATACAGCTTCCTTACCTTTGAAAGATTGAAGGGATTTTTGTAATATGGATGTTAAATGTTGAGACAGTATTCTAGTGGAGTTTCCATCGGTAACTTCGTTCTTCTTTACATAATAAAATTGATCGTCGATAGAATCCAACTTATCTTGGACAAGCTGACTAATAATCTGTTCATATAAACCGTGAATTGACATAAGTGATCCATAACCCTCTGAATTTCATACCTTCCTCAAATTCTACCCTGTTTGCAACCCAAACTAATTGGGATTTCTATTCAAAAACTCATCGAATTATCACAAAAAAATTGATGAACAAAACAAGGGGATTTCTATTGTTTGAGTACAATGACTTGGAAACAGACAACCACTCCCACTAAAGCAGTTCAAAGCTTCATCAATGCGAAAAAGTCTGGCAACGAACCTTCGGAAGATTCCCTCTCAGTAATTAGAAATTATAGAAAATGGAAGGAACCTGAATTGATCGGTCTATTAAACGCTTCAGGTTACTACCCAGAGATTCTAGTTGAAGATGGAATGGAACAATCTATTGCCAGTTTGTTGCAGAAATTCAAAGATCGTCAAGTTCCACATAAGTGGAAATTTTAGTCGAGTAACATAGATTCTATGAATCCATCAAGGATTATATATCAAGAAACAAGTCCGTACTCGGCGTTCACAGCTTTTCTCGAAGAAGACGAAAGAACTACATATTTATATCTACAATGTGAGAACAATCCTGAATGGGGAATCAAATCTCTTTGGATTCGAAATCATACTGTAGCTCCATTGGAAAGAGATCCTGATGATTTTCAGAAAGGACTCGCTCCTATCTTATTGAAGCATGAGATAACTCAACCCGAAGGATTGCCATCCTTCAAACCAGAAGATATTCATTTTATTTGGACCGAAGAAGGGGATGGACTTTTTTTATTTCTAGGTGATGAGATGGAAGCCTTCCTGCCATCTTGGTCAGGTGTGAAAGGATTTCATGGTTATGCTCGTGGAGCGAGAGAAGATGCAATTACAGCAAGTCCTCTTGGAGATCCCAACAATGGAATTCTCTATGATAGAATGATTGCATCCCGAAAATATTGGGAAGGGCGTTCCTCGAAAGATTCTTGGAAAAATATTCAAAAAAATAGATTGGAATATCTAGAATCTAAATTTGGCAAACATGAAAAATACTGGTCGGCTGACGGTGGCAAGTTTCCTGAACTCGGCATTGCAAAATTTCGCCCAAGTCATCTGCCAAATATTTCAGTCTTTGTTACCATCGGTATGAGTGCTCAAAATCAACCAAGTGTTGAGCTCTATCATAAAGATTATGAGAAGTTCGCTCGCATAGAATTATTATTAGCTTTTCAAATTCCGGAATCCAGTGATAGGTCAGAAGAATGGGTTCAACATTTGATTGGCGAAATGATCAAATTTCCATGGAACACAGGAAAATGGTTTGGTCATGGGCATACTCTAGGCATGAATCGTAAAGATCCAGATCAACTCTATTTGGACTTCAATTCGACCATTCTCCGCAACCTATCGCATTCTGAATTGTCCAATAACTCTCTTCCTGATTTGAGCGATCAACAGACAGAGAATGGACAACCAGCAAATTATCTGGCAATCATTCCTTTAACAGAAGAAGAGAAAATGATCTGTCAGACAGAAGGATCATCCAAGATATTCAAAGCACTGGATGAGAGAGGTTTTGGCTGGATACATAACCCAGAGAGAGAATTTCTTTTTGTTTGAACCAATGAAAAATCATTCTTCATTTTTAGAATTATGCCGTAGATAAAAGAGATATGGAAAAATACACGAAATACAACAATATGGCCTTTGATAGTTTTGATATCGATCGAATTCTCAAATCGATGGACAATGCACAAGGCTTTCTCCTATCAACCGTCTTTCAAAAGAAATTCTCAATGGATATCAATTTGAAAAGACATGAAGATATGAAGAATTGGATTTCGTCCAAAGAACTTCCATACTTAGTTCTAGATGGTGTACAAAAAGTATCCGATCCCGACTCAGGCAAAATTTTAGATTATTCCATATTGTATATATTAACTTTCTTTCGTGATGATAAGATCTCGATTGAAGGATTTCAAGATCTCGCACAGATTTTACTCAAAAGATATGATCTCAATACCATCATCACAAAATTACCAAATTCAAATAATCTTGAAACCTGGAATAGAGAAGCAGAACGTAAGGCTTTCAGAAATATAACCAGCACAACAACGCAAGGTTTAACAAAAGATTTCTTTCTTGGTCTCAATAAGAAAAAAGAGAAATTTTTCTTTGTAGGAATAGAAAACCAATCGGAAGACGCAGGACCTTTCATTAGAAAGGTCAAAAAACGTGACTATTCTGATATGGATCGCCAAATAGCATAAATTAAGCTATTTGGATTGTTGCATCAACTGCAGACCCGAACAAATATTAGTAAAAAACCTAACAAATTGCAAAAATAAATTGCGTAATATTTAATATATTAAGCAAACTCCTCTTACAACGAAGTTCAGTTATCCAATTCTTCTAATTCATTTTTAAATTGAAGAGACTTCTATATTAAGGAGTAACCTCTATGGTTGCATTAAATCACGAACTTGAGTCAAAATTTTTAGGTGCAACTAAGATTTTGCGAGAGTATTTACCAAGAAGTTTGTGGCAGATTGCTGAAAAATCTAATTACTTAGGTCATACGGATGTTGCAGGCAAAGAAGAAGATTTGTGTTTTATGTTCTGCGATATGTGTGAGTTTACAAGATTTTCCGAAGTCCATCCTGCATCTGCCGTTGTAATGACGATCAATGTATTCTTCGAAGAAGCATCTGATATTATATGCAACAATGGTGGGGATATAGATCGATTTACAGGAGATGGTTTTCTGGCTATTTTCACTGATCCTTATGAAGCTGCAAGGGCCTCTGCAATTATGAGCAACCGATTCAAAGAGTTAAGTCATATTTTATCAGACTCTACTGGACAAAAATTGAAATTCAGAACGGGTCTTCATTATGGGAAAGCCTTACGCGGAACAATTGGTGGCTTATTGAGAAAAGATTATACAGTGTTAGGAGACGCAGTCAATATTGCCAGTCGGATCGAATCGAATTGCAAACCAAGCAAAGTTTTGGTTTCTACAGCTTTCTATCAAGCTTGTTCCAATCGAATCAGCACTGATGAACCATTTACGATTCAAGTAAAAGGTAGAAATGAAGCAATTGAAGTAAGATATCTTAAGAAGGTGTTATTATGACAATCTATGAACAAATCGGAGAAACAAATATCCAAAAGGTTGTTGGAATGTTCTATAGCCGAGTACTTCTGGATAAGGATCTTTTTCCCTACTTCTCAGACGCCAATATAATTGATCTAAAAGAACACCAAGTTCAATTTCTATCGTTTTGCACTGGTGGACCCGAATACCGTGGAAGAAGCCTTGAATCTGCACACTCAGGTCTAGAGATTAAGGAAGAGCATTTCATGAAAGTTGGTCAACACCTGGTCGTTGCACTTAAGGCTTATAAAGTTTCTGAGGACATCATTGCAGAGATTATGAAAATCGTGATAAGTGTGAAAGATCAAGTAGTGAATAGATAGAACCGATTGTTTCAATGATTCAATCGCCTGATATGAATCATTGAAGCCTTTGGAATGAACTGCAAACTGGCTTCAGATCTTCTAAATTAGAGAATTTCTAATGATGATGGTCAATATTTATGATTATTAAGAATCAAAAAAGGGTTGAGGCAATAAAAAACCCGCAAGAACTGCGGGCTATAAAGTGCTTTTGTCTGAAACAGACTTGATCTATCTAGATCAGGTTATTTCTTAGCAGCTTTTTTCTTAGCAGTTTTCTTCTTAGCAGTTTTCTTTTTTGCTACTTTCTTCTTAGCTGCTTTTTTCTTAGATGCTTTCTTTTTAGGAGCTACCATTGATGTTACCTCTCCGTATAAATTTCAAAACAAGAATTATGTCTTGTATGATAGTGACATAATTAATCTGTATATAAAACTTTGTAAAGTTTTTTAATAAAAGTTAGAAAAAAAATTACAATCGAATAACGACCTTACCAATGCTCTTACCTGATTGAAATTTTTCTAATGCTAATGGTAACTCATTCCATGTATAAACTGATCCTATCATCTGAGGTTTGAGTGATAACTTTATAAGTTCATTCAAATGTTTTTGTAATTCATCAACTTGATCCCATAGCCATATTAAATTGAAACCCATAACTGATTTGTTTTCTGAAATCATCTTCAATGGATCTATTTTTGGTCGATTGATGTATCGAATCAATAGTGTAAAAAGGTTCAATGCCTTGCTAGTCGGTGTAAAATTTGCACTTCCATATGTTATAAGTCGTCCTGTAGGAGCGAGTAAGTCATAACTATCCTTAAAAATTTGTCCACCAATGCATTCCAACACCAAAGATAAGGGTCTATTGTCTAAAATTTTTATAGATTCACTGCGAAAATCATCACTTCTAACTATTGAATGATCATATCCTTCATTTTTTAAAACATCAAGCTTAGATTTATCTCCAACAACACCGATTGTTTTAGCACCATACTTCTTTGCGATGCGATTAGCAAGGATTCCAACACCACCAGCAGCACTATGAATCATAACAATTTGATTCTTTTTTATATCACCAAGTGTTTTTAACGCATAGAATGCAGTAAGAGCTTGCGTAATGAATGCAGCACCTTCTTCATAACTCCATTTTTTTGGTAGAGGAAGAACATAACGTGAATCAACATTCAATGCAGTAGAATAAGCACCAAAACGTGTGCATCCCATCACCTTATCACCTAATTTTATACCTTTAACTGACCGTCCCTTGGCAATTACAACTCCAGAATACTCTAATCCTGGAATAAATGGAGTCTTAGGTGTTGCACTATAAAGTCCGAATATTGCGAATATATCAGCAAAATTCAAACCTATAGCATGAATTTTGATTTGAATTTCCGAATCTAATGGATCACTGAGTGTATCTTCTCTAAGTTTTAATCGATCAAGCTTTCCAGTTCTTTTTACTTCATATATTTCTCTTAACATATCATCCTCTTCGTCCTATCTACGTCTAAAATTCCATTTGAATCGTAAGTATGAAATTTATTTTAGTATTATAAGGGTAGAAATATGAAAAAAACACCGCTCAATCAGATTCATAGAGAACTTGGAGCCAAAATGGTTCCATTTGGTGGATGGGATATGCCAGTTCAATACAAAGGGATCATCGCAGAACATTTATCCACAAGAAATGACGCGGGACTTTTTGATGTATCCCATATGGGAGAAATCATTATCGAAGGTGATCCTTTGGAAATTTTAAAATTCCTAGAGTTCGTAACTTGTAACAGCGTTGAGCTATTGAAGGATGGACAAGTTCAGTACAATGCTATCGTAAATGAGCAAGGTGGACTGGTAGATGATATAACTTTATACAAATTTTCCAATTCCAAATACTTCATATGTTCAAATGCATCCAATTATGAAACAGTTTATACACATTTATTGAAATATAAGACTTCTAATTCTTTTGAAATTAGAAATGAATCAGACTCTTGGCACCAGATTGCGATCCAAGGTCCAAAAGCAAATGATATATTCGCTAACTATCTTGGTCACTCACTTGATTCAATTGCTTACTATAATTTTGCCCTTATGCCTTTTGATAATGAAGAGATCATCGTATCTCGTACTGGCTATACAGGTGAAGATGGTTTCGAAATCTATACTTCCATTCCTTCAGGAATAAAATTATGGAATGATCTATTATCCAAATACAAAGACCAAGGATTGGTTCCAGTTGGATTGGGTGCCCGAGATACACTTCGAATCGAAGCAAAATATCCTCTTTATGGACATGAGCTCACAGCGGATCGAAGCCCTGTTGAATCCGGAATTGGATGGATTGTAAAAGAAAAATCAAACCCGTATCTAGGATATGATAGAATCATTAAGGATAAGAAAAATGGTGCATCCAAAAAAACAGTTGGTATAACTCTATCTGAACCTGGTGTTCTCAGAGAAGAATATCCAATCTATAGTATGGATGGTTCCGAAATTGGCGTCACTACTTCTGGCACACACTCTCCGAGTCTCAAAAAATCAATTGGAATGGCTCTCATAAATAAAGATCATTCAGCAGATGGGAAAGAAATTTATGTAGAAATTCGTGGTCAGAGAAAAAAAGCTATAATTACAACAGGAAAATTCATAGAAGGAAGTGTTCGTAAGAACAAATAGGATATCAGAATGGCAGAAACAAACGCACCACAAGGTTATTATTTCTCAGAGAAACATGAATGGGTCAAAATTGAAGGGAATTCCGCAACGATTGGAATCAGCGACTTTGCACAACTTGCTCTCGGTGATATCGTTTACATAGATGTTCCAAAAGTTGGTAAATCTGTTAAGCAATTCGAATCATTCGGAACCATTGAATCTGTAAAAGCTGCAGAAGATTTATATTCTCCAATCACAGGTGAAGTTTCTGAAGTCAATCCCGCTCTTGAATCTGATCCAGCGTCTATCAATGCCAATCCGTTTGAGGTTTGGTTTATTCGAGTAACTGGAATCTCTGATTCTGAACTAAGCAAACTCATGGATGCGTCTAAGTATAAAGAATACGTTGCAACGTTAGACTAATTCAACTTTTGAAGAATCAATGCAACGAAAGAAAGATGTATTTATTGATTCAAAGATAATTTGATGTATTGTTTAACTTTTTATTTTATCTGATTTAAGAACTAAGGATTGTATATGCCACAACTCAGCCATCCACATCTCGCAGAAACTTCTGATCCGCTATCTATTTCGCTGCAAGAGTTATTGTATCGAAGCGATTCATTCCGAGATCGGCATATTGGACCTAGTGAATCAGAAAGGCAAGAAATGTTAGAATACCTAGGATATTCTAATTTGGATGACTTGATCAAGGATGTCGTTCCTTCCAAAATTTTGTTGAACCGAAAATTGAATCTTCCACTTCCCAAAGGTGAGAAAGAAGTTCTTAGAGATCTAAAAGAAATCGTATCAAAGAATAAAATCTTTCGATCTTATATTGGTATGGGATACAACTCTTGTGTTACACCAGCTGTCATCCAGAGAAACGTATTAGAAAATCCAGGTTGGTATACTGCGTACACTCCGTACCAAGCTGAGATCGCTCAAGGTAGATTGGAAGCACTGATCAATTTCCAAACAATGATCACCGACTTAACTGGAATGGATGTATCAAACGCATCTTTACTTGATGAAGCAACCGCCGCAGCCGAAGCGATGACAATGTGTTATCAGCTTAGAGGTGATGATTCTGGAAATAGTTTCTTTGTATCTCAGTCTGTTCATCCGCAGACTTTAGAAGTTCTTAGGACAAGAGCCAATCCACTTGGTATTCAAATTGTTGTCGGTTCATTCAAAAAAATCACAGGTTCTAGAGATTTCTTCGGCAGTTTAGTTCAGTATCCTTCAACAGATGGAACTATTCACGACTATTCTAAGTTTGTTGATTCAATGCATGCATTTGAAACAAAAGTCATCGTTGCAGCGGACTTGATGGCATTAACCGTTTTGAAATCTCCTGGAGAATTTGGTGCAGACGCAGTAGTTGGTTGTTCACAAAGATTTGGTTTACCACTAGGTTTTGGTGGACCTCATGCCGGCTTTATGGCAACTCGTGATGAATACAAGAGACTCATGCCAGGAAGATTGATCGGAGCCTCCAAAGATTCACAAGGCAATATGGCTTACAGATTGTCTCTACAAACTCGCGAGCAACATATCCGTCGAGACAAGGCAACCAGTAATATTTGTACGGCACAAGTCTTACTTGCAGTAATCTCTTCATTCTATGCAGTCTATCACGGGCCGCAAGGACTAAAGAAGATCGCAACACGCATTCACAAGCTAACAGCTGTTTTGGCTGAAGGACTTGAAAGATTAGGATATACAATCAATTCAAAACCTTTCTTTGATACAATAAAGGTTGATCTGGAACAACTTACTGCAGCGGAAATTATGAGTTATGCTGAACAGAGAAGGATCAATCTTCGTCAATTCAATCAACATTCTGTTGGTATAAGCTTAGATGAAACTGTAACACTTCAAGATGTCCAAGACATTCTAGAAGTTTTCCATAAAGGCAAATCACTGCCCTTCTCACTTGAAGAATTGGTCTCAAGCATTGAACATCATCTTCCGAAGGAATTGATTCGAACCAGTGATTATCTAACGCATCCTGTTTTCAATTCCTATCATACAGAAACAGAAATGCTCCGTTATATCAAAAGATTGGAAGCTAAGGATTTATCACTCGTCCACTCGATGATTCCGTTGGGTTCTTGCACCATGAAACTGAACTCAACGACGGAAATGTACCCAGTCACATGGCCAGAGTTAGGTTCCATTCATCCATTTGCACCAGCGTCACAGACGGAAGGATATCGGAAAATTTTTGGTCAACTAGAGAAATGGCTCTGTGAAATTACAGGATTTGCAGAAGTCTCTCTGCAACCTAATGCTGGTTCGCAGGGAGAATATGCAGGATTGCTTGCTATTCGTGGCTATCATCAATCCCGTAACGAAGTCCACAGAGATATCTGTCTTATTCCCATTTCTGCTCACGGAACAAATCCCGCATCTGCTGTTATGGCTGGATTCAAAGTTGTCGTTGTCTCTTGTGATGAGAATGGTAATATCAATATTGATGATTTACGCGAGAAAGCTGAGAAGCATAAAAATGAGTTAGGTGCTCTTATGGTAACCTATCCTTCAACTCACGGAGTATTTGAAGAAGGAATCATTGAGATATGTAAAATCATTCATGATAATGGCGGACAAGTCTATATGGACGGAGCAAACATGAATGCCCAAGTTGCCATCACTAGACCTGGTGATATAGGTGCTGATGTCTGCCATTTGAATCTTCATAAAACATTTTGTATTCCTCATGGCGGTGGTGGACCCGGTGTAGGACCAATAGGTGTTGCCGAACACTTAGTACCCTTTTTGCCAGGACATGCTTTGATCGATAACGGAACCGGAATTACACAAGGTGCTGTTTCTTCAGCTCCTTGGGGATCTGCGAGTATCAATGTTATCTCTTGGTCTTATATAGCGATGATGGGTGAAGAAGGTTTGAATCTAGCTACAAAGACTGCGATTCTAAATGCCAATTATATGGCTAAGAAATTGAACAATGCGTACGGAGTTTTGTATAAAGGAAATGCCGGACTTGTTGCTCACGAATGTATTCTAGACACAAGAAATCTCAAGAAGACATCGGGAGTTGAAGCAGAAGACATCGCGAAACGACTCATGGATTACGGCTTCCATGCACCGACCATGTCCTTTCCTGTTCCAGGAACACTTATGATTGAGCCAACAGAAAGTGAATCCAAATCCGAGCTAGATCGATTTATTGATTCTATGATTTCTATCCGTGCAGAAATTACAGAAATCGAAGAAGGCAAACTCGACAAAATGGACAATCCACTAAAAGGAGCACCTCACACTGCTTCAATGGTAATCAATGATGGTTGGAATCGTAAGTATCCTAGACAAAGAGCTGCTTATCCGCTTCCATTCTTAGTCACAAATAAATTCTGGCCGAGTGTCGGAAGGATTGATAATGTCTATGGCGATCGAAATTTGATCTGTACTTGCCTCCCCATTTCTGAATATGGCAACTGAAAGATTCTACGATCAACATATTTTTGTCTGCGAGAATCATCGCGGTGAAGGAGAAAGACCTTCCTGCGGTGTTCACAATTCCGAAATCTTAAAGCATCTAAAACAAAAACCAAAAACATCAAAGGTTCGAGTTCAAAGAGCGGGCTGTCTAGATCGATGTGAAGAAGGTCCAATTTTGGTATCCTATCCAGAAGGAAAATGGTTCTCACTCAAGACAAAAGAGGATGCAGATAGGTTTTATGAAAAGTATATTAGAGATAATGACTTTGAATCTGTTGCAGATCTTGCTGTAACCCAAAGTTAATCTAATCCATTTCGAAATAAATAATTTCATATTGAATTGAAATTTTCAATTTGTTCTATTAGCTAGAAATACTGCATATTAATATTCATAGACCTGCCGATATTTTGTATAGTTGAGGTGCAAGAATTGACAAAAGCTGAAAAAGAAAAAGTAATGCTGAAGTTTTTGAAATCGGTAGAGCTTTTTAAAGGTTTATCACTTCCTGCATTAAAATCTATTCTTCGTCATATAGAAGAGAGAATGGTGCGTAATCATGATTTTCTCTATTACAAAGGTGAGGCATCTGAGCATATTTATATAATCCGATATGGTGAGATTGTCTTAGAAGGATTTTCTGGCAAAAATAATATCTACCTTGGACCAGGTGATGTAATCTCAGAGAATTCATTGCTTTCCGGAAACGCCCACTCCACTTCCGCCTATGCAGTAATAGATAGTTTGGTGTATATGATAGACGGTAAAGCCTTCATGCAGATCGCATTGAAAGAGAGAGCCTTATCCCAGAACATCATGAAACTCCTCTCAAGTCGGATGAGAGAACATATTGAACTACAACCTCTAAAAAAATACCAGCCAAGAAGACTTTTCTGTCATTTGCCATTAGATGGCATGGATGATTTCCAAGAAAAGTTGAATGGTCTTATAGCCGAAACATCTCAAATACAAACTTCCAGTTCAGTCCTTATAAAAATCTCTCAGTTCAAAGGACTCAGTCATGAAAAATTTTCAGAGGAACTAAGTGCGATTCGTAAAAAGTCTCCTCTTGTTCATTTGTATTTCGATACTCCTGAAACCTGTATGGATCTTCCATCAATTGTTCTTCAATCAGATCTAATCATTTTCTGGGAGAAAGAAACTGATAAAAATATAAACGAGAAAGAGAATATTCTAAACTTCTGGAAGACTAGAATTCGTAATTTTAACGGACGAACTGTATTGTATAAAATTGATTCAGCAGTAGCTGATATTGATTCTTTGCGAATGCATCTAGGACCAGATTCATTCCATAAAGCATTTACAAAACAAGATGCACTAGCTAGATTTCTTGTGTCTCGCACAAGAGGAATTGCTTTGGGCGGGGGTGGTGCAAGAAGCCTTGCGCATATCGGTCTATTCAAAATATTGCATAGAGAAGGCTTACATTTTGATTTCGTATCGGGAGCATCTTTCGGAGCAGTAGTAGGTGCACTCTATGCTCGCGGTGATAGTCTCGATAGCATGGAACTCATGATTCGCAAATTTTTCGGTGGCTTGGAAAGTGCATTTGATCCAACTCTTCCTTTTGTATCTTTTTTTAAAGGTAAAAAAATGCGACGGATGCTGAAGGAAGCATTTGGTGACTTAAGAATTGAAGAATTACCGATTCCTTTTGTAACATCCGCAGTGGATCTACAAAGTGGGAAAGAATATGTTTTCGATCGCGGTCCAGTTGTTGAGGCGCTCATTGCAACTATGAGTTTACCTGGAGCTTTCCCTCCTTATTTTCTCGGGGAAAAAGTTCTTGTCGATGGAGGAATGGTCAATAACGTTCCTGAGGATTTAGTCCGCGCAAAAGGCGCCGACATCGTGTTAGGTGTCAATGTATCACCCTTGCAAGAAGCTGTCTCACTCAAATTATTTGAGAGCAGAAAAGCATCAGGTAAATCATTATTTCGTTATGTATGGGATACTATTAAATATCCTCCCATATTGAAGATCATGGGTCGGACTATCACACTCGAAGGAAGAGAAATCACTCGCTTGAAGCAACTTCGGATGGATTTGTTTCTTAATTTTCACTTAGAAGAATTTCAATTGTTTGACTTTGTTCGGTTTAGTGAACTTATCAAGAAAGGTGAGTCCGAAGCAAATTTGTATTTAGAAGAAATCAGAAAAACTTTACTTCCTAATAAGAAATTCTAGAGTTCTGATTGCAGAGTTGTTTTCGAATATTTTAGATTCTATATTTTTTGTAGAATTTCAGTATTATTTTTTTCCAAAGTTGGTATCCTCTAGGACAATTCAAAGCTTAGATTTTTGAATCAAATTCTTCTTTCAAAATATCAATCCCTATTTATCTTATCCATATATTTAGGATATCATGAAAAAAGCACTGATTACTGGCATTACTGGACAAGACGGATCGTATTTAACTGAATTATTATTGGCAAAAGGCTATGAGGTTCATGGAATCGTAAGAAGAACAAGCCTTTTCAATCGAGGACGAATTGAACACCTTCATAGCAACCAGAATCTTAAGTTGCATTACGGAGACATGACCGATTCCAGCAATTTGAATCGAATTCTAGAAAAAGTGGCGCCTGTTGAAATTTACAATTTGGCTGCTCAATCTCATGTTCAGGTTTCATTTGAAGTTCCAGAATACACAGCAGAAGTTGATGCTGTCGGAACACTACGTATTCTAGATAGCATCAAGCAAACAGGTGTCAAATCTCGCTTCTACCAAGCATCCACTTCTGAACTTTATGGACTAGTTCAAGAAGTTCCTCAAACGGAGAAGACTCCATTCTATCCAAGATCTCCGTATGCTGTCGCAAAATTATATGCGTTCTGGGCAGTTGTAAATTATAGAGAAGCGTTCAATCTGCACGCATCCAATGGAATTTTATTCAATCACGAATCACCTCGCCGTGGCGAAACGTTTGTGACAAGAAAGATCACACTAGGAGTTTCCGCTATTAAGGCTGGCAAAATGGATCGTCTAGTTATGGGAAATATCGACTCTAAAAGAGATTGGGGATATGCTCCTGACTATGTTGAGATGATGTGGATGATGCTTCAGCAAGATCAACCCGACGATTACGTCGTGGCTACGAACGAAACTCATACCGTAAAAGAATTCATAGAAGAGTCTTTTAAAATAGTCGATATCGAAATTGTCTGGAAAGGATCCGGTGCTGATGAAAAGGGATATGATAAGAAAACCAATAAATTATTGGTAGAAATCGATCCAAAATATTTCCGTCCGACAGAAGTTGAATTACTGATAGGTGATCCCAAGAAAGCAAAAGAAAAACTGGGTTGGGTTCCTAAAGTAAAATTCAAAGAATTGGTAAAAATCATGATGGAATCAGATCTAAAAGATCAAGGAATCACAGTTTAGGAATCAATTCGCTAGCACTTTAGGAATTTTAAAAACAAATTTCTAGAATAGAAGTTCGAAAAACAAACTTTACCCCATTTAATTTAGAAATATCTATCTTAATTGGGTAGAAACTTTATAAACAATAGACAGAATTCTTCATATGTTCTATTCTACTATAGAACAGTATGGCTACAATCAAGGTATCGATCGTTGAAGACAATGAGAAAGTAATTACCAATCTTTCAGAATTATTCGCTCAACAATCAGAATTTCAGCTTAATGAAATATACTCCGATGCTGACTCAGCAGTACAAAATGTTTTCAAAAATCCACCTGATATTCTAATCCTCGATATCGGATTACCCGGCAAAAGTGGAATATCCATTCTAGAAGAGTTAAAACTATCAGTTCCTGATATGAAAATTGTTATGTACACCGTTTTCGAAGATGAAGATAATATCATTCAAGCAATCAAGAAAGGAGCCAATGGCTATCTACTCAAAGATACACCTCTGGACTTACTAATCGCTGAATTGAAAGTAATTCAGTTAGGTGGCTCACCTCTCACTCCAAGAATTGCAACTCGAATAATTGATGAATTCAATACTAAAATTCCAAGCGCAGAAAGTGACATAGAAGAAAGCAATCTTCTCAGCAATCGTGAAAAGGAAGTCCTGAACTTGGTCTCACTTGGACTAGTCTATTCGGATATAGCAGATGAATTAGATATAAGCCCACATACAGTATCGCGTCACGTTGAAAATATTTATAAAAAATTAAATGTCCATAGCAAATCACAAGCGATAATACGCGGAAGAAGATTGGGAATTATTCAAGATGGCAAGTACCAGATTTAAAAAATGCTTACCATATTATTATATTATTGTTTTAATTAAAATAATATTCATTTCCTTTTTTTTTAATTCATGCCAACCCAACCCAAGAATTGGATATCCATTAGCTAATATTGGATTGCTCGATCTAAGTGGTTGGAATTTCAATCAGAAGAGCGAAGTTCCTCTCAATGGAGATTGGGAATTCTATTGGAATGAATTATATTCGGAAGAAAAACTGGCGAATCGCTCACCAGAGAATCCCCAGCACTATCTATTTGTTCCTGGAGTATGGAACTATAAGAAACCTATAAACGATGAGATCGGTGGAGAAGGATTTGCAACGCTTCGATTACAGATCCTCCTACCTCCAACAGAGAAGGATTTAGCAATTCGTATCCCGGAGAATTTCTACTCTGTGCATGCGATCTGGATTAATGGAATAAAAAAAGAATGGAATGGTATACCTGGACGAAATCCAGAAAGCACAAATTTCGTTGAACATGATATAGGTGAATATATTGTTTTAGATTCAAGATCAGTAGATCTTATTATTGAAATTGCCAATTTTAGAGGTAACACAAGATGGGGAGGAATTAGAAATCCATTTTATATAATGAAAATAAATACTCTAAAGTCAAAAATAATGAGAAAGCATTTTTATACTTTTTTTATTTTCAGTTGCATTCTCAGTATTGGAGTCTATCACCTTTCTTTTTTTAAAAATTATAGCAAGGACAAGCTACCGCTCTATTTTTCAATTTTTTGTTTTATCGTATCTTCCTATAGTCTAGTAACGTCAACTTCCTGGATAATCATCATGCCCAAGATGGGACCCAACTCACTTTTTCAAGCTGAGTTTATTTTGGAGTTACTTTTAACACCGACATGCTTTTTATTTATTTCTTATATATTTCCCAAAGATTTATCTAAGACAGTATTTAGAATCCTCATGGCTATTGTTTCATTATTTCTGATTGGAATCATGATTTACCCAATTAACAAAATTTCTTCCTACTATGGTTACTCATTGTATATCCCAATTATTTTTGGAACTTATATTCTTGCGATGATGATTAAAGCATTTGTACTGAAGAGAAAATTCTCAGGATTGATCTTGTTTTCAATTACCGTTTTGTTTATTTTTATGATCAATGATGTCCTACATGGTTTGATTAATTTTTTATTCTTATTCCCTTACAGCTTTCCTTTAGGACTTCTGATATTTATTTGTATCCATTCACATATTATTGCGGTTCGCCAAGCCGAGGCCTATTCCAACGCTGAGTCTCTTGTAGTATTGCAGAATAAATACAATGATCAGATCCGCCGGCAAGCTGAAGAACGAAGTAGAATTGCGCGTGATATTCATGACAGCATTGGGTCAGAGATTACTGCAATGATGACTCAAGTTCGTTTGGATGGTGACAATCCAGATACAATACTTGCGAAAGTAAAAACTCAATTGAATTATGTTCTTATAAATATTCGAGATATAGTTTATCTTTTAGGTCAAGAAAAGAAAGAATACGAAATATTAGAAGGTGAGATTCTCAAATACATTGAACGACTAAAAACAACGAACCGTTTCATCATACATTCAAATATAGAAAAAGTATCACAATCGTTAGGAATGGAAAAATCTCTTAGCACTCAGAGAATATTTCTTGAGATGATGACCAATATCATTCGACATGCAAAAGCTACGGAAATCTCCATACATCTTCGAAAGCGCCCGCATAGAATTACTCTGATCGTTGTGAATAATGGGATTCCTTTTGCTTGGAATGAATTGGATTCATCTCCATCCAGTGTTGGTATAGAAAGTATAATGCTCAGATCCCAAAAGATGTCTGCAAAAGTTCAATTTTTTCATAAAAAAGGACTGAATTTTGGATTATTGAATATTCCCGTTTTGTAATTTTTTTTTAATTAGGGAACCTTAGAGATCATTACGAGGTATACTTAACAAAAGAGGGAAACATCTATGAACAACAGTTTAAAATCGATTCTTGTAACGGCACTTCTGATTGGAGGAGTAAGCCTATCTGCTGATGGTGGCGACCATTTTGAACATATGGCGAAACATTTGAAATTAACGAAAGAGCAAAAAGCTCAAGTAGATAAGATTCAAAATGATTCAAAATCTAAAAAAGAAGCTTACAAAACTTCTATCAAGAAAGCAAAAGAAGAATTACATGCTCTCTTAGCTGCTGATGAATTAGACAAACCAAAGATCCGAGCAAAGATGGAAGAGCTTTCTAAAGCCAAAATTGATATGAAAATGCTCTGGATAGACAATAGATCAGAAGTTAATAAAATATTGACTGCTGAACAAAAAGCTAAACACAAAGAGATGATGAAGAAACATCATGAAAAGATGAAAGATAAAAAAGATAAATGGGAAAAGAAACGTGACTAACCACGAGTTTGAACAAGTAGTCAGCACCACCAAATGGGCGGTGCTGTCTGCGATTCAGAGATATCTAAATACTGCTCTGGTGGATTCGATTGATGATGTTGCGCAAGAAACTTATCTTCGAATCTATCGTTATATAGATAAGCATGGATTAGATGAAGAAAAATCAAAAACATTAGGCAATTGGGCTTATACAATTGCAAAGAACGAATCAATTAGATTTAATCAACGTTACACGAGAGAATGGGAGAAAGAAGCGAAATTAAAAAATCAGAATCCTCTTCCTTCCGAGCCGTCTGCAGAGAATTCAATCTTAGATGAAATGGAATACCAAGAAATTCTTCAAAGTATACCTGAACATTTTCGAGATGTGATAAGATTAACAAAAGAAGGTAAATCAGGCGACGAAATTGCAAAATTTTTGAATATAGCTCCTGGAACTGTCAAGTCGCGGTTGTCAAGAGCGAGGAAGTTTATTTATGAAAAATTCAACAATGAATGATGAAATACAAAAAAGAATGCAAGACCCTAATTGGGCAAAAGGAATTGCAAATGCAGTAATCCATAAAGAATCCGAAGAGAGCGTTAATTCTCTATTTCGTAAAATTCAATATGCAGCTGCGATTCTTTTGTTTACTGCTGGAGTATCCATGTTTTTTCAATGGTCTTTTCAATCAGGCATTGATGAAAAGAATTCTAGCCTAGCATTAAGTCAGTATGAGATTGAAGAAGCTGATTTGCTTTTTGAAAAAGATGAATTTGGTGCTGATATAATACTTCTAGGGTATGAGACAGGAGAATAATGCAGAAGTTCAATGACACAATTCCAGTGCATTTCTCGAATTAGGTTTGGTTTTTAGACTTTTGAAATTTAATTATTTCTCTCATACTCAGAAAGTATATGAGTGGATTCAACCGCTGGTATAAAAAATTTATTTCTAACAGTTATATAATCGGGGTCGGAGAAAAAACTTTCTTTGGACTTTCTATCCTTAAAGTAGATAATAAAAACTCGATCCATTGAATCGGAATGTTCACTTTTTAAAGTTTCTTGAATTTTAAAGTCATAGCGGAAGCCACCTTCATACTTTTCCAGTATCGGAATCATATTTTTGCGATATTCCGTGTATAAATCATCGTCTTTAATTTTTAAGCCAACTAAGGATTCAAACATAAGATTTTAAATTGTCCGTGGAGAAATTGGAGAATGTTTCGCGTTGATAGAAAAAGATTAAAGTCCGAAGAATTGATCCAGCATTAACTTCTTCAAAGTTTCTCGGAGCTTGTCTTGAATATTCACTTTAATATTTTTCTCATCGGCTTTGTTTTTGAATGAGAGCAATCGAGATATACCGAGAGAACTAACGATGACGACTTTTTCTAAATCCAATTGAACTTCTGATTTACCTTTCTCCAATACTGCATTCAAAGTATCTCTAAGCTCTGGAGAATTTCCATCTAAGATTTGATCTAAAAATTTTATTTTAATTAAATCTCCAGATTCTTCTGTTTTTATTTTTTCACTCATAGTCGTAACACTCACTAAAATATCGAAAGGCTGATATTTGCCTACTTATTTTTCTTAATCTTGTTTTCCATATGAGCCTTTTTGCGATAAAACTGTACAAGTTTTTCGAGCTCGGCTAAATCTGTAGTGCTAATTTTACCTTGATCCAATCGAATAAATTTGTTCTTAGTTATCAAATCAAGAACCATCAATTCATCTTTGGGATCAGTAAGACCAACCATCTTGAGAAGATCTTTTGTTCCTATTTCAAAATTGTATGCGGACTTAGGAGCAATCTTAACCCGGTTCTTTTCGGCAAGTGTTAGAAGAGTATCTGCAATCCTTCCTTGAGGATCGCTAATCATCAAGTTCGCCAATTGTTTGTATGCAGTCCAAATTCTTTCAGATAATAGAGTGATCAATCGAGTAGCCAATTGAGGTTGCGCTTTAACCATTCCCTCGAAGTTGGCTTTGTTGATGGCAAGAAGATCAACTTCACCCCATGCAATTGCTGATGCTGATCTTGGTTTATTGTCAAGAATTGCCATCTCTCCGAAAATGTCTCCGCTTTGAAGAACTGCGAGCATCACTTCATTGTTATTGACAATCTTAGTGATCTTTACCTTGCCCTTCTGAATGATAAAAAGTTCCTTACCCGGTTCATGCTCACAGAATACCATCTCATTGTCTGCGTAAGCACGATTGAATTTGGTATAATCAATGTCCGACCCCGTAAGAGGTTGGTTGAGTGTCTGGAGACGCAGTTTGGCTTGGGCTGCATATTGACCATTGGGCAGATATTTGAGATAAGATTGGTAAGCAAAAGTTGCATGTGTTGCATTTTGCTGATTGTAGTAGTAATCACCAATCTGGAAAAGTTCATTGGGATCTTCCTCTACTGCATTTCTAAAAGATAAGCGAGTGATCGTTGAATCGAATTGTCGGAGCTTCATTGAGAAGAACCGAATGATATTCATAGCGACTGCAGTACTTTTCTGAATGAGTGTTCCGAATTGATCGAAACTCACCGAAATCAAAGATACATTGGAAAGTGCAATCGCAGATTCGATCTGAGCATGCTGACTCATCGCAGCGACTACACCAAAGAAATCTCCAGGCCCCAAAACTTGATTGGGATCCTCTCCAACTACCGGGTTTTCACGGCTAACTTTAACTTTTCCTTCACGAATGATGAAAAAATTATAAGCGTCCTTCTTCCCTTCAACGATGATGTAAGAGTTTGGAGTATAATTTACTATATTAAAAAAAGACATTTTGATAGTACCAGAGGATCTTCTTGATTAGTATCGGCTCCGTTCCATGAAATCTTTTCCAATGTAAAAATAAAAACCATTTTTATTAAAAATCCTGGTTTTGTCCAATTTCCTGACTTAGTATTTTAATTTGCTTCAATTCCATTTCTGCTTCTTTGTTTATGTCTGGGAAAAAGGAATCATCCAAAATTTCCTGAAAAACCTTTCTTGCATGCGCAACTTCGCCCATTTTCAGATAGGATCGACCTGCACTTAGAAAGGCTATAAATCCTTCCTTAGATGAGGGATTGTCCAAATATATAGCCATTTGTGCATCGATTGCTAGGTTATAGTCTCGTTTTTTCTCATGAACTTCACCGAGTAATCGAAGTGCAGCGGCTTTTTTGGGATGATTTGGATAAACAAGGGAAAAAGTCTTCAATTCTTGAATGCATTGTTCATAGAATTTGTCTTGGTAGTAGTTTTGTGCCTTTCGAAGGACGAGATCACCTTGAAAATTTGAGCCTTCAGAATAGGATTTATATAGATCGGGAAACTCTTCCGCAATGATTGAGTTACTGTATAATAAAGTTCCTACAATTCCAAGAAATACGATCACTGTTCTTATTTGAAAACCCAAGGAAAAATAGAATCTCATACATTGATTATCTAAAGATCTGATCAAAAGTTTCAGTACTTTTTGCGTCGCTCAGATTTTTACTTGAGGCTACAGCGACTGATTTGGGAATCGAATTCGTCTCCCAAAGCTCGGCACCTACGCGAATTTGATTGGTTTCTGGCATTCGGATACGGATATATCCCTTCCCTTTTCTCTGACTGTGATCAACAGATACTGATTGCGAAATTGCCGGAGCTTTCTTCTCACGCAAGTTTGGAATTTGCGATGCATCTTTTCCAGAGTCTGGATAGAATAATAACATTGCTGTATACTCCGAATCTTCCTTGTTGCCTTCATATTCATACCATACAAGAAATTCACTTTCTCCTTTCGCAGTTTTGGTCTTCTCTAGATTGGTAATCTTTATATATGGAATAGAATCGTTGCTAGGTGAAATGTCAACAGGTGGCTTAGGATTGGATTCTGGCTTTGCACGATAAGGTTCTTTCTTGGGAGCTGAAGGATCAGGAAAAATGGGAAGATTGGGATCGTTCACTTCTTTTATGGGCTCTCTTGTCCATATGGATGTAAGAGCATTTTCCATAGATTGTTTGCTTTTGATGGGAAAATATTTTCCATCTCCGACTCCTGCAAGATAGTGCAGATCTCTTTCTTCATTTGGCAACACATCCAGACCGAGAACATGTACTTTTACATTTGGATTTGTTAGTCGAATCTTTTGGATTTCTTTTGCTGGATCACCATCACAACTTTCTACTCCATCAGATATCAGTACGATTTCTGTGTTAGGATGACCGGTTAATAGATGTTTGCTTACCAACTCTAAAGTTCTAGCTATCGGTGTTGACCCAGCTGGAAAAAATAATGGAAGTTTTGCAACGATATCTCTCGCGCCACCGCGTTTCAGTGGAGAATAAAGTCTCGCCGAATCACATCCAGGAATACGATTCCCATAAGCAACCAATCCAGCCTCAGTATCGGACGGTAAATTTTTTATAAACCGTTCCATCTGTTCTATTGCAATCTTCATTCGAGAGGAGCCATTCATTCGATCATTCATTGAACCACTCGCATCAAGGATAAACATCAGTGAACGTGGGGTATTGACCTGACTCTGAGAATAGAGATTTCTGTTTTGAATAGGTGAGTTTATAAAGCCAATCACGAGAACATATAAAAATATTGTAAATCTCTGCCGATGAGTCCTCACCTTAAGTACTTCGGAAGATTAACAAAAAAATCAATAGGGAAAATACTACTATTTACTGGGTGGTTGGAAGAAAGGAGGTTTTGTGAGATTGGGTTGAACGACAATCGGCTTACGTTGAAAATCGGTAAAATCATGAAGGAAATTTAAAATGATCTCACAAGTCGCACCCCACAATAGACCACGATCTCCCAGATCAAAATAGTGGATCCGATGTCCTAGTTTATCTCCATAATCCATAGAATAGAAATCCAATTCTTGCAATTCTGCAAGATCAAGACGAAACCAAGTCTCCACTTCAGCCGGATTTATGGAAAAATCAAACTGTCCAAGATATTTACAAATAATTGGTGTTATATGGAAACCAGTTCTCGTATCAAAACTTTTGTACGCACCGATAACTTCCAGGAGCTCACGAGAGACTCCCATTTCTTCTTCCCATTCACGTAAACCCGTTTCAAATATTGCTTCATTCGGTTCTTGCATTCCACCTGGAAATGATATCTGACCCGGATGAGATTTCAAATTTTTACTTCGCATAGTGAGAACCAATCCCGTTGATTGATTTTCATTGTGATAGAAAGGCATTACAACCGAAGATAGTAAATTCTTGGAGCGAGTTGCTTGCAGTGGATCGCCAAATCTGGATTCTGATTCTACTGATCTGAGTGAATCCAACACTTCGGGCGAATCCAGAATATCGCTTGAATTCAGGTGGTTTCGAATTCTATCAAAATCAATTTGCAGAACTTGGCTTCCTCTTCTTCGCCATGGCTAGCCCTCTTTTGCTATTTATCATTGCCATTGGCTGCAAAGATTTTTCATCAAAAGGCTCGCCTTTTAAGATTGACACTATTGCTGGACCATAGTGTTCACATTTCCAATCTGAAAATGTTCGTATAGATTTCAGATCTTCTATGCTTGTTGGATTCGCTCGTATAATTTGTATTAGATGCTTGCTTGAAGGCAAGAGAGAATGTTCCATTCGACGTGCTTTTTGTACGGCTTCTTTCCATTTCTTGAGTCTTCGGAATTTATCTTTTTCTTCACCTTCCAAATCTTCACCAACTCTTTTGTTCAGATCCGATGCTTCGATTGGTTCTATTTTGGATTCTTTCATAATCTGAAATAGTTCCGAACCATCTTTCTTGCCAAGAGTAGTAATGAAATTATCCTCATTCATCTCAGTTCCTACCAAACGTACAATCGCTTCATTGTTCAAAACTCTAAATGGAGCGCGATTGACACGTTTGGCTTTCTCTTCACGATACATAAGAATCTGATATACTTTGCCACGATCCACTGGCGAAAGATTCACAACGTCCGGAAAACGTGCGAGGTTTATCGACTCCCCTTCCTTCTGTGAAATATCTTCCTGCGCAACAAATTCAAATTCCGACTTGGCTTCGTCATACAGTTTGCGATCTCGGAGTTCTTTTTCCATTTTTTCCCAAATCGATTCTAAGTACGCTGTGTCCATTGCAGCATATTGAAGTTGATCTTTCTTGAGTGGACGAAGTTCCCAATTGGATTTCTGAAATTCTTTATCCAGTTTCTTATGATGGTAATGCTCAACTAAAGCATATAGAGAATTGTGCTCCATTCCAAGATATCGTGAACTAAGCATCGTATCTGCAACATTGACAAAATCAAAATGGAAGTCTTTCTTGAGAGCTTTGATATCATCTGAAGCGGAATGAAAAATTTTTAGAACATTTGCGTCTTTGAATATTTCACCAAGTGCATCCAATTTGTCCAGTTTGAGTGGATCGATGATATAATTTTTGGATTTTGCCGTGATTTGAATTAGACAAACCTTTGCATAATAGGTAAAATATCCTGAGGATTCTGTATCTATCGAGATAATCGGTGCATTTCGAAGATTAAAAAGAGCCAGCTCGAGGTTCTTTGGGTTATCGACCATAATGTAGCTGGAATTTATTTGCATGTATATCTAACCCTGGAATATTAGCATTGGAAGGCCACCAATAGATGAACCTCTTTTCCATTACGAAAGAAACCCTAGAATCTGACAAACCAAAAGATGAATGTGCGATCTTCGGCATTTATAATTGCGAAGATGCAGCGAATTTTACTTACCTTGGACTCTATTCCCAGCAACATCGTGGACAAGAATCGAGCGGAATTGTCTCAAGTGATGGTGTCCATCTCTACCGATATGCGGGAATGGGTTTGGTATCAAATATTTTTACCGAATCCAAAATGAGTGAGCTCCAAGGTAGGAATGCAATTGGTCACAATCGATATTCAACAACCGGAGCAAGTTTTCTAAGAAATGCTCAACCGCTGCGAGTTGAATCTCATCTTGGACCCATCTCACTTGCCCACAATGGAAACCTTGTCAACTCATGGGATCTTAGAAATCGCATGGAAAGAGAAGGATCCATTTTCCAAACGACCATAGATTCTGAAGTCATTGTTCATCTTATGGCGAAATGCAAAGAAGAAAATATTCTAGATGCATTGGGACTTGCGCTTAGAGAAATCAAAGGGGCGTATTCGCTTCTGATTCTTACTCCCAGATATCTTATCGCCGTTCGTGATCCCAATGGGTTTCGTCCTTTGGTAATGGGTAAGAGAACAGATGGTTCGGTGGTTTTTGCGAGTGAGACTTGCGCATTTGATATAACTGATACAAACTATATTCGCGATGTTGAACCAGGAGAAATGGTTGTAGTCGATCATACTGGTCTAAAGAGCTATTATCCATTTCAAGAAGCAAAACCCAGCCTTTGTATATTCGAATATATTTATTTTGCAAGACCAGACTCCTATATTTTTAATGAATCTGTATACAAAGTTCGCAAGCAATTGGGTAAACAACTTGCTCGTGAACTACCTGTTGAAGCGGATGTTGTGATTCCTGTTCCAGACTCTGCAAATATTGCCGCACTTGGTTATTCGGAAGAATCTGGAATTCCATACGAGAACGGACTCATTCGTTCGCATTACATTGGCAGAACTTTTATTGAACCAGACCAGAAGATTCGTGACTTCGGTGCCAAGATCAAATACAACGTTGTACGAGAAGTAGTTGATGGCAAAAGAGTTGTGATTGTTGACGACTCGATTATGCGTGGAACGACGAGCCGCAAAATCATCAAGATGTTACGACTAGCAGGCGCTAAAGAAGTTCATATGAGAATATCTGCTCCGCCAACTGTTTCACCATGTTATTATGGAATTGATATACCAACACATAAAGAATTGATTGCGGCAACACACACATTAGATGAGATCAAAAAGTATTTACGTGTTGAATCAATTGCATATCTAACCGTAGATTCTATGCATAAAGCAGTTGCAGAACATAAAGGTGGCGGTTTTTGCGATGCTTGCTTTACAGCAAACTATCCTGTAGAATTTGGTTCTCAAGACCAAGGTAACCAAAAATCGCTATTCCAAGAATACGCTGTCGAGGAAAGCTAAGACTTGAAAGAAATTGAATTAGTCAAAACCTTTGGATTTGATGCGGCACATTTACTTCCAAATGTTCCCGATGGACATAAATGCAAAAGATTGCATGGACATGGCTTTCAATTTTCTGTTCATCTGAAAGGGCCGATTGATCCACATACTGGTTGGTTGATTGATTTCGGAGATCTTAAGAAGGTCGTGAAGCCTATCATTGAAAACCATTTGGATCATTATTATCTCAACGATGTTCCAGGCTTAGAGAATCCGACCAGTGAAAATCTTGCAATATGGCTCTGGGAGAAAATAAAACCCGAATTGCCACTTCTCTCTAAAATCACTGTTCATGAAACTTGCACAAGTTCTTGTATTTATGAAGGTAAATAATTGTAGGAGCTTCGAATGCGTATGAATCCTTGGCTTGGTGGGTATCTCAACCGGGGGCTTAAGCCCCCTGCTAAACTCACAAAACAACTCATCCACTCAGGACAGCTTTCATCAATCAACTTCCAATCAGGAAAATTATGTAATCTATGCGAGAATGTCTAGATTGGTTAATTTTGAAATTAAAATTGTATAAAAATCGTGAAAAATAAAGAAAAATTAAATTCAGCTGTAGTTCTATTATCGGGTGGATTGGACTCAAGCACCTGTCTCTACCTTGCAAATGATTTACACGACAAAGTCTATGCTCTCTCTTTCGACTATGGACAAAGGCATTCTATCGAGTTGAAAAAATCTAAAATTCTCGCCAAACTAGTACAAGCTGAACATTATATCATCAAAATTCAAACTGGATTGTTTCAAGGAACAAGTCTTGTAAATCATCATATCCAAGTTCCCAAGAACCAAATTTCCAAAACTGTTAAATCCATAACTTCGCACAAAAAAATATCCCAAGACAAAGAAAATAAAGCAAGCGAGCAACCTATTCCCAACACCTATGTTCCTGGAAGAAATATTTTATTTCTATCTTATGCACTCAGTTTTGCAGAGAGCAGACAAGCTTCGAGTATCTATATTGGAGTAAACGCACTTGATTATTCTGGCTATCCTGATTGCAGACCAGATTTTATTAAGTCTTATCAGAAAATGCTTGGGTACGGAACGAAAGCTGGAGTTGAAGGACAACCCATTCAAATCATTACGCCACTCATTAATATGACCAAGAAAGAAATTATTCTTTTAGGTTCGGAACTAAACGTGCCGTTTGATAAGACGATTTCCTGTTATGATCCAGATCCAAAGACCGGTAAACCTTGTGGCGAATGCGACTCTTGTATCTTGCGAGAGAAAGGATTTCGTGAAGCGGGAGTGAAGCAGTCAAGTTAGGCGGTCGATATTTGGGGAAATTATCCCGAAGTATTCTAACTTGAAAGGTAGCCAAATATTCTTCTTTGTCAATAACCACTTTGGTCAATTGCAAAATTTAAAAAAACGGAAAGATTATCAATATATGCAGTCTGTGCGAATGCTTTTGAAAGTGATATTCCATTTCCAACTTTCTTTTATAAAAAATCCGCTAGCTCAATTTTGACTTACACTCATAAAAACGGATTATAAATTGTTGGTCATGCTTAATATTATATTTATGATTTTGTCTTTTATTATCCTTATGCTTGCCAACACCAAAATACAATTGTTACATTTTAACTTAAGCCTTTCGAAAGAGATTTACCTGTTAAAGGAGATAAATAAAGGAATTCTGCATTTTGGATGGTTCCTGAATTCTCAATCGACTGAATTCCTTTTTCCGTAATCCTTGAGTACGTAATTGATATATTTTTTAATTTTTTCCAATCTTTTCTGCAAAATTCAATAAGATCCTCGTCACCATTCATCCCGCAAACAAGACGAATCCTAGTTAGGTTGTCTAAGGCACCCGTATCAGCCAATGCTTTGATTCCATCTATACCTAAAGTATGGTATCCCAAATCCAAATCTTCTAATGAATCAAACCAACCTTTCTTAGCCATCGCGACAAAAGTTTTAGAGGACAGTGCTGCTTTTCCACCATTGCTAATTGGACTATCATCCAATTTTAGTAACTTAAGCTTTTTTGTAGGTGGCGCGCTGTCATACAAAAGTTCAGCTTCATCATCACCGAAAAGAACGCTCTTTAGTTCCAAGGATTCTAGATTTTGCCAAAAACAATCTAACTTCGATAATGTTTGAAATCCACGTAATCCTGGATTTGAATAAGTTAAGCTGAATCGTTTGGGCTGAGCATAATTCAGAAGAGTTAACCAGTCTTGAAAATATTTAGGTTCATTATTTCTCATCCAGCTCCAACCTAAATAATCCCAATGCATAAATTTTTCCGTTTTTGAGAAAAGATTCAATAGATTCAAATCCTTAGGATCAAAATGAGAAAGATTAAGACCTTTATGATTCTGGAAAAAATCATTAGTAAATATTTTATCCGCTAATTCTTGTTTATTGAAGATCCAGCGAGATAAAAACCATATCGGAATTCTATGTTTAGATGCAAAATCCTTCCATAAAGATTGATTCTTATCTATACTAAAACTTGCATTGCCAGCTAGACTCCAGAGAAAACTTGGATTTTCGAGAAATTTAACAAATTCATATTCAGGTCCTTCCCTTTGATCAAAACTAATTTCTCTATCTACTTTATATGACCTGGCAGGAGCCCAACGAAACTCGTCTGGTATCTGCGAACAAATTCTACGCAATTTCTCTTCAACTATCGTATTGATATTATTTTGATTTAGCTCAACGTATCGAAAAATCTTATTCCAAAGAGTATTATGACTCATCTTGGAATCAGACCAGAGTTGAAGATCGTCTATTGAGATTTCTTCAAGCATATCTACAAAACAAAAAAAGCCAATGCCGTAATCAATAGACAAAGTGGCGAATAGAACATGGTATCCAATTTAGAAAATTCGCTATTACGAATACGTTTAGTGAACCCAACATATTTAAATTCTCCGATTGAGCGAAGTCCAAATACTGCTATAATGATCCAAGATCCAATCGAAAAGATTCTCTCACTTAGAGTATAAAAACCAATTCCAGTCTGCAATAAATAGAACAACGCAAATAGACTAAGAAAGATTCCAATTGCCAAACTCTCCTTTCGTTTAGGATAAAATAGAAAAGATCCATTCTCTTTTCGTGGAAGTGCTTTCTCAAATCCCCATTTATAGCCCATTGCCCAGAAGAAATGAAGCAATCCCAGCGAAAAAAATATCAATACTAAAATCCATTGAGATAAGAAAATCATAAATACCTCGTGAGTTTTTCATTTTACTATAAACTATAATCAATGACTCTGATAATTTTTTTTTGTAAAGCAGAATCTTTGGATTGATTTTAAATTATAGAAAGAATTTTTTCATGTTCTAACAAAATCAAAGTTAGTTTCGCAATTGAAAGATCCTTTATAATCTATTGCAATAAATTCTATCCACAGCAAGCACTTTATAAATCACTACTAGATTAGTATGATTTATCTTTTTTTTATTGAATTAACTCCGCCTTAGACAATAGTCAGGATCTTCCTTTTTATCCCTCGCTCTCGTTCGAGAAGCAATTGCGTTTGCCTTGTTTGCAGTTCTCTCATCTCTTGTCGGACTGTATGCTGCATTTGTAATGGTATTAGTAATTTCCACTCTTGGTGGTCGTCCTGGAATGATTTAGAGAAATGGCAAGGGGAAAATAAGGGATGATAGGATTGGAAAATATCCGCTCTTGACTTGGTTTGAACTCGAGTGGAGTGCGCAAATTGCCCCTTGGCACAAATTCCAATTCCTGCTAATCTATTCCCATGCCACCTGCGGTAGCGAATCCAGCAAAACTAGAACGAATCTTCGATCTACGGGGGTTAATCGAGGGGGTAGAATACGTGGCTCCATCTCCTTTTGGCATACACTAGAAAATTGTTCTTAATATTGCAAAGATTTTTGACAAATTTCTAGTGAAAAATCCTGTCGGCGAGATCTATTTTTCTCCCTGGGATGTGATCTTGGAAGAGGACACAATACTACAACCAGACTTAGTTTATCTATCAAAGGTGAATGGAAATCTATGAAAAGTTTGGTGTGAAGGAATATTGGATTCTATTTCCAGAGAATGCTTGCATCGATGCATTTACATTAGTTGATGGGAAATATAAAATCTTTATAGCGTCCGACATTGGGAATGGGAAAGTGAATTCGAAATTGTTAGGTGGTTTGGATGTTCAACCAGGTAAGATTTTCGGCTAGATATTCCATTCTATTGAAGTGACTTCAAATACTCTTCTATAAACTTATAAGTTTTCCGAATTTGACTAACCGGAGCCTCTGCTCGAATACTTGTGGCTATTCCGACAAGAGTAGTTGTCAAGAATGAAGATATTTGCTTTAAATTATCGCTCTTGATTTTATTGCTTGAGTTTTTAGAATTCAGAAGAGCCTTATAGAAACCATTTTCTATTCTTTCAAAATATCTATCCACAATAGGTCCTATGCATGGATCCAAAGATCCTCGATCCGATGAGGTATTGCAAATTAAACAACCAAGACCTCTTAAATCTTTTTCCCCATATTTAACGATTGTTTGAAATACTTCTTTGATTCTTTCTAAATTTGCGTTTTGATTTTCCACTGGGGAAAGAATCAGATTTAGAAATGTCGATTCATAGTGCTCCAAGCAAGATTGAAATAGGTTGAGTTTGGAACCAAATTCAGCGTATAGGCTTTTTTTGTTGATTCCAAATTCCGAAGCAAGTTGATCAGTTCCGGTAGCATGATAACCATTTTTTCGAAAGAGTTGAATTGATTTTTCTAAAAGCTCCTCACGTATATATTCTTTGTTTCTTCCCATTCAGTATAATTTTTCCTTTTAGTGATTAGATTGCAATCATTTATTTCAAAGTAAGAAACTATTCGGTTATCTATCGATTCACATTTCTTAACGAAACTAGACAGAATGAATTTTTCGAGAATTCATTTTTTTCATTAAAAGTTTAATTTTTCATTTGACAAAAGTAACCGAATAATTACATATTGATATGTAACCATTTGGTTACTAATAGGAAGTAGTTTATGAAAAGAATTATCCAAACAGTAATGCTATTAGGAATATTAATTTCCTGTAATTAAGACAAAAACAAGGAGTTAAAAATGAACAAAAAAGAAATTGTAGGGACATTCTTGGGAGCTGTTCTTAAAAATGACCCGGATACCATGAGAAAGTTGACTAATGTCGATTATATCCAACACAACCCATTTATCCCCACAGGATTGGAGCCCTTTATCCAAATGCTCCCCATCCTTCAGGAAAATGGAACTACCGCTGAAAATATTCGGATGTTCCAAGATGGAAATTATATTTTTATGCACAATATTTGGAGAAATGCCAAGCCTTTTGGTGCTGATAAGATGGTATCCTTTGATATTATCAGATTGGATGATAAAGGGAAAGTTGCCGAACACTGGGATGCAATGACTCCATTGGTCAAAGGCACTGCAAGTGGAAGGACACAGACTGATCGTTCTGCAACCGTAACAGATTTGGACAAAACAGAAGCTAATAAGACATTAGCCAAGTCAATGGTAGAAGATATTCTCATGGGTAAAAATCCAAATAAGATTACTGATTATATCAGCTCTGAAAAATACCATCAACACAATCCACAAATTAAAGACGGATTGTCCGGAATTATGGAAGTTGTTGAATATCTTACTTCTCAAAACAATATGTTTAAATACACAAAAATCCACAAAGTATTGGGCGAAGGAAACTTTGTACTTACTGTTAGTGAAGGAGAATGGAGTGGGAAAAAGCATGTCTTCTATGATTTACTTCGCTTTGAAAATGGGAAAGCAGTAGAGCATTGGGATGTGATTCAAGAGAAACCCACAGAAGGATTGGCAAATCAAAACGGAATGTTCGGTTTTAAGTAACAAATAAAGGAAATAAGGATTATTAATATGAATGAAAATACAATATCAACAATTGCAATGGCACTATGCTTGGCTCCAGGAGCTCTCCATTCTTTGGAAGTAGTTTCTCCTATGTTGTCACGACTCATTGTGAACTATGTCTTGCCATTTTTTGGACCTGGACTTCCTAGTTGCAAGAATCAAATTACTTATGAAGAACAAGTTGAAATGTTGGACTCTGCTATTGCATCTGTAAAGGATGATAAGAAAATAGGCGCTAAAGATTATATCTTTGTTATGCTGTTTGAACAGCGCCAAGGTTCATTGGCATTTCTTTCTTTAATTGTTGGAATAATCTACGCATTCGCCTTGCCTTTAAATGAACGAAGTATATTGCATCTCGTATTACTTGTAATGTCAATATTTTTCATGCTGGTCAATGCGAATCATGCAGGTATTCCTTTTTTGGGTAACCACCCTAAAGTATCAAGAAATGGAAGAAATGTAGGCATAGTTTTCTCGGGATTTTGGCTTGCTGCATCGATTCTGAACTATCTGGCATTTACCTATGCGACTCAATAAAAGAAAATGACCGACTAACTATGGAGTTTGGAATCAGTAAAATAAATTCTCTGTCTTACTTCGAACCTTCCTATCGGACGGATAGACTTCACAAGGCTTCTCTTTCAGAAGAATGCTGAGTGCCCGGCAAAAGTTAGTCACGTGAACGTTGTGCTTCTTCTCTCATAATCTTCTGTGGATTTAGAAGGCACCGCGATGAGCACAACGGGATTGGTGAAAGTAAATTGCTCTACCCATGACATAGATCTCAACTACGTAGCATTCTTTGTTAGAGTCCGATTTTCTCTTCACCTCCGGAACGCCCTTGGTATCTAATGTTTTCCGGATATTATGAAACAATTCCCTTATCCTAGATTCTCTATTTTTATCTGGAAAAAGATAGCCTCTTCACTATTGTTCAAGTCTGGGAAAGGTAGAGATTGTTCTTGGTTTTTTTGGATTTTGCCAAATTTTTTGGTCTCTCTCTTAAGATTTAGGACTTTTTCCTTATAGACAGACAGTATCTGGATTGTGCCAATAAGGTAATACCCTTTGGATTCTAATACATAAACAACCGTGTTTTGATCTCCTTCTTTCTTAGCGGCGACATAGTCAGGATAGATGATCCCTTTTTTCCAACCTTGGATGGAAAACCAATTTCTACCAGATTAGTTTAGGAACCAGCATTGGATTTATTTTTGTCTTTCCAGAGTATCACTCACATGCAATTCCAATTCCTTCATTCCATGAATTTCCAAATCAGTGAACAAATAATAATTATACGGATTAGCTCTATCTGTTGCGACGATTTCGTCCTTTTCGGGGACTTGCCTTCCCATTTGAGAATCACGGCTAACGGCAAGAACCAATTCACCTGTATCGGTAAGCTCTCCGAGAATATTTCTTTTTCTTGTCGAATTCTTTCACTCTCCAATGACTTGGTCAATTTCGGATAATAGTTGATACTTTTGTACTTATATTTTGTTCTTTAATGATTTGAGTAAGCTTTACTTTGGCTTGTCAAAGTTCAAAATTCTGTAAAAAAAGTAGATCTAAATCTCGGATTTGCTAATTTGTTTTACAAAAAGCCTTAATTTAGGGATAAGGTGAAGTAAGTATGGAAACACTCGTAACAGCACTCACAATTTTTGTTCTAGCTATATTCATTGGATTCGAAGTGATCACCAAGATTCCACCAATTTTACACACACCGTTAATGTCAGGATCCAATGCGATCTCTGGAATTACGGTAATCGGTGCGATCCTATCCGCGGGGTCTCAGGACACAATGCTCACTACGATTCTAGGAAGTGCGGCAGTGGTTTTTGCAACTATCAATGTGGTTGGTGGATTCCTAGTTACTCAGAGAATGCTGGGCATGTTCAAGAAGAAGGACTAAATGGAAAATTTTGTAAATCTCGCATATCTTATTGCTTCCGTTTTATTTATCGTTGGTTTAAAAAACCTATCCCATCCTAGAACTGCCGTTCGAGGAAATGCACTCGGTGCGCTAGGGATGTTGATTGCAATTGTGGTAACACTTTTTGACAAAAGCATCTTAAGCTACGAAATCATTGCTGGCGGAATAGTTGTAGGTTCGATCATAGGAATCATACTTGCGGCTCGAATTCAAATGACAGCGATGCCTCAACTCGTAGCGATTCTCAATGGCTTTGGTGGTATTGCCTCGGTACTCGTTGCAGGAGCAGCATTTATTGAATTGAATGAAAGAGGATTGTCTATTGAACCACATTTCTCTGTTTCGACCATTCTTTCTGCCATCATTGGAGCTGTGACTTTTTCTGGTTCACTAATTGCGTTTGGAAAATTGCAGGGTCTAGTGACCGAACAAGCTGTTCGTTATCCAGGAGATCAAGTTGTCAAATCTATCGTATTTCTAGGTGCTCTTGCAATTGGCGGATTCTTCGTCTATGAACCTTTTGATCCAAATTTATATTGGATTGTTGCAGGGATCGGAACTCTTCTCGGTATTTTGCTCGTAGTGCCAATTGGTGGAGCAGATATGCCGGTTGTTATTTCATTGCTTAACTCCTACTCAGGAATTGCCGCATCTATGAACGGATTCGTTTTAGATAATAATGTTCTGATCATTGCTGGTTCGTTAGTTGGCGCTTCCGGGATTATCCTAACGCAGATTATGTGTAAAGCAATGAATCGCTCTCTAACCAATGTATTGTTTGGTGGATTTGGTGCAATTGCCGAGACTACAAAAGACGATGGTGACTTCTATTCTGGAAAAGTAAAATCTACCTCTGCTGAAGAAGTAGCTATGATTCTAGATATTGCAAGAAAAGTTGTGATCGTTCCAGGATATGGAATGGCAGTTTCTCAAGCTCAACATACGGTTCGAGATCTTTATAATGTTCTTACTGCCCGAGGAATTGAGGTAGAATTTGCAATCCATCCAGTTGCTGGTCGTATGCCAGGACATATGAACGTACTTCTTGCTGAAGCGGACATTCCGTACGATAAATTAAAGGAAATGGACGAGATCAATCCAACTTTCAATAACGTTGATGTTGTGATTGTAAATGGCGCAAATGATGTTGTTAACCCTCTAGCCAAAACCGATCCAAAAAGTCCGATAGCCGGAATGCCAATTCTAGATGTTGACAAAGCAAAGACTGTGATCGTGATCAAAAGGTCACTATCTCCTGGATTTGCGGGAGTGCCTAACCCATTGTTCATTGCAGAAAACGCTTTGATGCTATTCGGTGATGGCAAGAAAGTTACACAAGAAATCATCAACGCTCTAAAAGAGTAATCGCAAATGCTATCTCTATCGGCAGGATCATTATTCTGTCGATAGATCTAATTTAAATTCGCATTCAATTCATAGAAACATGAATAGTTTATTTTATGGCAATATAGGGAAGTAATAATACAACTTATCTCGAACAAACCTGGCTTTGATTGCGAGTTCATAGGCATCTCGAACTTCATCTGCTCGCTCTTTCTGGGATGCTGCCGATTGTTTGGTCAACTCATCAGCTTGTGTCCATTTTTCCTGCTCAACCAAAACCGCAAGATACCTTCTAAAATCCTCAGAATTAGATAGTCCTGATGACATAATTAAACGAAAATGCGATTCAGCTTGAGGATATTGCAATAATTTTCTGTAAGAAATTGCCAATGCACGTCTTGAAGTAATCGGCATGATCCTTTCTTTATTTAATAATTCAATCACTCTCTGGTAGTCTTGCCTGGTTTCAAAAACAAGTTCCGCCAATAAAAATCTAATATCTCTCTGGTTCGGTTCTTCTCGAAAAAGTTTCTCTGCAAACTTCAAAGCAGATTCCCTGTTCGATAGCAATCGATCCACTTGAATGGAGAGAATTTTGGCTTCAGAATAATTCGCCTTTTGCTCAATACATTTTGTAGCTTCTTCTTTTGCTTTTTCATAATTGCTCAGATAGAAATTCATAAGAGCAAAGTTCATACGATAATGAGGATTATATGGTGATAGCTCAACAGAAAGTCGACTAGCTTCTTTTGCTTTCTCCCAATCACCCCACATTGCATACACCATAGCTAGAAGGTAGTAAGATGGCTCATGCTGAGGATTGATCTGCAGAGTTGTCTTCAAATCTTCTTCAGCCCAATTTAGATTCTTCTTTGAAAAGGCAATAGCCGCCCGAAGATAAAAATATTCATCTGTAGTTTTATCGACCGCTTCCAATTCCCTAAATTTTTGTTCTGCTATTGGCAATTTTTTCCATCTGAGAAAATTAATGACATCGCGTCCGAGCTTTTGTACTTCTATGCGCTTTGCGGAATCCAAATTATTGAGAATTCGAAAATTTGAATTTGCATCTCTAGTGAGATCTTGCCCAGTTATAATCGTTGGGAAAAATATAATCAAAAATAATTGTATAGTAACTAAATAAAAAACTCGAATCATAACCCAATCCTTGATCTTTTCATCTCCTTGTCTATCCATATTAAAATTTCAGAAATTGCCGTATTCGTAAATTGCTTACTAGACTTAGAGAATCTTAATTCGAATTTACGAGAATACTTGTCATTTTCAATTGAATCTAGAATATTTGATGATGTATTTTTTTCGTTAGCACTATTGCTTCCATTACTTAGGTCTTGGTCATAAGGACTGTCAAAATCATATGCAACAACATCACCTAACCAAGGAATAGACGCTTCTCTGTCTAAAAGTAAACTAAGTTCACGATGGGTTTTTGAAATGGAATATGTAGCAACTTCTAAATCAAGAGCTATCGCTTCCATGACACCTTGACCAAAATAGGATAAGAATTTCTTAGTTGATCTCAGTAGGAGCCACCATTCCGATTTGGTTACTCGTGCTTTCCATGGTACCAAACCAGTATCCATTCCACCAATTCTGTAAATATGCTCTGGCGGAAATAACTCAACGACAGACCTATCAAGAATTGTACTGGAATTATAATCAAGATTGCCTGCATAAATTAAGAGTTCCCATTTTTTCTTTTTCTTCAAGGAGTTGAAATATGGAGTGTGATTCACATAAGATGAGATAAGAATATTGAAATCATCTAGATTTCCAGAATGGATTGTATTCGGAAGAATATCTATATGACTTTCAGGATATTTGCTCCTATTAGATCGATTGGAATCAATATAGAGAACTGGACATTGCATTCGATTCGTAATATCAATATCCCTTTTATCAAAGATAACTATATCATACTTTTCTAAAGTTGAATTTGATTCGGGTTCAATGTCTGTCATAGTCAGATTGAATCCTTCAACAGCGAGTTGTGCCGCGAGAATACTCATCCTTTCCCAGTGTCCATAACCAAATTGCTTGGGATTTCCAGCGATGATTAGAATTTGTTCCTTTCTCTTAGTGATCGGCGGAGGTAAGGGAAAACGAACTTGATCTACTTTCTGATTGATAGCAAAAATCTCTGGATTGTTATTATACAAATTTAAAACAGTCTCGGCAGTGATCTGCTGATAAGGATCAGAGAAACTTACTTTCATTGAGTTAGATTGAAAAGATTCCTCATACCTTGCGTCCAATGATTTGAGTTGAGCAAGTTGATTGTTATTGGAATTTTCTTGATTTGATTGGTTCGTCAAGATAGACGTTGGAGCAATAGATTTGCAAATTGCTTCCATCATCTCAAAATCAGCAGGCTCATCAATTGTGCATCGTATGCCATTCACAACTGAACTCATACCAGTGGGGATCCGAATAATATTGTATAGATTTGGCTTTTCTTTTATATGAAGACTTACATGCTCTTTATGTCTTTCTTCGTTACAATCCTCACCACTCATAAGTGCTGACACAGAAAAGGATTCTATACCCATACCAAGCGGCAATGGTGTACAACTCACTAGATCGAGAGCTTGCTTATTATGAACAAAACTATAATTCCAAGCTTCGAGAATCAATTCCATAGCTCTGATATCAACAAATGGATTATCTCCCGTTAGTCGAAATATAATGTCAGCAGAATATTTTTCTGCAGCAAGCCTAAATCGAGCCCTTACATCATCTAGGGGACCAAGGAAATAATTAAATTTTCTGCCAATAAGAAATTCTTCCAATTGTTTATCTGTCTCAGGAATCAGAAAAACAATTCTATCTTCAGGCAAAATTTTGATCAATCGTGAGTGAATGTGTTCTAGTAAATTCGGTCCATTTGGATTTGGAAGATTTTTTAGAACTTTTCCTGTAAGGCGAGAAGATCCTATCCTAGCTTGAACGAAGGCAAAACAGTTATCCGTTGAAGGTATACCACTCATCACATTCCATACAGGGGGCACCTGTTCCTTCATGATCGCCTAAAAAAGAAGACTTAAATGATGAGAGTCCTTTTTCCCAAATATCTGAAATCCTATCCATCTTGATATTTCCGATTGTATCCAAATTCTGCATATTTCCAATCTGTTTAAATTTCGAGTCTGGAGAGTTCGGAGAAGAACTTGGTAGCTGTCTACAAATAGAAACAGATCCATCCGCATTGATATAGAGTTCCCGAGCTAAATGCCAACAAAATTCTCGCTTCATGGGAGTTAGATCACTGACTCTTTTCTCTGGCATCAATCGTGCAAATCTATTGTATTTTTGGAATATGATCTGGTATCCTTTTTTCTCAAAATTGTCAAAATAAGAATCAACTTCATCTTCAATTTCTAGCATTTTAATCAATTGAACAGCAATGTTTTTCTTAGGAAGAATTGTCTCAAGCTTCACTAAATTTTCTAAAACCTTTTGATACATTGCAGATCCATACAATTTAGTATAGCGATCTTGCTTGCCTGTGGTTAGATTCACGATTACTGTAACTTTAGAACTTTGCAATTCTGTAATATTCTCGAATGCTGTTTGAATAATTTCCCAATCAGAATACAAAGCAGTTTCTATAATGAGTTCTTTTAAATTGCGGCCTTTTAAAACTTCTGTTATTATGGAACGTAAATCTTGGTGGAGAAAAGGTTCACCCATACCGCCAAAACAAACAGTATACTCAGTGGGAAATTCATCCAACTGTGCGATTGAATCCCGAATCACAGCTCGATTTAGATAGAGTCCGTCATTGCTATTATCAAGGAATTGTCTTGGACAAAATGTACATTTTAATTCGCAACCTCGATGCACTTCGATCTCTATCCAAGACGGACCAGACCGAAACCAGTTAGGATTTTGTTCTAACTGAGGGAGAATATCAGCATAATGGATTTCTTCCGATTTGCCAATCAATGCATTTACCAAATGGAATGAACGTTTATCATTTGGCAAAAGATTCAATCGATACTGACGCAGATCAGGTGGATGGAAGAAAATTTCCACATCATATAAATTGATATTTTTTAGAAAATATTCATGACTATCTTGCGAGAGTTGAGGAGGCAGACTAAGTAGAAATTCACGTGTCAGAATTTTCGGTACGATTCCTTCAGGAAGATTCTCACTGTAAGAATATTGACTGAGATATCTTTTATGTCTCTGCCAAATACTCTCTGTTAGATTTACATCCAATAAAGGAGCAATCCCCCGAAAATAGAAAAAACAGACTTCATCCCAATCTTGCGAATTCATTGTAGATTCTGGAAGAATATTCAATATTTGTTGTAAAAATTCAGATTCGGATTCTATAGTCTTTTGATTTGGATCAAGAATTTTCTCCGAAAATGAAAAGGAATAATTGGAATAGAATTTTGTCTCAGGCAGAAATTTTCGAATTTTATCTGTGAATAATGATGATAGCTTTGATAAATCAATTGAATTATAAAACTCTAAAGTAGATTTGTCTACATAGATCGCAACCAAAGCTGGTGTATAATCTAAAGTTTTCATCAATCTAGATTATATACTTCTTCTTCAATCTTAATATTATGTTCACGATTGTAAATCGGATCATACGTTGTAACGGTTACTTGATTTCGCATCTGTTCAAGCCAATTCTCAAAAGCTTGCTGTTCTTTATCTCGATAGAGAACATTTTGAACTCCTCGCCTAACACTATCCAAAGGTGTAGCGCGAATTCCTTCTACATATATGATACAATATCTCTTTCGTTCATCTCGAAAAATTTCTGAGATTTTACCTTCTTTGGTTTGTCCGGAAATTGTCGCCAAAGTTGGACTCTGTTTGTACAATTCAAAGGTTGGAACCCAATTCACTAAACCACCTGATGATTTGAATCTTGATTCGTTTCTTGGTCCGCTTGCAATCAAACGAAATAGACTAGGATCTTTTAATACATTTGACCTAATCTCTGCTACTTCTTTATAAACTCTAGATTCTTCATCTATCGAGCCGTCTTTTGGTCCGATAGCAATCTCTCTAAATTTTACTTCAAAGCCAACTTTGCCTTTGTTTTTATTATACCAATTACGTACTTCTTGTTCGGAAGGAAGGGGAGTTGTAACCCGGATCTGCAAAAGCTGTCCTTTCTTAATCTGATACGGTAGATCGAGAATCCATTGTTCATAACTCATTCCAGTCTGTTGAGCAGTTTGCTTTTTGAATTGTTCAAGATCTGTAATGCCCATCTGTTCCATTCGTCTGTCTATTTCAGCTTCGATTCTCTTCTCATTGACTTGAATGGATTCTTCTTCAGCGACAATATCAACAATAGCACGATCAATTAGGAAATCGATTACTTGGCTTCTGAAAGATTGATTCTTTCGGGTAGGTGGGGCAAATTTGGAGATGACTTTGTAACGTTCAACGCCCGCTTCATAGTCCATGACAGAAAGAGATTTGGAACCTACAATTGCGATGATCTGATTGAGGCTTTCTCGATTGACTGCTTCCGTTGTTCTTGGTAGACCACTGAGCAATAAAATTCCAATCGGAAATAAATAAATAATTCGCTTCGAAAGCAAGATCATACTCTTCCTTTTTCCTCAGTTATCGCAATTAGGTCAAGACCAATTAGATAGAATTAATCTCTAACTCTATCGACAATTACGTGAGAATCTTAAATCTGATCCAATCCAAAAGCTGAATGAATAGCTTTCAATCCATCTTGAGCTTTGGATTGAGGAATTACGCAGGAAATTTTGATCTCGGAAGTTGATATCATCAAAATATTGATGCCAGCATCCGCAAGAGATTGAAACATTTTTGCTGCAACACCGACATGGGATTTCATTCCAACACCTACAGCAGAGAGAATCGCAATGCTATCATCAATTTCTATCTCGCCGGAAGTCATATCCTTTTTGATATCTTCAAGAATGGGTTTTGCAGTGATCACATCTTTCTTTGCTGTGGTAAATGAAATAGTATTAATACCATCATGAGGAGATGATTGAACAATCACATCCACGATCACATCTTTTGCTGAGAGTGCAGAAAACAATTTGGCAGCTATACCCGGTTGATCCTTTACATTTGGGATTGTTATCCTTGCTTGATCACTCTTAACGGTAACACCACTTACTTTCATTTTTTCCATAATTTTATCCTCACTCACAACCAATGTTCCCGGTTCTCGATGAAAACTACTGCGAACATGTATAGTAACACCATAATTCATTGCCATTTCAACAGATCTTGAATGCAATACGCCGGCTCCAAGACTTGCCAATTCTAACATCTCCTCATAAGTAATCTGCTTGTGCATTTTGGCACCAGGAACTTTATTCGGGTCAGTTGTGTACACACCGTTCACATCAGTATAAATTTCACATTCATCAGCACCTAACGCAGCCGCTATGGCAACTGCAGTTGTATCTGATCCACCACGACCAAGTGTGGTGATATTTTCTTCTTTATCTATTCCTTGAAATCCTGCAATGATCGCAACGCGTTTTGATTCAAAAGCTTTGTCTATGCGTGTTCTATCAATGGAATCAATTTTTGCATTGGAATGATTGCCATCGGTCATCATTTTTATCTGAGATCCAGTAAAAGAAACTGCAGGTACACCGATCGATTCTAGTGCCATCGCAAGCAAAGCGACAGAGACTTGCTCACCAGTTGAAAGCAACATATCCATTTCTCGTTTAGGAGGATTATCAGTGATCTGATCTGCAAGGGATACGAGTTCGTCAGTAGTATGTCCCATTGCAGAGACTACTACAGCTACATTTTTACCAGCCTCATAGTAGGATTTGATCCTGTTTGCGACATTTTTTATCTTAGTGGTATCGCCAACTGAGGTTCCGCCGTATTTTTGCACAATAGTTAGGGACATTTGTATGAATTTCTCTATCACTATGATTTTTTTTCGAATCCAACGGACAAGTAGATTATTTTTGCAACCTTTTGAGAAAATTCTACTCATACGTAAGCAGAGGTAAATCATGCAAGCGTCTGAAACAAGCATACAACCGTTGGTCAAGCAAAAGGCACCCATTCTATTTCTAATCTTATTTCTTCTGATATCTTCAACCGTCCTATTTGTATTTACAGTTGAATTTCGTTGGGAGCTTCTGCTGCTAGCAGTGGTCGCTTATTATGTAAGAATGTTTGGTATCACAGCGGCATATCATCGATATTTTTCACACAATGCATTCAAAACTTCTCGAGTTTTTCAATTTATTTTAGCTTGGATTGGCGCAACTGCAATGCAGAAAGGTCCGCTTTGGTGGGCTGCACATCATAGAAATCATCATCGTTACTCTGATACCGAGAAAGATATTCACTCACCAAAACAAAAAGGATTCTGGTATTCTCATCTGTTGTGGTTTCTCAATAGTGAATACAATGATTATGATTCTCGTATTATAAAAGATTATTTCAAATTTCCTGAACTTGTATGGTTAGATCGATATCATTGGGTTGCACCACTTTCTTATTCTATCATGCTTTATATGATTGGTGGATGGGATTGGCTTGTTTACGGTTATGCAGTGTCTACATTCTTTCTTGGGCATGGCACATGGACAATTAATTCGCTAGCTCATGTGATTGGTAGCCGTCGCTATGAAACCAAAGATGATAGTAGAAATAACTTATTTCTTGCAATCATTACCATGGGTGAAGGATGGCATAACAATCATCACCATTATTCACACTCAGCCAACCAAGGTTTTTTCTGGTATGAAATTGATTTGAGTTACTACATTTTGAAAATGCTTTCAGTATTCGGAATTGTTTGGGATCTTAAAAAGCCTCCAGTAAAAGTTATAGACGAAGGTAGAAGATTAGATGCTCTCAAGAGAGGTAAGGTAAAATTCAAAAGTCGCGAGCAAGGTCGATGGATTCCTGTTAACCTGAAACCAGATCTCGTCACTGCTATGAATGACTCTCATTAAAAATTAAATATCTGCAATTAGCGTCCTAGTTTAAGGTTAAATTTCTTAAACTGGGACGCAGCAATCATTTCGACAGCTTTTTTATCTAAATTATCTCAATTACTTACAACAAAATCTTCACCTAATGAATAAAAATGATTGAATATGTATTGATATTAGAATCCATAGGTCACAATGGATGAAAAAATTGTACGTGCGATTTTCATAGTTAGTTTATTAATCTCTACTAATTTATTTTCTGAAACTAACAGAATTTATTTTCAATATGGTAGTGGGCATATTTATGATACAGCTCCAATTATATCTCCTGGAATAGGACTTGCCTCCATTTTTTCATACCCAGCGGGATCGATCGAACAGATTCAATTATTACCAATTAGTCAAGAAAGAAAAATTCGCTTGCGAACTGAATATACAACTATCGGAGTCGAAAAAGATACAAAATTTGAAGATATTTTTTTCAGATTCGGTTTTACAAACACCAAATTCGAATCGAATCCTTACAATCCAGTCTTAAATGCAAAATTCTTTTCTGATAATTTCAATCCAAACCTAGATCCAATCGATCCTTTCCAAAGATTATTTGTCTATACAATCTTATTAACAAGTCCTGAATACGAGAGCCAACAGATAAAAAGTGGGATGAATTATGAAGCAAATATGTTGGAGTTTGGAACTAAAATTCAAAAAGATATATTTGGTGTTCTGCGATCTAGTCTAGGAGTAGATCTTGGCCTTGGGTTTTGTTCAATTAGAGATACTTGCACAGCGTATTCAATTAGCCCTTTTATTGGTTTAGGAATACTGATTGGTGATACAGAAGTATCAGTCAACTTAGCTCGTAAATACATCTGGCTTGAATACGGAGTGAGTAGCTTTTATGTAAATTTAACCGGAGTAGATAATAATGTTATAAACTTTTCGATATCTCAAAAAATCGAACAGGATGTTAAACAGAAACCAATTATTGAATAGATATTTTGTTTTTCTTCAATATTCATTTTGGTTTTTCTACGGCGATTACTTTCGTCTACTTTATCAAAATTACAATCAACCACTATATATCATTTAAGCTCGTTGTCCAATCTACTGTTTTCATAAATGATTCAAAACCCAGTTTACAAATGAGTTTATTATCTTTGAACTGATATCCTAAATACCTAATCTTCTGAGGTATACCACTCTTCATTCTTTCTTTACTATCAATCACAACTGTCTTTATCGATTTAACATTTCCAGTCTTTAAATTGATTTTATCCAGTGAGAAAATCGGATTATCCAAATCCAAATCATAGATTCCTTGTGTAAGCTTAAGAAATAAACCCGAACCTTTTGATTCCTTAGCAACCCAATTCACATACTCGCCTATAATATGATAGGATTGATTTCCGCTACTGTCAAATTTCAAGAGACCGTCATAGAAACCGCCTCCTTTGCTGTGTTCGTATTCACTCAGTAGAATAACGCCATCGTCACCAAATTCTTGTAAGTCTAAAGAAAAATGATGAACTGGATAATAATCTCCCTTTCTCGATTGTGGAACCGATGGAAGTTCTAAGTAAATTCTCCATATCGAATTATCATCTATAAGATATTTATTTTCATTTCTAGTTACGAGTGATTTCAATTCAATTATTTCACTTTCGGATTTTTTGGATTCTTCGATCAGATTCCATTGAATTGAATTATTATAATCAGATTTACCATCAACAGATGGATTGATCACCAAGGAAATTTTCGGATTCGGATTTGTATCCAGTCTCAATAGATTGAATTGGATAGATGAAATATGGATTCCCTCTCCGAGAATTATTTCTTGATTTACAATCTCGCCGGATTTCCAATCTACTTCCAATCTTTCAATAATTCTACGCTTGGCAGAATCTTCGCGCATCCGAAAAAAAGTAATCTTCTCTCGGCTAAGCAGATACACGTCAGAGAATTCTCCAGGAATCGAAAAGACAATTTGTCCACTTTGATCGAAAACATAAATCCCCACGGATTCGACCAATTGATTGTTTTGAAAACTTGATCTACGATTGGTAATCAAATAATCATTTGGTAAAAATTCAAAACGAAAGAATCGCTCACAGCCAGATTTCGGATAAGGAAGTTTAAAAAGGAGATCTCCGACAAATCCTCCATTCAAAATTCTACAATCTTTACCACGCAGATGAAATGAATTGGAAAAAGTATGGCTCATGATATCTCTATTTGGAGAAAAACTTAAAAATATATTAATACTATTTTATATTTTTTTTACTAGTTCTTAATTTTTAGTAAAAACTAGTAAATTGTTTCCATGAGTTGGGAAATCGGAATGGGAATCAACAGATTTTAATATAAGATTTTCATGTAGATCTTGGTCTTTCAATTCTCCAATATCTTTTAATATATAAATTGGTGATTCTAATACTTTTAGTAAATTCAATGCATAGGAATCCGATTTATCTATAAAAAAATTCTGAATAAATTCCATACTCTCCCCGACAAAAACGGCTATCTTGGTTATCTCATCTCTTAATGCATTCATTGGATGCGAGTTGATTATGGATTTCCAACTGTCCTGGAAAGCAGAACCAACGATTAAAAGATCTGGATTTATCTCTTTTATTTTCTTGGAAAGTGCATTTGCATAGTCACCTTCAGTTGAATATTGAAATTTCAAAGGAACTTCTTCGTTTTCGGAAATGAATCGCAGATTTTCATGCAAAACTTCCATCTCAGCATTGGCCTTTTCAAGGTCATCTTCGTAATCCTTGTTAACGTGAAAGCATAAGAAATGAGCTTTCGGGAACAATTTGAACGCTAGTTTGGTTAAATGAATTCCCGTTGCTGGATTAGCAAATGATATGAGAATTCTGATTGAATCTGATTGTAATGATGACATACATGTCCTCCTGGATTGAAGAATTCTTACAGAAGGTAGTACAAACCTTCTCTCATCATCTCCGAGGTTAGCTGTCGGGCTAGGATTGAGAGTTATCCCTCACTTAAGTGATTGGCCCCGTATTTGGTTCCCCCGTCTCGCTTGAGCTAGATTGTAATCATTATAATATATAAAGTAAGTCAGTCAAGTACAATTTGTACCATTAAATAATTACCTCATTTATTCGTAATTTTTCCGTCGCGATAATTCAAACCAGAAAATAGAGTTCATTATTCCATGAACATTCTGAATATATCAATCTGCTATTTAGAACTATCGATGAAGTTTACAAAATGAATGATTATTCAAATCAATAATCTAAAAAAAAATCGGAATTAAATCTAAATTATCTTTATTACACTTGACTTAAACAAATTCTTGAATTGCGTTCTTAATTGCCTGCACATCTTCTAGCTGAGGATAATGACCAATTCCTGGAAGTTCAACTGAATCTGTTCTTCCAGTTAATTCTTTAAAACGTTCGATCATATGCTTCCCAGAAATCGGATCGGCTGACCCGTTCACTAAAAGAATAGGTTTTGGAGGATTAACTATAACATCCACCCATCGATCTCGATTCAATTTTCTTTCTTCAATATAATGAAGTAGTTTATGAATCATCCGATTTCCATTATTGAACTGAATGATCTCCCAATGAGTTTTCAATTCATATTCCGTTGGTTGGCTATCTTTTCCGAAAACAGAAGAGAATGATTTAGTAAATTGTTTAAATCCAAAAAATTTACTTATAATAAATCCTATTGAACTTTTCATCAATTTCTGAATCAATCTTGCTCGATGTGACTCAGGAAAAAGTCCACCGTTTAAAAACATAACTTTATTTAAATTATATTTGGAATCATATTCTTGAAATTTTTGTTTATATCTAGCAAGAAATTCCTGAGCAATTGTTACTCCGTAATCATGAGTAACAATTGTGAAATTTCTAACTTTGAAATGCATCAAAACTGCTTCCAATATATCAGTTTGCATATTCACGGAATACTGAATATTGGTTGGCTTGTCAGAAAACCCTAAGCCCAAGAAATCAAAACAAATATAAGCATATTCATCGGAAAGTAAATTAATTAAAGGAAGGAAATCATAAGAACTAGTTGGAAATCCATGAAGAAATAAAATAGTTTTTTTACTTTCAAATACATTTCCAATTGTATTCGTAAATATTTTTCCATAAGAAGTTTCAATCCAGGATCCTAGTCGCATCCATTCGTTTGGCGTTTTTGTAAAAATTGTATCCATATAATTATTCCAAAGTTTTCATTTAATAACCAATAGATATACCACTGAGTCAATAAATTTAGTCATTTATAGATGCGTTTAATAATTAATAAATTTCCCTTGACTTATCATTTTGAACAATGTAAAATAGAAAACAAGTGAAAAATAAATTAATAAATACAACGGAAAAGTGATAACTAATCAATTATTTCAGAATTTTTGATTATTCGTTATCATCAGCAAAACCAACAGCTCATGAATCCCCAAGAAATAGAAAATGTAGAACTCTCTTACTTAAGCTTAAATGATTACCAAGAATTGAAAGAGGCAATGATTGAAGCCTACCCTACAATTCCAGATGCCTATTGGAAAGAAAATCATATCAAAACTCTTCTAGAGAAATTTCCAGACGGACAAATTGCAATCAAAGTAAATGGATTACTCGCAGGATCTGCTTTATCCATAATTATTGAATATGATAAATTTGGAGAGAACCATACTTATAAAGATATAACTGATAATTATTCATTCAATACTCACAATCCCAAAGGTGACGTTTTGTACGGAATCGATGTCTTTATAAAGCCTGAGTTTCGAGGACTTAGGCTTGGTAGAAGATTATATGATTACCGAAAAGAATTGTGTGAGAAGCTTAATTTAAAAGGCATTGTATTTGGTGGACGAATACCAAATTACCATCTTTATGCCGATACTTTTACTCCCAAACAATATATAGAAATGGTTCGAAGGAAAGAAATACATGATCCTGTATTCAATTTCCAAATATCGAATGATTTTCATCCAATAAAAGTGATGAAAGGATACTTGGAAGGAGACAAAGCTTCCAATGATTATGCAGTTCTTCTTGAATGGAAAAATATATATTATGAAAAACCCAATAAATTACCTGTAGCAAATAAGATCGTAGTTCGACTGGGACTCATACAATGGCAGATGCGTCCTTATAAAGGATTGGATGAATTGATGCAACAAGCTGAATATTTTGTAGACTCGGTCTCAGATTATAGAAGTGACTTTGCACTATTTCCAGAATTCTTTAATGCACCATTGATGTCCGAAGACAACCATCTTTCAGAAGCAGAGGCTATTCGTGGTTTAACCAAATATACGGAACCAATTAAGAATCGTTTTTCCGAACTGGCTGTATCCTATAATATAAATATAATTACTGGTAGCATGCCAGAGATAGTCAACAATCACCTATACAACGTAGGTTATCTTTGCAGAAGAGACGGTTCTATAGAGCGATACGAGAAAATTCACGTAACACCTAACGAATCTCGTGTATGGGGAATGATTGGTGGAAATAAACTGCAAACATTTGATACTGACTGTGGCAAAATTGGAATATTGATTTGCTATGATTCTGAATTTCCAGAACTGAGTAGAATTTTAGCCGATGAAGGAATGAATATTTTATTTATTCCATTTCTTACGGACACTCAGAACGGATTCTCACGAGTTCGCAATTGTGCTATGGCAAGAGCGATAGAGAATGAATGCTATGTTGCAATCGCAGGAAGTGTTGGTAACCTACCTAATGTGCACAATATGAATATTCAGTATGCACAATCGATGGTAATGACACCTTGTGATTTTGCCTTTCCTGCCAATGGAATCAAAGCAGAAACTACACCCAATACAGAAATGATTCTCATTGCCGACGTTGATTTAGATTTACTCAGAGAATTGAATCAATTCGGCTCAGTAAGAAATCTCAATGATAGAAGAAGTGATATCTATACTCTGAATAAGAAATAAACTACATAAACTAAAGATTTGAATTTTTTAATTATTTTTATAGAACATTCTGTTCGGCAAACTGGATAAAAAAGAAATACTTGATTTAGGTAGCCTGAGTTCTGAGTATGGATTGATAATGAAGGAAAAATTTTCCAAACTAGGAATTTTCTCGATTACTCAGACCTTTTACCAAATAGGAACTATTATGTTAATAGCTGTTAGCGTTTTGGCTAGCCAAACTTTAGCTCCTAGTCCCTCGACAGCAGCAATTCCTCTTTCCTTTTCAGTTCTAGGCACATTTGTTGGTTTATTTCCTGCTTCCTATTGCATGAAGAAAATGGGACGTAGAAACGGATTATTGCTAGGAACTTTGATTGGAATCAGTGGAGCAATAGTCTCTTCCTATGCTTTGCTTATTTCGAATTTTTACCTATTTACATTTGGACATCTTCTGTTTGGATTCCATCAATCCTTTTTGCAATACTTAAGATTTGTAGCAATGGAGTCTGTTTCTCAAGAAGATAGATCAACCGCTCTATCCTGGATTTTAATAGCTGGAATTCCGGCTGCATTTATTGGCCCACTCGCTGGACTCTTGGGTCGGGATCTTTTTCCACCGACTATTTTCTTAGGTTGTTTTATAATTATGACTTTTGTTCTTTTTTTACAATTTCTTCTAATAACGAAAATTAAAAAAGATACTCACCTAACAGAAAATACATTATTCGAATCTATAGATACATTACCTGAACGTCCATTGACTTACCACTTCAGAAATTCCGGGCTCTGGGCATCGCTTATTTCTAGTTCCTTTGGATTTGGATTTATGGTGATGTTAATGTCGGCTGTTCCCATCGCAATGAAATCTCATGGGCATGAGATGCATTTATCGACAATGGTTTTACAGTGGCATGTTTTAGGAATGTATATACCGTCATTTTTCTCTGGATATTTAGTTAATAAATTTGGCTCTGCAAGATTAATTATAGCTGGTATTCTAATTTTGGCAATTGAAGTATTTGCGGCTTTACAAGGAACGGGATTCTTACCTTTTGCTGTTGCATTGATTTTATTAGGTGTTGGTTGGAACTTTATGTTCGTTGGAGGAACTAGATTATTAACCGATCAGTATAGAAATTCTGAGAAAAATACAATCCAGGCGATCAATGATTCCTTTATCTATTTAATTGCAGTCATTGCAACATATAGCTCAGCTTTTTTAGAAACAAATATCGGGTGGTTCAATCTAAATTTAGTTTCATTGCCTTTTCTTGGAATTGCGCTACTTACGGTTCTTTATTATTTGAAATCAAACTCGACATCTAAGGAAAATAATATTGCTTAAGAAGAAGAAAAACATTGGGAAAATATTTATTCTAGAAAGAAACCCCAAGAAGTAATTTGGATACAAAAGGTTCCAAGACTTCTCCTGATTTTAATTCGGGTGAGAACTAAGATTTTATCATGACCGAGTAACTTTTCATTTTTTGACAACTAAACCCCAAATAGAAAAATATATTTCGTTAGCAAGAAATTCGTTAAATGAGAACGGAGTTATTACTATAGGTACATTTAGTGATAATGGACCTATGAAATGCAGTGGGTTGGAAATAAAACAATACAATGAGCAAACTCTGACTTCCGAGTTAAGTAAGGGATTTAAAAAAATTAAATGTATACTAGAAGATCATATAACTCCTTTTATGACGAAACAGAATTTTCTATTTTGTAGTTTTAGGAGAACTGGAGATTTAAATCAAGCTTAAACTACCTAACCGAGAAATTGAAAATTGTTTTGTTTCAATTTAAAATTAACGATATATTTTTAGTTTAGAAAATATTCCCCGAGTATCAATTTTTGATTTCTTCAGAAAATAAATCGGAATTTCATTTTCCGTGGAATACTTTCTAGAGTAACTTCCGATAAGGAACTTCTCCTCAAAGAAAGGCTCAAGCGATCCAACTATTCTATCACCGATCACTATCAAATTTTTAGGAGAAATTTTTAATTCTTCCATCCAGAGATAATAACTATTGTGACCACTAATGATGGGAAGAGATATTTTATAATATTCTAAACTTCCTGCCTGCCCATAATTATTACCAATAACGATCGTTTCATTCTTCTCCGATTCATCCAAACTGTCAATTGATAGTTGGATTTGTGAGTGAAATTCCTCCCAATCCAAACGATCTGCAAACCATTGAGGTAAAACAACAGTTTTGCCCGTCTCAAGTTGAGGAACAATACCTAAAGTGGTTACATAATTCGAAAGAACGTCCAATGGTAAAATTGGCAATCCAATTGGAGATAAACTTAATCCAACAATAATTATGATACTTAGCAAAAACTTTTTTAAACTGTCCTTAGTTATAAAGGCAGCTCCACAAGCAAATAAAATTGGATAAAAGGCAGCTATTCTATCTGGCCTTGAAGATTTAGAATACAAAAATATAAGCAATAATATTAAATAAGCGATTCCAATAAATTTGAAATCTTTATTTCTAAAACAAAACAAAATTCCACAAATCCATAAAGGCAAAGTCGCAGGATTCTGGGAGAGAATTTGATCTGAAATAATTTGAATATATCCAATATTCATATTCTTGAATGTATGAGCATTTTTATAAAATTCGAGAGATGGTAAATTATTAGAATATTGCCAATACAAGTTAGGAGAAAAAATTACAATAGATAGAACCATTCCAATGTAAAATGTCTTAGATCTAATTACAGTTCTAAAGTTTAGAAATAGGTAAGGTGTTAAAATAGCTACTGTATAAATAATAAAAGTATGTTTATTGAATAATCCAAGACCAACAATTGCCCCAATTACTATCCAATAATTTGAATTTTCCTTTATTTTCAGAACAGAGAATATTAAAATTATCACAAAAAAGATCTCAATTGCATTCATCGAATAAAAACCAAAAATGACTTGAAGAACTGGGACAGTCATCATGGCAATGCAAGACAAAGAAATAGATAAATTATTTCCATTCAATCGTTTAGTCAATTCACCGACAAAATACACTGAAGCTCCCGCACAAAACGCTGGAATAACTCTTAGAATAAAAATAGAATCACCAGTGATTCGAAACAGACTAAGTAAATAAATAGATAATGGCGGATGATCAATATAACCTAATGCTAATCTTTTAGAGCAGGCGAGGTAATAGAATTCATCTACAAATATTCCATAACCACCCAAGTAATTGAAAATGGACAGAATGATGAAATAAAATATTGCATAAATTAATGGAAGATACATTTCATAAAATTATCTTTATGGTTTCTTTTGTCATTTCAAAATCAATAGAATTCTTTCGAAATATTTTGCGAAATTCAAAAGTAAACTCCAAATTCAACAGTACTTGCAAAAAATGAATCAGAAAAACTTTTTCCACCCAAAATCTCAAGTTCCATATTTTTCCTGGTATCATAATTAAAGTTTCCTGTATTGATGATCATTTCATTTGGTCTTATAGTTGATCTCAATTGCGAAAAACCAATTCCGATATAAAATTTTTGATTTATATCATAATTTAACATTGCAGTTATTTCCTGACCCCAAGTCTTTTGATGAGGGCTACCTTTACTATAAGTTCCAATGTTTATTCCACGAGGGGTTGTATTTGAGAATTCATGCTTTAGAGTTCCTTGAGAATAGAATGTTTCAAGATCAAGTGATAAATAAAAGTTATAGAATTTTGGTGTTAGTAATTTTATTCCAATATTAACACCCAATGATGATTGATTAAAACGATCGGTACTAAAAACATAGTTTGTATCTGACAACTCGGAACGTATAAATCTTGTTCCAACTTTTACAAAAATTAACTGATCATAAGCATCGTACATTCCATTGACAACGATCTCATTTCGGAAATATGTTCCTATTGGAGCTGTAATAAATAAACAAGATCGACTACTAACCGAACAAACATTTTGAGCATTAGAATAATTCCCTTTTCTTAATTCCTGAAACCGTCCTTCAATTGAAAAATCTGATTCTAAAAAATTGTATAAGAAGCCTATTTGATAATTAACAACTTTTTCATCACCATTATTATAATAACTTCTAAATAAGCTACGATGAACTTCTTCTTCCATCGCTGTAAATAAATTATCGTTTCTTTTGATGAATATTTTATTTTTCTTTGAAGAAATAGGATCCTGGATTTCTTCAGAAAATAAACTGAAAGTAAAAATTGAAATAAAAACTAATATCCATTTGAACATATTCTTGCTCCTTGAATAAAAATCTGAAATCCTTCATATAACAATGACTAATATTTAGAAGGAATTAGAATAGTCTAGTAAGAATTTTGAATGAATAAAGCAAAGTCTCGCATCCCACATAACTCAGTAAAGGATACGATATACTAATTTCTATTAGTTTGTATTCCTTCCAAACACTCAATCTATCATTTTTTAGATCTCTTCATAATTGATCCTGCAATAATAGATTTTTGAATCTCGCTAGTTCCTCCACCAATTTCAGCTAGTCGAATATCTCGATAGAGTCGAGCAACTTTATATTCTTCCATATAGCCAGCACCACCATGGATCTGGACTGCGAGATTCACACCTTCTCTTGCTTGAGTTGAAGCAAAAAGTTTTAATGCAGAACATTTTGCACCCATTTCTGAATCGCGATCTTTTCTTTCTTTTTCTTGATCGGTTTGCATCTCATTTGCAATACGATAGGTAAAACTTCTGACTGATTCAACCTTTGTATAAAGATCCGCAATCATATGAGCAACTGCTTGGTGTTGATAGATTGGTTTGCCAAAACTCATACGACTACTTGCAAAGGAAATGCACTCTTTTAGACATGCGTTCAATACTCCCAAGGAATAAGCAGCAATTGATAACCTTTCTTCATTAAATGTTGCCATTGTTTGGCGAAACCCCTTCCCAATTCCACCTAAAATATTTTCCTCATTACCGATAACAGCTTGATCAAAGAAAAGTTCTCCTGTTACGGAAGCTCGCAGTCCCAGCTTTTTCATCGGTCTGCCTCTTTGAATTCTAGGATTGTCTAGGTTTACAATAAAATGAGTCAATCCTTTATCGATACCTTCTGAATTTATAAATCTCGCAAGTACGATCGCATAATCCGCAATAGATGAATTGGTAATGTACGTCTTTTGTCCCGAGAGTTCAATTGATAAGTCTTTTTTCTGTTTGGCGATTGTTTTTATAGAAGAAACATCAGACCCTGATTGAGGTTCTGTGATTGCCATACATCCAATTTTTTCACCAGATAATACCGGTCTATAATATTCATTTTTTTGAATATCAGATCCGAAATGTTTTAAAGGCTCTCCAAATAATCCAAAAGATGCACTAGCCGAGAAGAAAGTACTTCCGCAGAATTCACTTAACAATTCCATTGCTTGAACAGAAGGGATAATTCCCAAATTTGATCCTCCGTATTCCTCTGGAGCGACCAAACCAAAATAACCAATATCGGATAGTTTCTTGAAAATAACCCTAGGTAACTCACCTTTTTCATCCCATTCATGCGCAAATGGTTCAACTTCGCGTTCTAAAAATTTGCGGAAGCTATCTATAAATTCTTTCCAATCATCCATAAATTACCAACACTTGATTCTAAATTTCCAAACTAAAATTTGAATAAATTACTTTATAGAATTTGGAATATTTTCAGCAAGCTAAAAAAGAATGGTGTTCTTTTTTAGCTTTGTGCCTTGGTTCGAACGATTGAATTACTTAATAAGATATTTCCTTGAGCTTAAGATATCCATCCTGTGAACATTGCATTTTTAAAATTAGAAAGAAACCCCGAGTCCAACCTGACCGTAAAGATGAGTATTATCTTTCTTTAAAAATTCATTGTCAAAGTAGTTTGCATTCATTTCCGTCACTGCATAAAAATTATCTGAAATGAAATATCGAAACCCTAAGCCCAACCCTCCGTGGAAAAATCTTTCTTCTCTCTTTCTTTCCATCCCACCTCGACCTTCATAACTCGCAGAAAAAATTGCACCACCCAAATAGCCCCTAATAAAAGGACGAAAACTTGATCCTTCCATAAAATTATAAGCGATAACAAAATCGATAGGGACCAATCTCGCCTTAAAGTTTGAATTTCCAAAAAAATTCAAACTTCCAACATCTTCGTTTTTCTGACTATTCGCAAGGTTGATTCCGGTAATAGCTAATCCAAGCGCCCAGTTCTGATTCAAATCTCTCTGATACAGAATACTTGCGAGGGGACTCACAATATCATTGTTGTAGTAGATTCCGCCTTTAAGCTCAATGGAATTTGGATTCAAAGAGTTAGGTTCCGCAGATTGGTGAACAGTCTTCGTCGTTTCTTTTACTTCTGACTCCTCTAAATCAATTTCTTCACCCAGTATGAAACCTGGACTAAACATAATTAAAAATAAACAAATAATTGTTAGTTTATTAAAACTCATAATCTTATCCTTTTTTTTTATTTAATACGAAATCGTATTCACATAATAGACATTCGAATTTATAGATAAATAATCAATTGTGAAAAAATTCGAAAATATCCACTAGAATCGAGTTTAAGAATTTTATAAAGATTACAATCAATCTGATTACGTTTGTAACAACAAATAAGATGGAAACAAACGAACAATAGTAGGTTCTTTTAAGATTAATTCTAAACCGAAATCGGAGGTTTTTTCATTTGTCATGATCTTGCCCTTGAATATAAAAGGATTAGAATAGTATTTAGAAAATTTTTAGGTACGAAAAGTTCACATGTCTCATCCAAAGTCATTACACTTTCAACAACTTTTTGATTTATTGCCAGATATTTCTGAGCCTTTAGACTCTGGTAGGGAAAAACTAATACAAGCAGCAGAAATTGAGTTTTCTCAGAAAGGCTACCATGGCGCATCCGTTCTAACGATTGCAAAGATTGCAGGATTTAAGCAGCCCTTATTGAATTACCATTTTGGCAATAAGGAAGGTATTTGGAGAGCCGTGATCGAAATGGCATTTATAAAATCTTTTTATAAATGGCGAGACAGATTGATGGAATTGAAAGATCCAGATCCATTGATTCAATTGAGACAAGTGATCGATATCTTCATTGATGTTCATATTTCCAATCCTCAAGTCCATACAATTCTATTAGGCGAAATAGCTCAGCCCGGACCTCGACTGGATTGGTTCGTAGAAAAGTATATGAAACCCTTTCATAATTACTTGGATGAGTTAATAACTATTTGCACCCAACTTAAGCTGATCAAACCAATTCCAAAAGCATATGGAAGCATTGTATTGACAAGTATACTAACTGCACCAGTTTACACATCTCCGCTAATATCTAGAATCTATGATGAAGCTGAGATAGAAAAAGCCTCACATTCTTTACCCATAGAAATGTGGGCGAAAGAAGTTTTGCTGAATGGAATTCTTACAGAACGAGATTGAATCAAATTTTGAACGATCGACTTCCCCCTTTCCTTTAAAACCTTAAAAATACACATTTTTGATACAAAATTGTAAAAAGTTCAATTTTTCTATTGACTTATATTTATATAAGTATAAATGTAATCAAAAGTTATCCAGATCAGGAACTGAAATTACACGGATACCGAGGATTTTTCATGCAGATAGAGCAAGCAGAGGTACTAATAGTGGGCGGTGGACCAGTAGGTTTAGTTGCTGCCGGATTGTTATCAAAACTAGGAATCAACTGCATCTTAGTTGAAAAGAAACCTCACTTACACCAAGACCCCCAAGCCCATGTCGTCACGTCGCGAACAAGAGAAATTCTAAGAGAGATTGGGATAACAAAAGCTGAAATTGAAAATAAAGAAACAAAGGCGGACTACTCTAAGTACATAGTATGGAGAAATTCACTCATTGGTAGAGACCTGGGTGTGTTTGATGCCTTCAGTGATGACTACAAAGAACTGATGGACGACTCTAGTGCTCTTCGATCCACCAATCTCCCACAACATATTCTTGAACAGATGCTGTATTTTCAGGTATCAAGAGCTGCCAATCTCAGAGTATGGTTCAACACGTCCTGGAAAACTTCACAAGATCGAGGTTCTTATGTACTATCAACAGTACGAAATGAAATCACAGGCGAGATCCGAAAAATTAAAACAAAGTTTTTGTTAGGCGTAGATGGTGCAGGAAGTCGAGTTCGCAAATTCTCCAGAATCAAAATGTCTGGTGAATCAAATATCGCTAACCTTATAACAATGCATTATGAAGGTAATATTCGTGAATTAATGAAAGATAAGCCTTCCATCTTAGTATGGAATATTTCTACTCAAGCACCAGGCACTTTCATTGTTCATGATTCCTCTAAATATGGAATTTTTATGACTCCATATTTTCCTCCGTACGAGAAAGCCGAAGATTATACAGAAGAGCGATGCTTGCGTATACTTCGGAATGCTGTGGGCGACAAGAAGCTTCCATTAAAAATTAAATCCGTTTCTAACTGGACGATGCAATGTAACATTGCAGATAAATACCGCAATGGTAATATATTTCTGCTAGGTGATGCAGCCCATCGATATCCGCCGACCGGTGGCTTGGGTATGAATGCAGGAGTTGCCGATGCGCACAATTTGTGCTGGAAACTCGCTCTGGTTCTCAGAAACAAAGCACCTAAATCGTTGTTAGACTCTTATGAAGTCGAAAGAAAACCAATAGCTATCAATAATGGATTGTGTAGTTTACAAAATCATTTAAAAATGCGGGAAGTTACAACAGCCTTGGGATTAGATGAAGATATGCTTCGGGTTTTGGGTATGGTCAGATCTAAGTGGATCGTCAAGAAGACTCCACAGTTTATTAAGAATATTATAAAGAAAATAATCTTCTATCCTATCGAAAGAAAACTAAATCTTATTTCGAAAGGATCGTTAGCCGGTAAAAAGTATGAACTTATAAAAAACAACGTTCAAAAGGCAATAGATAATCAAGCAGGACATTTTCATAACATTGGATTGGACATTGGATTTGTTTATGAGAGTGAGAATATTGTAACCAATAATCTCGAATACAAAAAGCCTTCTGATCCAGTTCTGGATTATTTATCTTCTTTCCAACCAGGTGCACGAATGCCGCATTTCATTTTTGATAAGGATGAAGATAAGAAGAATAGCCATGATTTAATTGATTCAAGGAGTTTTCATATTTTCTACTGGAATCAAAATAGTAAACTAGAGGATCTCAATTTTTCTGAATATGAAATCCCCATTCCAGTTCATATTTACCGTTGCAATGATCATATGTCGATGGAAGGGATCGAAAGACTATATAATATTGCTGGATCTCGAAAAGATGGTTTAATTGTTGTTAGACCAGATGGTTATATAGGCTTCTTCACTTTGGATCTGGAGTCGGTCACGAAGGAATACCTGGGTTACATCATTCGCAGAATTCTTGATAAAGACATAAAGGTAGCCGAACCAAAACAAATGGAATGGACGGCGGTTTCGTAGCTATGATCCATAAGTTTAGACCTAATCCAGAAAAACGCATTCTAATCGTAGGTGCAGGAATATCCGGAAGTATCCTTGCTCTTCAGCTGGCAAAATTTGGGATCAAATCTGTTATCATTGATAAGAGATCAACAATTGACAGTCATCCACGAGGTAATGTCTTTTCAGCTCGTAGTTTGGAGATCATTCGATCAATAGATTTTGAGCTTGCAGAGGAACTTCGTGAAATTAGCCCACCTCCATTAAAATTACGTTATATAACTTGGTGTACTTCATTAAATGGACTTGAGCTAGGAAAATGTACACCCATTGGAAATGATACTTATTATACGGTGAAACTTTTAGAAGCTAGCCCATGCAGACCAATACAACTTTCTCAGAGAATAGTCGAAAGCAAGCTAAGAAACTTACTCTTAGAGAATGAGCATATAGAATACTTCGAAAATACAAAAATTATTTATCACAAACATTTGGTAGATAGACATTTTGTAACTTTACTTGGTCCAGAGAACCATATAGCTTCATTGGATTTTCGATACCTTGTCGGTGCTGATGGAGCCACAAGTTGTGTTCGAAAATTCTTGGGAATAAAATCTTCGACAGAAAAAATGCAAGCCGTTCTGCAGATTCATTTTAGTGCTGATCTATCTGAATTCGTTAAGACTCGTTCCGGCCCATTGTATTGGATATTGAACGAAAAATTCGCGGGAACATTAACAATCCAATCCAATCATGCAGATGAATGGGTTCTGACTTTGCCTATCATCGAGAAACTTGTTTCCGAAAAGGATTTTACTCACGCGGAACTCAAACAATATATTTTAAGTGCTATTGGAGTTAAGGACTTTTCCATCAATATACATTCTGCTAGATGCTGGTCCATGGAACTGAGGGAGTCAGAATCTGTATTTCAAGATGACGCATTTCTAATTGGTGATGCCGCATTTGGATTTTCTGCAATCGGTGGGTTTGGACTGAATCATGGGATAGAGGACGCAATGAGTCTTGCTTGGCGCTTGATTCTGGCAAGAGAAACCGGAATAAACACTGAACATTTACATCGAATCTTTTTATCTTTCAACCAAGAACGAAAAGAAAGTTTCCAAAAACTAGCAATTGCTACTCGCAAATTGAACAGTATTTCCGAAGAAGTATTTGCATCTGTTGGTTTAGATCCCGGTGGAATGAAGAAGTTGGAAGGTGGCTTTAATAAATTTCCACTCAAATTACTACCCAGAAAATCCAAGGCAGGAATCATTAAAAAGCTTCTTACGATCGGTACCAAACCTTTGAGCTCACTCAGTGAATTTAGTAAAAAAGGCGAAGCGGCTCGTCGTAAAATAGCATTTGCTTTACAGAATCAGAAATCCGTTTTTCTAACACTGGGATTGGATCTTGGTAAGGAGCTCTATTCTGGCTTTATTGATAGAGATGAAGCAATTCGTCCGAATCCCGTAGATGCTTGGGGAGATTATTTGGAATCCTCCATTTCCGGTTCGCTTCTTCCCCATTTATGGTCTGAACGACAAGAGGAATCTCTTTCGACTAGGGACTTGGTTTCGAACTTTACTTTAAGTCTTCTATGTTGGAAATCCCATAAGGACATTTGGACAAAAACTACAAATAGAGTTGAGAAAATTTGGAAAATTCCAGTATCGGTTCCATCAATTGGGCAAGATTCCACAGATGACTTTGAAATAAGTAACTTCGAATTTCATACAAGATTAGGACTAGAGACTGGCGGTTGTTTGGTGGTTCGAAGCGATGGCTTTATCATCAAGAGAATACCTCAATTGCCAACCGATCCTGATTTAACATTAATTGAAGTCTTTGATAATCTATTTCATTCGAAATTAATAAGAAATAACTGAGGATATAATGTTAACAAAAGAAAAAACCTTTCCAATTCCATGCCCTGACACCGACGCAAGAAAACCAAGCTATTTAGCTCATATCGTACTTACAACTCGCCATTATGAAAAAAAAATCGATTGGTGGATGCGAGTCCTAGGAGCTGAGATAACTTTTCGAGACGAAATGTTATGCTTTATAACATTCGATCAAGAGCACCATAGGATTGCAATTATCAATACAAACAATTTTGCTCCAAAACGCCGTGAATCAACAGGTCTAGACCATGTAGCATTTACTTTTAGCAATTTGGAAGATCTTTTGCACACTTTTCATAGATTGAAAAGATCTGAGATTCATCCAACTTGGAGTATTAATCATGGACCAACAACTAGCATCTATTATACGGATATTGATGGGGTTCAAGTTGAACTGCAGGTTGAAAATTTCGAATCTAGAGATGAGATGGATAAGTGGATGCTTTCAGGATCATTTAAACATAATTCCATTGGAAATGAATTCGATCCTAATTTGCTTTATAAAAAATTCCATGAAGGGGAATCAATTGATAATCTGTTAAATCCAGATTCTACGGTTCTTAATTTTAATAAGAATATTTCTGGGGCAAATAAATGAAATTCTGTCATTTTCTTCCATCCAATCAAGACATTTATCATTTGGGTGTCGCTGTATCAATAGACACTTTACTTGATTTAACTTCGGTTTTTGCGAATGACAATAATTTTAAAAGCCTTGAGAACTTTATTAACGCAACCTTGCCTTTGTCAATCGTTCAAGAAAAAATCAATTTAGCCGTGGAAGGAAAATTGGATGAATTTTTGTATGATATCAAAGAAAGTAAATTAGGAATCTCCATTCATCCAGCACAAATACGATGTTTTAGCGTATACGAAAAACATCTCAAGAATGCATTTGGGCAATTTGTAAAGAATAACTTCAATCCATTCGCCCAAATTTTAATCAAAATTTTTGGAATTGCGAAAATACCGAAAGGTTTTTATAAACTACCAATTTATTATAAAGGAACAAGATTGAATCTATCTGGCCAAGAAGACTCAATCAATCCACCTCAAGGAGGATCAAAACTTGACTATGAAGTTGAATTAGGAGTAATCATTGGTAAAGCAGGTAAGAATATTCCAAAAGAAAAAGCTCTTGAATTCATATTTGGTTATGTACTTTTCAACGATTTTTCAGAGAGAGACCTTCTCATACAAGAATTGAGAACGAAGCCCAGTGCGGGTCCAGCAAAGGGGAAGGATTTTGACGGTAGCAATGCCATCGGTCCATGGGTTGTAACTGCGGATGAAATTAAAAATCCTAATAACCTAACAGCAAATATAAAAGTCAATGGAGAGACTAGAGGTTCGGGTTCTACTTCCGAAATGACTCATTCTATTGCCAGCATTATTGCCTATGCTTCTTGGAATGAAACAATCTACCCAGGAGAATTATTAGCTACCGGATGCGTGCCACAATGCTCTGGGGTAGAAGTATGGAATTTCTTAAAATCTGGTGATATTGTAGAAGCAGAGATTGAGAAATTGGGTCTACTTAGAAATTACATAGCATAGCATCAACTAATCGAAGTTTATTGAGTATTTAAAATTTAACCCTAGGACAGTAACTATGAAGCACTTATTCAAAAGTATTTTTTTCACATTGATTATCATAAATTGGGCAAGTGCTTTGAATGCAGACAATGGTTTTTTTCAAATAGGATATGGTTCCGAAGCCAGATCATTGGGGGGCGCTGGAGCTGCAACCACGCGAGATGCTATAGGGGGAGCTATCAATCCAGCTAGTACTGCATGGGTGGGTGATCACCTTGATCTTGGTCTTTTGGTCTCGACTGGGGTTACGGATCTCGAGAGAAAAGCAGGATTGAATGGACTATTAGATGCAAATTTACGTAGTGAAAGAGCAACGGATGCTTTAGCCGAATTTGGCTTCAGTAAGAAAATTTCTGAAGATTCAACCCTTGGAATTATTGGTTATAGCAATGGCACAAGTACAGTTTACCCTGGGACTTCGAATATTTGTCCTGTTCCTCCGCCAGCTGCACCCGGTGAATTAAAGCTTGGAAATGTGGATTGTGGTGATGGTCAATTAGCAAGTAACTATAAACAATTCACGCTCGCACCTACTTATTCAATAAAATTTCTCGAAACCTTTTCATTGGGAATATCAGTTTTAGCTATTGGAACCAGCTTCGAGACGACAGGAGAACAGGGATTAGCATCTGTATCGAGTGATAAAAGAAATCTCTCTAATAGGGGCTTTGATTATAGCTTCGGTGTTGGTACCCGAATCGGTGGATTGTGGAAAGTAAGTAAATATCTAAGTTTAGGTGCGGCTTGGTCGCCCAAAACTCGTATGACAAATTTTGATCGTTATCGAGGTTTGATTTCGGATCGTGGCAGACTCGATACGCCAGAAAACTATTCGATTGGCTTTGAAATATCACCATTCGAATTTATTTCTTTTGTTGGAGATTTTCAGAAATTAAAATACGGAGAAGTAAATGCACTTGCGAATCCAGGATACAGTCCCATAACTCAGATACAATTTGGAAATCCAGGAGGCCCGGGTAGAGGATGGCAGAACATGGATGTCTTCAAAGTGGGAATTCGTTTAGTTCCAATTGAGAATTTGAGAGTATCCTTTGGTGCGTCTTGGAACACGGCTGCATTTGAACCGTCTAACACATCCATCAATCTCGCAAGTCCCGCAACGGGAAGAAGACACTTCACAGGAGGAATCGGATATTCCTTCAGTGAGGGCTCTGAATTCTCAATATATTTTTCTGAGCAAGTAAAAGAAAAAATCGAAGGCCTATCGGGACTTGCAACAAACATCGCAACACAAATCAATGGGACACCGACCTTAACAGGTTATGAATCCATAGCTACTCAACAACAATCATTAGGTTTCCAGTATTCAACTAAGATTACCTATGCAGATAGTACGAATGCTTCTGAAAGCTCATCAGATTGATGCAATAAATTTTAGAAAATAATTAATAAAATTAAGGAAGGACATAAAAGAAATGGGAATTACAAATAAGAAGATCTGTTTAAAATCAAGGGCAGTAGGACTCGCTAATGAATCAAATTTTTATTTAAAAACCGAAGAGTTACCTGAGATCGACAAGGGACAATTTTTAACCAAAAATCTTTGGCTATCGATTGATCCATTTTTAGTCGGACGCATTCGTGATGAAAAAAATTATACAGAAACTGTACCAATTGATGGAATGATTCCAGGTTATACGATATCGGAAGTTCTGGAATCTAAAAACTCAGAATACCCTATTGGCACACTGCTCTTTGGATACTATGGTTGGCAACAATATGCAATAGGATCGGGATCCAAAAATGAACAAATGCAAAAGGTTCCAAAAGATTTGGCTCCACTTTCTGCTTGGTTAGGTGTACTCGGAGTATCTGGATTTACTGCTTATTTTGGCTTATATGATCTCGGCAAACCTATGATAGGTGAAACAGTAATAATTAGTACTGCTGCTGGATCGGTTGGATCCATAGTGGGTCAACTAGCAAAATTATCTGGATGCCGCGCAGTTGGTATCACCAGTTCGGAAGAGAAATGCAATATATTACTAAATGAGTATGGATTTGATGCAGCCGTAAACTATAAAGACAAAGACAATCTGTCATCCGCACTCAAGGCAGCCTGTCCAAATGGAGCCGATGTTTATTTTGATAATGTCGGTGGCGATTTGAGTGATGAAGTTTTGAAAATTCTGAACGATCACTCAAGAATCATTGTGTGTGGACGAACAAGTATTGCGCATCTTAGCGATACAAGTTTAGATGTAGGTCCTCGTGATCATAATGCTTTGTTAGTAAAAAGAATCAAAAAAATGGGCTACTTAGCATTGGATTACGCTCCACAGTTCATGAAATGCACTATGATTTTCGCCAAGCTACTTAAATCAGGAAAGATCAAATACCGTGAAGATATTTTAGAAGGTATTGAAAATGCTCCAGAAGCATTTATCAGAATGATGAATGGTAAAAATCTTGGTAAGCAATTGGTTAAGATTTTTTAATTGAACGAAAATTTATCAAGAGGAATTGGAATGAGTTTTAAAGATCAAACAATATGGATTACAGGTGCTTCTTCTGGAATTGGAAAAGCTCTTGCGATCCGATTTTTAAGAGAGGGTGCCTATGTCATTCTTTCTGGCCGCAAAGTCAATCAACTAACAGACGTTTCAGAAATTTCGAAAGAACATTCATTGGTGTTACCGTTTGATACTACCGATTTCGATAGTCTTCCGGATAAAGTCGAAACAGCCTGGAACTGGCGCAGCGGTGTTGATATGCTTATAAATAATGCTGGAGTGAGTCAGAGAAGCTTTGCTTTAGATACAAAATTTGAAGTCTATCGTCAATTGATCGAAATTGATTACCTGGCTCCAGTCGCATTAACGCAATTGATACTGCCAAAAATGACTGCTAGAAAAAAAGGACATCTAGCGGTCGTAAGCTCCGTTGCAGGAAAAGTTGGTCCACCTCTGAGAAGCGGCTACTCTGGAGCAAAGCATGCGATCATCGGTTACTTTGATTGCATTCGTGCTGAACTAGAAGAATTCTTTAATATTCATGTAAGCACAATATTACCTGGTTCCGTAAGAACCAATATTGCTATCAACTCGTTTGCTGGAGATGGTTCTTCGCGCGGTAAAAGCGATACGAATATTGAAAATGGTATGGAACTAGATCATGCCATTGATCTTATTATGGATGGGCTAAGAAACAAACGCCGTGAAATCAATGTTTCTGATGGAGTGGAGCTCGCAGCTCAAAATTTGAGAGCGAGTGATCCGGAGAAACTTTTCAAAGTTACTGCAACCGAAGGATTTCGTCTTTCTCAATTGAGAGAATCGGAAGGTCCCAAAGTTTCTATGGATCCAGGAGATGTGCGTAATTTTAAGGTTTAAATATCTAAGAATTATAAATTACGAATATGACATCTATCAAAATTTGAAAACTAAAAAATATTGCAGCTTTGGAGCATTTAAATAAGAAGTTTCTTTCTTATCGAGATCGATCAAAAGCTGCAGCCTTTCTAAGCATTACCTTTCTCATTACATAACCAACTAGAATTATAATGGAACCAACGATCACGGGCCACCATGGCGCCGTCGTTCTCTGGAAGAAATCATCGATCACGGCTGTTTGGTTCGGATTTGCAGGATCGTAGAGAACTTCTACTTTTTGCCCCACCGTATATTTTTCGAAATCTTGGTTCCAGAACAATTTGTCCATGAATCGAACCGTCTTACCGTCTTGAGTCTGGAAAACAACCCAAGCCTGCCGATAAGGTTCCGTTACCTCTAGATCATATACTTCTCCGGTTGCTTTGAGCCCTTTCTCATCTAGATCCAATTCAATCGATAAGTTCGCAAACCCATAGATGAATAACACAATTCCGATAAAATACAAAACAAACCCAGCATAGGAGGCATTTCGATAGGCGTTCATGCCTGAATTGGATGCATGATTCTCAAAATTTCCAACAGAAAAACACAAACCCATAATCTAACTGGCAAGAAATTTGCAATATTGTCCTCAAAAATTGCGATTCTTCACTTTTTGCAAAAAATTTGCTATTTCTATCCCAATTTTTCCAAATCATCATCCGTTTTTGTTTCGTCATTTGTCGGAATTTCTTGCAAGAAAAGAGGTGCAAAACATGAAACAAACAAAATCAACAATCGTAACTTTACATCTGATCCTGATGATCGGTTTCGGAATTCTTCATTGTACTGGAACCAAAAATCCATTGAATAAATTGAGTGGAACCTATACGGATGTTGAACCTTATCCATATGGAAAAGCTTTTGGCAAAAGAACTTTTACTTTCGAAAAGGATAAATGGACTTTGGATTTTACATTGAGTCTTGATCCTATGGGTAATCTGAAAGTTTTTTCATTTAGAACTTTCGGAAATTATAAAATGCTCGGTGAATCCAAAATAATTCCTACGGCGATGGATGCAATTTTTTATGAAGACAAGAAATTTCTAACCGTGCATACCGATAACAAAGATTTGCTAAATGCTTTCAGATTTTCTGATTGTAATTTAGTTCTAGGTCAAGAGAAAGATATATCAGAAACAGGATGCTCTGGCTGGAAATCCGTTTCTATATGTAACGAAGATCATGATATTGTCATGATGAATGAAAAGGGTGATATCCATTTTGGAGAGAGACCTTTGGACAACGATATGTGTAGTTCAGAGAAGAGACCGATAAGATTGACTCCACCCGTTTCTAAAGTTGACAAATAATTTTTAATATGGAATTCGAGGAGAGTATGGAAACAAATCGTAGAGAAGAAACACTTCTGAAAGCAACTCAAGGTGATATAAATGCATTCCAGGAACTATTCTCAGAATTCCAAGGTCAGCTGAAATCTTTTTTATATCGCCTTACAACAGATAGGAATGATGCGGAAGATTACACTCATGAGACATTTATTAAAGCATTTGAAAAGCTCTCTACCTTTCGGGGAGAGTCATCTTTAAAAACTTGGGTTTTCCAAATCGCTACGAATTTAGTTTATAACGAACTTAAAAGAAGAAAACAATGGACAGCAGATGTAAGTGAAAAAGCGAAGAATATTGTTCTAAGCAACAAAGCTGTCTATGATTCTATCGTCAAGGTTCACAATTCTTCTATCTCAGCATCTTATGAAATAAAAGAACATATTGATACATGTTTTACATGCATATCTAAGAATCTTATTATTGAAAAACAAATTGTGATCCTTCTCAAGGATGTTTATGATTTTGCTATACATGATATATGTTCTGTTTTGAATAAATCTGAAGGATCAATAAAATATTTACTTCAAGATTCTAGAAAAACGATGACAGATATATTTGATAATCGATGCTCGCTTGTTAATAAAAATGGAGTATGTCATCAATGTTCAGAACTAAATGGTTGGTTCAATCCAAAACAAGATCAGCAAGAGTCAATCGTCAAACTAGAACTAGTTGACAAATCCAGTCGCTTGAAAAAGGAACAATTGTATAAACTACGGACTAAACTAATAAAAGCAATTGATCCATTGAGAACTAAGGGGAATGAATTGCAAGCCATCCTGTTGAAGTGCAATAGAATGGCTATGGGTGAAGTTAAAATTCTGTTCCTTCTACTTCCGATTCTTGAAATTCTTTACGTCCTTCAGGTGTAAGAACTATATAGGTATCACCCTCTTGAAAAATCACTCCTTTCACTTTAGTTCCACTTGTTAGTATCAAAGTTTCTGAAGCCTTACCTGTAATTTCTTCAATCTTTTGAATCATTATTTCTTTTCGTTCTTCATTTATCTTCTTCAACTCAGCATTTGTCGAAATTGAATCTTGTAACTTGATTTGCTCTAATGCAATTAGATTTTCAAATTCTTTAATCTGTTTTTGTAAATCTTTTGCTTCCATTTTTTGCACAACTGGTGCCGGAATGATGGCTTCCTTATTAACATTTACAGTCTTCCTAAAATTATCATCAATCTTTAGCGCAATTGCTGTTCCACTTTCATCAGTTGAACTGGATTTTGCAATTTTGATTGCTTCTTTAATTCGAGAATCGTTCAGTATTTTATCAGATTCCTTCTTAGTTATTAAGACTTTTTCTCCCGGTTCAATAATGGTTTCATTTTCTTCCAATTTATAAACCGAATTCTGAAGAAATTGCGATTTCTCAATTATATCCGTTGGTAAATCATCTAGTTCCGCAATCCGATGAATTGCAGAAACCTTTCCGCTCACAACACTAACTTTAGAATCTCCGTTCTTAGCAACGTCTAAAGAAAATTCTGTGCCGCGAACACCAGCGACAAAGGTCGGTGCTACAACTTGAATACTTTCTCCTTTCTTGAGAGGCTTGTTTACTTTGAACAATGCATTTCCCAAAGTTACACTTGATTTAACTTCACCTGGTCCAGTTTTATCTTCCAGGATAAATTCTGAATTTTGTTTTAATTGAATTACAATTTCAGATTCGTGCTCTCTAACTTGTAGTTCGCAAGAAGATTTCTTGCCTGTTGTAACCTTTATTCCAGGTTGCAAGATGTCACCTTGTTTAAGCTTCACACCCTCGATACTTACATCTCCGACCGTAAAAATTACAACTGCTGTGTTAGTTGAGATTTTTGGTGAGTCAGCTATATCAGGCTTGGGATCTTCTTTGCAAGAAAATATTGCCATGCATACGAGTGTAAAAACCATAAGCATTAAAGCTTTGGTATAATTTCCGGAAATTTTTCCATTCATCAATTCTATCCTCTAATTAAAATATTTTGAAAATTCAATAATTTATATTTGTTATTATTGAAGCTCCACCCAGTTGCTGAAATCACTTGTATATACTAATTTGGTCGTAAAGAAATTTCTTTCATTCTGACCTTCTACATTTGCATAAATTATTGAACCAAGCCCTATAAATTTTATAGTGTTTGGTCTAGAAATATTTAGAATCGGACTGTTTGAATCTAGCGTTTGAATAAGATTATAGTTCAAACCATTGTCAGTTGTTCTATGAATCGAATAGGTTCTAGCAAATGCAGAGCCGGTTCCAGAATCCTGACTAAAAACTAAATGCAAATTCGCATTCAATTCAAAGAAATCATTGACAGTTCCACTTGGTGTTGTCGAAAAATTTCCCGTGCTCAGTGTGATAGGATTCGTCCATGAAGCGGCAGCAGTATCAGTAAATTGAGGAGTGTTACTTGGAAAATAGGTTCGACTTCCAATTTCCGTACCAAATCTAAAAGTATTTGTTGCCGTTGTATTTATAAAAGCAGTTCCATTCCATCGACGACGAGCTCCAATAGCCATGGTTCCACCAAAATTTCTAACAAATTCTTGACCTCCCGATATAACAGTCTCACAAGTCCAGCTAGATCCGTTATTGTTTGTTCCACAATAGCGACTATTATTTCCATCTGGAAATCGAAATACAAAATTTGTTCCATCCGTTGCGGAATCGAGCGGATTGAATATCGTAAGTCTCGAAAGATCTGTAAGTCCGATCGATCCATTATCAATCGAAGTAAAAACCATCCCAGATAAATTGGTAGCCGATCCTATACCTATATACAGTGAAGCCTCACTAGTAACTTCACCGGATCCAGATTGCCTGTTCGCTACGATCTTTGCAGCTATTGCCTTTGCTTGATCGCCTGAGACAGACAATGTTAGAATAATGCAATATACGGAATTTGTAGAAGAGCTAGAGGAAGTACAATTGGGAATATCAAAACTAGCTCGATTCACTGATTCTGGCGAAGTGATAGCTACGATAGATGCCTTAGTTCCTGCATCTCCATATCCATATACAACATTCCCAGATTTTATAAAATTGTAGCGGCTATTGTTGTTGCTCGAACCAGCACTAGGCTGAATGTTACTGAATAGATAATTTAGTATCAACCCATTTCCCCGGATAGGATCACCACCTGATGGCTCTTCTAGTTCCACATTTCTACAAGAAACCAGTAAAATAGTTAAATATAATATTTTTATTGTTAGAATCATATATTTTAGAAAATTGTTTAGCTGAATCTTTTTCATTGTTATACTCCTAGTAATGATATACCACTGTCATTTCCAGTAGCGATTCCCATCTAACTTGATTGCCACCCGATATAACTGGCTGGTATTGAAAGCTTGGAAAAAAACTAACCTTTCCAGATTTATTTTCCAAATTTTGACCGCTAAAGAAATAGGCATCAACCAAATTGATCAACCAATAAGCTCCATAGAAAGTCCAAGCATTGTTCCGATCTGCAACAGCAGATTCCAACTTTTGATAACTTGGTTCACTCAATAAGTAAGATAACAAAAAATACGAGCTAAGTCTTTCAGGTTGGGTAGAATTTATTCCTCGATTCGGTAAAAACACAGGACCAATGATTCCGCCTAATGCGCCAGGGGAGTCCCTATATTCTCTTTTCGCTGCACTTACTGCAGCTTCCGCTCTCCCAACATTTCCGATCAAAGCAATTCCACCAACCATCCAGGAATATCCTTTCCATTTATCCCCACCATAAACTTGTCCCCAACCTGGCAGAAATGCTGAACGAAGTGTCCGCGACATTGGTGTTGTTGGTCGAATAAAATCCTCCGACTTTTCCCCACCATAAGTTCCTTCGTTCCATGAATCTGCTGCAAAAAATGACATCACGCCATCGACAAATAGAATCATACCGAGTATACCAATTGATGTACTTTTCATTGTTGAATATCTCTGCGATGTAGTTGCAGGCTGACCTGGTTTAACATAATCAAAACCAGATAGGGCTCCCGAATAACCAGTACTAGCTGATTCAGTGTAAAAACCAAACACACTAATATAACTATTGGAACCGCCAGGCGCCGCCGGTATCAATGAGCCTGCCAATATTAAACCACCCGTAGTTGGATCACCAAATCCTAGGGTAGTTTGTTTCGCTTGCCAGACATCATAAGTATAGAATAGAGCAAAAGTTTCCAATACTGAAAAACTAATAGCTGTCCATGTATCATTGGTCCGATACATTCCACTATATCCTGGAATCAAACCAAGGGCAAAATTGGACCATGGGTTGATCTCATCATCGGGATCTCTTGGAATAAATTCATCACCTTTGATCGATGCCTCAGCTACACGACTTTCCTCTTCTTGCTGTTCTAGGATCTTTTCTTCTTCCGTTTTTTGAATCTTGGGTGGCTTCCAAACGACAGATCTAACTTTTAAGCTCTTAACTTCTTTTTTAGAAAATTTAATAACTTTACCATCTTCAGAACGAACTTCAATCGCATCCGTTGTAATCTTTGTTTTTACATTCGTTAACGTCTTGCCTGATTTAAGGAAAATATCATCAGCTAGTATTGGATTATAAAAATAAAAAAATACTAAGATTAAATATGTAAATTTTTTATTTCGCAGCTTGATTTCGATCATAATAGCTTAAGGATTATGGCTAATTATTTTAATCAATATTTTTTATGATAAATGTTGCGAATACTATCTATTATGATAGGTAGGTTAATAAAATGATATTTAATATCTTAATATTTCAATAATGCATTAATGTATTATAATTTAAGAACTTTAACTAGAATAGCAGCAATCATAGAGTGTCAAAACCAACCGGTATCCCGAACAATCTTCGTTAATTCCATTTTATTCTTGGCTTCAAATTTTTGGCAGATGTTCTTAACATGGAATCTCACCGTGCTATGCGAAATTTTTAATAAATCTGCTATATCATTATCCTTTTTGCAAGCGATTATCAATTGAAGAATTTGTCGTTCCCTATCAGTAAGAATATCATCCTGGGAAATCTTTTCTTTCTGATGGATCTGATTTGCGATTCTTAGAGCAATTGTTGGCGAAAATACTGCTCCACCCTTAAGTATAATATCATAGACTTCCTTAATACTTTTTACATCCATTTTGTAAATATAGCCCAGTGCACCTTGCTTAATACATTGGAAAATTGTTTCCTCAGAATCAGAATTAGTAATCATAATAACTTTAGCATCCTGACTTCTCTTTCTTATGATACGAAGCAAATCAATGCCAGATAGGTGCGGTAAATGTATATCCAAAAAGATAAGATCAGGTAGTATATCTCGGTTTAGGCTAAGAAATTCTTCGCCACTTTTATATTCTTCGATTTTTTCGAAAATGGGATCTTGTACTAAAACTTTTTTAATAAATTCTCTATATTGAGAATTATCATCAATAATTGCGGCTGTATACTTCTGTTTGCTCATAATTGAAATTACTGTATTTTATAATCTTAGAATGCTTTAATGATTGATAGAAATTTATTTTTTGTGATAGGCAATAATTTTTTTCGCTTGATTGTCAAATACTATCAGAATAAACAGGTAGTTAAATTTCAGATATTTATTCTAATTTTATACTATTTATGATATTCATAAAAATAAATTATAGCATGGTTCATTATATTGAATTATCTTAGATCCATTTTCACTAGAAAAAGATTAAAACTGGGAATATATTTCAGAATATTGAGAGAATCTCGAACCAGTTATGCCGTTTTTGGAATTGGAGGTCTGGTAATTTATGGAATTTTCGCACTCCTAGATATATATTTGGAGGAGCATATTCAATATATAACTTTCAGAATTAGAATATCCGTAATGGTTCTTTGTAGTGTTGTTATACCGATAACTCGAGATAGATTAACTTCTAAAAAGATTGGGATTTTGAATTTTATAACTTTTGCAATTCTAATCTTGGAGTCTGAGATTCAAATAAATGGAAGTGTCCCTTTTTGGGAGATAAGTACATGGTTTGCTACGGTAATTTTCTTGATATTCTGTGCCTTCTTTTTTCTAGGAAGACCTCGGGACTATTTGATTTTTCTAATCTCGTATCTGACTTACTACTATGCAAGAACACTGTTCTTCATTGGGGAACTATTCGAACATGATCAGAATATAGAAATAATTTCTTGTTACTTATACATTTTCTCTACTGCTTTGCTTTCCTTCTTGCTCAATATCTATTGGTTCCGTGTTAGATATACCAATTTAAAGAATAATCATCTAACCAAAGTAAATCAGGTTCGCGTTGTTGCGATGGAAAGAAATGTTGCAGCCCTTCAAGAACGCGAAAATATTTTTATGGATATCCATGACCATTTAGGTGGAAAAATCCTTGAATGTTATTTATCTCTCGGAGAATTGATAGAGATTCAGAAATTTGATGATAAACAAATTATTTCCATTCAAGATAAATTACTTCAAGTGAGATACTCAATACGTAACAGAATGCGTACCATAGAAGAAATTGATTTGATATCGGATAATTTATTTCTTGGTCTGCAATTTCTAATTAATTCTCGCTACCAAAATGCTAATAAAAAATTAAATTTAATTTTTAGCGATAAATTTACTGAAGATCTGAAATCATTTAAACCCAGCCCCCTTTATGTTCGAAACATCTATTTCTTTATTTCAGAACTAATCAATAACGATTTGCAGTATGGAATTAGAGAGGCGAAATGGAGATTCGATTCTGTGGATTGGAATTTGCATATTAGTCTATCTAATTTTATTCAGAAGCAAGAATTTGAAGGAATGGGCACACAAAATATTCTTCAAAGGATAAATATTTTGAATGGCACGTACGATCATTCCATAAATATCGACGGGCAGTTCAATGCAACAATTGTGATCCCTTTTTCTTTACAGGAGAATTCTGATTCGCCGAAGATTGAGTCAACCATCAATTGCTAAGATTTTTAACTTGTCCGCAGTCCTCTTTATACTTTTTTGGAATAGAGGATTAGAAATGACAAAAGCAATTTTCAAAACAAATCATGGAACTTTTACAGCCGAGCTAGATATGGAGAAGGCACCAATTACAGCGGGCAATTTCAAAAAACTTGCAAGCGAGGGATTTTATAACGGACTAACATTTCACCGAATCATTCCGAAGTTCATGATTCAAGGTGGATGTCCACAAGGAACAGGAACTGGTGGACCGGGATATAAGATTCAAGACGAATTTCATCCTGATCTAAAAAATCTTACCTACACATTGTCTATGGCTAATGCTGGACCAAATACTGGTGGATCCCAGTTTTTTATAAATGTAAATGATAATAATTTTCTTAACAATCGTCATGCGGTTTTTGGCAAAGTTACAGAAGGAACAGATTTAGTATTAAAAATCTCTAATGTGAAAACAGGATTCCAAGATGCACCCGTTGAGAAGGTCGTAATGGAATCAATAGAGATAGTAGAAAGTTAATATTCTATTTTATTAAGATTTTTTCAAAAGAGCTACTCACAATGCTATCTTTACTAAGGATTGGAGTAGCAAGACAAATTTTTCAATCGAATATTTTCTAAATTACACATTCGAGAATGACCTCACTTTTTCCCCAATTAACTCAACCACATTCTGCGAATTTACTGACAAATGATGGCGCAGCATTCTATTATGGCAAAATTTTTACAAATGAAGAATCGAAAAAATACTTATATGATTTAACTGATAACATGGATTGGAAACACGATGAACTAATAATTTTTGGTAAAAAAATAATAACTAAAAGAAAGGTAGCGTGGTATGGAAGTGCTCCCTTTTCTTATACTTACTCTCACACAACTAAATTTGCAAATCCTTGGACAGAACCATTAATCCTAATTAAATCAAAAATCGAAAAACAACTAAATAGAAAATTCAATTCCTGCCTTCTAAATTTTTATCATGATGGCAATGAAGGAATGTCATGGCATAGCGATGATGAAACTAGCCTTGAACAATTCGGTTGTATTGCTTCTGTGAGTTTTGGAGCCGAAAGAAGATTTGACTTTCGGAATATTCATAATAAAAACAAAATTTCAATCGTGCTAGAGAATGGAAGCTTGATGACTATGGAAGGTGAATGCCAAAAGAATTGGCAACATAGTCTTCCGAAATCAAAAAAAGTCACGCAGCCTAGAATCAATTTGACCTTTCGAAAGTTTATTGGACACTTAAGTAATAAATAAATTGTGATTTTATCTTTTATTATTTCTTAGAGTATAGAGTTTTCGAAATCTCTACAATTTCTTGAATAAGTAGATTCAATGCTTTTCTATTGTTTTGCCTCGTACATATGGAGAACTTCCTCTCGATATACAATTCAGGAATCGGTATTGCAACTATTCTAGAATTCAATGAATATTCTGAAACAAAACCAATTCCTAAACCTGCCTCAACGGATTTGATAACTGATTCTACACTCCGCAATTCCATACTCAACTTTGGAGTTTTATTCTTGAATAATGATTTCCATTTCCTATCAATCAATCGTTGCATTGCGGAAGACGGATGGTAAAATATAAGATCTTCTTGCAGGAGATCGTTTATGTTTATTTTCTTTTTTTGTAATATTTTATGATTTATCGGAGCGATGGGAATAATCTTATCCTGAAAGAAAGGATGCTTTATTAATCCTGCGATTTCAACTGGCTCTGTTAGTATTCCAATATCTACTAAGCCTGACAATAGAGATTCCTTTGTATCGACTAAATCGCCTTCTCGTAGGGAAATTTGAATATTAGGATATTTCCTTTTCAAAACCTTGAGCACTGAAGGCATGATCCAAGCAACAACAGTCCCACCTGCTGAAATAGAATATTTGCCATTAATGAGTGAATCACCAGTTTTCATAGACTCATTCATTTCGTTCCATAGAATTCGAAGCTTATATGAATATTCTAAAAACTTCTCACCTTCAGAAGTAAGAGTGATTGATTTAGATCCGCGGTTAATAAGCTTACAAGCTAACTCTTTTTCTAAAAGAAATATCTGTCGCGAAAGTGCAGGCTGAGTTAGACCCATTCTTTCAGAAGCTTTGAGAAAAGTTCCAGCTTCGGCAATTTCCATAAACATTCGAATTTGTCTGAATTCCATAAACTTCTACTATAATTTTTCGTTATAGGAATTATAAAACCAATTTATTTGCATTATATTAAGAAATAGTATAGGATTATCTTCATAAGGATAAGAAGAGCTATGAAACCAAAAACTTTATACGATAAAATCTGGGATTTAAAACGAATAACATCAGATGGAGAAGAGGATATTCTTTATGTAGATTTACATCTTGTTCATGAAGTAACCTCGCCTCAAGCTTTTGAAGGGATTAGAAATAAAAATAGAAAAATACGAAGGAGAGATAGAACTTTTTCTATTATGGACCATAATGTATCAACTCAATCAAGAGATATAAATGTTGCTGAACCCACATCTTTTGCTCAAATGAATCTACTCAAAAAGAATGCGAAAGAATTCCAAATACCTTTGCTTGAAATCGATCATCCAGACCAAGGAATTGTTCATGTGGTTGGTCCAGAACTTGGATTGACTCAGCCTGGGAATGTAATTGTCTGTGGGGATTCTCATACATCTACACATGGTGCTTTCGGTGCACTAGCATTCGGAATTGGAACGAGTGACATAGAACATGTATTTGCCACGCAAACAATTCGAATGCAAAAATCCAAAAATATGTTAGTGGTTCTAGAAGGCACTGTATCGCAATATATTTCCTCTAAGGATATAGCTTTATATATGATTGGAGAAATTGGAACTGCTGGCGGTCAAGGATATGTGATCGAATATACAGGATCTGTAATCAGAGAAATGTCAATGGAATCCAGAATGACTATCTGTAACTTGAGTGTTGAAGCGGGAGCTAGAGCTGGATTAATAGCACCAGATGACAAAACTTTTCAGTATTTATTCGGTAGAAGGAACGCACCAACAGAAGATAAATGGAATAAAAAATTGGAAGAATGGAAAAAATTAATTTCTGATCCAAATGCTCAGTATGATAAGATATTAAAAATTGATATATCCAAATGCAAATCAATGGTTACTTGGGGAACTAACCCATCTCAGGTGATAAACTTGCGACAATCTATACCCAATCCAGATTCTTTTGAGAATATAGAGCAGAGAATGCACGCTCGTTCCGCGTTGAATTATATGGATTTAAGTCCTGGGAGTTATCTAAAGGATTATGAAATCAACAAAGTTTTCATAGGATCTTGTACGAATTCACGAATAGAGGATCTAAGAGTTGTCGCATCGATTGCAAAAGGTCGTAAAGTGTCACCACATGTTAAGGCAATCATTGTTCCTGGATCAAGTAGTGTTCGCAGGCAAGCTGAAGCGGAAGGTTTGGACAAATTGTTCGTTGATGCTGGATTTGAGTGGAGGCATCCAGGTTGTTCCATGTGCCTTGGAATGAACGATGATCAGCTTGAAGAAGGAGATAGATGTGCTTCAACATCTAATCGCAATTTTGAGAATCGACAAGGACGAAATGGAAGAACTCATTTGGTTAGTCCACTAGTTGCAACAATTTCAGCAATACTTGGCAAACTAGGTGATATGGATTCATTGAATGAATCGGAATCTGTAGTTTGAATTAATGCCAATTCACAATTTTAAAATTTAGTATTAAGGATATAAGATGAAAGCTTGGAAAACTCACACAGGAAATGCAGTCCCATTAAATCGCAAAGATATTGATACCGATCAAATTTTGCCTAAGCAGTTTATGAAAAAAATTGATAAAAATAATTTTGGTAAATTATTATTCTTCAATTGGAGATATTTGGATGAAGAAGGGTTGATACCAAATCCAGATTTTATTTTGAACGATAAAAATTTTTCCGACGCAAGCATTTTGTTGGCAGGTGAAAATTTCGGATGTGGATCCAGTCGAGAACATGCTCCGTGGGCACTGGCTGATTATGGAATCCGTGTAATTTTGGCACCAAGCTTTGCAGATATTTTTTATACAAACGCAGCGAAGAATGGGATCGCCTTGATTGCTTTGCCTACTAATGTAATCGCTGAATTGATTCAATTTTCACATGACGCAAGTAAAGTTGAATTTAAGATTGACTTGGAAAATCAAATTATCAGTGTAAATCAAAAGAATATTTCTTTTGATATGCCAGATTCAATCAGAGAGCGAATAATAAATGGTTGGGACGACATAGGAATGACTATGAAATGGGAGAAGCTTATCGATGAATATGAATCGCAGCTCTCATGGGTAATTTAATATTTTATCAATGATTATTCATAAATTTATTTTCATCATTCCAGGAAACCCTGGAATTGCAGACTATTATAACAATTTAAAGAACTTGTTGGAAAGTGGATTGGGTCGCTATACTTCAATCCATATTCTTCCCTATTATGGATTCCGAAAAGATAAACCGGACAGATTGTACAATCTAATTGAAGAAACAGAAGATAAAATTGATCAGATTGAAGCGATACTCAATTTACATACTAAAAATACTTCGATTAAAAAATCTAAATCTAAGAGCGAGAAAAAGGAAAAATTTCAGATCATATTAATTGGACATAGCATTGGAGGATGGATCGCTAAAGAAATCGCAATTAGAAACCCTCAGTTACCAATCAAAAAAATATTCTTAATTTTTCCTTTTTTAAAATTGGATCCGAATTCAAAAATTCAAAGAATTTTTAAATATTTACTTAAATACGATTTATATTCCTTTATTGCACTAACTCTATATAAAGTGATTAGGATACTTCCCTATTCGTTTACGAATAAATTATTAAAGGGGCTATGGAATTCTATGAATCAAGATTCTCAAAAAATAACACAAGAATATTTTCTTCGATGTTCTCATATTCCCAGAAGCGTAATTCATTTAGCGAGATCTGAATTCAAAGTTCTTGATCAAGATTTAGATAAAAATTTCTTTAACACGAATCCAAGAAAAATTCATCTTATTTATAATGATCAAGACATTTGGGCTCCAATCTCTCATCTAAAAGAAATTCAGAATTTGAATCCTAATATTTCTTCAAGTTTATTAAAAGGTGATCTTCATGACTTTTGCACTCATAATTCAGGGAACAAAATTGTGTCTGAAATTTTAATTGAACAGATTTTAAAATCATTTCGTACTCAATAATTTTTTCAAATCTTCAATCATAAGTTCAGCTACCTTAGTGGCAGACTGAGGATTCTGACCCGTTACCAATCTCTGGTCTGATACTGCAAAGTTCTCCCAATTTTTACCTTTAATATAAATGCCTCCACGAGATTTTAACTTATCTTCCAATAGAAATGGTACTACATCCGTTAATTCAACGGCAGACTCTTCCTCATTAGTAAAACCGTTTACTTTTTTATCTTTTACTAAATACTCTCCATTTGAAAGTTTAACATTAACTAAAGCAGAAGGTCCATGACAGACCGCACCAACGATTCTACCAGATTCATACAATTTCTTGGTTATATCTTGCAATTCAGTATTTTCTGGTAGATCCCACATAGTACCATGTCCACCAGCAAAGAAAATTCCTTGGTATTGACTCGTATCAATGTCAGTTGGTTTAAAACTATTCTCAATTTTATTTCTATATATTTTATTTTCATGAAATTCTTTGTTGATTGGATCTTCTAGATCAAATCCATCAACTGGAGATTTTCCACCTTTTGGCGATACAAAGTCGATCTCATAACCGTGATCGACGAAAACTTTCCAAGGATGTGTGACTTCAGATAGAAAGTAGCCTGTAGGTTTACCTGTTTTTCCTTTGGTTCCATGACTTGTTATTACAAATAATATTTTTTTGCTGTTCATATAATCCTCAGTAACTAATGATTTTTTGCAATCCCAGACCGCACCTAATATTCCAAATATTAACAAAAACTTGATCATTGTTTGACTCATAGATACATGGAATTACCAACCTTCTTCGAGGCTACTTCATTATTTTTTATTAAAATATTTAACATAATAAACATTTATTTACTTGGCTAAATCCATGAGAGTTTATATGATTTGCATTTGTCTATAAGAGGGTAAATGAAATGTCCGTTTTTCAGCAAAATCTTCCCATCCAAATAAGTCCGATCGAAAATAACGAAGAAGGTGTAAAATACCAAGGTCTATTTGAAGCCATGGAAAGCGATGCGATGAAAATACGAATGGACGATACATTTTTTGCTGATAATGTTCAAAATGCAATTTCAGTAGAATTCACTATGTCCAATTACAATTTTCAATTTGAATCAAGTCTATTGTCAGGTAGAGATGGACATTTTGTACGAATTGCGAAGCCTAAAGTCATTCACAAGAGCCAGATTCGCAAAACCACTCGATTAAGAACTGCAATTAAATTTAATTATACTCTGTGGACAGAAGGTGGTAGATTCGATGGAGTGATAACCGACATCAGTACTGTTGGTATTAAGATGTCTACACAGAAGCAACTCAGCAAGAATACTTTGCTTAGCTTGAATGTTTATGTGCCTGGTGGAACACTACGATTTATTTGCCAAGGCCTCGTGATGTGGACCAAACAGGATCCGAATGATGAATACTATTATACTTCAGGAGTCAAATTCACAACCTTATCCATTGACGCGATGAAGAAAGTAGATAAATTTATTAAAGAAAATCTACCCAAAACAGAAATTGAATAAATTTCGATTATTTGAATTATCTAAATTTTAAATTAATACTTTTTGTAAAAATATTCTATTATTCTAACAATCAAATCTTAGTCATATCTTTCATGACTTGCGACAATATAAATGTCCTTCCAGATCTCGGGACTGTTGACATCAACAAAGCAAGCAGTCTAGATATAAATCCAGGTCGAACTGTTGTTTTCTTCCCTAGTGCTTTTAGAGAATTCTTAGCAACATCGTGAGGATTATCATACATAGTCATAGTCATTTTAGCTCGGCTTGCGAATCCTGTCTTTACGGGTCCCGGAGCTGAGGCTATAACATCGACTCCGTAGGGTTTTAATTCCTTTCTTATTCCCTCTGCTAAAGTTTGTACATAAGCTTTTGTTGCAGCATAATTAGCTGTAAGTGGAACACCTTGGAAAGCTAACAATGAACTAAGGAGAATTATACCGCCTTTCTTTTTATCGGCAAAACTTTTCGCATAACCATGAGTTGTGATCAATAGTGAATTGCAATTTACATTCAGCATATCTAGCTCTGATCTAATATCATTTGTAATAAGGTTTCCTGTTGTTCCAAAGCCTGCTGAACCTACATAAAGTCCTACATCTAAGTCAGCCGTTTCGTTTAGTAATTCATAAGAGGATTGTAAATCACCCAAATCTTTGCTAAGAACCAAAGTTTTGATTCCATATTTACTAATTAGAACTTTAGAAAGATCTTCCAATATTTCCTTTCTTCTAGCAACTAGTACTAAATTAAAACCATGAGAAGCAAGTTCCTCGGCGAATGCTTTACCAATTCCGTCAGAAGCTCCCGTTATGACAGCCCAGGTTCCATATTTATTATACAACTTACTTTTTGATTCTCTCATAATATATTATATCCCTTTGATTTATGCTAAATTTAGAATTTCAAAATAAAAAATAACATAGTTACTTGCAAATTTCAGTTGAAAATCTAGAGTAGACTATATTCTTTCTATAGTCGCTATTACATCGATAGTAACTATAGAATTTATTGCAACAACAAAATGAAAAAATTTATTTCCATTCCAGGACATACTTGCCCAGTTTCTCGAACTGTTGAGATTGTTGGAGACAAATGGACTTCCCTAATATTAAGAGATTTACTCTTGCAGGGTCCAAGAAGATTTCAAGATTTTATAGAGTCTCTAGTAGGAATCTCTCCTAATATCCTATCGAATCGGTTGAAGAAATTGCAAGAATATGAGATCATTGAATCTCAATTGTATTCCCAACATCCGCCAAGAAATGACTATCGATTAACTGAAAGAGGCAAGGATTTAGGAGTTATCATTGGCGGTATGCGAGACTGGGGCAACAAACATACAAAAAGTTGAATATGAAAATAATATCACAAAATACCTTTTATTTAATAATAATCATTTTCATTTACAATTTCGTTGGCTGTAGTTCAACAAATTTTCCGAGAAGCGACCATTTCGATGGTTCTACTTTTCACAATCCAAAACCTGTTGATCCTCCAAGTTTTTACTTTGTTGCGAGGCATATCCTTTTTGGTAGAAGCAATGATTGGATTTTTTCGGATTTGGATGAAAACAAAATCGAAACATTAGATGATAATAAATTGGGAATTCATTCCACAGAACATCAACAGCTTCCAATTGACAAAATAGCAGTGCATTGGGTCGGGCATGCAACCACTTTAATTCAATTGGGTGGTAAAACTTTTCTAACAGATCCCGTTTGGTCGAACACAGTCGGACCTCTTTCTACATTTGGACCCACACGAGCGCAAGTTCCAGGAATTGAATTTCAAAAATTGCCCAATATCGATTATGTTTTACTGAGCCATGACCATTTTGATCATACCGACATTCCTACACTGCTTAGATTGCAAAAGAAATTTGATCCAAGATTCATTGTTCCTCTTGGAATGGCTAAATTATTGAACGATAATAGAATATCCAATATTATTGAATTAGATTGGTGGAATAATATTCATACAAGAGATGGTTTAGTTATTCATCTAACACCTGCACAACATAATTCTGGACGCGGACTATTTGACAGAAATAAGAGACTTTGGGGTAGCTTTGTATTAGAATACAATAAATTTCGTGTATTCTTTGCTGGGGACACCGCATATTCTAATCATTTTTCAGAAATCTATAACAAATTAGGCAAGATACATTTTGCGATTCTGCCAATTGGCGCGTACGAACCCGCAAAAGAGATGAGAAAATTTCATACTTCACCCAATGATGCAATCTTAGCTTTTAAAGATCTTCATTCAAATTACATGTTGCCTATTCACTTTGCGACTTTCAATCTAACGGCAGAAGACCAAAAGAAACCTTTAGAAGTTTTAAGAATTTCGATTAAAAAATTTAATTTATCTGAAAAAAGATTTCTGATTCAAAAAATTGGCGGTTCTTGGAAAGGAAATCTATCGGAACTAGGGAACTGAAATTTCCCCAAGATAAATTCTCTATTAATGTATTTTATAGTTGAAAATAGTTTTTTGTAAATTCATCGAGTGCAGTTTCACCAAATTTTCTTTCAAGCCTTTCTTTATTTAAAAAATTCAATAACATTACTATTGACGGATATATTTAAGTTGTAATTTGTATCAAACTATGGCTTTCGGTATTGAGAATGAACATCCTCTCTCTCCCAAGGGAAAACTCTATTTATGGAATAGCCGTGTAATGTTTGTTACAAACCAAATGCAAACCGACTTCCATGAACATTATGCAGCAACTCTAGCTATTTCCTTAGATCGTAATATACTAATTGAAACGAAAGAGGGTGAAGAAGAATATAGAGCCGCTTTACTTACGCCAAATACTTATCATCGAACAGTATCTCCAGGTGTGACTATGCTTGCATTACTCATTGATCCTGAGACTTATGAATACAAAGAGATATCCGATATTGCTGAAAAAGGTAAAATCAAAAAATTAGACATAGCTCAATTTGAACTTCATATCCCAAAAATTTGGGATATGTTTAACGGTATTTTGAAAGAAGAAGAGGTTTGGAATTTGCATTTGGATTTGTTACAATCCGTACGACCCTTCCAAAAATTCGAAATAACTGCAGACGATCGAATTGAAAGAATTGCTCATAAAATTAGAACAGAAATTCCAGATAGTATTAGAATGACAGAGATAGGAAAAGATTTTGCGGTATCCGAGGATAGACTGATTCGACTTTTCAAAGAGAAAAAAGGCATTCCACTTAGACGCTATCTCCTATGGGTTAGAATTCTAGAGGCAGCAAAACTTCTAAAGGACGGAATGAATCTCACTGAAGCTGCACACGCGGCAGGCTTTTCTGACTCAGCACATTTCACTCGCACATTTAAAGAAAATTTTGGATTTGTGCCATCATTATTTTTTGGACATTTGCGTTCTATGGATGTATTTTTTTGTGAACCGAATTAATTTTTTTTGAATTATACCGGAATCATTCAATCAAACATATTTAATATCCATTACAATTGCATCAGGAAATTAAATTTATGCCGATGCAAAAACAATCTGGAATTCTATCCAAAATTTCATCCAAAATATCTCGCTACCATTCTTCTTCTGTAAAGGTTCCTGGAAATGCTGATAAAAATGGATTTCTGAAAGCACAAAGATTAGCATACAAATGTGTTACAGAAATCGAAAAGGAAATGAAAGAAGGTTGGACCGAAATCCAAACTGTAAAGTTAATGGAAATTTTTTTGCGTGACCACGGTGTCAAAACTTTCTTACATCGACCCTTTGCATGGTTTGGTGAGCATGCAAGATTTGATGGCTATAAACGTTTTACCCAATTCCATCCTGGCAAAAAGTTATTAACCGCTAATGAATCTTTCATTTTAGATGTTTCGCCTGTTGTTGAAGGCTATATCGGTGATATCGGATACTCTTCTAGCTTGGAAAAAAATTACGAACTTGAAGCGGGAATGGATTACCTATTAAGATTACGTGATAAGATCCCAAGATATTTTGAGTCCGAAATGACCTCTCAAGAAATTTGGTGGCAAATCGATAAAGATGCAAAAATGAATGGATTCGATAATATTCACGCCCTTTATCCTTTCGCAGTACTAGGACATCGTGTTTATAAAGTTCACTTGCCATCCTATAGTTTTCCTCTAATTCCCATTAGTTTTGCTAGTTGGTTTAGTTTTCAGGGATCTTTTGAATTTTTATCACACAAAGTCCTGCCTGAATTATTAACACCAGATCACCAAGGCAAAAAAATTGGATTCTGGGCAATTGAGCCCCATCTAGGAAGAGGTAAAACCGGATTCAAATTTGAAGAAATCTTAGTCGTAGAAAAGCATAGAGCGTATTGGTTAGATGATGAAGTTCCTCATGTAAAAAAATATAAAAAGGCAGTAATATAAATGAAATTTAGCATTTATTCAACGATCATAATTCTAATTGCACTATTGACAGGATGTAATTCAGAGAATATTAAAATTGGAAAATCTCATTCTTTAGATGAAACTCCGAAATCAATAATTGATGTAAAAACTTTAGAAGATCCAATTAATCTCACTTTAGATATCATCATGCCCGAGCTTCCTGGCCACGATGATATCATATTTGACAATACTAAAAATGTAGCATATGCCTCAGGTATGGATGGCTGGATCTGGAAGTTGGATTTTAAATTGGACAAGGCATCACAATGGGCGAAGCCTCCCGTTAATCCTGCAGGAATGCAATTTAGCGACAACCGGAAAAATTCTATTCTAGTCTGTGCATCTAGATTAGGAGGTGAGGAATATAAAGAAACAGACCGAGTGGGTCTTTATGAATTTGATATCGCTACAAAAAAATTTAAGCCACTAGTTCTAGATCTGCCAAGAACAGACCGCGAGGATTTCGAAATCGTTTATCCGAAAGAGAATAGGATCAGAATTTCCGTTAATGATCTTAATCCAGAAAATTCGCGACCTTTTTCATTATGCAATGATCTTGCAGTTTCTAGAGATGGAAAACGCATTTATATAACAGAACCATTTGAAAGAGAGAATGCATCTATGGGTAGTGGAGCTGTGCCTGAAGCGATTGGATTATATCCGCACGGTAAATTATGGATGTATAATCGAAGTGATAATACCGTATCATTAGTGTTAAATGGCTTTACTTTCGTTGATGGAATCTTAATTGAAGAAGATTCTTCAGAAATCGAGGAGTCCGTATTATTTACAGAAACTACAAAGTTTAGAATCATTCGTTCTTTTATTTCTGGAAAACGCCAAGGTGAATCAGAGATCATACTTGAAAATTTGCCAGGGCTTGCTGATGGAATGGAAAGGGATGATAAAGGAAGAATCTGGATAGGAATCATCAAACGAAGATCAGGCGTAATAAATTTTCTCCACAACAATCCTTGGTTGAAATCATTTGTCCTCTCTCTTCCACAGAAGATGTTACCCATATCCAAACAGACAGGAATTTTGGTTCTAGATAAAAATGCAAAAAATCCAATTTATTACTCTATGCACGATGGATCCAAAATCACAGATATTTCTGTAGCAATTCCCAATAATAAAAGGATTTATTTACCAAGTTTTAACAAAGAATCAAAAGGTCTTTTTTCAATACCAAATCCACTCGGAAATTAATTAAATGAACTATCACAAACTAAGTTTTCGTATATTTGAATATTTATTTTTTTGCATATTATTATTGAATTGTTTATCATTTCCAGAAGAACATTTTCGAAACCAAATTCAAGATCCAGAAATTTTTCCGATCAATGAAGATATTGAAAAAGTCCGTGATCCAAATGATTTGCAGTTTCAAGGACTTCAAAAAATAATACCCAATCTTCCCGCTCAAGATGAAATTCTTTTGCAAGAAGACTTAGATCGTGCCTTTGTTGCTGCAATGGATGGTTACATTTGGATTGTAGATCTCAAGAATTTGACAGCTGAGCCTTATGTGAGAACACCACTTCTTGCTGGCGGAATGGTTCAGCATCCAAAGAATCGGGACTTAATTTATTTTTGTGTTTCGCGTGCAAAAAAAGATGACATCATAGAACCGAATGGACCTGGAATTTACGAACTCACAATCTCAACCAAATCAATTCGCAAAATAGGAACACGAGTTCCAAAAAAAATTGATCAAACTTACGTAAAAACAAAAAGTAAAATTGGTAATTTCTATCCAAACAAAGATCAAACCAATTTATTTTTCAAAGATATGAATGATACTAACAGTCGAGCTGTGGAGAAAGCTGATGATTTGGCGATCAGTTCCGATGGAGAAAGAATTTATTTTACAGAACCTTATGATCACAGTGGAGCGATCTTAGGAGTCAGTTCACAATCACAGAATGAAGTACTCACTCTCGGTAAGAATGGACATCTCTGGAAATATGATTTAGCAAACAATAGTGCGAGTTTGGTTGCGGATAATTATACTTATCTAGATGGAATCTTACTTGAGCAAGAATCCAGCGAAGCTAAAGAATCATCCATTCTATTAAATGAACTATCTAAGTTTCGATTGATTCGACTGTATTTAAGTGGGCCAAGAGCTGGAGAAGATGAATTAGTGATTGAAGGACTTCCTGGATTTCCGGACGGAATGGACAGGGACTCGCAAGGAAGAATTTGGATCGCAATGCCCGTTCAACGCTCAGGTTTAATCAATTGGTTGCATGAACACCCATTTTGGAAAGGACTTGCTTTATATATTCCCTCTAACTTAAAACCAGTGTCAAAGAAAACATCTTTGCTTATTCTCTCGAAGGATGGCAAGACACCACTTTATTATGGCGTTCATGACGGTTCTGTATTTTCAGTTATAATCGTCGTGGTTCCAGGTAAAGAGAAAGTCTATCTATCGATTTATCATAATGGATATGAAGGATTGAATACAATGAACTATCCAATTCCAGATTAAATATAATGAATCCCCTTCACTTCCCAAGGAATTTTCGAATATCGGGAGGAATGTCCGCGAACGTACTGTACTTCTTTTTTTTACCACCTGGCATGGATACGTAATAGAAACCATTGAGAATCTCAAGAAAATAATCTGGTTTCTTCTCATTGCCAATGGATCGATTGTCTAGTTCTTTAACCATCTTTTGATACTTAGGTGGAACTCTGATCCAGTCTCCGAATACTTTTACAGATCCGGCATCATTGACAGTCCAGATTCCGCTCTCATGCAAGATTTTGACACCATTGTAGTCAAAAACTTCTAACACATTCGCATTGGCCTGAGCATTGCTTGCGCGGTTTGGATTGTCTATATCGGTATTGTATTTCGTTTTTGATTTGGTTTTGTCTTTATCACCGGGATGGCTTCCAACGAAATAAAGAAATAACAGACCGATACCTGCAAGAATCAAACTTGTTAGTATCCATATTTCAATCTGTTCCAATTCAAATTCCTAATTTTATTTCTTACGTAGTTTAGCTTGAGTAACTTCTCGAACAGGAATGGATAGATTCCCAAAAATTGTTTTGTATTGAATGGATCCCTCGATTAAGAACTCTGGATCTTTTCCCGCGTTTACATCACTCATCAATTGAGATAGTATGCGAATTAATTTTACATCCAATTTTTCTTGCCAATCAGATCGAATTTTAACAGGAATCACCTGAGTTGTATTAGCTGGTATAATAATTTCTTGATCCGAAATAATTTTGCCGAGCAACTCACCATTACCAGATTCTTGCAACAATGAAACGTCAAAGTCAAAAGCATAAAGATTCACTTCGGATTCGTTTGGATTTGTCATCGCAATCTCTGTATCCATTTCTATCTTTGGAGCCAATCCAAATAATCCACCGTGAGCTATATTTTTCAATTGTACAGAATTGAAATCAACCTTACATTTTTTGAGACTTTCTATGTTCTTGAGATCTTGATTGATGCATTGAATTCCTGTGAAAACTACAACGATCAAGCATATATAAACAAATGAATTCTTTGCTTTCAAATTTGGTTTTATTTCTGAAGTAAAGTATTGATTGATGCTATTTTTCATTTAGAACTTATCCTTTTTGTTGAGTGCGTATCTTCCCACTCGTGTTATATGCAAATTCCCTTCCTTTCGATCCTGAAGAAAAGTTTCTAGAGAAAACTTGATTGCACTGAATGCAATTTCCGACCAAGGAATATCTTCTTCGTTGAACAATTCCACTTCCAAGCTCTCCTCGCCAGCGGAAAAATCTAGATCTAACAATTCGGAATTGAAAACAAGATACACTTGATTGATGTAGGGAATGCTATAAACAGATTGTAAATTTTTTATTACAATTCTCGCATTAGCTTCTTCCAATGTTTCTCTTGCGGCACCTTCTTCTACGGTCTCACCATTCTCCATATATCCGCAAGGCAGAGTCCACTTTCCCTTTCGAGGTTCGATTGCTCGTTTACAAAGTAAAATTTGATCTTTGTAAGTGGGAATCGCACCCACAATAATCTTAGGATTAACGTAGTGAATGGTTTCACAGCCACCGCATATGTAACGAGGTAGACTGTCACCTGACGGAACCTTGAAAATCAGATCTTGTGATCCGCATAAACTGCAATATTTCAAGTTTCCCCCCTGGAAAAAGAGATTGCCATACTGATTGGTTCAAGCTATTCTCAGTACTTAGAAATTCAACCTTTTCATGAAAAAAGAACTAATTGCTGGACTCATTTTCGCGACGCTAATGTCACTTTCTTTCTTTCGTACTATAATTAGTACTGAGGGTAAGAAGAACCTATTCCCCTATCGAACCAAAATTTACTATAGCCAGATTGATGGAATTGCTGAAGGTACTGAAGTTTATATCAAAGGGATTGAATCAGGATTTGTTCTATCCATTGACGTAGTTCCCACAATGGATGTTCCTGATCGTCGTTACATTGATTCAACGAAGGAAAAGACGATCGAATTGACTCTTGCCGTAAAGGAACCGATCACACTTTGGGATAATTATTCGGTTCGATTCAAAACAAAAACTCTATTTTCGGGTAGGATCATCGATATTGATCCAGGCTACTTTGATGATGAAGCTCTAACCTTTTACAATCCTATTTACAAGCTGGATGATAGGACACCTGAATTTTTTCCATCTGCTCGCTACATGGATAATTTCTTCGAGGCAGCCAATACTGTAATCACCGAAAATCGTGAAGACACTAGACAGATTGTAACTAACACTAGAGAAATTTCTGAAAAATTGTTGGGAACCTCAGGAACATTGCCCCTCTTAATCAATACATCAATTGCTTATGACGAACTTTATGATACTCTAAATGATTTATCTTATCTAACGACTGATGCGAGAAGATACCAAGAAGGAAATCGTAAATTAGAATCTACTCATCCAATACCTTTTATAATATCGTCTAGTTTTTTTGGTAACACAACTCTGACAGGTCGGTATGTGGAACCAATTTCCGCATTTCGTAAATACCCGAATCTATGATGATTGGTATTTAAGGAGAATAATTTGAAAATCGCAATCATCCATGATTGGCTTACAGGAATGCGAGGTGGAGAAAAAGTTTTAGATTCTCTATTGAAGCTCTATCCGACTGCTGATTTATTTACATTGATTTACAATAAAGGCAAATTGAATCCTCGAATAGAGGATCGTAAAATCGTTTCAGCTTTTACAGATCGATTGCCGTTCAAATCGTCCAAGTACAGATGGTATCTTCCTCTTTTTCCAACCGCTATAGAAACTTTTGATCTACGTGGCTATGATGTAATACTTTCTTCTTCACATTGTGTGGCAAAAGGAATCATCCCTCCTCCGAACAGTCTGCACGTTTCTTATATTCATTCACCGATGAGATATGTATGGGATATGTATTATGATTATTTTCCGGCAAGATCAGGGCCAAAATTTCTATTTTATCAAATTGTTTCAAACTATCTCCGAACTTGGGACAGTGCCTCATCCAATCGAGTTGATGTTTTCACTTGCAATTCAGATTTCGTTGGCAAAAGGATTCAAAAGTACTACAGAAGAGAATACGAAGTCATTCATCCACCTTGCCTTCCTCAAGGTACGAAAGTTACGGAACGAGCCAAAGAAGATTTTTATCTAATCGTCTCTGCTTTTGCTCCTTACAAAAAAATTGACTTAGCAATTGAGGCATTTCGAATCAATGGCAAAAAGCTAATCATCATCGGCGGTGGACAGGACGAAGCGAAAATTCGCAAAAATCTTCCCCATAATGTAATCCTTCTCAAGAATATTTCCCGAGAAGAAGTGGATGGCTATTACAGTCGAGCTCGGGCATTTCTATTTCCTGGCTTAGAAGATTTTGGCATCACTCCGGTGGAAGCTCAGTCGTTTTGTACTCCGGTTCTAGCATTTGGTCAAGGTGGAGCCTTGGAAACAGTAGTAGGTGGGCGAACAGGAGAGTTTTTCCCAGAACAGACTGTGGAATCAATAAATGACTGCATTCAAGCTTTTGAGAAGAAAATTTACAAAAAATCTGATTTTCAGAAATCCATAGAGCGATTTACAGAAGAAAAATTCATCAACCAAATTCGAAAGGTCGTCGATAGACATAAGTAGGAATTCCCACAGAGCGAGGTAATACGCTTGATTATTGTTCATAGGTTAAAGGGTGAAGAATTTGTTATCAATGCAAATCTCATCGAGACGATTGAAGCAAATCCTGATACCGTTGTGACTTTGACAACTGAGCGTAAATTCGTGATTAAGGAAACCGTCCAAGAATTAATCCAATTGGTGAAAGATTACCACAGGGATATCTACCAAAGCCCAATCAAGACGGGAAGGAATTAAACGTAAGCAATTATGGATATAGCATCGGTCATAGGATTAGGATTAGGAGTCTTTCTTCTTCTCTTCGGAACTATTCAAGCAGGATTATCCCCGCTTGATCTTATCAACATTCCATCGGTATTTATTACCTTTGGTGGAGCGACGGCTGCGACAATGATTTCGCAACCATGGGAAGGAACGCTAACAGTCGGCAAAATTACGCAAAAAGTTTTCCAAACTCCCAAATTTGATCTACCCAATCTAATCATAACTCTCGTCTCCTTCTCCGAGAAAGCTCGTCGTGAAGGATTGCTTGCACTCGAAGATGATATCAATGACTTACCAGAAGAATTTTTACGCAAAGGAATTCAGTTGGTAGTGGACGGAACAGATCCAGAGCTCGTTAGAAATATTATGGAAACTGAGATTGACAACGTCGCCAAACGTCACTTAAATGGTCGCGCTTGGTGGGATGCATGGGGCGGTCTCGCTCCAGGATTCGGGATGTTAGGAACTTTGATTGGACTTATCGCCATGTTGAACAACTTAGGTGCTGGAGATCCATCCCTAATCGGATCTGGTATGGCTGCTGCTCTTATCACAACTTTGTACGGATCGCTTGGATCAAACTTAATTGCGATTCCTTTTGTTCGTAAGTTAACAAGAAGAAGTGAAGACGAATTGATTGTTAAGCAAGTAATGGTAGAAGGAACTCTATCCATTCAATCTGGAGACAACCCACGTATTGTGAAAGAAAAACTCGCATCCTTCCTTGCTCCAGTCGATCGAGTCTCCTTGAAAGAGGAAGATAATTAATGGCTAAGAAGAAGGTCAAATGTCCAGAATGCGTTCAGAAAGTAGGGGAGTACATGCTCACCTACGGAGACATGGTGACTCTTCTTCTCTGCTTCTTTATTCTTTTGTATACTACAGGTAAGACAGATGCGAGAGAGATGCATATTATCCTTTCTGCATTCAAATCTACAACTGGCTTATTCACTGGTGGACAGACTCTATCCAAAGGAAGTCTTGAAGAAATGGGAATGACCATAGAGAGTCTTCCGTCTCAAGTCCAAGGTAAAAATCTCTCCAAATCCAAAAAAGATGCGACTCAGATTTTCCAACCTGAAATTCAAGCAGGCAAAGTAAGAATCTCTGAAGACGAAAGAGGACTTGTAATCTCACTTGTTGGTGCAGATTACTTCTATCCTGGTTCGGCAATATTGACGTCGACAATCAAAGAAACTTTAATCAAAGCAGCCGGTTTAATCAAAGATCTTGAACGTTTTGTACGAGTAGAAGGACATAGCGATCTAGATGCGATAACTCCAGGACCAATGCCGGGTCGAGAAGAAAGAGAATACCTTAATAATTGGGATCTTGCGGGTGCTCGCGCAATCAATACAACAGTGTTTATGATCAATTCGAAAGACTTAAGACCGAGTGACTTCCAAGCAGTGAGCTTTGGTTCTTATCGTCCGCTTGCGCTAGAGAATAAGGGAACACCTGAAGCAAAAGCTTTCAATCGAAGAATTGATATTGTGATTCTAACTGAGAAATCAACCAAGAGAAAAACTTTTGAAAGTGGATATGGACTTCCTGATTCAAGATTTCCTCAGACAGAATCAACTACTGAAGGTGATAATTAATTATGAAATTTCGAAACATTAAAATAGGAGGTAATCGAAATGGGTGATTCAGAAATAGATGAAGACGAAGGCGGGTTAGCCGAAGGAAGTCCTGGAGGTGTCGGTACATCGCCAATCATCAAATGGTTGTTATATATTGCTGGAGCGATATTTGGTATAATAATTGTCGCTGTAATATCCATGTTGGTTGCCCAGAGAACTGCTACTTCTGTTTTCAAAGAGCAGAAAAACATCGCATTAGTCAAAGCACCACCACCATTGGATACATTCAATATCGAAGAAGAATTCCGTATCAATACAGCGGATATTGGTGAATCGCATTTTGTTAAGATGAAGTTGGTTTTTGGAATTGAGAGCGGACAACCTGCACTCTCGCAGGAACTATCCTCAAGAAGAGCTCAGATGCAAAACTTAATCAATTTGATCATTTCTAGAAAAACAAAAGACGAATTGAAAACCATCACTCAACAATTGGATTTACGCGAAGAGATTAAGGCCCATATCAACCATATTCTCACCAATGGTAAAATCAAAGAGGTGTATTTCACTGAGTTTATCATCAACTAGATTATTAGATTGTCTATTTCGAAACGAAAAATCATCGAACTAGACAATCTGATCTAACATTGCAATTTTTGAATCTCCATGAACTCAAACCATAGTATAAATTCTGAATCTAAAGTGATCGCAGTTATTCCTGCACGTTATGGAAGTACGCGTTTTCCTGGGAAACCACTTACCAAGATCGGCACCAAAACAATGATTCGGTGGACTTATGAATCCACTGCCTTATGTAAGAACCTTTCCAATATCATCGTTGCAACCGATGACCAGAGAATCTACGATGAAGTCACTTCATTTGGTGGGCAAGTGATGATGACCAGTTCTAATCATCCAACAGGAACAGATCGTATCATAGAAGTTGTACAAAATTTAGGTGATAAGGTAAATCCCGCTTCCGATGTGGTGATCAATATCCAAGGAGATGAACCTGGAATCGAAACCGAACTCATCGAAGGCGTGATAGAACAAAAGTTGAAAAATCGAAATTGGGTCATTACTACTGCTGCGGTCCCAATGTCACAGACCGAAGCAACCGATCCCAATCGTGTGAAAGTAATATTTGATCAAAATGGCAGAGCCATGTATTTTTCTCGTGCGATGATTCCTCATCCATTTAAATCTGATTCACCTTTCTATCAAAAAGAAATTTCTGAAAATAAATCTGACAATGTCTACTATAGACATCTGGGAATGTATTGCTACAATATTGATTTTCTTTTGCAATATGGAAGTCTTCCTTTGAGCTCTTGGGAGAGCCTTGAATCATTGGAACAACTCAGAGTTATGCAAACGGGATATGAGATCGGAATCTTCGTTGCAGATAAAGCCACTTTATCTATTGATAGACCCGAAGATGTTTCCTTTGTTGAAGCTGAGTTTGTTAAACGAGGTTGGATTTAAATTCTACCTTCTTATCGAATTGTCTGCAATAGCCGCATGATAGTTGGCAAGTGCGTTGAAAAAATCATTTAAAGCTTTTACTTCACGAATAGCAGCCTCAGCCGCTGTCTGTTCTCGTATATTAACAAATAATAAAGTACTATCACCTAGAGCAAAACGATCTTGCTCAAGTCCTTGCAATTTTTTAGCGAGAACCAATTCTTTTTTTGCTACTTCAACTCTCTCATAACTTGCGCTAACTTCAGAAAGTGCATCTTGTACTTCGGTTGTAATCTTATCACGAGCAAATTTTTCCTCTTGGTCAATCTGAGCAATTTTTGCTTCAGCGGCACCGATTTTTCCTCGCTGTCTTCTTGTCTGCAATGGAAAATTCATCACAAGAGTAGCTTCTAGTTCAGGTCTGGATCTTGTTGGGCTTCCAGCACCAATATCTTGTGAGGCGGAAACCACAAGGTCAACTTGAGGCTTCAGGTTGTTTTGTTCGAATTGGCGATCAATCGCTACCTTTTCTCTTTTAGCTTGGTATTCTTGAATTTCTGGACGCTTCTTCCATGCATCCTTGATTAAATTATCAGAAGGTATTTCGTCTAAATTTACATGTCTAGGAAAATTGGCTGGTAATTGATCCTCAGTCGGTAAAATCATTTTTCCATTTGGCTCACGCAAGAACAGAGAGAGATCAATAGCAGCCTTCTGAAGTTCTCGGCGTGATGATATTAGAAGAGACTCCCTTTGTAAAATAGCTCTGTCATTCTCTGTATTCTCAATTGCCGGGAGATCACCTAACTTTACTCGATCGGAAACTTGTGATACTCTTTCTTGTGCAATTTTTAGTAAATTTTCATTCACTTTGTATTCTTGTCCAGATGCGACCCATTTCCAATATCTTTTTGTGGACTCACGAATGACTTCTAATTTTAATTTCTGAATAGATAACTCAGCTAAAGTACGATCCACATCTGCTTTCTTAAGCTCTGCTCTATTCTTATCAATTTCTCGGTTACGCATCAGTGGAACGATTGCACCTGCACGAAATTCTCCTAATTCGTTGGTGGCTCGATTGCCGTAGTAAGCAGGAAAATTTCCCCGACCCAATCGATATCCTCCAAAGAAAGAAGTTCCAGCGAGAGGAGTTGGCTTTCTGAACACATTGTCACTTGTTGCATTCTGATAGTATCCAGTCGGCGATACAGATCCTATAGACTCAAAACTTAAATCAAAGGCACCTTGAGCAGCAAGGTATTCATACTCTGCAACAGTTAACAATCGTTCTGCGGCAAGGATCAAGGGATAAGATCGCTCAACTCCTTGTAAAATCTTTTCTAAAGACAGGACGTTGGCACTTTCTTTTTGGAAAAGCATTGGATCGACTTTGAGACTCTTGGTCTCCGGATACAGATCCCAGAAAGCAAATAGAGTTATTACTCCAAGATAAACCTTTTTCATTTTCAATAACTATTTTCCAGATTTATCAGTACTTGGACTGCCTGGCAATTCCAATCTGCTTTTTAGAGCTGGTTCGTCCATCGGAATCATAGGAGGGAAATCATTAAATCTTCTCCAGAGCTCATAACCAAGACTTACACGATTCAGAAATATCCAGCCTTTAGCTCTGACACCCTGACGTAAATAGCGAGAGGAAGGCCAAACCTCATCAGTTCTATCAGGAACTACTAATATTCTAAAGTAACCTGATCCATTGTCAGTAACATCAACAAGAGAAACTGTTCCTCCAAATGTACCAACGGCGTATTCAGGCCATCCTGTGATTTGTAGAACTGGCCAACCTTGAAACTGCAATCTAACATCCCGACCTTCGACAATCAATGGAATATCATTTCCATTAACATAAAGCTCGACAGCTCGATCCGTTGTTTCAGGTATCATAATACAGAGAACTGTTCCTTCTTTTACTTGTTGTCCATCTGGATTTACAAGTATCCTCATTATCGTTCCATCTCTCGGAGCAAATACTTCTTGGTTTTGTTGTCTAGAGAGTCGAGCTTCTACTTTCGGAATCTCTTCTAGAATTTTTGCTATTTCAGATTGTGTGGAAGCAAGGGAAGCTTTAGCATCTTGAATGGCCGCGGATCCATCCATATCCGCTTTTGACTGATCTGCATTTAACGCTCTTTGCTCATTAATTGCAGCAGCGAGAGCAGCCTTAGATCGATCCAATCCCGTTATAGCATTAGCATAATCTAATTCTGCTAACTCCATATTTCTTGTGGATGTCAATCCTTTCTCCAATAATTGCTTTTGTCTGGATAAATTGAGAGTTGCAGTCTTTTCTTGCGCAATAGCTGCATCAACAGCTTGCTGTGCACCTCGAACTCTATCCGATGCCATCATCACTCGACTTCCTGCGGCAGTAACCGCATTGGATTGTGATGAACGTAAAGCAACAATACGAGATTTAAGGGATTCCTCTCTCTCTCTTTCGTTGCTTCCAAACGAGATTCTAAAGCTCTTCTTTCTTGACGGATTCGATCTAGAAAATCCGGATCATTATCTGATATATCAAGAATCGGATCTCCTTTTCTAACTTTGGAACCTTCCATCGTATGCCATTTTACTACCCTACCATTGATCGGTGCCTCAATTGCTTGTTGTCGATCCAACGGTGCATAAGCAACAATTCTTCCCATACCTTCCGTCGTTTGTTGCCAAGGAACAAAAATCAAAACAAAGATTGTAGCAAAAAAAAGTATCACAAGGATATAAGCTAAGGATGCAGCAGGTCTAGAAGATTGAACCATTCTAAATGATGGCAACTCATTCTGATAGATATGTAATGAGTTGCGTGACTTTTCTTTTTTTGAGTTAACCGAAGCTTTGTTAGACTTTGATTTATTGTTGGAAGCTATCATTTTTTCACCTTGGATTTAGTTCTTCCAGAATTCTTATTTCTAATATCATTCAAATACTTAGTGGTGGCGGTTCGAATAATTTTACCTTCTTCTATAACATAAAATTCTTCCGCTCTTTCAATAATATGTGGAGAATAAGAAACCACAACCATTGTCCATTGTGCATTGGAATCAAACAGCGCATCTAGATTTTTTTTCAAACTAAAAGGATCAAGTCCATCCAAAGTTTCATCTATAAGAATTAAAGATGGAGAACCCAATAGTGCCCTTGCAATTAGCAATTGTCTAGCTTGTATGCTATCTAATGGAGATCCGTAGGTTGATAAGTTGGTGTGAATCCCATTTGGCAAACCATTGACCACTTTGGAAAGTCCGACAATTTCTAGAATTTCCAAGATCCTTGTAGTAGAAATTTCCGCACGTCCAACACGTAGATTTTCTAATATCGTTCCTTCAAAAATTTCCAATTCTCGAATCAAACAAATATGAGAACGGAGTTCTGGTTTACAAATTTCCCGAATATCTTCTCCAGACATTTCGACTATTCCATACTTGGGAGCTCGATACCCACCAATGAGATCAAGAAGAATACTAGATTCGGTGGCAGATCCACCTGTGATAACAACTTTTTTACCGGCGGGAATGTGGAAATCTAGCTTCTCAAAAAGATCTCCCTCAATCAAAGACTCGTAATGAACATCCGTTAAAGTAACATCGATTGGATCAGTTTGCTTTTCCAAGACTCCTAATTTAGTCTCTTCCAATGGAAGATCAGTAACGAAGCCTATCTTATCGAGAGCTGCAACGAAATTATAAAATGTTTCAAGATGTTTGCCAAATTTTCCCAATCCATCTAATACTTTTGCAACGATTAGTTCAGCCGCAACAAGTTGTCCTATAGTAAGTTGACGATTGATTACAAGATATCCGCCCAATCCAAGAACGAATGCACTTGCTATCGCTTGAAGTCCAAGAAGACCGATAATCTGACGAAAAAGATATCGAAAATGTTTTTTCTGAGCGGATAGATAACTTCTTGTTAGAGTATCAGACTTCTCTGTCGCAAAAAATGATCCAAATCGACTTTTGAATGTATGGCGATGACGAGCAATTTCTTGCAGCCAAGCTGCCACATAGTATTTTTCCTTGGAGACTTTGATTGCAGTATCAACCGCATGACGACCTAATTGTTTGATAACAAGAAAATATCCAGCTCCGACAAGAACAATCGAGAACACTAGGAAAAATGGATGGTAGAATGCAATTACCAATAGTCCGATTAAAGTTGTCAGTAATACTTGCAATCCTTCAACCAATAAACTGATTGCAGCTTTCTGGACAGTCATTGTATCGAAGAAGCGATTTACAACTTCAGGTGGATGCTCTCCATCGAGAGCTTCCTCTCTAACAGAAGGAAATCTTGCTGCAAAATCTGTAGATACTCTTACAAACAATCTTCTTTGAAGAATTTCTGCAATGTAAGTTTGAATTGCTTGCATGAGTCCTGCAAATGATAGAAACAAGAAAACCAAAAAAGTCAGTACCAGAACAGGTTGTAACATTACACCGAAAGCTACAATATTCACTAACGATGAAGTTGCAATCGGAACGACTAGAGATAGAATTCCAACAGCAATTCCATAAATAATGATAATCCAAATATCCCTTCTCTCTACGCGTAATAGTGAATAAATTCTTTCTATAGGATTTGGTTTATCATCATAATTTGAATGTTTATTTTTATGATGCTTATAACTATGATTTTCCTCGGATGATATTACTGAACCCATAGGAAAAAGTGGCTCCGAAATTATCCAGGATACCATTTGTTCCGCAGATTGTATATTGATGAGTTTAAGAAGATCTTTCTCAAGAAACCAGATTTCAATATCTTCATCATTAATAAAAATAACTTTGTATTTGCCGCCTCTATAAGCTTTTACGGAAATCCATTCCATTTTACCTTCAATAGATCTAGATGGAACCAAGCAAAGCCAAGGTGAGTTGCTCGAGACATTTTCTTTTAGAGATTTTAGATTCCTTCGAATTCGATGAATCTTAAGCCCAAAAATAGACGCAGTCTCCTCTAGAAATTCAAAAATAGATGTAAACTGACTTCGCGGATTGTGGTAACGGAAATCACTCAGCGCTTTCTGAATTACTGAATGATCATAAGTAATTTCTGTCGCATCTGCAAGATATTCAAGAATTTGAACAACTTCACGATTTTCATTTATTTCAGTTTCAGATAATCTAGAAGGAACATAGAGAGTTTCTCTACGCCCTAAGAATGGGAATTTCCAAGGAATCTTTGTCATTTTAAGTGCTAATCCTGCACGGTAGATTTGGTCTAACCTATAGACGGTCGAGATTTATCTATGCACAGAATTTTTTGTCCGCTAATCCATGTATCGAGAGGAAACAATTTTTTATGAAACCATTTATTACCATGTCTATTGCATCTATCTTTTTCGCAATTTTACCCATATATTCAGAATCATCCAAATGTGTATTCAGCTATAACCCTGCTAACACAAAACTGGAATGGACTGCTTACAAGTTTACCGAAAAATTAGGAGTAAAAGGAACTTTTGACAAAATCACTGTAGCAGGCAATAAGGAATCTTCCAGCATCCAAAGCACAATGGAGCAGGCAAAATTTTCTATTCAATCAAATGATGTAAATTCCGGTGTTCCTGATCGTGATGGCAAAATTCGAGAATATTTTTTTGGATCTTCGTTGAAAGCAAAGACTTTCGAAGGATCTTTTGACAAAGTAACTGGCAAAAATAATGGAACTGCCATTTTAAATTTGCAATTTAATGGGAAAAAGAAATCCATTCCAGTAAAATACGAATTGAACGGTAATCAGCTCAACTTGAAAGGAACGCTCGATGTTTTGGATTTCGGAATGTCTTCCGGAATTCAAAAGCTAAATGAAATTTGCCTTGAACTTCACAAGGGTAAGGATGGTATATCTAAATTGTGGTCTGTTGTTGACTTCGAAATTATTTCAATTTTTGATAAAAATTGTAAATAGGAAATATTCATCTGAAAAAATTACGCACATTATTTTTCTATTTTATTTTCATAATATTAAACATCCTAATATTTGAATTTATTCTTAGTATTTTTGATCCAGAACAAGTCATGGTTAAAAGCTATGACAACGAAAGACTATTCTCGATGTATCCGAATAAAACGGGTGCTGTAGTATCGGAAGAATATAGAATATCAGTCAAAACCAATGATTACGGTTATCGCCAGATTCTCGATAGCGATGATGAATATCCAATTGCAGTTCTAGGCGATTCTTTCACTGAAGGTTGGGGTGTGGCTGAATCCGAATCATTCGTTACGATTGCAAATGAAGGATTGAATCAACAATTCAAAATCCGCAATTTAGGAATTCATGGTGCATCACCTGTTTTTTATCTTTTGCAGCTACCCTATGTAATAGAAAATTTTTCTCCTAAAGTAATTGTTCTGCAATTGTTTGATAATGATTTGGATGATAATGAAAAGTTAGCTCGATTCATGAAATTCGAAGATGATTTTGTGAAGCCAAAACCGGACATGTCAGTTATTCTACTTGGTTCCTCAATTTCCAATTGGATCAAAGAAAGCAGTCTGTATCGTTTGGTAAAAAAAATAAACTTTGCGATTCGCAAACAACCAAATCCAATTCTTTATTACAAACCAGGTAAAGAGCCGCATGTAGATCTTATTACTCATGAACAATCTCTAATCAAATATGGAAAACTCGCTCCGATTGGTAATGAGATTTCCACTAAGTATTCTGGACAATTCGAATTCTATTCGGAAAAGAATAAGGAACTCTGGCAAGAAAGGCTTACAAAAAATGGATCCTATCTCAATCAGATTCTTTCTCTTTGTAAAGTGAATGGTATCGAATTGCGACTACTCTATGTTCCAGCAAAGGAATTCTATGCTAATACAGGAATATTGGGTGATGCCAAAAAAAGAAATTATGATGACTTTGCCATTAGAAATCCCCATCTCCAACAGATTGATAATTTCTGTAAAATAAACAAAATTGTTTGCTACAATACAGCAAAATTACTATTTGATAAAGATCCAGAAAGTTTGTATTTTCCCTATGATGCCCATTGGAATCAAGCAGGACATAAGATGGTCGGTGATATATTAGCTAAGACGATTGCACCAGAAATCTAATTTAAATTAACATCGATAACTCGATTTAATTCTTTTTAGATAATTATTTGGTTTGAAGAAAATTCAAAACATGTTCAGCAATAATTCTCTTTCCTCTAGCATCGTGATGACATTGGTCATAAAATATATCAATGTTGTTTTTTTGCAAATCATCGCGAAGCACGGGAAGCAAATCTAGAACTGGAATTCCATATTGCTGAGCAACTTTCTTCAACTTTTGCTGAGGATAATCTTCTAAAAATTCAGCTTGAACTTGCTGTTTAACGGGAAAGATAATAAAATACAATTTGAAATTATGAACTTTTGAGAGTCTATACAGTTCTTGAAATAATGGTTCAGAAGATCGCCATGCCTTATCGCTCCAAGCCATACCCCAATCTCTCTCATTCTCAATAATCAGTTTATGAAAAGCCAATTTATTATTTTTGGGATCTCCGTCAGCAATTGGATATTTATCTTTTAATTCATCAAACCATTGACTATAATTTGCATATCTCACGATTGATTCTTCTTCTTCTTGATTAAACCACAGTATTTTTACTAAAGAAATGGCTTTTACCAAGTATTGAGCTAAATAACTGTTTTGTAAAAAAATTGGAATTTTCAGGACTTTCAATCCCAATGAAGGAGCGAAATCATTTAAATAAAAACCTAATACAACATCATCTGGTTTGGTTGATAATCCAGTTTCAATTAAAATAGCAAGCTCTGTCTGTAAACTAATACCTGCTATGCCTGTGTTTATCGTTTCTAATCGTTCTTTAGAATTTATTGATAATTGCTCAACTTGTCTTACAAAGGTATCTTTTTCTTCTAAGTAGTCTCCGGCTGTGATTGAATCACCCAAGAATAAAACTCTTCTGAATTTTTTTTCAAGAATTTCGGGATTCCTGTATCCTAAAGAATTCGTTTCAATAATTACAGAATTGCCACTAATATAATTATTTTTTAATTTTAATTTTACATTGGGTTTATACCGGGGACCCGTTTGAGTTTCAACCATTATTCCTGAATTCCAAAAAAAGGAATCATGACTGATTTCTTTTTTTATACCATCTGTTTTTGCTTCTGGAATTGAGATTGGTTCGAAATCAACGATTTGAGGTGGTAGAAGAAATAGTCTAACTAGAATTTCAAGGAGGATTAGACTGAAAGATATTGACCCAATTATAAGCAGAATATTTTTTAAGTAACCCATTCATCTCCAAGTGAATTTTTAAAAAGGTCTTCAATAATTTGTTTAATAAAATATTAAAACAAAATCATAAAGAAATTTAAAAAATTTATCTAATATATAATCAACGTTAAGTTGAATTGCCGGCCAAATAGAGGTTCCTCTCAATTTAACCGGCTAATTTGAAATTTACAAATAGATTTAAAATCTTAGAACAGTGTGTATATGAAAGGTGCAACAGCTGAACCTTGTGTTAATACAATCAGTGCTCCAAGCAATAGTAATACTATTATGATTGGTGCTAACCAAAACTTCTTTCTTATCTTTAGAAAATCCCATAAATCATTTAATAACTCTAACATTTTTGCTCCTTAAAATGGTCTTTCCATATGTTTAATTTCCTGATGATTGGAAATTTTTCTATAGGACTTCTCTTTGTCTGATAATTTAATATTCAATGCATCCTTCCCAATGAGCCGTCTGAACAAACCTATTGGTGCAAAAAGTATAAAGAATACAATTCCAAGAATCAATCTTGTGTTTATATATCCCAATACTTCACCAATTTTCATCCAGACTATATAAGGATATTTGAGTACAATCGGTAACAATGCAGCGATTGCTATTAAACCTAGTCCGACATAACTTACTATCGGATTCCAGTTGCCGTTCTTCCAGTAAGGTATCAGTAAGCCAAATACAATAAGTAAAACTCCACCTACTATAAATCCGAAACTTCTATAATCTTTTTTTGTATGTTCTATTGTATTTTCTTTCATATTTAATCCAGTTCGAATTCATCCTTCCATGAATCATCCTTTTCCCACGGAATTTGTTGCTTCTTATCCATGAGAAAATTCTCCACAACAAGATAATCCATTTCCGTTCTCATGAAACAGCGAAACGCATCTTCAGGCGTATTTACAATAGGTTCACCGCGCACATTAAAGGATGTGTTCACAAGTACTGGACAACCTGTCTTCTTATCAAAGGCAGTTAATAAATTATAAAATTTTGGATTTGTTTCCTTATGAACAGTTTGTATTCTCGCTGAGTAATCAACGTGAGTAATAGCAGGAAGTGTTGACCTAGGAACATTTAGTTTCTCTATTCCAAATAATTTTTCTTGTTCAGCAGTCATGGGAATTCGGTGCTTCTCTTTTAAAGGTGCAACTATTAGCATGTAAGGACTTGGAGAATCTATATCGAAGTAATCCGATACTCTCTCCGCAAGCACAGCAGGAGCAAAAGGTCTAAAAGATTCGCGATATTTTATCTTTAAGTTCATCACAGATTGCATTTTTGTGTTACGGGGATCTCCAATGATTGATCTTGCTCCCAGTGCACGAGGTCCAAATTCCATGCGACCTTGAAAATAACCCACCACATTGCCGTCAGCGAGAACTTCAGCGAGCTTAGAATTCAATTGTTCATCAGACAAAATTTCATATTTGGCATTCGATTTATCTAATTGAGTTTTGATTTCGTTAGTATCAAAGGAAGTTCCTAAATATGATCCGTCTATGGAGCCAGTTAGATCTTTTGCTGGAGTTCGTTTGTTATCATAGTATTCATACCAACAAGATAGAGCTGCACCTAATGCACCTCCAGCATCACCCGACGCAGGTTGGATAAATATATTTTTGAAAATTTTCTCTTCTAAAATTTTGCCGTTCGCGACACAATTTAGAGCAACACCACCTGCCATACAAAGATTTTCTGCACCAGTTTCTTTCTGGATACTGCGACAAATCTTTACCATAACTTCTTCAGTTACTTCTTGAACGGAACGAGCTAGATCCATTTCTTTCTGACCAAGCTTTGTCTCTGGTTTACGAGGAGGTCCACCAAAAATTTTATTGAACTTGCTATTGGTCATAGTCAAGCCAGTAGCATAATTAAAATATTCCATATTGAGTCGGAATGTTCCATCCTCTTTTACATCGAGTAGATGTTTATATATTAAATCTTTATATTTTGGTTCGCCATAGGGAGCGAGTCCCATCACTTTGTATTCGCCCGAATTAACTTTGAACCCAGTGTAGTATGTAAAGGCCGAATAAAGAAGTCCAAGCGAATGTGGGAAATCAATCTGCCAGAGAGGTGTTAGTTTATTGCCCTCCCCTTTCCAAACTGTACTAGTTGCCCACTCACCGACACCATCCATACATAGAACAACAGATGATTCAAAAGGACTAACAAAAAAACTTGAGGCGGCATGAGATTGGTGATGCTCATTAAAAAGCAAACGAGGAATTTTATTGCCCTTACCTGCAAGATTTTGAAATTCTTTTTTAATAACAGATTTAAGAAATAATTTCTCTTTGATCCAAACTGGCATTGCGGCGAAGAAAGATAAGATTCCTTTCGGCGCATAGGCAAGATATGTCTCTAATAGCCTTTCAAATTTTACAAGTGGTTTATCATAGAAGACGACATCATCGATATCAGAGAAAGAAATTCCAGCTTGTTCGATGCAATATTTTATTGCATTCGTTGGAAAGCGGGAATCATGTTTCTTACGACTGAAGCGTTCTTCTTGTACTGCCGCAATAATTTTACCATCAACGATAAGTGCAGCAGCACTATCATGGTAATAGGCAGAAATTCCGATTATATTTTTAGACATATTAACCTATTGTAAATACTTTATCAAGATTTCAAATAAAATTGATCTTTATTAATCGATCAAGATATTTTCTTTACTCAAAATATTAAGAAATTCGGATTCATTTATAATTTGCAATCCCAGTTCTTTTGCTTTATCTAATTTGGATCCAGCGCCTTCTCCGTAGAGTAAATGGGTAGTTTTACTTGATACGGAAGTTACCTTTCGTCCACCATGTTTAACAATCAAATCCATAGCAGTATCTCTAGGTTGAAACCGATCAAAACTTCCTGTGACACACCACGCTTGTCCTTCAAAAGGACGATGATCACTCTTTTCAGATTCAGCAGCTCGAAAATTCAATCCTGAATTCATTAATTTATTTATTAATTTTTGAATCGTTTTGTCGTTCAATTGCGTTACAATTGCTTGAGCGGTTCTTGGTCCTATTCCATGAATAGAATTAAGTTCTTCTGCTGCATCGGGTTTCTTAACAAGATCCAGAAGAGATTCAATAGAAGTGTATCCATTTTCTATTAGTATTTCGACTACTTTATGTCCCAATTCATGCAACCCAATTGAGGGAAGAAGAATTCTAAGATCTTTGTTTTTAGATTTTTCAATTCCTTCCAGAATAATCTTAACTGACTTAGCACCAAAGCCTTCTAGTGTTTCTATTTGGTCTTTTTTGGTATGCAGATCATATAGATCTCCAATATTTCTGACCCAACCTTTATCATAGAATAGATCGATTTGCTTTACACCCAATCCATCGATATCCATTTGTTTCTTTTGACAAAAAAATAAAATACTATGCCGTTCACGCTCAGGACAATTTTTGTTGGTACAGAAAAGATCAACTGATTCATCTACTTTCGACAGAATAGATTTGCAACTTGGACATTTCTTTGGTAACTGGAAAATACCTTGCAATCCAGGCTCAACTACTTCCTCTACTGCAGGGATGATCTCACCTCGTTTTGAAATTCGAACTTTAGCACCAATTCCTACTCCTAGCTCATTGATATAATCTTGGTTGTGCAGTGTTGCATATGTAACAGTAGTTCCAGCAAGCTTTACAGGCTTAACTCTAGCTCGCGGAGTAATCTTACCTGTTCTTCCTACTTGAGGAATGATTTCTTCTATTGTCGTCTCTTGAATTAGTGCATCAAATTTATAAGCACGCGCCCATCGGGGTGAATGCGATGTCTCACCTAACGCATCTCTTTTTCGCAAGTCATCCAATTTTATTACCAAACCATCAATGGGAAATCCCATAGAGTCTTTCTTTTTACGAAAAGATTCAACCGTTTTAGACAATTTTGAACCCGATACAATGATCGAGTCTGGTGCGAGAGGGAGCTTAAAATCTTTTAACTTCTGCAATGCTAAAGAATTCGTTACAATTTTGCCGCGTCCATCTGGAAAAAAAGCATCATATACAAACAATCGAAGCGGACGTTTTGCAACTTCTGATGCATATTTATGTTTAATAGAACCTGCAGTTAAATTTCTTGGGTTTGCGAATCGACCTCCGTATTCTTCATTAAAATCATCAAAATCGGAAAAGTTCATAAAAACTTCACCTCTTACATATAGATTGATTTTAGAAGATAACTTATGAGGTATTGATTCTATAGTCTTAATATTGTCTGTGACGTCGTCACCCACACCACCAGAACCCCTCGTTACAGCATTCGTCAATATTCCTTGATTATAATATAATACAATAGATGCGCCGTCAATTTTCCATTCGACAGAATAGTTTTCATCCAATCCTGTCTTATTGACCCACTCCATCAACTCATCTAAATTGTAAGTGTTTTCTAAGGATAAAACAGGGATTTTGTGTTTGAATTTGGCAAAATCTCCGCTTGAAGATAAGTCAGAGCCTACTAATTTAGTGGGACTTGATTCTGAGATTAGGTCAGGATATTTCTCTTCTAGCTTTTTTAATTTCTGAAAAAGGATATCGAATTCTTTATCCTTAATTTTCGGCGAATTCTCAAGATAATAAAAGTATTGGTGTTTACGAATCGCTGTCTCTAGATCACGCATCTCAAGAGATACTTTTTCTAGTTTCATTGATATTTTATTCTTAGAGTGTTCCGGCATTCAGGTATTCTTCTGGATCAGCTTTGTTGCCTTCTCCAACCCAAACTTCGTAATGCAAATGAGGTCCAGTCACATTACCTGTCGCACCGACTTCAGCGATTAGCTTACCTTTTTCAACATATTGACCAGGTCGGATAAAAATTCTATTACAATGTGCATATAATGTATAATAACCAAATTCATGTGAAATAACGATATGATGTCCGTAGCCGGTCTTAGAATAGATCAACCTAACAACGGTTCCTGGAGCTGCAGCATATATAGGAGTTCCTGTTGCATTTGCCATATCGATTCCATCGTGAAATTCCCAGAATCCAGATGTCGGAGATTTTCTCATTCCAAAGCTGGAAGTATTGTTCCAGAAAGGCAAAGGATTCACGATTGGAAGTTTTTCCAGAACGCTTGCACGATTATCGAAGTAGTTGAAATTTGCATCTAACAAAGGTATTCTGCTCTGCATTTCATGTTTCAATGTTCGAAATTCATAAACTTCTGATAGAAAATTTCTACCTTCCATCAATCCACTGTCCGTTAATTCCTCTGAACGAATTTCCTGAAAAGCTCTCGCTTCCAATTCATCTCGATCAATCAATTTGAATAGTTCATCATCTTGACCATCAAAGTAAGAAAATACTTCTAAAAGGTTTTCATTGATAACCGAATAATCTTCTTCTGCTTGATCTAGATATTTAGAGGCTTCAACATAATCATCGAAATAGGCACCATAGATTTCAGAAAGATTGTTGATCTCTTTCTTTGTGTTGCTTGATTTGAAAATTCCATAAAAAGAAAGTGAAATCAAAGAACATAAAAGTAAAATAATGAAACCGATAGTAAAAATGGAAATTTGGAAATTGAATGAGCTATCGTAACCGTGCGGAATTATTAGAACTGTGAGACGGGTATGACCTTTCTCTCGAACTCTATCGATTCTATCCTTAAGATTAGGATTGTCTCGCAAAAAATTCTTAGTGAAACTCTGAAACTTCTTGTCCACGTTTGCCTACTAGTTCAAAATTAACGAAGTGGATTCCTTTGTCAAGATTAAGAAATGGGCAATGCTCTTGTTTTTGCTTATAATTTGGAGTTCAATATTGGTTTTTGCAATTGATGCTCATATGCAGAGTGCTTACGAAAAGACCAACCCAAGCAAAAATCATCGAACTGTTCCGAAAGCTACTGTTGCCATTGTCCCTGGAGCTGCCGTCTATGGGCTCACTCCGTCCCCTATCTTAGTGGATCGTCTTCGTTGTGCTCTCTATCTTTATAGATCAGGAAAGGTCAAAAAAATACTGCTTTCTGGAGACAATGGAACAGCATATTATAATGAACTCAAACCGATGCTCCAATTTATGTTAAAAAATGGAGTTAAAAAAGAGGATGTTTTCGTTGATCATGCGGGTTTCAGAACCTTGGATACTTTAATTAGAGCGCGAGCTGTTTATCAAGTCCAAGATGCAATTTTTGTTTCACAGAAATTCCATCAAGCAAGAGCTCATTTTATAGCAAGAAAAGTCGGAATAGAAATGCATTCTTATGAATCAGATATGCGCGAATATAAATATACTAATTACTATAGATTTAGAGAAATTTTGGCGAGAAATTTAGCTTGGGTGGATTTGATTTTATTCAAAACTCCACCGCGATTTTTAGGCGATCCATTCCCAATTCAAGGGAGTGGAATTCCGACCTGGAAAGGTTCCATCTTATAGCGATTAGGCTGCACTTTTAGATATCTGATTGGCAACCTGGTTAATCCAAGATGTATAATAGTTAGATACAGTTCTTAATAGAAACAAATCCATCTCAGATTCCATTTCTTCTTTCTGAGATTGAAGTGTCTGAATTGCTCTAGCATAATTATTTCTGAAGTCTAACAACGATGTGTTAGGTGGTAAAAGTTTTGCAATCCTAGCTTCCTGTACTTCATCAAATCCATATTCTTTTCGCCAAGCAGAAAGCAATTGTTTACATTGATATTTTTGTGCAAGAATGAATTGCGCAGTTATTAAATTGAACATTGAGTCCAATGCAAGTATAGGAATATCTGGATGTTCCATAGCTCCACTGGTGATTATCTCATCTGACAACTCTATTGCTTTTTTCATGTTTCCTGAAGCTTGAAATCTCGCAGACATTTTGTTATAAGCTTTTAGATAAGACATGATCTGTTCTAAATCTTGTCTTGTTATGGAAGATTTCTGGTCACTGAGATTCATAACTGCCGACTCTGCTTTGTTAGCTCCCACTTCCATAAAAAGTGTCTCAATTACTTGGAACAAAATGTCCATCGAAAAATGTTCTTTTCGGTTAGAAGAGTAATAAATCTCTTTGCGGTAACTTTCATGAAACTTCTGTAGAAATCTATATGTTTTATCTTTATCGGTGATAAGTGATCCAGAAAATAATGGTGCAATATTTTTTATAAATTTATCAGTATCCATAGTAAAGTATAGATCCGGCTGATTCTTGAAAGTACGAATAGAAGTTTCTTTATTAAGTCTAAGTAAGCCTTCGCGGGCTTCTTTAAATCTGTTAAAAGTACGCCACAATAAATGCGCTTTATCTGGTTCAAAGTTCTTATTGGTTTCTGTGGTATTCGTCATGGCAGGTTCGCTTTTTCTATACCATAACTGATCAAGATAGAAATTCAAGTAAAAATCAATTTTAACTTGTAATAAAGTATACAATCACCCAACTTTAAATAAAGAGATGCAGTTTTATCAGTCAATTTTACAGTTTTTATTTCCTGACAGAAATTCTAAGTTCAAACTGTACCAAGAACTCCTCACAATTTTTGGATCCAAAATACCTGTTGTAATATATAATATACAAAAGATTCCGGATAGAAAATTCCTCTATCTGTCTGCTGGAATTGAAAGCTTAACCGGTTATTCAGCCGAAGAGCACTACAATAACCCTAAACTGGATTACTCTTACATTCATCCATCTGATTATTCAGCGTATCTTTCTTTCTCTGATTACCCTCAAGATACTAAAGCCGTGTCAAGATTTCGATATGTAAAAAAAAATGGTGAGTCGGTTTGGACTGAGAACCATGCATTTTTTCAAAAAGATTCCATTATTGGAATAATAATAGATATAAACGAACAAATTAAATCAGAAAATCAAGCGTTTCAGAATGAAGAGCGTCTAGTTCTTGCGATGCAGACAACTGGTATTGCAATCTGGGAATGGGATTTAGAAACTTCCATTGTATCTTGGAAGACGGAAGCCGACAAAATGCTTGGTCTCAAAAAGGGAACATTAAATGAATCTATTCAATCCTATTTCAAACTAATACACCCAGACGATTTGGATTATTTTCTTGAGACAATTTCGCTCGCGATGCAGAAAGGGGATCACTACCACGGAGAACATCGAATCTATGATGGTAATGGAGAGATTAGATGGATTGAAGCATATGCACAAATTTTTCGTAAGGAATCTGGCAAAACGATACGCTGGCTCGGAACTTTAAGAAATATAACCGAGAAAAAGCAAATGCTTGATTCTCTACTCGATAGCGAAAGCCGAATCAGAACATTAGTTGAGTCCTCGGTTGATGGTATATTCGTAACTAATAATTTAGGAACCATCGTAGAATGGAATTTGGCGATACAGAAAATTTCCGGAATCTCAAGAAAAACGGCTCTGGGTATGCCGATTTGGGAAGTTCTAAAAGATCTAGTTCAAGAATCTGAACATTTGAAAACAGGTAGAGACGGACTCAGAGAAACTTTTCAATCCATTCTATCTAACAATCAACTTCCAGAAGGCGGATTACAATATGAATATGAGCATTTATCATCTACTGGTAAAAAATTAATTTTTCAAACTAGCCATTTTTTTGTACGCCATTCCGGAGAAAAATTTCTAGGGACAATAATTCGTGACATAACAAAGAATAGACTATCGGAAATGGAAACCCGTGAAATTTATGAAAGAACGAGAAATCAGTCTCAAGCTATTGTTGAATTGGCAATGGACGAATCTTTCTACAATAGCAATCTAAATGATTCATTCAAAAAAATTCTTCAAGTTGGATCTCGAGTATTAGCAGTTGATACGGTTGCTATTTGGTTCTTTAATGATGACTATTCCCAATTGGATTCCTTCCTCGAATACAATATCAAAGATAATAGTTTTACTCGAGGACATTCAAGTCTATTGGCAAAAAATCTAACTAACTATCTAAATTTTGTATTGGGATCAAGAGTTTTAGTTTCAAATGATACCTTAACAGATCATCGCACGAGAGAATTTCTAGAAAGTTACATCAACTTAACTCATACGCGTGCTTTAATGGATGCATCAATTAGAGTTCGGGGCAAAATCGTTGGACTCATTTGTATGGAGCAGAAACACAACCCAAGAATCTGGAAATCTGATGAAGTTATGTTTGCAGGATTACTTTCGGATCAAGCAGCAATTGCGATTATCAATTCAGAGAGAAGGAAAAATGAAGATGAGATTCAGCAACTTAATTTAAATCTAGAAAGAATTGTTGAAGAAAGAACCTTACAATTAAAAGAAACTAATCGTGATTTATCGAGAACTTTAGATGATCTATCTAAAGCTCAGAACCAACTGATCTTATCAGAAAAAATGGCAGCCCTTGGTCAATTGATTGCAGGAATCGCACATGAAATTAATAATCCGATCGGTACAATAAAGGCTTCCATAGAATTGATTCGTAACGAGAGAACAATGGAAGGATTTAGAAATATTTCTTATCCGGTTTTTTTCAATCAAATGAATGATGAAGATTTAGATCTTGCTGAAGAATTTTATGACTATGCATGCAATCTTAAAGAAATTCCAACAGGAATGGACAGAAGAAACAAAAAGTTCAAGCTTGAAGAAATTCTAAGCAAGTCGAATATTTCTAATATTCATCGGCTCGCAGATAAATTGATTGATATTGGGATCGTATCATTCGAGCCACCGTTCCAAAATTTGCTAAACAAAGATTATACAGAATCCTTTCTGACATATATCTCTTCCAAAGTATTTGAAGAAAGGAATTATCAAGCAATCAACCTATCGATAGAAAGAGTTGCAAACATAATCAGGTCACTAAATAATTATTCTCATATCGATAAGATTGGGCAAAAAACTTTATTCGATGTTAGTGAAAGTTTAGAAATCGTTCTAACAATTTTTTATAGTCGTATCAAGACCGGAATAGAATTAATAAAAGATTTGCAACCGTTACCTAGAGTTCCTTGCTATCCAGATGATTTGATTCAACTTTGGACGAATCTAATTCAAAATGCTTTGCAATCAATGAAGTTCCGAGGTCAATTGAAAGTGCAAACCAAAAAGGATATGATCAATCGATGTATCATTGTTGAAATCATTGATTCCGGTCCAGGAGTTCCTGAGGAACTGAGAGACAGGATATTTGAGCCATTCTTTACAACCAAGGCACTGGGTGAAGGAAGTGGATTAGGGCTTGATATTTGTAAAAAAATTGTAGAGAATCATGGGGGCAAAATCATTTGCAGCTCGATGCCTGGTGAGACGACGTTTCGAGTTGAATTACCTATTTCTTAGTTCTTGAATATTCGATTATTCTATTTAAACCTGACTTGCTTTCTCTACCAAAGAGATCAATTCTTCTTCCGACCATGGTTTCCGAAGGAATCCTTCCAGTTGAATATCCTCTTTTAACTTTTCTAGATTCTTAATATCTGCATGTCCTGATATAATTACTTTTCGAATTTCGGGATATTTGGAATGTACTTCCTTTAGAAAAGTATCACCGTGAATTTCGGGCATCAACCAATCTGAGATAATGATCAATACATCAATTTTTTCTAAACTAAGAGCATTGATAATTTCCCAAGCTTCATTCGTGTTGATCGCTGTTTCGTAGCGGAATTCATTTCCGAAGTGTCTACTGACTTGTTCCTTGAGATGAAAGAGTATCAATATTTCATCATCAACGAATAGAATAGCCTTCTTCATAGATTAACGAAGCTAACAGTGAAAAATCAATTGTCAACTTCTTTTTCTAATAATCGTTATTTTTCAGTGCAAAGCTTGCGCAAGATTTGTGAAACTAGTAACACCAAGTGATTCATAAATTTTTCTTGTAGCTTTTGATTTATTCAATGTGTACATATGAATTCCTTTTACTTGATGATCCAACAAGTCGCGAACTTGCTCCGTAGCCCAGTGAATTCCTACGTTCTCAGCATAGTTATCATCTACAGCTCGAGATAAATTCTTGAGTAATTTAGCGGGAAACCTACATCCAAGTGCGAATTCTGCCATTCGATTGATTGATTTACGCGAAGTGATTGGCATAATTCCAGCGATGATTGGAATTTTGATTCCGGCAAGTTCACATCTTTCACAAAAATCATAAAAGTCTCTGTTATCAAAAAATAATTGAGTGCAAATATAGTCCGCACCCGCATCGACTTTTCTTTTTAAATTATCAATTTCGATTAAACGATTGGCTGTAACTGGATGTCCTTCAGGGAATCCTGCGACTCCAATACCCATTTCTGGAAATTCTTTCTTGATAAAAGCAACCAATTCCGTAGCAAAATGAAATCCGTTGGGAACAGCTTGGAATTCTTTCTGTCCTGCTGGCGGATCTCCTCTTAATGCCATTATATTTTTGATTCCGCTTTCTCGGTATTTAGATAATATGTCTCTAATCTCATCTTTTGTATGACCTACGCATGTTAGATGGGAAACGATTGATAAACTTGTTTCTTTCTGTAACTTTACAACCAAGTCATGCGTTAAGTCTCTTGTTGATCCGCCAGCACCATAAGTAACGCTGACATAAGCAGGCTCCAGTGGCATCAAATCTTTAATTGTATGGAAAAGTGCTTCGGATGATTCAATATTTTTTGGAGGGAAAAATTCAAAGCTTATAGATGGATTGTGTTCTTTTAAAATATGAGAAATGTGTTCGGCCATAATTTTACTCTTAAGTCAGAGTATATGAAAAAACAAAAGTATCAAGGAAAATAAAGAAATTTCCTTGCATGACGATCTCTCGATCAAAACGTGGAGCCATGTCGATTCGGTTATTAGATCCAAGCAAAGGTCATCGCATTCAAGAATTAGAGTCAACCAATGAATGGATCAAATCTTCTGATCATGAAGCAGGGTCATGGGTAGTGTCAGAATACCAGACCAAAGGCAAAGGTCGAAATGGAAAAATTTGGACAGTGCTTGGAGATGATAAAATTATTTTTTCGGGCAAAATTCGATTTGGTCTTACTTCTCTCCCTCTACCTCTAGTATCATTATTCTCTGGTGCTTCCATTCTAAAGGCGCTCCATCAATGGTTTCCTGAACATGCACATGAGACAAAAATAAAATGGCCCAATGATATTTATCGAAAGAATAAAAAAATAGCTGGGATATTGATAGAAACCGAAATACTCGAGAACCAATTTACCGTGATAATAGGCCTTGGACTGAATATATATGGAAATAATATTCCGACTGAATTAGAAAACATTGCGGGATTTGCAACTGATGCTTCTCCTTTGGAAGGTACATCAGAAAGAATTCTTTTTACTTTTATAGAAAAGATCAATGAATCAATTCTAAACTTAATGGAACCAACTTTGGTTTCAAAAGAATTGCAATGGATTGAAAAGAACTCAACTCTAATAGGCAAAATTATAGAATGCAATATTGAAAATAGTACTATTCGAGGCAAAGCAGTTGGTTACGATGAGAATGGATTCTTAATAATAATATCAGAGAGCGGTATGAAACATATTCTATTAGATTCAGATTCAAGTTTTAAAGTATGGGATGAAATCAATGAATGATACAATTTTGGTGGTGGATGTAGGGAACACAAATTCAGTATTTGGATTATTCTCTAATGGCAAAACAGAACCCGAGTTCCATAAAAGGACAGTTACCAGAAAAGATAGAACTTCTGATGAATTAGGACTTTTTCTAAAAGGATTTCTTGCACAAGAAAAACTTGATACAGTAAAAATTGATCATGCAGTATATTCAAGTGTTGTTCCATCATTTAACCCAATAGTAGAACGAATGTTATCTGATTGGTTCCAAGTCGAAGCCTTACAAATAAATTATAAAATCAAATTGCCATTCGAGATAATTTATCCAAGACCTTTTGAGATTGGTGCGGATCGGCTAGTCAATGCCGCATTCAGCTCGATTCATTATCCTAACCAGAAAACAATAATCATTGATCTCGGAACTGCTACCACATTCTGCATCATTAATAATAAGAATCAATATTGCGGTGGTGTCATCGCACCCGGACTCAAAATTTCAATGGATGCATTGACTAGAAATACAGCTCAATTGCCACCGATAGTTTTTGAAGCACCAAAGGGAATTCTTGGTGAATCTACAATTGAATCTTTACAATCTGGATTTTTCTATGGATGGGTCGGACTATTATCAGGTATTATTGATCAGATCAAACAAGAATACGGAGATGATCATCTCGTTATTGGAACAGGTGGACTTGTTTCTACAATTCATGCAGCAAAACCTGGTATTTTTGATATAATAGACCCTTTTATTACTTTGAAGGGATTGCAAATCTTATCAAAATTGAATCGGTAGTGAAATGATTGTTTTGCGATATTCTTCACCAATCATTTCATACCCAATGGGATTAGGATGAATGTCATCAAAAATTGGATACAATGGTAAATTAGAATTATTTAGAAATAGTTTTTCGAGATCGACAATTGTTTCATTTGCATATTGATTTCTCAAATATTCGTTATTTGTAGCGATTCTCGATTGTAATATGGGATTATTAGTTGGCGGAACTAGAGATACAATAATTTTCCAGAAGTGATTTTCTTTTAAGAAATTAACAAGTTGATTGTAATTGGATGGATACAACTCAGTAGGATAATAACTAGCATCATTCGTTCCTAGGTTCACAATTACAATATCCGATTTTTTACTTAGAATTTCGTTTTTATGATTGAGCCAAATTGGAATATCTCTACCAGAGACCGAGATATCATACACCACAAATTCACTTCCTAGCTTTTCCTGAAGAGAAAATCCACCTGACCTCTCCGATAGAGAATCTCCGATGATAATAATAGATGTGGGTTCTTTTCTAATCAATGCCAAAATACTAGTCACATCTTCATCCTTCGAGCTATAACAATTTAAAATAAAAAATACGAATAAAAATAAATAAAGCTTAGAAAATTTCTGAGAAAATATAGTTTGCAAATTCAAGATTACAATCTCGCAAAAGTCCCTCATTTTCTAATCCTTTTATATGCAAATATTTTCCAAGGACCTTTGGCTGGAACATAGGAGCTGTAAGGAATCTCAATATAAGTTTTCTCAAATTGCGTAGAATCCTGAATAATACTTCGAATTGTAGAATTAGCAAGACTATCATCGTAGAAAAGAAAGAGATCCATCTTGTTAATAGTTGGTTTCATGAAATCTCCAGCTATAGGTAATTCCCCAGGTATGAACTCAAATAATTTTTTTTCTGGATACTTTTCTTTCAAATGAAAATACGGATCTGGAATCAACTGAAGATAAATATTATCACTATCAGATGCAATTTCTTCAACTTTTTTCATAAAAATATCATTGCTTGCAAATGCATTTTCTTTTATAGAAAAAGACCAGGTAAACCATATCAAAAGAAGAATTTGACCTCCAATAATTAATAAGGGATATACTTTTTCGGACACACTCAATGCAAAGAGGCAAGCAAGCGGAAATGCAGCGTGAACAACATACCAAGATTCTGTAGAAAAATAAAATCCTATAACCATTGATATAAGCCATACAAAATGGAATTGTATCAATTCGCGATTTCTACCTTTTCTCTCTATGTAGATCGCATAACAAATTATTGCTATAAAACTTATTAACTTTGGTATTGGAAAATAATATCCAGAAAAGAAAATTTTCACTTTATCTAATTGTGTAAATGTCTGAAACAAATCTTTCTTTCTGGATAGTTGAGCTCCATATTGTATGAGAAAATCATCCCAATTAGGAACCAAATAAAAACTCCAGCAAATAAGGGGAATTATTCCACCTACTGCAACAAGAATCAATATTTTCAAGATAGAAATCTTGGATTGAAAATTCATTCTAAATATTAGATAAGCAACAGGAATTCCATAGAAAGCACCGAATGGATGGGAAACAAATGAAAGTCCCAGAAATAATCCAGATATAAAATATTTATTGTTATAGCATAAATACAATGCTATAATTCCCATTAAAATACATAATGTCTCCATTCGGGATGTATGAGAGACTTTTATAAAAAGTATATCCGTGAGAATAACAATTGCGACTAAAATTGGAATATTTTTTGAAAAGGAAATATATTTTTTATCGAAGTTACTAGTAGTATTCGATAACTGCTTTTGCATAAAAATATATGTTACAAAAACAGATAGAAATCCAATTAACGAAGAAAACATTCTTGAATTGAATAAATTATCTTCCCATATATGAAAACTAGATCCCAGAAGTAACATATACAATGGTGAATTCCAAAGAGTATGCGTATCCATACCCGGAATAAGACCTGAGAGAACGGACGTTCTCATTGTTTTATTCAAATACCAATCTTGCGCAGGATTAAAAAATAGCACCTCATCTGGCCAGATGAAAGGAACTGCGATACCGAGATAATAGGAGAATAGAAGAAAGGAAAACGAGACAAAAGCTAACAGCCAAAGTCTCATTCTAATAAATTACTTAGATAGAGAGTTTATGGCTTCTTGTTCAGTTTCATGAACTTCGAAAAGATCAAGAAGTTCAACAACATCGAAAACTTTTTTAACAGGTGGTGTTATACAACACAACTTTAGCTTTCTTCCTTGCTTATCGAGCTCTCTAACCATTCCGACAAAAATTCTGATTCCCGATGAGGATATGTAAGATATAAGTTCAAGGTTAATGACAATATCTCCATCTCCTGATTGGACGTCGTTAGCCAATTTGGCTTCAACTTCATCAGAATGTGTAATATCTAACCTGCCATTTAAATGAACTAATGTATGCTTTCCAATTTTCTTGGTTTTAATTTCCAAAGTATTCCCCACAGCGGTCGATTTCGCTAAACTTTACCCATTTTCAGAATCCTTCGCTATCATTTCAAGTAAAAATCAGGCATATTTCCTGAAAATCCCCCTAAAAAATTCTTTTCTATCTTTAATTTTGCTAAGAATCTGCTGAATGCGTCTTCTTGTGCTCCTAATCGATGAATGACCAAGGTAACATCCAATTTCTTCCGAAGAATAACCCATGCATAGTAAATGCATAGTGATCCCATCTCTAATTCTTGAAATCGTAATGGGTTTCTCGGGGGAAATATTTTGTAATTTGGATAAAATCTTCTGAACTGTTCGATCGCAAATCTGCCCATTACGTCCCATAAAAATATATCCATCTGTATTTATAGATTTACTATGCCGAAAAATTTCTAAATAAATTTCACGAGACAAAAGATAAGATCTTTTTCTAAGTAATCCCTGCATCTCTATATTCAAACATTTTGAATTAGAATCGAGATCCATGATTTTAATATTAATCAATTCATTAATATATATTCCTGTTGATATCAATATTTTGAATATCAAGCTGTGTATATAATTGTTGCTTAAAGCATTAAAGGATTTAATTATTAAATCATGAGGTAATATTGAATTATCAATTTCACGCCAATCAATAATGTTGTTAGTTGCCATAACTGTATTTAGTTTATTTGTCATTCTGATCTTCCTTGTTCTTGTTCTATCGTATATCAGTTGTTATTTTTATATTCTTGATTATAGAGATATTTCTAATAATGCAAACAATTTTTATGAAATTCCTAAATTTGATTAGACATAAGTCATTCTAACTCCACATATTTCCAAATATTTTTATGCAATCTGTCCTTTTGGAATCGACCCAATTTTGAAATACCAGAGTATGGAAATTAATGAACCAAGAAATCAATGATCGCTACAATGAATTGTCCCAGTTTATTTTTAAAGTGGGTGAGTTTTTGGAATTCACACACAAGAAAGTCAACTTAGAAATTCAAAATAAAGGAACTTTTGATTTAGTTACAGAAGCTGATATCGAATCCGAAAAAATGGTGATCCATACAATCCTTTCACATTTCCCACAAGACTCTATTCTCGGAGAAGAATCGGGAGAAGTTAGGGGGAATTCAGATTTTCGTTGGATCATTGATCCTCTAGATGGCACAACTAATTATTCACACAACTTGCCTCTGTATGGAGTTTCGATTGCTCTGGAAAAGATCAGTAGTTCGGAAATTGTAGTGGGTTTAGTTCTATTTCCAGAGCTTGGAGATTTTTATTCTGCAGTTCGAGGACAAGGAAGCTACAAAAACAAAAATAAAATCACTGTATCCAAAACTACTGAATTCAAAAATGCACTGTTCTGTACAGGATTTCCCTATGATAGAGCCGAGAAAATTGACATGCTAATGAGTTATTATAAAAATATTCTGATTAAATCTCGTGGTATACGTAGAACTGGAGCAGCTACACTAGACTTATGTTGGACAGCTGAAGGAAGATTTGATGGTTACTATGAGATAGGATTAAAACCTTGGGATATGGCAGCAGCTGGTCTTATAGTAACGGAAGCAGGTGGAAAACTCTCGACCATGGACGGAAGAGAATACTCACCATATACTTCCAATTTAATAGCATCCAATGGAATCCTGCATGAGAATCTATTGAAAGAATTCACCCAATAAATTTAAAAATTTAGACTGAATCGTTGTAGAATTAAAATTTGCTTCGACATATTCTCGACCCTTGATGCCCATTTGAGTTGCAATATCTTGATTATCTAATAAATAATCAAGAGCATCACAAAAACTCCTCTCATCTTTATACCACAATCCACCGTTACTTCTTCGGCAATGTCCAACTAACACAGCCGACAATCCATTTACAAGTATGGGTGTTGATTGCGCCCATGCTTCCATCACTACGATCGAAAAACTTTCTAATTGAGATGGATTGATAAGAACTTTAGCATTTCGCATGAGTTCATTCTTCTCTTTCTCAGTAACAAAGCCAATAAACTCAATTGAATCGGAACTAAATTGATGAATTGCCTCTGGTGGATTCGAACCCGCAATAATCAGTTTCATTTTATGTTCACTATTTTCAATCCAGTGATTGAAATGGGATATTAAATCTGGATATCCCTTACCCAAGTCCATTCTACCAATTGCAAAAATATAATTCTCTTTAAATAATCTTTTGAATCTAGATTCAGATTCTTCATCCAACTTTGTTTCGAATATTTCTGAAGGAAACTTTGATTGCATGGGAACATCAATTACTGTTCCGATTGTTGCAGAATTTTTAGGATCAAAACCAAATATTCTAGAAAACAATTCCTTTTCCTCGGGAGAATTGAAAACATAAAAGTTCCCAGGAAGCATAACATTTTTATAGATTTTTAGAAAAGCAGGAGGCTCATCATGCAACATAGGTAAACATATTACTTTATCTTTAGCATATGGAATTCCTAGAACTAATGGATAATATAAATAAGATGAGAATAAAAATACATCTGTCTCTGGCTCTAAATCTTTGATCGCTTCTATCAATTTAGGAGAATAGGGTCCTTGCTCTATAATCCAATTCATTTCATTTTCATAAGTCTGATTAGGAAATATATTAAATAATTTTACAGAGATTTTGTTGAATTTTTTTATGTTGCGTTTTCGAACTACTGGAAACCGATGAACCTCTAAATTATGATCCTTAGATATTCCTTGATCATACTCATTTTTCCAGGAAATATAATCTTTCGCGCAGGTAGTCAAAATCTTAATATCCCAATGCTTCGGAAGTAACAATAACAAGTCTCGAGCTAATCTCTCTGCTCCACCAATAATTTCTTCCGAATAACGAGGAAGCACAGCAACGACTTTATAGGTTTTCAATAAAATGGACAAGAATATCTTCCGATTTAATTTTCTTATATTCTTCGATTCGGTTTCGTTGGCCTTGAAGTATACTGTCTCTAAACTTTTTATTCGTTGTTATCTCTTCAATCATTTCACCAACTCCAGCATAATCCTTTTTAGAAAATAAAATTCCAGATCCATTTAAAGTATCAGGAACAGCCCCTGCTGCATAAGCAAGAATTGGTATATCGAAATGCATAGCCTCTAACAATGGAACGCAGAAACCCTCATGCTCACTCATAGATAGAAAAACATCAGCTTCTTTATAGTATCCTATCAATTCTGGATGCGTAACATATCCCGAAAAGTGAATATTATCTTCCAAGTTCCAAAATCTAACCATCCTTTCTAACTCATCCATATAATATTTACTTGCAGGCGACGAATAGCCTACGATTTCAATCTGGAAATCTTTTCTAAAATAAGATCGAAATACTTCAGCAAATCTAATTAGATCATCTTGCTTTTTATTAGGAGTAATTCTTCCAACAAAAAGTATTTTCAAATGTTCATACTTATTCCTAACAACAAAATCTTTATTCAGTGAATTAAAATCATAAGATATAGGTAGCATTTGAACATTCTCATAGCCCATCGCCATAAGTTCCGAGCAATTAAACTCTGAATCCGCATATGCTTTAACGAATTCTTTTCGGATTTCGAGTAATTCTTCTTTTCCTTTCTTTAGAGAATAACTAAATTGTAAATCATATGGTTCAAAAAAATGCGCTGGAGTTACATTATGATATACTAATATTTTTGGTGATTTTAATTCTAATACAAACTCTAGTACATCGGAATGAATGGAATGGTGATAGATCAAAACATCATTTACATCAGGTTTATAATTTATAAACCGATTTGCTTTTTTTTTAACAGACGGAGCAATATGCTCTGAGAAAATCAAAGATTCCCAACCATTATTACGAAATTCTCGATCAAACAATAACATTTCTTGAGAAATTGCGTCTCCTGGATGAAAACCGGTTGAGAACTGACAGAGTCTTGGTTTTTTCATTTGATGTTAAGCAACTTTAACTCTATGATTTATATTCAAAGCATTCAACAATGATTCATTAAATGGATAATCAATATAATACTGCAACGCTCTATTCTGTGAATTGATTATGGAAGTAAATTTTTCTTTATCCTTTAGAATAATATTCATCAACTCAGCAATTCTTGTGAAATCCTTTCTTCCGAACAATACACCGCCATATCTCATCGTCTCAGGCACCGCGGCAGAAGAGTAAGAGAATACAGGGATTTTCTGTTCCATAGCTTCGATTATTGGAATACAAAATCCCTCATGATCACTCATAGAAACAAATGCTGATGACTTTTGAATAATTTCTGCTTTTACTTCATCGGATATTTTTGAGTAAAATATAATATTCTCATCGAGTTTTAATTTTTCGATGCAATCCTTCAAATATAAACTATACTCTTCCAATCCAGGAACAGGACTACCTATTAAATTTAATTTTGAATTTGGATAAATAGTATTCCAAATTTTGAACAAGAATAGAACATCCTCAATTTTTTTATTCGGAACCAATCTTCCTATAAAAATCAAATCCTCCGTCTCGCTTTGAACTCTTTCATAAAGTTTATAATCACGAAATATCGGGATGGTTGTAGATTTAATTTTGGAGAATTGAGAAAGCGTAATTCCATTATAAGCAGAATCTGAAATTGATAATTTTACTATTCTTTCGAGACTATTCAATTCCAAAATTGATTTTATATAAAATTTCTCCATAGATGCATAAACTCCTGCGTTAAATCCGCGAAAGTATTCTGGAGGTGTTATATTATGAAATCTTAAAAAATGATTTCCTCTCCGTTCCGTAAATGCTTCTATCGGATAGCCAGAACCACCATAATGAAGAATATGAATGTCATTGTTATATGTTTTAAAAGAGTCTTGATAATCTAAAACATTTGTAGAATCTGTTTCAAAATTTCTTTGTGTAACTATGTAATTTTCTATTCCAATTTGATTGAAAATTTTTGCAATACCCCTGCAGTCATTGCCTATTCCATCATATGGATGAAATTCATCGACATGTTGATAAACTTTCATTGGAGAGAATTAATGAAGCTAACTAAAGTCCAACCCCATTGATTCGTATCATGAATATGAATATTTTTGAATCCAATCGATTTCAAATATTCTGATAATTGTAAAATATCAATCCTCATAGGCAAATTATCTTGAAAAGGACTTAGACTGATTGTGCTGCGATCTCTAAATCGAATTAGAAATCGCGTATCTGACTCCAAAGATTTCCACTCTCTCAATAACCCTTCCCAAAAACCAGAAGGAAATAAACAGGCATTGGCATGGAATAGAACCGAAGTATTCGGCGGAACTTTGGTGTTGGTTGTAACAAATTCAGTAACGCTTCGTCTAATTAGAGTTACATCTTCTTCGAACGGGGTAATTACTCTATATTTTAAATTTTGTGAATTGCAATATTCTAAAAATGCTAAACTTGAAGGATAATAAATCAAGACTGGCTGATTTTCTTGAATGATTCCTAAAAGTTCTTCTGATTCTGGAGGCACACCTGAATCAAAATCCACTCTTGTAAAAAGTGGAGAATATAATGTTCGTTGTGTCATTCCTTTTGCAGCTTGGTACTTATTCTCGGCATACTCTTGATAGAACTCTTCCATCTTCATTGCGAGTAAGTCTTGTTGCTTTCGTATAACTACAATTTCATGTAAAACTTGTAAAAATGATCTAACTCTATTTTCTGATAATTTTTTATCAACCAACGCATAGAAATTTACGAACTTTTCCAACATCCAGCGTAAGGGTCCAACCAAAAACCAAAGCTTTGGATTAGAAAATTTTGGAGTAGATATTCCCTTTTCGAAAAGATTGGCAGCAAGGCTAGGATCAAATTTTCGGGAAGAATGGGTTGTAAAAGGGGAAAATTTGAGTTTGGAAACTCTTTCCACATCTTCTTTTGAGATATTCCTTTCTTGTAATCTGGATTCAATCTTATCCATGATTTCTTCTACATTTATCTTAGGGTCGTATATGTGAAAAAATGTTTCTCTGGAAGATCGTTCGATTGATGACACTGAGGCTCGCGCTGCTTTACTTTTCTTAAGAAGATTCCATATTTGACAAAAATAGCAAGTAAAACTTAGGATACGAATGTGAAAAAATACTTAATCACTGGCTTGGCTGGTTTTGTTGGAAAATACCTCCATGCTGAAATCACTAATACGGATCCATCCGCTGAAATTCACGGGATCATTCGATCTGGTGAAAGATTTGCATCCAAAGACTCTATTTGCCATGAATTGGATATCCGAGACACAGCAACAGTTTCTGCTTTAATCCAGAAAATCAAACCAGATATTGTATTTCATCTGGCTGCTCAACCTTTTGTGCCAAAGGCAATTCTTGATCCTTGGGGCACACTGGATGTAAATGTGAAAGGAACTTTAAATTTACTTGAGTCACTATTGAAATCCAATAAAGAATCTAGTTTGGTATATATCTCATCTGCGGATGTTTATGGAAAACAAGATCCTCGTTTTTTACCTTTCAATGAGTCTACTCTTCCAAAACCTGCGAATCCATATTCTGCAAGCAAACTTGCTGCCGAAGTCTATTGTTCCCAATATTCTTTCTATGGAGCAAATTTAAGAATCATGATTGCTAGGCCTTTCAATCATATTGGTATTGGCCAACGTAGCGAATTTGTTGTTCCAAATTTTTGTAAACAAATAGCAAAAGCTAAACAGAATGGAGATCACAAAATTTATACTGGGGATTTAAGTTCTACCAGAGATTTTCTTGATGTACGAGATGTTGTTCGAGCTTATAGAATTATAGCTGAAAAAGGAGTTTCTGGAGAAATCTACAACATTTGTTCGGGTACTGAGGTTTCTATTGAGAAAATTCTACTAGACTTAATCGATCTCTCAGGTGTTGAAATGAAACTTGAAGTTGATCCAGAGAGATTGAGACCAGTTGAGACACCGCGCTTCGTAGGTGATAACACTAAGTTAAAAAAATTAGGTTGGGTACAAAATATCTCTTTGAACGAGTCACTGAGAGATATTTACAAAAGCTTAAATTTTGATGAATAAAAATAAACATACAAAAAATGCTCTCCTAATACTATTAAGAGAGCATTCTGAAAAATAAACGGAGTTAAAAGCTAACTCCGACTACTTAATTAATATCAGTAAATAACTATTATTCTTCTGTATTTTCCGTATCTGTTGAATCTGCTTCCTTTTCTTCAGAAGAAGGCTCTTGGTATTCATCATTCGACCAATTGCCTTCAAGGACTACACTTCCTCGCTTACTAAAATATTTCCCGGCACCATTACGTTTGTTATTCGCCCATTCACCTTCAAATTTTTCACCTGTAGAATAGACATAGGTTCCAGTTCCTGATCTAACTCCACGCGAGTAATTACCAACATATTTATCACCATTGCTATAAGTGTATGTTCCGTTTCCATTGCGAAAACCATCTACATATTCGCCAACGTAGACATCACCATTCGCATGTTTGTAGGTTCCTTTTCCATTTCTCTTACCATTCTTGTAGTCACCGATAAAAATATCGCCATCTGGATAGGTGTAGGTTCCTGTTCCTTCTTGAACATCATTCTTAAAGTTCCCAACGTACTTGTCACCGTTTGGATATGTAAGAGTTCCGTTTCCTGATTTTTTGCCACCTTCAAATGTCCCGATATAGAGAGAACCATCTTCCATTTGTTGGGAACCAGTTCCTGAAGAACAATCGCCCTCTACACATTTTCCACCAGAAGTGGAACAATTTTGTAAAACGAAAAGAAAACTAATCAGCAATACTATGTATTTCATATATTAACTCCGAAATTGAATATACGTATACAATCTGATATTACAAGAAATATGGCAATTGATTATTTCTTGGAAAATCCAACGCATGGCATAGGAATAGGCAAATAATCAATTTTGAATTAATATAAATAAGGGAAAATTCTCTTTCTTTCCATTGGAAATCCTGCAATTTTCTTAATATACCATTCCCTGGTCTGGTTGCTTCTTCCAGATAGATATCCAGCCATGATTAGAAAAATCAGATAGCTATCTATATAGGTCGATACAATTGCAATCCCCAACCATGCAACAAGTTCAAAGAAATAATGAGGGCAGATGAGTAATTTGAATAAACCGCCCGTTGGAGTTTTGTAAGATTTGTCATCTTCATCACTTCTCAATCGCGCGAGTAAAACATGATGATAGAAATTTAAAGCAGTACCAGATATAAAAATCAAGAATCCAAAAAGCAATAGGAATCCAGATGCAGTTTCTGCTAATTCTATTTTGGTAATTGAGTTGTGAAGATTTCCGAAAACAAAGGCAATATTAGAATATGCAATTGTGATCACAATGACTCCCCAAATTCCTATCTTGCCTGAAAAGCGATGAAGAAACAATACTTCCAAACAACGTTTACCAAAATGGATAATAAAAACACTGAGGCATAAAATATGATAAAGTGTTGATGGCTTTCCAGCATTGATCCAGCTAACAAGATAAATGAGGATAGGTAAGAAATAAATAATCAACATTCCTATTCTTGGATTGATTCCTTTATTTCCAGCAAATTTACTGTAAGGAAGATTGAACTTTCCAGATGCTTCAGTTACATGAGCTATAACAGCGAGTAAGATGTAAAATGAAAAGGTATAGATAACCGAATTCGTAAGTTCAGGAAACTTTATCCAATTCATTTTTAAGCCTCTACTGAAGTGAAAAGTGAAAGAACATCTACAGGCCAATCTGGGGTTCCTGATCGAAGCAATTCGATTTTACCTTCGGTCAAACCTTCTTTATCTAGCAGTAAGTTTGTAACCATTTTGGCTGTGACATTTGTTTTTTCCATAAAAACACAATGATGAGGTACATAAACCCAGTCACCGATGAAATACAAATTATCGATTGGAGATTGTATCTCAGGTCGATTGACTTCGTCGCCTGGTCTACAACCTGTATAGGTATCCCATCGATTGATATAGAATTCTGTGTAATCTGGAAGGTTTGGTACTACAAGCTTTAGCTCTTCATGTACCTTCTTTGCGATTTCTGCAAAAGGAACGCCAACAAATTGTTGCCATTTTGCGACTTGAACTTCGATTAGATCAACTCTCTTGTCTTTGAGTGACGGAATCTGTTTCGTAGACCAATTAGATGTAAAACCTAAAACTTTAAAGCCCGTTGGAAAGAAGTCATGCGCATTCCAGAAATCATCTTCCGGAAATCTTTCTTCCCAAGCTTTTGTGTCTTCATAGAGTAGATTTACGCAAAGGATCGTTGCCGTTGTCAATTTCTTAGCTTTATCAAAATATGCTTGATTGTGCAGATTATTTAGAGTTATAAATTTCTTCGCGCCTGGCAAATCCATAGCTGTTATGAAGTGATCCGCCGTATAACTACGAATAGGCATTTTATCAGGAGTAAGAAGTTCAACCATACTTTCATGGGCACCACAGAAAGGACAATGACCCGTGTGTCCATCGCCCATTATATTACCACATACTCGGCATCTTTTTACTCTAGACTTAGGTAGTCTTTGATTTACTGTAATTTCTTTGATTCTTCCGGAATCCAATGTAACATCCGTTACTTCTGAATGAAAATGCACTTCGCCACCATTGGATCGTATATATTCAACCATTGGATTTAAAAAGCTCTCATCTGGTGGCCAACTAAAATAGTCAACTCGTGAATCTGATGGTAAACAACCTAATTTGATAAAATTGGCAATTGCTAGCGCAGAACATTCCTTAGTTGACATAAAGAATCCCATTTCAGCCAATCCTTCAAAATAATGCTTGATATATTGATCATGGACTCCGATTTTTTTTGCCCAATCGTAGAAACTAATGCTATCTAGATAATTTCTTTGTGATGGATCCAAATAATCAAATCCCCACATTTTAGCGGCAGCGAATAGAGCATTGATCTGCTTAGGTGCAGCTACATTGACATCTTCAACGGAAGGAATATACATTCCCGAATTCAACATCTGCAATCGATCAAATGGAACAGGCCAAGTTGTCACAGGTATTTTACTTTGGGTTTTCTGACTGCTTACGAAATAATAAAAACTATCATTCTCATTCAATTTATTGAGAGGAAATTTGTGTCTTCCCATAAACTCTCTAAGGTTTTTGTAAAATCCCCAGACACCATGTAAACCATGCTCTCGAGTATATGGCTCTTCCTTGAAATATTTCTTTGCAAAATTCTTGTCTTTCCAGGCTTTTAGCTTTCCACCAGGAAATTCGGTTTTCTCTAGTACGACTACAGTGAACCCTCGATCGACTAATTCACAACCTGCTTGCAATCCAGCTAAGCCTCCGCCCATAATGACAACCTTTTTGCCGTTAGGTTTCAACTTAACATGATTGGCTTCAACGTGTGGGAAATCCATTTTATATTTGCTATTTGCAAAGAAAGAATAACCGACACCAGTGACAAGACTTGCCCCGATAGCACCGCCACCGACTAAAATGCTTTTCTTTAAAAAATCTTTTCTAGTAAATTTATTCATGATACTAAGGGAATTGGTTCTCGACTATGTAGACTAGAAATGCTTGCATCCGCTGATGCAACATTGGCCATTGAAAATAATGATCGTTTCTCCAAGATGGATAAGTAATCGCTTCCTCTATATAACTATCAGCTAACAAAGTCATTCCATCATTTGGACCAAATCGTATTAGATATTCATAGAATGGGTAAGCTCTCTGAGTTACTTGACGAAATTGTGGAACAGCAATAATATTAATTTGTAATATTTCTTTTGGTAGCTTTAAATCAAAATCCAAAGGTCCACCGGGATAAGCTTTTAAATCAAGAAAGCCCTTATAGTTGTAGTTTCTCCACCAAAAATAGAATTTAGTCTCCCAACGATAATTCCAATTTCCATCAATTTCTTCAACCAGTAGGCTACCTTTATTCAGACCACCAATATTATACCATCCCTTGACTTTTTTAAAGTAAGGCTCTTTACCACATTTTTGAAATGCAATCTTAAGATCGCTACTTCCCTTACTTACAGATGCAAAAATGATACCATTAACATCTGTTTTATTCTTTGTATAATCACAAATGATCTGAGCATTTTCTTCTAATGTACCCGTCTGTTCTACTGGAACCAAATCTTCCATGAGGCCAAGTTCAAGTGCTATATCGCGAAGCATTTTTCCATCGGCTCCGACTGCAGGATTGTCTTTATAGAACATACCTGGAACCATAGCTAGAACGACTTTCTTTTTAGAGAAATCGGGAAGTTTCTTTAAAAGTTGCTTCTCTTTCGTATCTAAATAGTCTAGAAATTTTTTATTACGAGGTTCGTTAATGGCACGATGATAAAATAAAGCTGATGTTTTATCAACATCCAAAGTTTCTTGTGTTAATTTTTGTAGGACGTCTTTGTTGAGTTCATTTAGCTTCGTAAATTTTTTGAGAGATGCTGCCCAATCGAGATAAACTTTTTCGTCCTCGCATAGATTGTCGATTCTGTATTCATTTATATCGCAGCGAATTTCAGTGTTACTTTCTCCAGCCTTTTCTAATTTTCTATCAAGATGACAATTCGCTGCAAGGCTTAGGGCAGATAATATAATAAGAATTTTATTTTCAAATCTCATTTAGATCCCGGAAGTAAGAATAATTTCAGTTCTTCCTTTCTCTTCCAAGCATAGCAGATATGAACGAAAAATGAAAGAAATAGTATATTAGCAAGTACTTGATCATAAACAAAAAGGTTTAACAATAAAGCAGTAACTAACATAAAGATTCTTAACAATATTATAATATGTATAACTTTTTTATTTCTCCAAGAACTATAAGCCTTAAGAAAATAATAATCCAAAGGCGAGAAGACCAACCAAGCCAATGTCTGATCCATAAAAGAAAAAGATGTTAGAAAAAAAACAAGCGTCGCTGCAAGTCCACCGACAACTGAAACAATTCCATAAATTACTTCGGATACTCGCTCAAACATTTGTAAAAACGGAAAAGGTAATGCAAAACCAATCATGATTAGATACATAACCATCCAGATTGCACTACTCCGTCCGTCTCTTGGTGGCCAACGATCAGGGATAATTGTTGTATTCTCAACCTTGACTCCTGATTCCTGGAGGGCTTTTAGTAAATCATCCGGAAGATATATTAGCTCATTAGGATCTCTAACTGAATCGGTATCATGATCAAACAATAAAGTTTCTTCAATGTTTAACCAAAAAATTGAAGTGGAATAAGGAAGAACTCTTGCACGCCAAGTATTCTTTTCAGAATCAATTTCGGTTAATTCCATCCGTTTTTCTAATCCTTCAGAAAGAATATCTCGGATGAATGTTACACAGTTTTGTGTAAAATTCTCATAAAAGTATCCATCTTTATAGGAGTTATAACTCTTTAACATAGCTGCAAGTAATTTTGCTTTCTGAGCATTAGTAACCTGGAGTTCCGTGGCTGTAACACCTCTGCCACTGGCATCCCAAGTTTGATAAGCTGAATTCGTAGGAATGATATTTACAAAAAATGCAGCTTCACCTTTTAGAAATCTCCACAAAAAACCAGGAGAAGGATCATAAACTCCAAAATCCAAATAAAAATCTTTGTCACCATAATCTTCGCCTTCAAATATGCGAAGCGCTGTATGCCCGAAAGCAGTGGTCACAGTTTGACCAGGAGAGACTGTCCATAATTGAATTCTTATTTTATCGAGATTTCTATTTGGAGCTGATTGAAGTAATTTAACAAATTGAGTTTCAGCTAATTGTTGCCAATCTTGCTGTTCTTGAGAATGAATTGAAGAAGAGAGCGTTATTATACACAAATAAATGAAGAAGTACCGAGCTTGCATATGAGGAATGTAAATAATTAGAATTTAGAAAACCATGGCTCTTTGTAGAGCCATGGACGCTTATAAAGAATTATTCTCCGCGAGCGATTGTACAAGTAGTGTTAATTACAGAACCTAGTAGATTGTCGTTTTGGTAATCTACGTAGTTGATTTTAGTAATTCCACCAGCAGCTGCTGCTGCTTTTAGAGAAGCATCACCTGAAGAAACGATTCCTAGGTAACCAGTTGCGCAAGCTTTTCCACTCTTAGTACCTACAGCAGTACCTGGAGTAAAATCCGATTGTGCACTAAGTGCTAGGCTTGTGTCTTGCATAATTGAACCACTTGGTGCACTATATCCACCACCAGAACATGCGATTGCAAGAGCGACTGCGAATACTGCAGTTAAAGCAATATACTTTTTCATAAAGTAAATCTCCTTTTTTTTATCTAGAAACCAAGTAAATTGGTAAACAGAATTTCTTACAAGTTTTATTTTGGAAATAAATAAAAATCTTACAAGAAATTATTAAAACATTGAATCAGAAAGTTATCCTTGTATTATTACTTACAATTATGTTGCAATTGCATTGCAAAACATCCAATCAGGAAATAGTGAAGGTGAATATTCCTTTTGGAGCGCTGCACAAAACACTAAATAATTTTTACAATGAATCATTGCATTGGGAAAAAATTACTGAAGCGCAAACTATGCAATTAAATTCTCTACTATTAAAACATTGCCAATTTTCTAAATCATCGAAATCAGATTATCTAGGCTATGAACAATTTTTTTTAGAATACGATCGGAATAAAAACTCGAAAATAAAATGCTTTTGGAATTATCGCAAAGAACTATTTGAATTTCGCTCTACTGTTAATAACAATGTAGATCATGATTTTATTGTTTATTGGTATTCTGGCAACCCGACTTCAATAGAATACTACTTGCCTGAACATGATTTAAAAATTACAAGAAATTGGCAATGGAGCATGAAAAACCGAATATGGAGTTCTAGAAGAATCTTTATTAAATTTCATTACCTAACCAAAAGACATAAATTTGAGTATTATTTTAGTCGTTACAATGGTTCTCTAATTGCCAAAAAGGAATTTAGAAAAAATTCCAATGTCAAACACGACGAAGAAAATGATTGGCGGCTTGATGGGTGGCAATATATAAATGATCGATCAAAAAATTTAGAAGAATGTTTAAGATACAAAAATGGAGTAGTGACTTTAGATAATCAGAATAAGTGTGAGATACGATTTCCTGAACCAATACCTGATCCAGGTAGTATTCAGTTCGATTCTGGTCTTTTATAATAAACTATATTGCCTTTGTCTGGAATCGTTATACAGTCACGATATGATTTCATAAAATCATAGAACAATGAGTTTTTGGATTCACGATAATCGGATCCAAGCGCTTTTTTAAGATGTTTCTTAGCTTCTAATAGATTGTAGTGAGGAATACCAGCAAATATGTGATGAATAACATGACTTCCAATATTGTGATGAATTGGTTCAAAAATTCCATAACTACGATCGATTGTTGACATAGCTCCTTTAAGAAAGGTCCAATCTTCATTTCTATACCAAGGGATATTCACATCCGTATGATGAAGATAGGTCACCAAAGATAACCATATTACAAAAATTGTGTAAGGAACAAAATAGTAGATAAGAAACGAAATGATTCCATATTGAAAAATAGTCCAGCCGAGAAAACAAACCATTATGACCCATAAAGTCGTACTCAAAACAACTTGAGATCTTTCATTTTCTTTAAATAAATTACTTTTGGGATGAAAATGTGAACCATCTTTGCCTGGAGATCGTACAAATAAATACAAAGGAAAAACTATTAAGAATAATTTATATCTAGCTATTCTTTTTGGTAAGCTTAACTTTTCATACTGAGAATCAGAAATAGGATACCAAGTTTCATCTTTATCAGGATTGCCAGTATTACTGTGATGTATTCGATGCGAAATTCTCCATCCATGATAGGGAACAAGAATCGGCGTATGCGCCAGATGCCCAATCAATGAATTCAACCAAGAAATTTTGGAAAAGGATCCGTGTCCACAATCGTGACCAACAACAAACAAAGCCCAAAACATAGTTCCTGTTAAAAACCAAAAGAATGGTAAATAATAAATTGAATCAATTAGAAATACTGAGTAATACAAAAGACCTATGATAGAGACATCCCAAATAAAATAGAAAATCGATTTATATAGATTTGGTTTAAAGTATTTATCGGGAATTGTTTTTCTTATATCAACTATAGAGTATTGTGACGAGTTCATTCTGTACGTTATCGCTCTCACAACCAGTTAAGAAATTTCTGGGTATGAAGCAAACTATTTTAAAACGGTAATTTATGAATTTAAATTGAACAAGCGTGTAAGAAAGGGAAAGAAATTTCTAAAATAATTGCAATTGATCTGTTCCAGTTGCAAGTCCCATTTCTTTGATACCGCGCCCTTGAAGTGAACCATCAATACTGAGAACTTTCCAAGTTTTTCCTTCTCTATCCAACTGATCTAATTTTCTTTCTATTTCGATTTCCTTCAAAAGTTTTGAACTAAACTTCTGAATTTTGGTAAGAACTTCACGCTCTATGGATTTCAAAATAAGATTCCCCCTGCTTATATGTTCGAACTGAGTTAGAAATTACTAAAACTTAAAATATGGTTAAAAATCGTCAACCAAAGAGACATAATTTCAGAGAGATTCAGAATTTTTTATATTGAACAACTGATCGATATAACGGAGTTGACAGCAGTGATCGAAATTTGAAAATTAGCATAGATGAGCCAATTACCTGAACCACAAATCAATATTTTTAAGAAATCCACACCATTACTGGCAAAAGTTCTCAAGAACATTCAGCTCACTCCAGAACAAGGTAAATGCAAGCGACCAAAAATAGAAGGATCTTCTTCAATCCATAGAATTATCCTAAGTGTTGATCACGATCAATACCCTTATCTCGTCGGACAATCAGCTGGAGTGATTCCTCCAGGTTCCGATCCCAAAAAAGTCGAGAAAGGTTCACCTGATACTGCGTATACGGTGCGACTTTATTCAATTGCTTCTCCAAGTCTTTCATTTGGAATGAAAAAAGACACATTGGAGTTTATAATCAAAAGAGACAATGTCTATGATGAAAACGGGGATATTCTTCATTCTGGTGTCTGCTCCAACTATATTTGTGACTTAAAGGAAGGAGACACAGTAACACTAACAGGTCCTGCCGGTAAAAAATTCCTTTTACCTACTACTGATTTCGTGGGTGATATTTTCTTTTTTGCCACGGGCACAGGTATCGCTCCATTTTATGGCATGTGCGAAGAATTATTGGAACAAAAGTTAATCAATCATACGGGTAATGTAACGGTAGTTTATGGAGCTCCGTATTCAGATGAAATTGTGCTAAAAGACTATTTTGAGAATCTTGCTACCAAACACAAAAATTTTACTTTCATAACAGCAATCAGTCGAGAACAATCCAATCCTTTTGATGGAGGAAAAATGTATATTTCACATCGCATTCGTGAACTGAATGATAAAATAGTACATGCCCTTCAGAACAATGGTAAATTCTATATTTGCGGTGGTCCGAAAGGAATGGAGCGCGGAGTGCTTGAAGAAATGATGCGCTTATCCGGAACAAGTATGACATACGAAGAATTCAAAAAAGATTTAGAATCCAAAAATCAGGCTTTTATTGAAACTTATTGAAATGATCACTGAGTTCATTGCTTTAACCTAATTAATGAAAATCATAAACTAAAAATTATTCCTTTTCATTAATTTACTGGTCTGACATAAAGATAATGTTTCGTAATTGGAATTAATATTTAGGAGATCGATGTATGAAAAGAACAGGTGTAGTCCGTGATATTGACAAAGGTGCGCGTGGTGAAGTAATTCGTGTGGAAGTGTCCGAATTCAAAGGAAGTACATATCTAAATCTTCGTGTATGGTACACCGACAAAGATGGTGAATTAAAACCAACACAAAAAGGAATCGCGATTCCTCCAGAGCTTTATGACCAAGTGAAAGAAGCAATTACTGAAGCGGAAAGTTGGATCAAGGATTGATTCAAAATTTCGAATAACTCAAATCTTTAATTCTTGTCACCTTCTCTCGTTATTAGTATACGAGAGATACTTTCTTTAGCATCGTCCAAACTCTGTGCAACTCGGATATGATTGTACAGTTTTGTAATCTCAAAAACTTTTCTCACCGAGTCTTTCAGATCCGAAACAATCAACTCACCACCGCGTCTTCGCAACCAACCAACAATTTGAATCAAAGTTCCAATAGCAGAAGAATCGATGTGACTTGTTCCTTTCATGTCAAAAATTATGAAACGAAATCCTGCTGTCATTTTTTCTTGAATCAAAGTTTTGATTTCTGGACATTTGTACAAGTCAATATCACCGATTGATGAGTAGATAAAAATATCATCATGAAAATTAACATCTTTCATATCCATCATATCTGCACCCTTAGAGGAGAGATTGCTTCCTGATGCGAGAAAGATTTTACTTACTGTATTGGAGTTCTCATTGATCTTAGATTCCAAAACTTGCAATCGATTCAATAGCGAACCCAATGCATTCGGTGCATAATGCTTGCTCTTTTCTAAGCGACCAATCTGTTCGGATACCAAAGAACGAGCATCTTGGCTATTACCATTTCGTATCAATTCAGAAGCAGTCAAAATAGCATCCGCAGTCTGAACTACAAGAAGCTCAACCAATACATCTGGATCTTGCTTCGATGTTTGGTTACCATATTCAAATTTTCCATTTGCAGATACGGTTTCTAATTTCATTCCTTCCAAAAGATTATAATAGCTTGCTTCAATTTTAAAATCGTTGATTCCCTTTACTTTTGAATTAGAAGTTTTGAATTTGAGAATTATATTTTTTATATCATCAGATCGAATATCTCCAGCTTGAATCTGAATTGTCTGCTTACCAACGGCACCCATATCACCACGAAATTCAGAGATATCTTCAGATTTATCATAGGAGAGATTATTCAATACACTTTCAAACTGCATCGAGCTTGGTATTTCAACTTTCAATTCTATCGCTTGTGCATATAAGGCACCTATATCTCCAAACTCTTGAAAGAATATATCAGATGCTTGCTCCGGATTATCAATAAAGTGAAAATTTCCACCTCCTGCACTCGCAATTTCACGAAGCATATCTTCATTAAAATCATCACCCACTCCAATCGTAGTTGTTGAGATTCCTTTGGCCGCATGATCCTTAGCTATTTGTATAAATTGAGATGGCTCTTTGATTCCTAAAGTTGGATTGCCATCTGTTAATAGTATTACTCTCTTGAAAGCTCCTTCGATCTTTTTAGAATCAAGGGCGCGTAAAGTTTGAAGCCATCCACCACTAAGATTAGTAGATGTCGCAACTTTGATATTCCGAATTTTATCAGTGATGGAAATTTTCTCAGTCAAATTCGTAAGTGCCTGTACAACTTGTACGTCGTTTGAATATGCTATGACTGCGAGGTAATCCAGCCTTGTTAGCCAGTTCACGAGAGCTGATGCTGCTTCTAAAACCGCATCCATTTTCTCCCCTTTCATCGACCAACTCTTATCAATTGCAAGACCCACTACTAGCGGTTGTCTCTGACCTTTGACTACAGGCGGAGTTTTCAGGCGAACCAGCAAATGGTTCTCAGTCGGGGTGCCCGCTGCAACAATCGGATATTCTAATTTTACTTCGACTTGCATTTTTGTTAGAATACCTTTAATTGAGACAAGCAATCAAGCTTAAAAAAACCCGCATCTTGAAAAATTCTCTTTGATCTGGAGATTCTACTTTTCCCTTTGCAATTCTGTGGTAAATTGACATCGTGCACGGTAACATCCATGAAATTTATTTATCTGTATCCGGTGAGGGTATAACAACTGGAGTTCCGACTATTTTCATTCGAATTGCCGGATGTTCTCTACGTTGTGGAATAACTTCAGAAGGCAGAAAATTGTGGTGTGATACTGGATACGCTCTATCTCCCAATGCAGGAAAGAAACTCTCAATCTCCGAAATTATCGATCAGATTGGAACTCTCAACTCAAAAGTTGGCTCACAAATTCTGATAACTGGTGGAGAACCATTAGAAGGTGATAATCGAACTCTAGTTCAAGAATTAATTTCACATAAAAAGGACATTTGCCTGAATCCTTTTTATCCAAATCCAAGAATTGAAACCAATGGCGCTGAATCTGTAAAAGATCTTCCAGACGCAGTCTTTACGTTGGATTATAAACTGCCGGGATCTGGAATGGAAGACCGAATGGATATTAGCAACTTTGAAATTATCAATGGAAGAAAGAATCCCCTGGATGAAATCAAATTTGTGATTCGTGATCATTTTGATTTCAATCGAAGTTTAGAAATTATCGATTTATATAAACCCAATTGCAATCTACTTTTCTCACCTGTTCAGAGTGAACTCAATCCTGAAGAATTAGCAGATTGGGTAAAGGTTTCAAATATTCCAAGGGCTAGATTGTCCTTACAAATTCATAAATATCTTTGGGGCGATAAGAGAGGGGTTTAAATTTTTGTTGATCTCATACGAGAGAAGTTGTCCAGTATGTAATTTCGGGGGCTATCGTGAAAACAATCCTAAAACCATTAATTATCCTCTCATTTTTCGGAATTTTATTATCATCCAACTGTAAATCCAAAGCCATCTCAGCTATAACAGATATGAGCCTTTACCAAGGCTATGTAATTTCGCCAAATGGAGTAGCCATCCTTGAGTCTCCTGGAGATTACAAAAAGAAACTAACAGTTCTCAAAAAAGGAACCGAATTCAAAGTTTTACAAGATAAAATTCCAGATCCAAAGGTCGGTGATAAAAAATTTTGGTACAAAGTGTCCGGAAGTGATAAAGAAGGTTTTATTAGTTATGATGAAGCTATTCTAAATCAAAGCATTTCTGTTTTTCATAAAACAGAAAAAGAAACCGGTGGAATCATTACCGCTTCTAATCTGAATGTAAGAGATTTTCCTGGAACTGATTCGAAAGTATCATTTCAAGTGAATCAATTTGATTTAGTGAAAATTTTGGCAACTGGTTCTTTCTATGAAACTATACGCGGCAAATCTGGATATTGGCAACATATTGAGACAGAGGATGGCAAGCAAGGTTATGCATTTGGATCACATATAACAATCTATCCTATGGCTGAAGCCAAAGCAGCTCAGGCAAGGAAAGAAATTGAAATCTCTGGATTGGTTCGTATAACTACGGATAAACCAAAATTCTTAGATTCTCCGGGTCCAACTGGCAAACCAGTTTCTCCTGAAAAGATTTTTGATCTTATCTATTGTTATTCTTACGACAAAAGCTTAGAGCCAAAAAAAGGCGAATTCATTCAAGTTTCTAGAAAAGCTCAAATTGATAGTAAAAATTATTATTTCGCAGTATATCAACATTTCTCAGGAATGGAGGGATGCGAAATTGGAGCTGGTGGATGGATTGAAGATTCATCCATCGAATATTACACTAACTTTGATTATTCTGAACTTACTAAGAAAGAAGCAACCCATTTAAGTTCTGAACAGATCTCTGCTTTGACAAATTATCATTCTAAAACAAATCCTTCTGATGTTGGAAGTAGTCTTCTAAATCTAAAATTATCTTATATTGAACCAATTTCTTGGAATGAAACATCGGGATCTCTGCCTTTGAGTATGGCTTACATTTTTTACGGCTATAAACATGATCGTATGATCGATAGATCAGCAACCGGTAGTCTTGTTAATTCTCCATCGTTCAATTCGTACGATTTTACTAAAGTGATTTTCCTTAAAACCGAAAAAGGACTCACAGAAATTTCAAATGAAATTTGGGGCGAACCAACGTTTGCTGACCTTGATAATGATGGCAAACCAGAAATCCTTCTTACGCAAGAAGAGAGAGGTGGAATTTCTTATTCATTGATGGGTTGGGTAAACGGTAGATACGAACCTATAAATTTAGAATTTGATGGATCGAGTGAAATTTATGATATGGAAATTCGCGTAAATGATGACAATACAATAACTACTACAGTATCAAAATACAATGAAGCCACAAAGGATTGGGATCCTGTAGAAAAGAAATATAAATATTCTAAAGGAAAAATGATAGCATTGTAAAAAAAATCTTTTTATATCTTGAATTTCTATCCCATCAAGAAATTATGAGACATAATTTTATTTTCATTTTATGAGCTTAGCTTCCCAACTTAGTCTAGATTTTCTATCCAATCCAAATAGTGACCCGGATAAACTTGCAAACCAAGGAAGAAATAACAATCTTCCGAGGTTTGAGTCAGTTCCTGGCGCAATGGATCTTGGTTTAACTGGATACGAACTAAAACTCACGCACAGTTTTGATAAGCTATCCGCCCTTTCGAATTCACGAACCCGGTTATTGCCTCATCAAATTGAATCCACTCATATCGTTGTGAACAGTTTGAAACCTAGATTCATCCTTGCAGATGAAGTTGGTCTTGGTAAAACTATTGAAGCCTCCCTTGTGATGAAGGAATTGATCTTTCGTCGAGGATACAAAAAGGTTCTAATCATTGCACCATCTCCTCTTCTTGTTCAATGGCAACAAGAATTGAAAAATAAGTTCAATGAAGATTTTTCGATAGTTAAAAGAAAACACTTCAAAGAAGGATCAGATACTCATTGGAAAAATTATAATAAAATCATCACATCTATTGACTTTATAAAAAATCCAAATTACTCAGATGAGATTCTAAAAACGAAATGGGATATCGTAATCTTTGATGAAGCTCACAGACTCAGAAGAGACTACAACAAAATCACAAGGGCATATCTTTTCGCGGAAAAAATTTCTAAAAAATGTGATTGTCTATTATTGCTAACTGCGACTCCTTTTCGTGGCAAATTAGAAGAATTGTACTATCTATTGCATCTAATTGATCCAAATATTCTCGGACCTTATCATAGTTTTGTAAATGATTATGTAGTTGGTAACAAGACTGATCTTCGAGAAAAAATCTCCAAAGTTTTATTGCGAAGAAGAAAGGTAGAAGTTGGCGGTTTTACAAAACGATTTGCTAAGACTGTTCGTATTGACCTTTCTCCCATTGAACGACAGTTCTACGATGAAACTACAGATTATGTAAAAAGAGAATTCAATCTTGCGATGGGAACCAAGAATCGGGCTATCGGTTTTGTGATGATTGTTTTCCAGAAACTACTAGATTCATCCGTAATTGCGCTACTGTCCGCTTTAACAAAAAGAAAGTTTATGCTAGAAACTAGGTTCCATGCATTAAAACAAATCTCTCCACAACTAGAGGATTGGGATCTGGACGATACAGAAGGTGTAGAAGAATTTATATCGGATTTGGAAGATTCAGCCTACGATGATTTTCAAAACCTTAAACGAGAACTTTTTTCAATCAATCGACTGATTCATATTGGAAAACAAATCAAAGAAGATAAGAAATCTCTAAAACTAAAAGAGACACTAATCAAACTGAAGAAAGAAGGTCATAAGAAATTTATAATCTTTACTCAGTTTAGATCCACGCAAGATTATTTAGTAGAAGTCTTACACGATTTCAAAGTAATAAGCTTTCATGGATCATTATCCGCCGATCAGAAAGAAGATGCAATCCTAGCTTTCAAACAAGATGCAGAAATTTTAATATGCACGGAGGCTGGTGGAGAAGGTCGAAACTTGCAATTTGCGAACATTTTGTTCAACTACGATTTACCTTGGAGTCCGCTTAAGATCGAGCAGAGAATTGGAAGAATTCATAGGTTTGGACAGAAAGACAATGTATATATTTTTAACTTTGCTTCCAAAGACACAGTTGCAGAAAGAATATTAGAAGTTTTAACTAATAAAATTTTACTTTTTGAGAATTCTATCGGTGCATCCGATGATCTACTCGGAACAATTGAAGAAGAATTGGATTTCAATTCGTCATTGATGAAGTTTGTTTCCGGACAGAAAACAAAGGAAGAGCTGGAATCTGAATTAGATCTTAGAGTTGAAATTGCAAAAAAAGGCTTCGATAAATTAAATTCATTGGTTACACCTAGATTGATCGATTTCAATCTAAAAGATTACTATGATCACACACTTGAGGAACGAAAATACAATAATAATCATCTAGAAGATTTTATCTTAAGCTATCTAAAAACCTATTCTGGAACTTTACCATTTCATATATCCAAAGAAGTTAGCAGTAAAGATGAATCATTGTATTCAATCCTATCTCCCGAAGGTAAAAAGAAATTAGGTACATTCAATTCTGATTTAGCACTGAGTAATGATTCACTTGAATTTTTAGCATTTGGTCATCCAATGATTGAATCATGTGTACAACATGTACTCATTTCCGATGAATCCTTCAAATCCAAAATAGTTGAATCAAATACTCTTAAAGATCGAATCATTTTTGTTTTCTTGATTGAGTTCCAATTCTCATTACAAAGAACTGAAATTCAATATCTATCCTACAACAGAAAAGAGAAAACGATAGATATTCTTACAGAATTTCCGGAAGAACTTCGATTTCAAATTCATCAAACCAATTATGAAAATCTAGATTGGAACAATATTTTCACAGAATCATTCAAAGCTGTTTATGATAAACTTACGGTCTCCGTTGAGAAAAGAAAAGATGATCTAACCAAAGAAACCACAACTCTTTTCTTAAAAGAAGAATACAAAATACAATCAAGCCATCAAAAACATATTCGACAACTAGAAGAAAAATTAATGCGACAAGAAGCATCTTTCAAATGGGAAGGAAAGCAAGAAAATAAAGCAATCATCAATAGAACTAAGAACGATATATTAAGAGCTAAAGAGGACTACGAACGAGAGTTACAGAAAGTACGGAGTGGTGCAAAAATTCACCACAAAACACGATTATTCCAAATATATTTTACAATATAAATTACTTAGCCTTATATTTTTCAAATATTACATCAGGACTTTCTGGTCGCTCAAATAAATATCCTTGACCTTCATCACAACCTTTGGATTTCAAAAAATCAACATCCGCTTGCTTTTCTATTCCTTCCGCGGTTGATTTGATTCCTAAACTTTTTGCTAGTGCAATTGTAGAAGCAACGATTGCTCTCGCTGAATCACTTGTTTCGATATTGAAAATAAATGATTGATCAATCTTTAATGTAGAAACAGGAAATCGGTTTAGATATGATAAAGATGAGAAACCAGTTCCAAAATCATCTAGTGCAATAGATATATTTCTGTCTTTCAATGAATGCATAACTTCAATTCCTTTTTCAATATTGTTAATCAACCCACTTTCAGTAAGCTCAATCTCCAAAAACTGTACTTCAACGTTGTATAGGTTCAATAAATTATCTAACTTATGTATAAATTTATCATCAAGCAATTGCTTAGCGGCAACATTAATGGAAATTTTCGGAGTAAATCCCTTTTTTCGCCATTCATTCCATTGTATTAAAGATTCCTCTATAATATAATCTCCAAGATCAATTATCAAATCACTTTCTTCCGCTATTGATACGAATACACCTGGAGAAATCGATCCTTTAGTCTTGTGATTCCATCTTGCTAGAATTTCAAAAGATTGGCACTTACCCGTTTCAATAGAAACTCTTGGTTGAAATACTAAATTGATCTCTTTATTATCAATTGCCTTTCGAAGTTCAGATTGTATTTCAAGATTGTATCGAAATTGAGCCGACGCCTTTTCTGATGCAAAATATATTCTCTCATTACTTTTATTGGTTTGTGATGTAGCAATTCTTGCGGAGGATAATAAATCTTTAATTGAATATCCATCAGAAGGATAGAAAGATATACCTATATCAATAATGGGATATAAAATTTTATTCTCAATCGATATTCCTTTTGATATCTTACTAGAAATTTGCCGCGCCAAATCATTTACGATAAAATTTGTTTCCAAATTTTTAATAAATAATGCGATTTCATTATCCTTGGTTCTTCCAACAATAAAAATCTTCGGCAACATCTTTCGAAGTTCGTCTGTTAATGAGTAGAACAATTGATTGAAGACAGATTCACTATTTGATTCTCTTAGATCTTTAATATTTTCTATTTCAATTACAAATAAAATTAGATTCGAATATTCTTTACTATCCGCATTAGATCTTTCTTGTATTATTTCCTCTGATCTCTCTGTAAATAGAAGTAGATTCGGTAAGCCTGACTCTTGATCATAATTGTTGAGGGAAAATATGGAATCATCCAGTTGATTGATCAATTCTGAAGCATCTCTCATAAGAATTCCTGCTTCATCTTTGAACTCTGTAGGAAGATTTGGTCTCAGTTTTGTGCTAAGATAATCTCGCAAAGATTGAGAAACAGCTGATACAGGTGACAATAGTAAACTAAGAGAGATAAGAGTTAGGATTGCACCAATCAAGGTTGCTCCTAATGCAACCAATAAAATGGGAAGTGCTTCTTCAAAAGACTCTGAAGTTGATGCTACAAAATAACCTAATAGAGCCAGTAAGGGCACATGAGTTCCTAAAAATGCAACAGCAAGAATTTTCGCTAAATAATGCTTAGGAAAAAGGAATTTAGATAAAAAAGTATAGAAGTACAAATTGGATTTTGTTTTCATTTTATCTCCAGTTTAATCATTTAGAATATTAAAACAGTTTTGTAATTTGACTATCAGCATTTCTAACGCGTCGCGTTTTTATTTAGATTTACAAGATTAACTAATCCGATTATAATATCAACAATGCGAAAGGATAAGAACTCTAATCTATGGAAAAAAATCCTCTTAGGAATGTTATTGGGAATTCTACTTGGATTCATTTTCAATAAAGAAACAGACTTAGTTCCTATAGAGTATTCAAAATTTCTAATTCCTTGGATTGCATTGCCTGGAACCCTCTTTCTTGGTCTGCTTCAAATGATTATGGTGCCGTTAGTATTATCATCTGTAGCCTTAGGAATAGCTAAGCAAAACAATCAGAGTCAGCTTGGTAAAATCACAATCACGTCTTTATTCTATTTCACATCAACTACTGCTATAGCAATTTCCATCGGAATAGTTTTGACTCTATGGATTCAACCTGGCAAAAAAATTGATATGAGTTCAATTCATGATATAGAAAAATCTAAAGTAAACTTAAATTTAAATTCTGAAGATGCTGAGAAAACTAAAAATATCCCAGATTTAATTATGGAAATTTTTCCTAAAAATCCGCTGGCAGTTTTAGAACAGGCAAGTATGCTTTCCATCGTTATTTTCGCTTTGCTATTAGGACTTGCTTTGTCTCAACTTAATCTCGAGCAATCTAAACCACTCATAGATTTGCTGGCATCCGTTCAAGATTTCACAATGGTAGTAGTTGGTTGGGCAATTTCCTTAGCCCCAGTCGCAGTTTTCGGACTAATGATGCAAGCAGTTGCGAACATCGGTTTGCAATTGATTCTTGGTTTATCTTATTATGTAGTCACAGTTTTAATGGGATTACTATCTGTGTTAGTTTTTTATTTAATTATAATATACCTAGTTGCTGGTGTTCGACCTTTTGTATACCTTCTCATGCTAAGAGAACTGCATCTCATTGCATTTTCATCTGCAAGTTCCGGTGCGGTAATTCCTGTAAGTTTAAAAACAGCAATAGAGAAATTGAAAGTTAGAGAATCGATTGCTGATTTAATCATTCCATTGGGTGCTACAATCAATATGGATGGAACTGCAATATACCAAGGAATAGCTACTATATTTCTAGCACAAATGTTTGGTGTTGAACTGGATTTATTCCAATTGGTTACTTTAGTAATAACAGTAATCGGTGCGTCCATTGGCACAGCTGGAACACCAGGAGTCGGGATCGTAATTCTTGCAGGCATACTGACTTCGGTTGGTGTTCCAACTTCCGGAATTGCCATAATATTTGGTGTGGATAGATTTCTAGATATGTGCCGAACGGCAATCAATGTAACAGGTGATGTTACTGCGAGCAAAGTGATGGATCGCTTATTTCGAGAAATTTAATATATGGAATCTCAAAAATCGGATAATCTTGAAGAACTAATTGAGAAAATTAAATCCGGAGAAATCTACGGCGAGATTCAATTACAACTTGAAACAAAACTAAGAAGCCGCAAGGCAAGATCTAAAAAGAATTCTCAAATAGATGATATCCAGGCAACGATTTTAAAGAAAGAAACAGAGATTACTAAAATACTTAGCGAAATAATTAAACTAAAAAATGATTTATCCAATCTCTTAGAAAAGGAATTAGATATTTAAAACCTCACAGCATAATCTGCGAGGTCTTAATATTCTTATTTAAAATCTTATTTGTTATAGTTTTCTTCAGCAAACTTCCAGTTTACTAAATTCCAGAAAGCTTCAACATATTTAGGACGAGCATTTCTATAATCAACATAGTAAGCATGTTCCCAAACATCAATAGTTAGAATCGCATTTAGACCGTCCTTGATTGGACATCCAGCGTTACTAGTGTTTACGATTTCAAGACTACCATCTGCTTTTTTAATAAGCCAAGTCCAACCAGATCCAAAATTGCCAACTGCCGAAGCAGAGAATTTCTCTTTGAATGCAGCAAAAGAACCAAAAGATTTATTGATCGCTTCGCCAATTTTTCCAGAAGGCTCGCCGCCAGCTTTGGGAGCAAGAGAATGCCAATAGAAAGTATGATTCCAAACTTGCGCTGCGTTATTAAAAATTCCACCTGAGGATTTCTTTATAATGTCTTCTAAAGATGAATTTTCAAATTCTCCACCTTTAATCAAATTATTTAAATTTGTAACATAGGCTTGGTGATGTTTGCCATAGTGAAATTCAAGAGTTTCCTCAGAAATGATGGGCGCTAATGCATTTTTAGCATAAGGTAGTTCAGGAAGTTTGTGTTCCATATTATTGTCTCCGATTATTATTAATTATCTAATATATTAGTTACCATTAGACCGTTCTCACCAATCAAATTCCAGTATAAAATCTATATGATCTAATCTGAAAATAGTGTTCTATTTAAGATTCAATATTTATGACAGTAAACAATTTTTTATTAATTTCTACCGATGGATAATCTTGCATTCTTCAGAACTTCAAGAATTGGTTCGTGAAGGAAAGAATTTGTTGCAACAATCTCTGGAAGTCCATTCCAATAATGCTTTCCATCATAATCAGTGATTTTTCCGCCAGCCTCATTTAGAATTACAGAAGTAGCACATAGATCCCAATGCTTTACACTTTTCTCCCATAAACCGTCAAGACATCCCTCGGCAATCCAACATAGATCAAGTACGACTGAGCCACTTCTACGAATACTACGGGCATAGGTAACCAGTGCAGTGAGATCAGACATAATTTCATTAATCTGTTTGGCTCGATGAGATGGTAAGTTCGGAGCAAAAATTGAGCGCGATAATTCGGTAGTCGAAGATGGAAAAATTGTATCTCCATTTTTTGTTGCCCCTTCACCCAAGATTGCGCTATAGATGTCTTCGAGACATGGAACTAGGACAACGCCGGCAACTGGGCCTTCACGATATTCTAATCCTATTGATATCGCATACATAGGAAGACCTCGAACAAAATTCATTGAACCATCAATTGGATCTATTACCCATTTGAAGCCTGTTGAACCTTGAATAGCTTCTTTATCTTCCATAACGATGGAATCTTTTGGAAAAGATTTTATAAAAAAATCCATCAAAAAATCACCCATCATTCGATCCGAACTATTGATATGATCTTTTTCTTCCTGGTCATTTTTTGCCCGAAACAATCGTAATTCTTTCTGAAGTTTTCTTGCAGCCAACATAAAACCAGGAGAATTGGCTTTGATCACCTCTACCCTTCTTTGGGTTTGATCCATGGGAAATTCTATAGTTCCAGATGAAGTGCTCATATCTTACCCCAGTTTTTTTTCCTAGTCCAATCCATTCAACTGCTTATTTATTTCCGCAAGGGAACAAAAATCTTTGTCACCCAATCCGGACTTCATTCCCGCAGAATAAATTGAATTTAAAGAAAAACTGAGTGGAATATTGGCACCAACATCAAGCGCTAATTTATATGAGTGCATTAGATCTTTGTACATATTCTTTAAAGCAAAATGCGTTTCATAATTCTTGTTCATAACCATAGGAATTTTAAAATCAGAGATTCCTGATTTAGCGGCAGAATTATCTATGACTTCATATAGCACTTTTTCATCGATTCCAGATTTTTTAGCGAGAGACATTCCTTCCATATAGATTTGAAGAATTCCTGCTTGAATCATGTTCAGTGCCTGCTTAGCTTTTTGTCCAGAACCAACTGCATCACCGCATCGAATGACTTTTCTGCCTGTAGCCTTGTAAAATTCATTGAGACTATTAAAAATTAAATCATTTCCACCTAACATATATAAAATCTTTCCGTCTTGAGCGGCAAGTTTACTTCCTGTCATCGGAGAATCACAAAAGGTCTTACCAACATTCTTATAAACTTTATAAATTTCTAAAGTTAAATCTAGTGAAGTTGTTCCAACATCACATATGATCTCAGGTGCCTTGGATATAAACAAATCATTCAAGACGATGCCTCTAATACTATCGTCATCTGTTAGACAAATGATGCAAATATCGCTATTAGTAACCGCAGCGATCGGATCACTCGAGATAAATATTCGATCGCTCTGAATGTCAGAAATTTTTTCAGGTGAGCGAGCATAAAGTCTTAGATTCCAATCTGTTTTCTCGAGAAGGTTTTTTATAATACCTCGACCCATAACTCCAACACCGAATAGAGATAAAGTTTTACTCATAATTTTCTCCTTTTTTCTTCGAAACTTTTTTTCTAAATGATTAAGCTCTCTTTGTAATCAACCAGCGCGGATTGTCTGATTGCGAATATTCTAACTTAGAGTCAAAATTTGATAAATAATTATGCAAAGCAATAGTAACGCCTTTTTCTAAATTCTCATTGCTAGTAAGCCCATCCCAGAAGGAATCTCTAATCATATTCCACGTTTCCAAAATTGTTTGCTTCCTTGCTTCCAAGAACCTTATTGAAAAACATAGATGTTCAATGCCTATCGGGCTATATACTTTACCCAATCTCCAATTTTCTCTGTTTATACCAAGATGCTCAGCGATCAATTTTTCTTGAGTTGAGAAATCTGCATCATCAAAAAGATCTGAGAAAGGACGAATTCTGTTTTCCAATTCTGTCTCAAGTTGTTTTACATTTTTGCGTTGTTTCTCGATCCATTCTGTGACTTCGTAACCATCGAAATTAACAATATTTCCTTTATCGATATAGATTTTTTCAATGGGAATGATCTTGCTAGTAAAATAGATGCGATTCGTTCTAATACTGATGGTTTGCGATTGATTTGCTTTTTTTACAATTTTATCATTCTGAATTCCACCTAGATGGGCAACATCCAAAACGATTAGTAACAAGAACTCTTGTTCTCCTTCTATTCTTTGCACTAGGAATAGTTTACTCGAGTCTTTCTTGGGTCGTGGAAAAGGCAGAACTTGCATTCCCGATATTAGTTCAGGAACTAATCGGGAAATTTCTTTTAGATATTGCTTCGCTGTGTCATAGCCAACGCCATCCAGAACGGAACAAGGAGGCAAAATATATTCACCTTCTAATTCCAAATATGGGCAATGCAAATTATCAATGTAAATTCTGAGAGGAATGTTAATGCCTGAAATTCCTGCCAATAATTTATTGAGCTTTGCTACTTCGTCAAGTTTCAAATTTATTCTTTCTCAATCCTCTTTATCTTGTAGCCGAAAGGGGGCAAACGAGTAAAGCCTGCCCAAGTTGATTTCATACTATGATTCATCAATATTTCATAATTGAATTTCTTGCCCTTTCTAAAAATTCTTTCTATCTTGGAGCCAAGGAATGTAAATGGAATTTTGGATTCTCGAAGAATCCTTCGATAAAGCAGAACAAACGATTCTGGAGCAAGCGATGCCCCTATATAATAAACTCTACCATTGTGATATGAATTGACTGTTGCTAGCGGAGATCCTTTATAAAACTTTCTGGAATCATTGTACCATGCGATAGGTTTTGCAGTTTTTGGTTCAAGAATTTCACAAAATTTACCGCATTTTCCAGGCAACAAACGAAACTTCATTTTTATAATGTCCGTGCCAACGGAATCATATTTTTCTACCTCAATGCCTGCCATCTCTCTAAACTTACCAGGAGTTCTTTCTGGTAGCATCCAATGATTTTTTTCTTTGATGCCTGCACGATATCCTAATATTAATGTTCCCCCGTTGCGTACAAATTCTTCAATCTTTCCGACAAATTCTTCATCAAACATAGTATATAAAGGTAGGACCACAACTTTGTAATCTTCGAGATTGATTTTGCTTGATGGTCTGAAATGGGAATTAACATTTAAAATGCTCAAGCCTGCATACCAGGTAGCCATTTCAATATCGTAACCAACATTGGCAAAGGGAGCTGGTTTGAATTTTAGTCCTTCCGAAAGTGGTTGATGCTTATAATTTCGAGAATTGTCAATGTCACTGATAACTGCTACATCCGCTGGAAATTCTTCCGAAGCAAAGTCATTTGCCATTTCTTGAATATCACTAATTGCCTTCTGCAATTCAAAATACTTATGAGTTAATTGTTTTCCGTGATCAAGTATTCCATAGCACAATTGCTCCTGACCAAATAGAGCCGTCCTGTATCGGAAGAATATAATTTGATCTGCACCATGGGCAATCGCTTGTAGCATCCATAGTGCAATCTGTCCAGGTGGCGGTAAATAACCTAAGGTATCGTGTCCTTGTTGACCACTGAACTGTTCCATCACTGTGAAACTTTGATTTTTGAGACCTCGAGAATATTGTAGCGTCGCTGCTACCAGAGGATGGGGAAAAGGTTCAGGTTGCGGTCCCCAAACTGGATAGTTGTCCCATGAAACATAGTCTATGTCTTCGAATACTTCGCTCATATCAGTTATTGGCAAAAACGGACTCGGGTAAAGATTAGTTGTAATTGGAATTCCTGGAGAATTTTTACGAATGATTTTGGTTTGAAGATTTACGAAATGAACAACAAGATCCGAATTGAACCGATAAAAATCTTGAATCATGGCTGGATTGAAACCGCTAGCTAAGTGATTACCTGGAATCGGAATTTCGTTCCAATCATTATAAATAAGTCCCCAGAAAGTTCCACCCCATGAGTGATTTAGATCTTTTAGAGATTTGTATTTATTCTTTAACCAAATTCTAAATCCTGATAATGCATTGGGAGAATAGGAAAGATCCGAACCTTCATGTCCAATCTCATTGTCAATTTGCCATCCAACTAAAGCTGGATGATTGCCTAATTTTTTAGTCTGCGCATTTACAATTCTTTCCGTCGCACGAAGATAGTCTTTTGAAGCAAAGCAAGCCTGGCGCCTCGTCCCAATGATTCGAACAATACCCTCTCTCGATACTTGTACAATGCCTGGATATTTTTTGTAGAGCCAAGGTGGAAAGGTAGCAGTTGGTGTTCCTAGTATAACACCGATTTGATTCTTATACATAAGATCCATAATTTTCTCAAAAAAACTAAAATCATATTTTCCTTCTTTAGGTTCCATCAGAGCCCAAGCAAATTCTGCTAATCTTACTCTTGAAAGACCCATACCTTTCATGATTTTTATATCTTCTTCCCAATCTTTAGGAGTCCATTGTTCAGGATAATAGTCTGCTCCGAAAATCATATTGATCCACCTTTTCTACTTGCTTGCTTAAGCTTAAGAGATAGAATGAAACTATCTTCCAAATAGGCAATCAATAATGTCTGATTCTTTTATTACAGGTATTCTTCCAAATTCACAATTTCGCTTATCAATCGTTGATTGTTCTGAAGTATGTTCCCATTTAATTCGCATTCATGATCTAGATCCTCGAATGTCCAATTTTCTTTCCAAAACTATGATGGGCGCATTTTTCATAGCAAAAATGGTTAAGGAAGATCAGCGGATCAGTATTCAGTGGAAGGACGAGTATAAACAATCTGTACTTGCATACTCGAATAGACAAGGTGCAATGAAGGGAGTAGCATATCCTGGCCCTTTAGAATCTGGTGATATAAGAAATGATTTCATTCTCGGAACAGGTATTCTTAAAGTGATTCGTTGGGATCCAGATCATGAATTTTATCAAAGCTTTACAAATCTTGTGGAAGATAGCTTTGAAGTAAATTTTGCAAAATATATAACAGAATCGGAACAGACATTGAGTTTGGTATTTATGAATACATCCGAAATAAAATTCGGAGAATACCAAGTAAAAGGAATTTTTCTACAAGCACTTCCAGATGCGACAGAAGCTTCAAGGGAATTTATTTTCAAGCAAGCTGAGAATGAATTGAAAAAAGATTCAATTTTTGATTTAGAAATAGAAGAAATTCGAAAAGAGTTATCCATTATTTTTCGTGAAAATTGCGATATTTTAGATACAGGGAGTCCACATTTTCAATGCGATTGTTCTTACAATAAAATCGCCGAAGTTCTAGTGAGCCTTGGCGAGAAAGAAGTTCAGGAAATTCTCACAGAACAAGGTAAAATTGAAGTGGAATGCGAATTTTGCAAAAGCATTTATGAATTTGACGATAGCAAAGTACATAGGCTGTTTCCAAATTGATCAAGAAATATAAATCTATACACCTCTCTCATTTACAAGAACTCACTAAAAGTATAATTCAAGACAATCCCAATTGGTTCAATTGGTCGATTCCTTATTCTACCTTTCTATTGAGTGGAGATATGGGTGCTGGTAAAACTACTTTTATCAGAAATCTCCTTCAATCTTTGGGAGTGAAGGAAACAATTAATTCACCGACCTTCTCTTTGATGAACCAATACAATCTGTCGGCAGAAAAATCCATATACCATTTTGATTTATATAGAATCCATCAAGCCAGTGAACTTGAAGATTTAGAATTCGAAGAAGTATGGGGAAAGCTAGGAATTTGTTTCGTTGAGTGGTGGCAAAAAGTTGGAGATATTTTCCCTTATCCAAGAATTTATATTAATATAGAAATTGATTCATTTGAGACAAGAACGATCAGCTTTGAGTTTGTTAGCAAGTAAGCCATTTAGAAAATTATAACTGTATACTTTATGAAATTTATTTACTGGGACACTACAACGGAATGGATCGTGATTGAGATCTGGGAAGAAATTGATGGCAATCACAATCTGCTTTATGAATCCAAGAATTTTTCACCTCGCGCAGCAAGTCACTCCCTGATTTTAGATATTCAGACAGCTCTAAGAGCATGTCAAATTTCTCAACCTGATTTTATAGTCGTAGCAACGGGTCCTGGATCCTTCACAGGAATACGTATAGCCGTTTCTGCCGGACGTAATCTCTCGCAACTCTGGAATATTCCATGTATTGGTTTGGATAGCTTAGAAATATATGCTAACTACTACTATATGAAACTCATTACTGAGGAGAATAATTTTAAGTCTAAAATTCTTGTCCTCTTAGATGGCAAAATGAATAAATACTTTGGCCGAGTAATTGACTCTGAGATTGATGGACCAACAGTTGATTGCAGTTTAGAGAAATATACGTCTGAACTTGGAGGATCTTTTTGGAATGAATATCGTGTTTTCTCTCATACGCCTCTTTCACATTTACATCAACTTTTCTCTCTAGACTATCCGGGATTAAAAGGTATTCTGGCTACAAAACCTGGATATTTTAATAATATCAATATTAAGGATAATAATTATCTTAATCTACAACCCAATTATATGAGGGGAACTTATGTAGATAAATAACTCAAAATAATTATGAGTTATTAAATTACCCATTAGCATTTACAAATTAGGATACATTCAATGGAAAATACCAATTATCAAATCACTAGAAAAATAATTGATTATATCGCATCTTTTGCTGGAGCTCAGTTAACCAAACAGGATATCATAAAGAAATTTCTTCCCGATACTTCAACTGATAGTAAGGCAAAGACTAAAACATCTGAGAAATCGAAAAAAAAAGCAAAACCCAAACCAAGTCCGAAAACCAGAGACAAGGCTAAAGAGAGATTAAACGAATTAGAAAATCTACTGTTTCTTCTGGAAGCGGAAGGATTAATTAAGATTGAAAAAAAGACAATTTTTCCAAAACGTCCCTTCTCGGTGTCAGGTAAGATTTCTCTTAGCCTGAAAGGAGATGGGTTTGTAAAATTACCTTCAGGAAATGAAACTTTTATCCCTGGCTCAAAGACTGACACGGCTATAGCAGGTGACCTAGTTGAAATCTATCCGATCGGAGTGGGGCGCAAAGATCGAATTGAAGGAGAAGTGATTAGAATTTTGAAACGCGGTCGAGTTCTATATCGAATGAAAGTTGTAGAATTGCAGAACAAAGGAATCATCGGTAAACTTCTCGATATGTCTGGTGAAGAGAAAGAAGGATTTCTTCTCAAAAAATCACTACTTGAAGATGTTTTAAAAAATATCAAGGTAGGTGATGTTCTTATTGTTAAAATGAAAGACGCGGTCAATACAGAACCAAATCTATATGACGTTAGTTTTGTTAGGTTCGAATCGGATAGCAAAGAAGATCCAGATTTTATGAGAGTATTGATGAAATACAATTATAATCAGAATCATCCAGACACAATTCCGCTTGATTACCCAGAAGAAATTAATTCGGAAACTGTATCTGACTGGGAGAGCCGTGTTGATTTAACAAATCTCTATTCGGTAACGATCGATGGCGCAACTGCTAAAGATTTTGATGATGCTTTGTCTTATGTGGATGAAGGAAAGAGGAAACGATTCTGGGTTCACATTGCAGATGTATCCTATTATGTTAGAGAAGGATCTGTTATGGATGAGGAAGCTTATGAGAGAGCAACATCCGTCTATCTATCTAACCGTGTTGTTCCAATGTTGCCTCCAATTCTTTCTGAAGGACTTTGTAGTCTTGTTGCAAATACAAATCGATTGGCTTTTACAGTTGAGATGGAAGCAGATAGCGAAGGAAATATCTTTGCTTCCAAGTTCTATAAATCCATTATCAAGGTATCGAAACGATATACCTATGAGATGGCAGAAGATGAGATTATTGAAAATAAACCTGATAACTGGATGGTTCAACTCAATCATTTAGCGGAAAGTATGCGAAGGAACCGCATGAAAGCAGGCCGAGTTGACCTGAATGTAAAAGAGAATATTATTGAAATAGGATCAGATTTTCTTCCAGTCTCCATTACTTCAAAAGAAAGATTAAAAAGTCATATGCTAGTTGAAGAGATGATGCTCTCTGCCAACACTAAGGTTGCGGAATTTCTTAAAAAGAAAAAGGCTCCTGCACTGAATCGAATCCATGAGGTTATGGAAGGTGAAAAATTAGAGGCATTAAATGCTTATCTTAAATTGAACTCCATAAATCTACAGCTTGAGACTCCAGATTACGAACAAATAAGAAAAATACTAGAAAAACTGCATGGAAATCCAAATGAAAAAGTATTCAATTACTTATTACTAAGAAGTTTTATGCAGGCATATTACGGTCCCGAATATACGGGACATTGGGGACTTGGTTTTCAAGATTACTGTCACTTTACATCACCTATTCGACGTTATCCTGATTTAGTGGTTCATCGAGTTCTGCACTCCGTCCTCTTGAATGAGCCTGCTCCATATGATTGGGAAAAATTAAAAGGTATGGGAATCCATTGCTCAGAACAAGAAAGAAGAGCGGCCGATGCAGAACGCGATATTTTCAAATTGAAGGCTTGTCGATATCTTCAGAAAACTGGAATTTTGAAATTCTGGGCAAATATTACTGGATACAAACCAAATTTTGTGTTTGTGGAATTGGATGATCCAAGCATGGAAGCAGTCATTGATAAATCTGAATTTACAAATGAATTTGAACTACTTGGAAGAAATCCATTCAGTTTCTATTCGAAAAAGTATACTAAGGATTTTGTTTTGGGTGAAAGAATTCATGTGATGCTTGATCACATAGACTATGAGAATATCAAAGTCTATGTGAAAGTGCTGGGCTGGTAATAAATTTAAACTGGTTGAATTTAAATTTGATTATTAAATTACTCAAAGATTTATAAGAAACTAAAGCTTAACAAATAAACTAGGCTTTAGGATTGACCTCAGGCATTCCATACTTATTCCATTTCCAAGTGAAAAATAAGATTCCGACAATCCCACCTAAACATAGAAAAAGAGAAATTACTTGGGCATAGGTTAAATCACCGATAAATAGATTTCTATCTCCGCGAAAAATCTCTATGATAAATCGATTGATTCCATAAATAATCCAGAATATAAAAAATAATTTTCGTTCTGCCCATTTAACATCTTCCAATTTAAATAGTGTGAAGAATCCGATCCCTAAAACAAAAACCTCATAGAGTTGCGCAGGATGAACGGGAGGATAAATCACTGGAAATGGATAGAGCGCTTTCTCATGTAGAATTTTCATATAGTCGCCCGTTGCGGCTGGAGGATAAAACTTAGATAACTGCGCAAGATTTGTAATACCTTCTGATCTCAAAGGTTCGAGAACATTTGGCAATGGAATGCTAGATAGATTCACTTGTCCTGCGAAGAGATTAGAAATTATATTCAAAGGTTTTTCTGAGTAAGCATAGAGTCCGTGCAAGCTATTCCAGCGCTGCATCCAGTCATCACTATTCTCAGAGAATACCACTCCAAATATTGAATCAGTTGGATTGCCATAAGCATCTCCATTCAAAAAACAAGAAAATCTACTAAGACATAATCCCAAGGTTAATGGTGTCATCAATGAATCACACCAATGAAGGAAATTCTTTTTCGTAAATTGGCAATACAACCATCCACCGAAACCAGTTCCGATCGTTCCACCTAAGATAGCGAATCCACCACTAGGATTGAAAACAATGAGTGGGTTCTTTAGAAATTCATCCGTTTCCCAGAAAAAATAATGAAACAATCGAGCAAAGATAAAGCCCGTAAAAATTGCAAAGGTGTAAGCACTAACAAACCATTCTTTTTCATATCCAGATTTAAGAGATTTATATTTCTGATAGAAAAATCCCATTATTAGGATTCCTAGTGCCCAGTGGCCTTCGTAGCCTCTGACTTGAATAAACCAAAAATCTATATTTATCGGATACATTCTCTAATAACTCACTTTTTTTTAGTACAAGTAATGCTTTCTAATGGTTGCTTATAAATAAATAACTATTTTAAAGTTTCTAGATTGGATAAATCAATATCAATTGTTCTAAAAAAAAGGTTGAACCAATTTCCACGATCGTCTAAATATTAGATTATATAGGAGGTTTCTTTATATGAAACTAAAACTTACTTTGGCTGCAGTTGTTACTTTGTTCGTAGCTCTTCCCGCAATGGCGTCAGTATGCCCAGGAAAAGGTGAGAGATCCTCTTCAGAATTTTGTCCAGGAAAAGGCGAGCGTTCTGTTGTAGTATGTCCTAACGGAAAAGAGTAATATTTCTATAAAGGCTTGATCATAATCTATCGAGCCTTTTGTTTTTTAAAACTTTGCAGAAAATCCACCATAAAAAAATCTAGGTCGAATAGGATTGTAAGTAATCTCATATCGATCGAAGATATTTTCCACTCCTAAGAATAAAGATGCTCGATCATTAAAGAAATTCTTAGCAATTCTCATGCTCAATAAATTAAAAGATCTACCATAGACAACTTGCTGACTTGCAAAAGGATCGAGTTCCTGGTCTATTAAGGCAGTCGAACTACCGCCTGTAAATTGATTCGTACTACTATAAAAAGGTCGTCTATCAATATGTTTTCCTCTAAGAGAAAATTCAAAAGCATCTGGTGAATTAGATTTTACAATAATATTCATTGTTGCTTGATGCAAAGGTCGACCTTCTAAGGGACGATCCGAAGCAAGATCGCGTGTGTCGGTATGATTGTATCCGAGTTCAAGAGCAAAATAGGTTAAGAATTTGAATCGAGCTCCAAGCTCGCCACCTCGAGTATATGCTTTATCTATATTAACTAATTGAAATAAGGCAAACTCTGAATTGGGATTAGCTCCGAAATCATATTGAATAAGATTTGAAATATCATTGCGAAACAAGCTTAAGAAAAATGTAAGAGATTTACTTGGAGACCATTCTATGTCCGCATTCACTGTTGATGATTTTTCTGCCTTGAGATCCGGATTCCCTTCTACAGCATAACCAACTCCTGGGTTTTCAAATCTTAGGAATAGTTCACGAAAAGATGGCGGACGAAATCCTCTTCCATAGCTTGTTCTAAGAATTAAATTATCAAGTATATCAACTCGAATCGCAAGCTTCGGCGTGGCTTGTCCACCGAACTGAGAATCTTGGTCAAATCTAACGCCTGGAACCAATCGAACACGCGGATATCCTCGCAAAATTGTCCACTCATCTTGCAAAAATCCAGCATGTCGTGTACGATAAACAAACCGATTCTCCAATCGATCCGATTCCAATTCTTCAGCAAAGGATTCAACACCTAATGTCATAAAATGGTCGGCGTGAATCTCATGATCCCACTGAACTGTTCCTTGAGAGGAAATTTCTTTGTTGAGTTCTTTAGCGTCCAGCTCGTCTGATTTTCTCTGATCTCTTTCGAACCGATTCTCCCACACGGAATAATTTCCCCGAAACGAAACCATGTTCCTCGATCCATATAGATATTCAAGTCCACCGATAGCCATGAAATCCTTCGTATCATTCTTTCTATCAAAAACCGCACCGGTTGTGTTTTCTTCAATGCCTTCTTGAAATCGATCTAAATAGAAAACTCCTGTTTTCAATCTTAAATTTCCATCTGGATTGAATGTTAGATTTGTTGCAACATTGTTGTCTCGATAGCTATTTGCGGTTGTTGAAACATTTTCAGGTTGAATATCGTAGCCTGGCGCTTGATTGAAACCAGCGAGCACATTTGCGGCTACTATTTCATTTTTGAATCCTACATCAGCCGTGGTATTCAATTCACCTTGATTGCCGAAATTTTTCTTCCGTCCCATTCCATATGTTGTTCGAAATTCATAGTGTTCTGGTTTCTCTGCTTCACGTGTAATGATATTGATTACTCCGCCGATTGCATCAGCTCCATAGAGAGCAGATGAAGATCCTTTTACGATTTCTATGCGCTCGATATTCTGCACTTTATACCGTGTTAGGTCAACTGTATTGTTTAACCTACCTGCTATTCTCTGCCCATCCACTAAGAACAATACATACTTGGAATCAAGTCCCAACATCTGAATTTGCGACCCTCCAAAAAATGGACTTACATTGACACCAAGTTGGGTTTCTAAAACTTCCGCTGCGTTTCTCGCACCAGTTGACTCAATTTTTTTACGAGATATTATTTCCGTTGCGACTGTGGAATCCTTTAGTCTTCTTTCACCTCGAGAACCAGTTACAACAATTCCAGAACCTTCATCGTAATTTTTCCATGGATCAGCGGGGGGCTCTGGCTCTTGTACATCTGGATCGGATTCTTCTTTTTCTATCTTCGCTTTAGATTCTGATATTGGTTCTTTTAAGGTTTCATCTTTAGGTTTATTTTTATTTTGAGAAAAAATTGGATTAATTGTTACTATTAGAAATACAATACTGAAGGAATATCTAAGAAAATTTAATATAGCAATTCTATGATTTGAGCATTTCAAAAGCTTGCCGGAGAAAAATATTTCTTTTTCCATTAATATTATCTAGAAATTTATTTCTCGCCATCGAATGCGCGGATAACCAGAAGTTCCAGCATCGGAATAGTAATCGATCACTTGCAGAGCATAGTATCGATTCCCATCAAATGATCGAATGACAAACACAGTCATCCTTGGACTTAGTGTAGGAATATCATATATAAACCAACCTGTATCAAAATTGGTTAGTACATCGCTACCAACATAAGATGCACCACCTCCACCTATCACCTCAGCTTGACCATTGATATCCAAAACAAATTCTGTACAATTTAGGTTAGTAGAAGTTACTCCAGCTCCTGGAAAATTGGTAGTATTGGATCGACAGGCTCCACCCTTGCCAGATGGATTAGTTGCTCCACCATTTGTTCTAACCTTGAATCTTTGGAAGGAAATATCAAAATTCGAATTGGAAAGTGAACGTGATTGAAACGAGTAATTGGTCCAAGTATCAGCTGCAGTAGAACGTAAAAGAGTGATAATGGAGCCATCGGATTGTTCAATATTGGAAATGACTTCCGGTCGCAAAGAATTTTGGGAACTGGATGTTACACCATTTACAAGTTGGAATAGTATTTCTCCTTGTTGGTCTTTGATTGGATCATAAGGGTCGCTTACCCTTGCGCAATTTATTCCAAACAAAAGTAAAAGTAAAATACTATTCCTTTTCATAAAAAAACTAACTAGAAAGTAGTTAGAGTTGCAGTTACAGCTGTCGTTCCAGAAAAAGTTACACCTGTGTAAACAACGACCAAGAATTCACCTGCTTCATTGAATGTAATCGCATTCGAAGATGTGGCAAGGTAAGAACTCGCTAGAGCGGAACTGCTGTCAAGAGCTGTGCTATGTGAAAAAGACGTATTGATCGTTGCTAAATCTGATGTTCCGATTGGGCATCCACCAGCTTTTTTGTATACTAAAACATAATGTTGTCCTGAAAAAGTAATTCTAGAACCAACACGAGCAGTAAGAGTCACAACACCAATTTCATGATCAATTCCGAATGGTGATACCTTAGCTTTTGAAACAGATTTAGTTTGTCCAACTTCAGTGGATGAAAATGCTGTGATAGGTGCAGGTACTTCTCTCACTCTATTATTGATAGTAATACTCACCTGGCAGGATGGACCGGAAGAGGAAGACGCAAGTAGCAAAGCTAAAGCAAGATTCTCATCGTCATCGTTTTTCTCTGCTTCGCAGTTCGATACAAAAAGGGCTAAAATTATCAGGACTAAAATTTTTTTCATCGTAAAAACCTCGGAATTAAACTATTAGGACAAGCTTTTTTAGTTGAGACTGAGAGTCAAAAACAAAATAAAATTTATTCAAAAAATCGATTTCCCCTGACAAAAATGTGACAAGGGCAAATGAGGATTTTCTAAATAGCATTTTTTATTGTAAGCTGACAATTTTTCAATCTCTAAGCATTCCTAAAGGGATTAGAAAATAATGACTTCATTTGTCAATAAATCTCAATACAATTCAACGCGTGCTAAGTGGTAATTTGTAAGCTTGATTTTGAATGGTTCTATCCCATTCTTGAGTGAAGGTAAATTTTTTGAGTTTAAAATTTCTCAATCTTAAAAAATTTCGAACTTCTGCATCCCGAAAAATAGATTCTGAAAAAACTATGTCTCCTGCATTCGAAAATTTCTGTAGTTTTGCTGAATAGTTTACTGTATTTCCAAAATAATCAATGTTGCTATTGAAGTTTACCGCCAAACATGGACCAGAATTTATAGTAATCCGTATTTTCAGAAAATTATCTTGCGTGGAACCTTCAAAGTATTCTTGCATTGCGACCGATGCTTGAACAGATTGCACGGGTGACTGAAACGAAGCCATCACGGAATCACCGATTGTTTTCACGACAGCTCCTTCATTTTCGCTAATGATTCTGTAAATTTCTATAAAGTGTTTTCGTACTTCTGAAAAGGCCTTGGCATCACCTAATTTTCCATATAACTTAGTTGATCCAACAATATCGGTAAAGAGTATTGTTTGAATTCCAATATCCAATGATAGTCCATTGGCAATCGTTTCTTCTGCAAACAAATCACGAAAATTTTGAAAATTAAAAAGATCTGCAGGTCTTAAAGAAAACTGATCCTCCTTTCGTGACTCAATAATGAAGCTAGTTTTATGATTTTCTGGATTCTTTAGTTGTAAATTTAAATTGGATTCGATCCTCAATTCTGATGGCAAAGAATTGGGAGACCATAGAAGATTCTCTTCAGTTTTAATATTATCTGACTCATGAGGTATATTCTGAACTTCTAAAACAGAATACTTTTTATCTCCTCCTATTCTCATTCTATAGGTTCCTGTCTCTAAATGAAGTTTCGTCGAATAATTATCGATTGGATTTAGATGCTTTTGGAAATAAATATGTTGCTTGGTTGCTGGTTCAGCAGCACAAAAGAATCTTTTTTGAACAACTCTAATAGATGGATGAATATGAAAAGATACTTCTATTGAATTAACTTTATTGGTTTCAAAATCTATCTCGCATACATCACAACTGTCATCTTTAGGAATATCACCCAGATGCTGAAGTTCAGTCCGAACACCTCGACAGTGTGGACAAACAACATCCCAAGAAAGAGTAAAAACACTTTCTCGACATCCGAGCAAGAAAATTTCTAACAAATTCCTAAACGGAACAGACCATTGATTAGCAAGTTCTTTAACTCTAATCCGGTATAAATCATTATCATCACTATTTAAAATATGGTCAAACAACTGATTAACCAGAGCTCGCTCATATCCTTGTTCAATTAATAATTTACCAAATCGATTTAGTTTGGGAAGCTTGATTACCAATTTTCCAATCTCATTGGTGGATTGAGGATTATGTTTCTTCTCTATATTTGTGTTTTGCAAATTACTTGCTAACCGATTATTACGAAGTTCTTGAACCAAATTGAAGAGAGCAGATTTATACTTTTTTTCTAAATCTTGCATTCCAAAAAATAGAATAATTTTGCCCAATAATCCTCTTGGAATCCATCCAAAGTATACTAATAAAATACTATGATTCTCTATTGTTGGATGAGAGTACAAAATGTATCTAGTTCTTACATAACGAGCAAAACCTTTCGAATAGATGCGCGCATTGTTCATTTGCTTACAATATTCCCATTCCCATGGAACTTCTTCCCATTCCATCTGAATTCCAGCATTCTTGGATTCGCCGTAAAGTTTACCATTGTTTTCTTGGTATCTCATTTCTGGTAAACCCAATCGCTTATTAAAAGATGAAGTATCAATTAGCTTAGGCCAGAGTATTTCCGGCGTTTCTGCGAGTGTAAATGTCCATAAATAGTCCATAGGCTTTTCGGAAGAATTATCCGAATTGTCCCAAGGAAAAATGTTTAGAAACTCTGTGATGCTTGAGATTATCTTTTTATTATTGAATACTGATTCGAAAATCTGATCTTTGCTATTGTCCATGCAATCCAATTAGACTCTAAAAATTGAATAATTATTTATTTTCATTCTTATCTAATTTTCTCAATTCGTTTGCTGAATAGACTTCTCTAAAAAACAATTTCTTATCAATTTCAATGGACTTTATTCTCTTAATAACATCATATTCTGTAATACCGAAAATTTTCATCGTTTCCTTATTTAAAGAAATCTGTCCAGATGTGTAAAAATTAACAAGACTATTTGAATTCCTCGATTCTATTGGAATTAGAGATTGGATTTCAGATAACAATCTATCATAGGTCATATGTCTTCCTCCTGAGAACTCAATGAGCGGAGCTGCTCCGTGATCAGCAGTCAGTATTAACATAAAGTCTTCTTGATAGTGATTGCGCAACATTTGAATAATTAAACCAACTTGCCTATCAGTTTCTTCGAGCACTTCGCGAGCTTCTTCACTTTCCCATCCATGAGTATGACCAGTTGCATCTGTAGCTTTAAAGGTTACGTATACAAGATCTGTGTATCCGTCTTTACTTTTACCCGAATCAATAATTTCTTTCTGAATAACAGAACGAATCAATTCTCCTTCAAGCATGCTCTGCGTTGGATTACCAACTGATCTATGGAATTCTTTTACCATTTTGTCTAATGAATTTGGAACAAAACCATCCCATCCTTCAGGATTTCTAGAACTATGGAATGGATAGAGAGCAAAATTATTTGCAATATCAGGTAGTTGATACAGACCCGGATGAGTTGTCCAACTAAGAGTTGGCTTAGTTAACCAATAAACAAAATCCTTGTCAGCAACAATTGAAGTCTTGGATTCATACCCAAATGATGGAGAATATAGATAATCCGATCCATGACCAGCCATTCCGATAGCAGCTCTAACCGCATAACATTGACTAACTATAACTGGAATATTATCATTGAATTGATCCCAGACATCAGCAAAAGTTGGACTCTTCATATCTGAAGGAGAAATATTTCCATTCGGTAGTTGATAGATTGGTTCAGCGACACTCGTAAGATTTGAATTTATAGACTTATAATATATTCGATCATTTGCAATTATTTCATGTTCGTTTGGAAATGCTCCTGTTCCTATTGCAACATGGCCAACTGCAGTATGTGCATCTATATGTCCAACCATTGCATTAGGAAAGTAAGCAGAATTATGCATCAATTTCTTAATATTAGGATAAGAATCATTATGAGCTCGATATAACTGAATTCCTCCTTGGTCAATAACTATAGTAACGATTATTTCTGGTTTAGAATTCTTTTTTAGAATCTTGGATAAGGATTTCAATTTTACTGAATTCGGAACAGGAGATTCCAATAGTTCTGCAACTGTAGGCACTATATGCTGTTGATAAATTGTATCTTGATAAATTCCATTATTCACATATTTATCACCATAGAATAATATAGGTATATTTGCATCATAATTGTAGTTAGTTGCATGAGTTGTTCCTTTACCAGAAAATATAATATCATTCCCACGATCTTTTATTTTATCTTTGTAAATTGTTATAAAATCACTCCAACCAATACCGTATGTTCTGAGTAATTTACTCAATTTTTCTTTCTTATAAACTGTTTCCTTTTCTACATCAATCCACTCGTCATCAAGATTGGAGAAAGGTTCTGGAACCAATACGAGATCAACTTCCGGAACAATAGACCGACTCGCTGCAAGCTTGTAGGATTCCTCCCAGGAATAGTCCTTGCATCCGAAAACTGATAAAGAAATTGTAATTAAAATGATAAGTAATCGCATTATACTTTCTAAAATACTTTCTTCCAACCTTTATAGCAAGGCTTTTTGTATTTTCATAATTGGCTTTTATTCTCAGTGTACGATTGCAAAGTCTGACAGCGGATCAAATATATTCTCTTCTGAAAAAATTGCTAATATTTCAATGGTTGCAGTAGGCGATATCATGGTACATGATAGTCAACTAAAAGCAAATTATTCAATAAAGAATAGAAAATACAATTTTCACCAAAGCTTTGAACTAGTAAGTCCTTACCTCCAAGGAAATGATTTTGTTTTTGGAAACCTAGAAACTACTCTTCCTGGAAATCCAGAACATTATTCGGGTTATCCTCAATTCGGTGCTCCGGCAGAATTGGCCTATGCATTGAAGGATGCCGGATTTCAAATTCTCTCCACCGCTAACAACCATTCTGTTGATAAAGGTACTTTAGGCATTAGAAATACTTTAGATGTTCTCGATCAACTAAATATAAAACATTTAGGTACATATCGTACGCAAAAAGAATACGAACAGAATAGAAATCTCATCCTTGATATAGAGGGATTTAAAATATTTTTTTACAATTACACTTATGGAACGAATGGTCTTCCTATTCCAGATGATACTGTAGTTAATTTAATTAGCGAAGAATTGATTTCCACCGACCTTGCTTTCGCAAAATCTCAGAAAGCTGATGCTATTATAGTGGCTTTTCATTATGGTCCTGAATATGTGCGAATACCAGCAAAAGATCAAACAAAATGGGTGGATTTTGCTATCCGAGAAGGGGCAGACATAATACTAGGTGGGCATCCTCATGTATTACAAACTTATGGAGTAGAAAAAAGAACTGATCGATATGGCGAAAATAGGGATAGATTAATACTATATTCGATGGGCAATTTTCTGTCAGGACAACGTCATCTACATACAGATGGCGGTGCAATTTTTCGCTGGAATCTATTACTTAAAAATGATGGGAATAGAACATTTTTAGAATACCAAAATGTTCATTATATCCCGACTTGGGTCTTTCCAAATTTAAAATCTGATCACAATAGATTTGTGATTATTCCAGTGTTAGATTATATGAATGAAAATGGAAAACTTTTAAATTTGGAATACGGTATAAAAACCACTTCAGCGAATAAACTGAATGGGAAATTGAATTTAGATAAGAAATCAGAACAGGATATGAAAACTTTTCTTTTCAACACAATGGAATTAATCGGTAAACCAGGTTTAAAATCAATTTGAGGTTATAATTATTACCGAACCTCCAAATTGGGATTCAATTGATAGAATCAAAACCTCTTGAATTGCCGACTACTTACTTCCTTGTAGTCTTAAAGATTCTTCGACCACTAACATATCGATCAACCCACCATTTTTCTTGTAATCCTTGGATTACGACACCTCGAGATGAGGAAGCATGCGAGAATTTTCCATCACCCATTGCAAGCCCAACATGTGTAACCTTAGTTAAATTAGGTGAAGCCGAAAAGAAAACCAGGTCTCCTGCTTCTAAACTTTTTTTGGGAACTGCAGAACCTATAGTTGCTTGAGATGCTGCTGATCTAGGTAATATATTTCTAGGTACAGAAATTTGAGGATCTGTTAGAACTCCAATCGTGAATCCAGAACAATCAGTACCCTTCTTTGTACCACCTCCGTAAACATACTTTGTTCCAATCCATCCTCGGACAACAGTAGCTAGATTATTAACGGAAAGGATTTTCCAATCTGATATATTCCCTTCAATTCCAGAACTGGAATTGGTTTCTACAGGAGACGTAGTTACGGATTCAATTCCACTTGTTGGACCGATTCCAAGCTCTTCCGGTGTGAATTGAAGTTTTGGTCTCTCTCTTACTTCCAAAATTCCTATTGAAGCGAACACATCATCCATTTCAGCAAATTCATTCAAGCTTCTTGTATTATAAGTTTTATTCTTGTCATTTTGAAGATTTTTAATATTACCTTTCACCTTATTCCAATTAGTTGATTGATTGGGTAAATCGCTATCAAAATCATTTAACTTTCTATTCAGATCTTTAGATGATAACTTACTGAGTGATGCCGGAATCGACTTCGAGAGCGTAACTGTGAATTCATCGGATGGAATCTTTTCCCTTCTCGAAAGTATTAAAAGTCGGCCAGCAGTTAATGTACTCAAGCCTTCCCAACTACGAGCTTGTCCTAAATTTATCAAATTATCTCTTAAAGCAGATGGAAGATGTGCTTCTTCCGATTCTCGAAAGAAACGTGACATCAAAACGAAGTCTTTTGTGCTCCCGCGATACTTAGGTAGCAATGGAATGATTTCTTCGTAACTTTCGAACGGAATTTTGGCATCATCTGATGCAGCAATCAAAACCAAAGCTTTAGAAAAGTCTCGCGGTGAGAAATCTTCCATCTTAGCCCAAGGTAGTAGCTTTTCCGTAAGCTCTTTTATCTGTTGACTGTCAGTGCGTTTACCTAAATTTTTTCTAATTTCGTTTCGTATCAGAAGTAGTTCTTGGCGATTGAAATCGTCTTCGAGAATTTTGTTTATTCCTTGTCCGTAAACTGTGGAAGAGTAAAAATTTAAGATAATAGCAAAGATAAGAATACATATGGATTTTATTGTGCAATATTTCATTATTAAGATTCTTCTGCTTGGATCGTTTTAGATTTCTAGATTTAAAAAGCAAACCTGATATTTATATCGACTCTAAATATATTAAAATTTAATATAGAATTCGCTATACATATACTAAAAAGGTCAATAAAAAGAGGATTTGATGAAGTTAAAATTCTACGAATACAAAAATTGCGGAACTTGTCGTAAAGCTTCCAAATACCTTGATTCAAAAGGTATTGTATATAGTTCTATTCCAATTAGGGAGAATCCACCTTCTCAATCTGATTTAAAGAAAATGCTTAAATACTATAATGGAGATACGAAAAGATTATTTAATACATCGGGTGGTGATTATAAGGAACTCAAACTTAAGGATAAACTTCCGACTATGCCATTAGATAAGCAGATAGAATTGTTATCATCCAATGGTAATTTAGTGAAAAGACCATTTGTTCTTTCTGAGAATTTTGGCTTAATTGGATTTAAAGAGGAAGAATGGAGCAAACACTTTAAATAACTGTCAAATTTGTTTGAAATAACTTATTGACTTTTTATCCGGTTCGATCAAATTGATTAGTCGATTGGATAAAGGATCATTTTAAGAATGAGAAATCTGAATGAAGATAGCTTTTTATTGAGCCATTGAGAAATTCTTCTATGAAGGATATAATTTGCAGAAAATAATTTTCAAAGCTTTAGTAGTCTTAGGTATGAGTATATTTTGTACTGACTGCAATATGAAATCAAGCTATCAGATATGTGCAGATGATTGTGAAATCAATCGAAACATATGCTATCTTCTTGTGACTCAAAATTCAAATCAAGAAAATGATAATGCTGCAGGCCCTCTGCTAGTATGTTCATATTTTACTACGACCTGTTTACAGACATGTGCTTATCAAAACAGAAGTTCAAATTCTAGATCCTCTTCTTCATCAAGTTCGTCATCTAGTTCTAATAGAAATTTATCGGAATCGAAAATGATTTTAAAATTTTAATAAACTGATTAAGTTAGCATTTTCTTCAAAATTCAAAATACTATATTTTAGATTTGAGATAGTTATATATTTTCTATTCCTAATTCCGAGAAGCCTTTTCCTTCGCGTACAACTTTTAGAGTTTCTTCTGTACAGTCCAAAATTGTAGACATTTCCACTTGTAATAAGCCACCATCAATAACTCCTTCCACTTTTTGTCCGTACAAAAGTTCCAGGTCATCAATATCAGTTAAATACTCATCATTCGTTAGGACGGAGGTTGATGTTAATGGACCATCATGGATTTTTAAAAGTTCTTGTAGATAAATATGATCAGGGAAACGGATTCCAATATGACGATCCTTGTGATGAATAACACATGGTTTTGGAAGATTTTTATTTGCTTTAAGAATGAAAGTATAAGGGCCAGGGGAAAATTTCTTCATCATTTTATAGGTTTGATTCGGTAGATGCTCTATAAATTGTGAAGCCTCAGAAATATCTCTACACAATAGTGAAATAGGCTTATTCTTTGGCATATTTTTAAGACTGTACAATTTCTCTGTACCTTCTTTGCTATTTGCATCTGCAACTAGCGCATAAACTGTGTCAGTTGGAAAGATGAAAACCCCTCCCTTCTTTAGGGATTGGGATATTTGTGTAAGTTTTCGAATCTCTGGGTTATCTGGATGAAGGTAAAGAATCATACTATTGATAACCCATTCGTAACATCAGCTTATTGAGCTGTCATTCCACCATCAATCACAATCGTCTGTCCAGTCATATAGGATGAGGAATCACTTGCCAAGAATACTACTCCACCCATTAAATCGATCGGTAAGCCCATTCTTCCCATTGGTATTCCACCTTGAACTTTTTCTTTAATAGCGGGACGATCTGTAATCATAGATGTCATATCAGTCTCAATTAGACCTGGACATATTGCATTCACACGAAAACCATTATTGACCCATTCGATCGCTAATGCTTTAGTTAAAGAAATTACTGCACCCTTAGTTCCAGAATAAACCGATGCCAAAGGAGTTCCAATCATACCTAAAACAGAAGCAAAGTTAATTATGTTACCACCACTTTTCCTTTGTACTTTATAGTAAGCTTGGCAAGAACGAAACAATCCAGTGTAATTTGTTTCGATGATTTTTGAAATTTCTTCTTCCTTCATTCCACCAGCAGGTGTGTTACCCGCAATACCTGCATTATTGATTAAAACGTCAATTCTTGCAGTCTTCGCATGAACTGATTGAATTACTTGACCAATAGCCAAAGGATCTCTCATGTCAGCTGCATGACCAACAATTCCGGCTGATTTCATCCATTCCACTGACTCAGGCTTACTTCCAGTCCCATGTACTTCAGCACCTAGATCACGAAAACCTTCTGCAAGAAACCTTCCAATCCCTCTACTTGCACCTGTAATAAGAATTACTTTGCCTTTAACACTAAACAAATCTTTCATGAGTTACCTCTTCTATTCACGAATCCGTATGGATGCATCTACATCTTTATCCTTAGCGGGATAACAATCGGAATTCTCAATCTTGCTATCATCTAACAATTTATTATAATTCACAACACCATCATCAGTTACTAAGTCTCTTCGAATATAGTGAGTTCCATCTTTGTAATAATTAGAAATTTTATCACAATCTTCAATATCCTGATCTTGTTCTTTTTTTTTGCAATCTAATAATAAAAAACAGGATATAAATAGAAATACGTTAAGCATGAAAAGTTTTTGTAATTTGGAAATATAAAGTAAAGTCATTTCATTAGTCCCTTGAAGCTCTAATTTGAATCTTTCGGTTGGGTTTTCTCTTCCGATTCTTTTGATTCTTTTGATTCTACGGATGTAGATTGCTTTGAACCTTTCAAAGATTGAATCCTTTCTCTTTCTTTTGTTCTCTTTTGTTCTTGAACTTCATGATTCAAATTTCTAGAATCATCATAGTCTTTGCGTGCTTCAATTGGAAGGTAATCGATTTTCAAAATTTTGACGTGATTATCATCGTTTTCTTTTTTTTCTCTAGAACTAGTCTGAATTTCAATATTGGCTTTCTGTATACCATTCAAAAGTTCTAATATAGAAAGTTGATAGAACTTGATAGAATCTAAATTTTGTCCAGATTTATTAAGAAATTCCGCCTTACGAAAATGGAAACCCGATTCTTGAATTCGTTTATTCAAATATGCTATTAGATTAGGATTGCTGATTGGATATGTCTCGGATTGATTTTTTAGTTGAGCGATCTTCTCATTCAGTTCATTGCTATATGAATTGTATTTTTCTTCATATTGTTTAGATAAATTTACACTTTCAGTTTCAATATTATCTAACCCTTCTTTCGATAATCTTCTAGAATCTTTGTATTCCCCTTTCGAAAATGCAGTTTTAGCTAGAAGAAACTGCTTTTGCAATTCAAGTATAGTGGCTTCTTTCTTTCTATTCAATAAGATTGGATTCAGAACTTTTAATTTTTTATCTGATAGTTTTATCAACCTTTCCGATTCGATTTTTAGATCAATTGTAACATCACCTTCTTCGTATTTTAACGCTTTTGTCTCTGAGTGATCTGATTTCGCTTCAGTTCCAGTTTTGGAATCAGAAGTTGGAGTGATTAATGCCTTAGTTTGTCCAAAGATTGAAATGTTTATTGTTAGAAGCAAAAAGTAGCTGATAATTATTAATGATTTCATTACATCTTATATTTTTTTCTATTTTTCAAATTTTGTCAATTCTTTTTCAATTGATTCAATGATCGTTTTGTGTTCCAAGTCACCAAGAAGGATTGATATTCTAAAGAATTTAGGATTATCCTTTCAAATATGCCCGGCAGAAATTAACGAGGAGTCAATGATAAACGAATCACCGCTAGAATACCTAGAACGTATATCTAAATCCAAATGTTTGGTGGGGAAAAATATATTTTCAAGTCTCCATTCCTTAAACATAAGCGACTATATATTTATAGCTTCTGACACGATTGTTGTGTTGGATAACAAAATTTTGCATAAACCTATTAATCAAGACGATGCTGAGGACATTCTTTCAAATGTATCAGGAAGAGTACATTCTGTTCACTCTAGCGTAGTCTTAAGCAAAAATGAAAAGATATATTATGATTTTGATACCACTGTAATTCAAGCTAAAGATTGGAACTTGAAAGAAATAAGAGAATACATTGCATTGTTTAAACCCTTTGATAAAGCGGGTGCATACGGAATCCAAGATGCCAACTCACCAGTATTGAGCTATGAAGGATCCTATTCTAATGTACTGGGATTTCCCATTCGAAAATTCTATCAGTATATCGATGTCTGGAATTAAGCAACGATATCAAGAAGCATTCCGGGAGTGAGTGCTTCCTTATGTTCAGCGACGTTTCTCTGGATCTGAGCCGCTTTTTCTCTATAATCATTTGTCAAATGTTGATTATCTCTTGTATTAGAATTTCCATATCCATTGGAAAAACCAGCTTGCCCTCCAGGAATTCTGGGAACAGGTTGGATAGGTGAATAGTTTGGAGTTGAGTAAGCATATAATGCTTCCCCAGGACGACCAATCGATTGTGATACACCGTGAAATTCCATTCTAGTTAATATATCGGACTCATTTTAATAAAAATTAATGGCTACAGCAGAAAAAAAAATACAAGAATTCGCAAATTGTTTGGAATTTATTGATTCAAACCCAAAAGAACTACCGCAAATCTTCTGTTTTGTATCCCAAGATTCTTTCGAGTTTGAGGAAATACTTCAATATTACAGAGAAAGACTTTCTAAATCAGGAGAGCCTTTTGAGACAATTGTGTTCACAGGTGAAAATGGTGAAATAGATCCTTTCTTTTCTCATGCCTTCACGCCTGATATGTTTTTTCCTACTAAGCTACTGATAATCAAATCTGGTGTTAATTTTTTTAAACCGTTTTTCAATGCTGCAAAGAAAGCAAATGAATTACATAATCAATTCCTTCATCACCTTCCCCAATTATCCGAGAAAGTTTATATTTTAATTCATTATGAAAACTGGGATATGCCATCTTTCCTAAAGAAGTTTTTTCCAATTGGATACGCTCTTGTCCATAGCAAGAATTTCTACTCGAACGAAACAAGAAAGCATCTGGAACAACTTATAAGAAAAATGGATCTTTCTCTTTCATCGGATGCTATAGATGAATTTCTACATAGGATACCACCGAATATGGGATCTTATTTAAAAAGTTTGCAAAAATTGAAATTATATCTACATAAGAAGAAATTTGAAATTGAAGATGTTCAAGACGTTCTGTTGGGACGAACCAGTATAAATTATCAAGTATTAGTAACACTTTTTTTTCAGAATAGAAAAGTTGAATTCTATAAAGAATTCTCGAAACTCAGTGACATCAGAAGTGAGCTCGGAATTTTACTTAGTAAATTGCTTGATAGATTAAATGAAATTCGAATTTTTAGAATTTTTCAATTCAAGTATAAAGGCGCAATTCCAGAAGATGAATTATTTATGACATTAGGTATGGATTCCTATTCTAGCGGAAGAAAATATCATATTAAGAAAGAACTTATTTCCGATGCAAAAATGTTAAAAGATAAGTCCATTGAATTGCTTTACGAATCACTAATTGATCTTAACATTCGTCATAAATCTAGAACTGATGCTGATCTTACAATGTATCTGCAACAGAAATGGATGCGTATGTTTAATTTATTTGAGATCTAAGTCTTGAAGTTCATATTCAATAATCTTTCTATACAAAGTCCTTACCGAAATATTTAGAATGGATGCAGTCTTATCACGATTCCCATTATTGATTTTTAAATTTGTTTTGATTATCTCTTTTTCATAATCAGCGATTGTAACACCTGGAACAATTGGAATCAATCTATCGGAATACAATTTTGCATTTTCGAATATTGCAACAGGTATATCTTTATAATTGAGGGTTCTTCCTTTACCAATAATAACTAGACTCTCAATTAAGTTATCCATCTGATCCAATTCTCCTGGATAATCAAATTGAAATAAAAAATCAGACAATTCTTTTGAGAAATATTTTAACCTTTTCTTATAACGTTTATTATATTCATCCAAATAAAAATTAGCTATAGGTATAATTTCGTCTTTTCTCTGACCCAGTGGAATTATATCCAAAGTCACAACACCCATTCTAAAATAAAGATCTTCAATAAAATATTTATTAGCAACCAAATTCCTAATACTAGTATGAGCACTTGATACAATCCAAGGAAGTTGACGAGTCTCTTTTAATTTAGTTAATTCCCTGTTGATAATTGATTGAATATCTTTACCAAGTTTCTCTATTGAATTTATGAAAAGACAACCAATATTCATTGCTTCAGTAAATTTCTGTAGTATATCATCTTTCTTCCAAAATTGATCACAATTTAATTCAATAAATCTAATCTTTTCTGTTTCTAAAGTTTGCTTAACAAGATATTCAATTCTACTGCCGCGATTACCTATTAGCATAACAGGTATTTTCGGCTTTGAGTAGGAATTTAAGTTTCTAGTGATATCTAAATAATTTTTAGATGGAGGAAATTTTTCTATCAACGAATTTCCTCGACGACTCCGTACATATAACAACGCAATGAACCAAGATTGTATTTATTGATGTAATCTAAAATTTCACTAGGTTTGAATTCTAATAATTTTGGATAAATATAATTTTCGCCATGAACTTTAGTTAGAATTGGATTATTTCTAATTCCGTTTGCTGAATAACTATCGAGGATATAATCTGATTCAACTATCACCGTTTGCTTTTCTTTAACTTTTATAGACGGATTGATATTGATCCAGAAAGCTTCTCCATGAGTTCTTATCAAAACTTTTCTTCCATTAGAAAAGTCTGGATATCTTTTCTTCTCTGTTACTTCATTTAGAATACTATTTAAATTCGATCTAAATTCCCATTCCTTAATAATTTTATTATTTGTAGCTTTTTCGAAAGCTTCCCTTATGTTGAAGGCATTTAGTTGGCCTTCATACGATACACGATTTTTACCAATTAGAACATTTGAATTATCTAAATCATCTTTTTGTAAAGGGGATGTCTCACTTATATACAAATATCCTTTTGATATACTTAGGAATTTTTCTTTTCCATCGGCAAACCCAACTTTCATCGAGCCAATCAAATTGTAAAATTCTGAACCCGTAGCTCGAGCAATTTTCTCAATATTCAATTGATCGCTCGGACTAGTTTGATAAGGAATTAAAATTATATTTGTGAATCCTTTAGATCTGGCTTCATTGATTTTAGAAATCCAAGCCAGGCTGTTCATATAATGTGAAGGATTCAAAAGTAAATAATTTATTTTCATTTCGGAATTGCCGGATTTTGAAGCTATCATCCTAGAAAAGGCGATCATAAGATGATCCGTTGAGTTGGGTTTACCAAATGCAAGATCATCTAAACTGATTCCATTCGAGGATTCTAAACTGCCATTTGAAACTGCAAAAAGTCGGGATGATGAAGTAGTATTTCTATTAGAATCTTTAAAAAAGCTCTGAATAGCTTGCTTTTCGTAACTCATCGATCCAGTAGCATCGAGAAAAATAGATATATCAGGATTCTGTGTTCTTGATAATCCTATTTTTTGTGCATTTCGAACAGGAAGAAAACGAAACACTTTAGAATAGTGTTTTTTTAGCGCGGAATGAATATAACCTTGCAAGAGTGATTCTGATCTTGTTATTTTACCTGTTTTGCAATTCCTTAAAGTTGTTGTAACTGACGGAATATTTTGATTTGGGAAATAAAAAATGTCCCTAGATACAAAATGTATCCTTCCATTCATGCATGTGTTCGAATCGGATTGATCTTCTGTATATGCTGTTGAATTTATATAAAAATCATTGCTAACTATGTCACTTGCAAGCAAGGCAAACTCTTTTGATAGTTCAAGTGAGTTTACATTTTGGTTTCGTATTCGCACATCTCCTTCAATTTTTGCTGGTTGGAACATTATATCATTAGCATCGAGTCTGCTATGGAGTAGGGTAAATAACACCATTGCATAAAAAATGGCTTTATAAATTTTTTGACAATTATGACACATAAAAAAATGATTCCATAAAAAGATTCCTTGACAACTAATTTTCTAGTCTATTAGATTGTTACTACAAAGGAGAAGCCATTTATGAAAAAGGTTTTACTACTTCTTTCCGTTGCAGCGCTTATAGCAGCTTCGTGCGGAGGAAATGATTCTAGAAGAGACGCAACATCTGTCGGAGAAGCGGGTTGGGTATTTGAAGGTTGGGCTTGTGCACCAGACACTGCAGCTGCAAAGAGAGGCGAGTCTCCAGCTGATTATTGCAAAGATACTTCCAAATTCGACCATTTATATATGAAATTTTCTGCGGTAGCTTCCGAAAAAGCAATCAAAAGCAACCGAGTTGCTGCTATGCAATCTACTTGTAGACAAGCTGCCAAAGACCAGATCGCAGGTGACGGACTTTCGAAAGTTATTGGTGATCATTTAGAGAAAGCATCTGGTGTATCAGATGGTCAATCAACAGGACAAGTAATTGTTTCTCAAACAGCTGGTAAAATCAAAGGTATCGGAGTTTACGATTGTTGTGCAATCGACAATGATACAGGATCTTGCATAAAAAAAGGCGAACCAGAAAATTGGGAACAATGCCAATGTGTAGGATTCATGAAGTTTCCTGGTGGACAGAAAGCATTCGAATCTATGGCTCAAGAAGCATCTAGATAAACAACTTTTTACTTAGTTGAATAGAAAGCCGGTCTGTATAAGACTGGCTTTTTTTATGCTAATACAGAATCTCCGAAACTTGATTTAATTTCCATTATACATTCCGATCTTCTTAGCCATTCTTCCTCAAATTGATAAGGATCATCCATTCTTAGTAACTCTTGCCTGTTCAATGAAAATTCTTTAAAGTCTTGAAAGTACTTTGTAAAATGTTTTCGAAACAATCGAACAGCATTGTCAGATCCATAAAATTCTTTCATATAAATATAATGTCTATAAGCAACATCAAATACTGAACCAAAAGTTAACTTTGCTTTATCAATTCCACTAAAAATCCAAGGATTTCCTATTGCTCCACGTCCGACTAACACAGCATCCACTTTAGAAGTAACTAATCTCATCTGAACTGTGTCAATATCTGCAATATCGCCATTTCCAAATATTGGTACTTCAGCTATGGATTTTATCTCTTCTATAGCATCCCAGTTCGCTCTTCCAGTATAACCCATCTCTTTAGTTCGTCCATGAACTGAGATTGCCGCGACTCCGGAATTTTGGAGGACTTTTATAGTTTCCAAATAATTTAGTGAATCATTCTGCCAACCGATTCTTATCTTAGCTGTTACTGGTACGGATAAATTTTTGCATAATCCTTCTATCATTTTACCAGCTAAAGGAAGATTGCGAAGTAAACCTGCACCTGATCCACGTTGTGAAACTTTCTGAACCGAGCAGCCCATATTTAAATCAATGACATTCGGTTGGAGAATTTCAATTCTCTTTGCAGCTTCTACTACTGGTTCAACAGCATTTCCGAATATTTGAAACCATATTGGTTTCTCTTCTACATTGTAGTGAAACATTCGAAATGTTTTTGGATTGCCAATTAAGATCTGTTCAGCGGATACAAATTCATTGAAAGACCATGCTGCGCCCATCTCTCTGGTGATCCTTCTATATGGGCTGTCCGATATACCAGCCATCGGAGACAAACAGACTCTACCATTTATAGCGACATTCCCAACAGTAAATGAATGTTTAGAATCTGAATGCATTCTGAAGATAGTTATTCCTCGTTATCAGATATTACAGCAAAATCGATTACACCATCATCATCTTTGGTATCAACAACCTTAACGCCAACGGCAGTTCTACCTATGATGGAGACATCTTTTGCCGGAGTTCTTATGGCCATTCCAGATTGAGTTATCACAAGTATTTCATCATTTTCAGAGACAGTTGCAATACCAACAGATTTACCATTCTTTTCACCTACTTTAACATAGGTCATACCTTTTCCACCTCTACCTTTTGTGGAGAATTCATCATATGATGTCCGTTTGCCATATCCATATTCACTTAAGACGAATAACGAAGAATCCGGTTTAACAATTGTGACGCCAGCTATAATATCATCTTCTGATAATCTCATTCCGGTAACGCCTTGTGCAGTTCGACCTTGACTTCGTAATTCAGATAGATTCATTCGAATAGCTAGACCATTCCGGGTTCCAATAAATACGTCTTCGTTGGACTTAGTCGAAACAACATCGATTAAGGTATCGCCATCGCGAAGTCCTAAAGCTATGATTCCGGATTTTTTCGTATTTGAAAATTCATTCAATAGAATTTTCTTCATAAAACCCTGTCGAGTGACCATTAATAATGCTGAATCATCCAATTCACGATATTGATACAAAGAAGTAATTACTTCGTCTTCGCCAAGATTGATAACAGCCTTTAACGATTTACCTCTCGCTTCTTTAGAGGCGATTGGAATCTCATACACTTTCATATTGAAAGCTCTTCCTTTATTAGAAAAGAGCATTAAATTATCATGAGTCATAGCAGTGACGACTTTCTTAATAAAGTCGTCTCTTTTGACTGAACTACCCTGAATTCCTTTTCCTCCACGTTTCTGTTTACGGAAGGTATCGACAGGTAAGCGCTTGATAAACATATCTTCTGAGAGCTGTACAATAACTTCTTCATCTGAAATCAAGTCTTCTGCATTAAAAGTACTACTTTCAATGGATTCAAGGCTAATTTCCGTTAGTCGCTTTGCTCCATGCTTATCCATAACTTCTTTAAGTTCGGTGCATACAATATCTTTTACTCTTTCTGGCTTAGCCAATATATCCTTAAGATCAAGAATTAAAGCTCTTACTTGTTCTAATTCATCAATAATTTTTTGAACTTCAAGAGATGTAAGTCTTTGCAATCTCATTTCTAGAATTGCATCTGTTTGCAATTCAGACAGAGTAAAAGTTGCCATCAATTTTTCTTTAGCTTCTGCTGGATTCTTAGAAGCCCGAATAATTCTAATAACTTCATCTATATTGTCGAGAGCGATCCTCAAACCTTCTAAGATATGAGCTCTCTTTTCTGCTTTATCTAAGTCGTATTGTGTTCGTCTAACAATTACTTCATTTCTATGGATGGAGTAAGAAACTAAGATCTCTTTTAAATTAAAAATCTTAGGCTTATTATCGATAATTGCAAGCATTGTAATTCCATAGCTTACCTGCAATTGTGTTAGTTTAAAAAGTTGATTGAGAATAACTTGAGCGTTTGCATCTTTCTTAGTAACTATTTCAATTCTTATACCTGTACGATCACTGAGATCCATGATCTCTGAGATGCCTTCGATAATTTTATCATTAACGAGCTCACCTATTTTCTCGAGTAGAACACGTTTATTGACTTGATATGGAATTTCAGTTACAACAATAACTTCTCGTCCTTTAGCGTTCTCTTCTATCTCAACTTTGGATCGGATTCGAATAGATCCTTTTCCTTTTGTATAGGCAGATATCAACCCTTCGCCACCGATAATCGTTCCACCAGTTGGAAAATCAGGTCCAGGCATGATTTTGAGAAGTTCGGGAATGGTTACATCTGGATTTCTAATTACTGTAATTACAGCTTCGATTGTCTCATGCAAATTATGAGGGGGAATATTTGTCGCCATTCCAACAGCGATACCGGTTGATCCATTGACTAATAGATTTGGGAAATTGGCAGGCAACACATCTGGTTGCAATTTCGTATCATCAAAGTTAGTAGAATAATTTACGGTTTCTTTATCTATATCACGAAGGAGTTCTTCTGCAATCTTATTAAGTCGTGCTTCAGTGTATCGATAAGCTGCTGGTTCGTCTCCGTCGATGGAACCAAAGTTTCCCTGTCCATCGATCAAAGGAACTCTAAGGGAAAAAGTTTGAACCATTCGTACAAGCGTATCATAAACAGCTGTATCACCATGAGGATGGTAGTTACCGATTACTTCACCGACAATCTTAGCGCACTTAACATATGGACGATCCGAGCGCCATGCTCTTTCATTCATAGCATGAAGAATTCTTCTATGAACTGGTTTTAATCCATCCCTCACATCCGGAAGCGCTCGGCCTACAATCACGCTCATCGCGTAACCGAGATAAGCTTCTTTCATCTGATCTTCAATTTCAACGGGAATAACTCGGACTCCGTTCTTGAGAGCACCAGCAATATCTGGTCTAGCAGCCAGATTTAATATTAATGACTTTTGTTCTTGGTCTTCTTGATTTTCCATTTATTTCTTTTATAGATCTAGATTTGATACTTTTGCTGAATTTTCTTCAATAAATCTTCGGCGTGGAGAAACATCATCACCCATAAGAATATTAAAAGTGTCTTCAGCCGCAACTAAGTCATCCATCTTAACTTGAAGAACAACTCGTCGTTCTGGGTCCATTGTTGTCTCCCACAATTGTTCAGGATTCATTTCCCCTAAACCTTTGTATCTCTGGATGACAACTTTATCATTTTGTCTGCTTCGTATTAGTTCGTCTTTTTCTCGATCCGAATAAGCGTATATAGATTCTTTTCCAAACTTAAGTTGATATAGAGGAGGTTGAGCCACGAAAAGAAATCCTCTCTCGATTAACGGTCGCATATGACGAAAAAAGAAAGTTAAAATCAAAGTTCGAATATGCGAACCATCGATATCAGCATCAGTCATGATTACAATTTTATGATAACGTGCTTTATCAACATTGAATTCATCTTCACCTATACCAGTTCCCAAAGCAGATATTAAGGTTCTAATTTCTTCGTTAGCTAAAATTTTATCTAACCTAGATTTTTCGACGTTTAGAATTTTTCCTTTAAGGGGGAGAATGGCTTGAGTATTTCTATCTCTACCTTGTTTAGCGGATCCACCAGCTGAATCACCCTCAACCAAATAAATTTCACTTTTTGCAGGATCTTTTTCTGAGCAGTCAGCTAGCTTACCAGGTAAACCTCCACCTTCAAGAACTGTTTTTCTTCGTGTCAAATCTCTTGCACGTCTTGCAGCTTCGCGAGCTTTGGAAGCAAGAATACATTTTTCTAAAATCTTCTTAATGATAGCTGGATTTTCTTCAAAGAACAATACCAAACCTTCAGAAGTTAGAGTTTGCATAATTCCTTTGATTTCTGCATTCACTAATTTTTCTTTTGTTTGCGAGTTGAATTGAGGTTGAGGAATTTTTACAGATATAACTACACACAATCCTTCCTTAACATCTTCTCCCGACAATGTAATTGTTCCTTTCTTGGAAAGGTTTTGATCTTTCTTAAGGAAATCATTTAGTGTACGAGTAAGTGCAGCGCGGAAGCCCTCTAAATGTGTTCCACCTAAACTGTTATTGATTCCATTTGTAAAGGTAAAAATTGTTTCATTGTAAGTATCACAATACTGCAAAGCAACTTCAGCAATAATGGAATCTTTCTCACGATTGAAATGACAAATTTTGTGTAATGGATGTTTGGATGCGTTAATATGATCTACAAAAGAAACAATTCCACCATCATATTGAAACTCGTGAGATTGCTTTTCTTCCTTTCTTGCATCTGTAATTGAGATTTTTAGAGAGTTATTTAGGAATGCCAATTCTCGAAATCTTGCAGACAATGTATCAAATAAGAACTCGGTTGTAGTAAAAATAGTTTTATCAGGTTTAAATCTAACAGTTGTTCCAGTTAGGGTAGTCTCACCTTTGATACTTACTGGAGCGACTGGAATTCCGGTAGTGTATTTCTGGTAATGAATCTGACCTAATGAATGAACTTCAACTTCCATCCATTCGGATAGCGCGTTTACAACGGAAACTCCCACACCATGCAATCCACCGGACACTTTGTACGCATCGTTCTCAAATTTTCCACCAGCATGCAGGATGGTCATTACAACTTCAATAGTCGAGATTCCTTTATCAGGATGGATTCCTGTTGGGATTCCGCGACCGTCATCGATTACCTCAATGATATTATCAGGTAAAATACTGACTTTTATCTCAGTACAATTGCCTGCCATTGCCTCATCGACGGAGTTATCGACGACTTCATAAACCATTTTATGTAAACCCGTCTCATCTTGGGTTCCAATGTACATTCCTGGGCGTTTTCTAACCGCCTCAAGACCTTCTAGAATTTTTATTTTTTCGGCGCTGTATGACATGAATTCCTTTGAACCTAATTGTAATTCTCTAGAACGAGCCTCTACGAGCAAGTGATTTAGAACAAAATCAGTCCATTACTTCTATCAAGCTGATGTACTTTTTACGAAGGTTTTCATCGGTAATGCCTTCTAAAGAGGCAAGTAATTCTTCTTTTCCGTTAAGAGTCCCTTTTTTCTTTTCTGTCTTCTTTTTTTTTCGAATAAGAACAGGTCCGATCTGGCAGCGAACAGATTGTATCGATTTTACTTGCAATTTATTATGAATATATCCCAAAATATTCGGACTATGGAATCCAATTTCTTGAGAATAAGCTGAATGTGAAGTCTGAACAATTAATATGCTGGAGTGAATATCTTTTGGATAGCTGTGATCTGCTAAAATTGCTCCAACCAAATCTTTCCATTGATCTGAAATTTTTTTTAGCAACAGTGACTTCTGGATTTCCTCTATTGAGAAAACATTCCCTATTGCTTCAGGAAGGTCACGAGTAGTTTTCCATTCGTCTTTCATAATTCAGTCACAGATCCTTTGGTTACTTGAAAAATTTGTCTAGGCTCATCGAGATTCCCGATATAATCATGAATTCCTTCCAAATCTGTAGTTGTAAAAAAAGCTTGCCCACACCCTCGGATTAGATCAACAAAAAACTCCCTTCTTCGTGTATCTAATTCTCGAATTACATCATCAATTAAAAGTATTGGATCTATTCCGATTTTTCTTCTTAGCAATTCGAAAGATGCAGTCTTAAGCGAAATTACAACAGATCTTCTTTGTCCTTGAGATCCAAAACTTAGAACATCTTTATCTTCTCCGCCAATTGTAATTTCATCTCTATGGCACCCAACAGTTGTGTAACCAACTCTTAGATCTTTTTGAAAATTGTCTCTCATCCTCATTTCATAGTCTTCAGTAGATTTAGCATTTGGCTTATAAAACAAACCGTAATCATCTTTTGAACCGGAAAGAAGATTTAAATTATTTCTAAACAAGATATCCATATCTTTTATAAAATTGGCTCTTGCGTTACGGATATAGTTATCCTTTTCACAAAGCATCTTGTCCCATATACCCAGAGATTCCGCACTTGTGATTTGTTTCTTTAAACTTGTATTTCGTTGTTTTAGAATTCGATTATATTCTAAAAGAGTATTTAGATAATTTTTATCCAGAGCTGATATTAAACCATCAATGAATTTTCTCCGTTCGCTACTCCCACCTTCAACTATATCCAAGTCCTTTGGTGATAAAACAACACAAGGAAGAATACCATATGCTTCTGATTGCTTTTTGATTAAATTATTATTGAATTTAATTTTTTTTCTTCGGATTGGATTTTTTTCAAAACCATATTCGAGGCGACTTTCTTCTTCATTCTCAAAAAGCTTCGAACCAATGTAGAATGTATTCTCACCCCATGAGAGAATTTCATCATCACTATTTCCTCGAAAACTTTTCAAGAAGGATAAAATGGATATAGATTCTAATAGATTTGATTTGCCTTCTCCATTATCACCTATGAAGAATATCAATCTAGATTTAAATTCAAGATTTAATTCTCTGTAAGTCCTGAAGTTATTCAGGCTTAACCTTTTCAGAATCATATTGGATTAGATTTTCATTGGCATTATGACCGAAACATAATCTGCATCTGAAGGATCCTTAAAAAGTACAGGTAAGCTTGAGTTTGTAAAATGAATTTCAAATTCTGGATCATCTATCGATTTAATTGTGTCCGATAGATAATCTCCTTTGAAGGCAATTGTAAGATCGTCTCCACTAAACTCAATTGGCATGCTGTTTTCAAATTGCATTGAACCAGGATTAGATGATGTTATAACAAGAGTATTAGTTTTGAAACTTAAACGAATTTGCCTTGAAGGTTCTTCAGCTGAGATCAGAGCTTGTCTTAATACGATAGCGAATTCATCTTTATTAATTCTAACAGAGTAGCTATTGTTTTTAGGAATGACTTGTTCATAGTCTGGATAAGAACCATCAATCAATTTAGAGAGTAATTCTGAATGTGCAACACTTAAGTAAAATTGTGATTCCGATAAACCAATCTTTCCATTCTCTGCTTGATCTAATAATTTAATCGATTCTCTTACAGTTTTATGTGGTACAATGATTCCATTTCCGAAATCCAATTTTTTGGGAATCTTTCTCGTAATCTTAGATAAGCGACGTCCGTCTGTTCCTACTACAATCAATTCATCATCGATACATTTCATAAATAATCCATTGAAAACAAATCTAGTCTCTTCTTGGGCAACTGCATAATTTGTTTTTCTAATCATTTCTTTGAGTATTAAGCAAGGAAAATCAGTAATATTTTTTTCTTCTATTTTACCAATTGTTCTTATCTCTTCTGGATCCAGTCCATTGATTTGAAATTTGGAACCAACTTTTCCTTCTGCATCGGTAATGACTGTTTCTGGATTTTCAGAATCGGTATTTATTTCCAATTTCGCATCTGAGAAATTAATAGTTTTGAATATACTACTGAGTTGTTTTGCTGGAAGAGAAGTAACTCCTGAAACCGATACATCAGCAGCTAAAGAAGTTCTAACGGATATTTCCATATCTGTAGCACTTAAGGAAACAGAGTTATCAGAAGCCTCTATTTTAACATTGGATAAAACGGATTTGATTTGTTTTGAGTTTATAACTCCTTCAACGGAATTGATAGCTTTTAAGAAGTCTGAACTTTTAATATTGAATTTCATGTTTTACCTTATATATATAATATTATGTCTTATAATTGTTGATGTTGTTGAGTATGTAGATAAGTAGATAACCTTAAAAACTCCTCATTTTATATAGGAATATGTCGCATTAAAAAAGAAAATAACTTTTTTGTAAATCGGGGAATTTCGAACCGAATCTACAGTATATGGGACATTAATTTTGTCTTATGTCTTATTAATAGTTTGTGAATGGTTTATTATTAAGTTATCTACAGTTTATCTTCAAATTAAATCGAATTTTAAACGGACTTTGTGGACGGTTTCTTGAAGCTTGAGATCTGTTTTTATCTTTTCCTCAATATTTGAAATTGCATGAATTACGGTTGTATGCTTACAATCAAAAATCCTTCCAATTAAGGTCTTATTTAAGCTGAAGATTTCTTTTAACATATACATGCAAAGATGTCTTGGTAAGATAAATTCATTTTTTCTAGATTTTCCTAGAACGTCCTTCTTGGGCTGATTGTAAATTTCACAGACTAATTCAATAAGGTTGTCTTGCGTCATATCAACTGCCTTTTGTCTAAAGACAGATCTTGAATCGACAACTTCTTTAACTCTTTCAAAAGGTACAATCATCAAATTATAAGCTTTCTTATATAAAAGAATATCATTTAATGCTCCCATTAAATGTCGAATGTCACCTGTTATATGAGAAGATGTGTAATTTAGAGATTCTTCATCTAAATGGAGATTGTACAAATCAGAATATTTAGAAAGTATAGCTCTTCTTAGATCAGGTGAAGGAGGTTGAACATTTGCTTGAACACCTTTAGTAAATCTTGATTTAAGTCTATCATGGATTGGAAGTTCATAACTTGGTCGGTCTGAAGCAATAACGATCTGACTTTTTCTTTGGTATAAAAAGTTAAAGAGAGCAAAAAACTCTTCCTGAGTTTTATCAGCTCCTGAATTGAGAAATTGAATGTCATCTATCAGTAAAGTATCATACGATTGAAATTTTAGTTTAAATGAATCTAGTGCTGTTCGACTATTTTGTCTGACGGTATAAACGAACTCATTTAGAAAAGAAGTCATTTCGACATACCTTACTTTTTTCCATGGTTCACGTTTTAATATTTCGTTTCCTATAGCATGAAGCAAATGGGTTTTGCCAACTCCAACGGATCCGAATATATATAGAGGATTTATATCTCCCGGTCTTTTGACCGCTTCCATACATGCTGTATAAGGAAGTCGATTGGAGTCCGCTACAATGAAGTTTTCAAAACTATAGTCTGGGTTAAAAAAAGATTCTCTTACATCAAACTTATCTTGTATTGCAGTATTAAATTCAACGCTAGCATCTTTTGATTCTGTCAGAATCTCAACATGGACACGATCTCCAAGAACAGTGAATAAGGCTTCTTCTATCTGAGTTATGTATTTGCTTTCAACATGTCTCTTTACTTGGTCAGAAGGAGCGATTAAAAAAGCTTTAGAGTTTTCTATCTTCAATAGATGAAGAGGCGAAATAAAGCTATGGTAATATTTTGGATTTATGAGCTTTGAAACTTCATTCAAAACAAGATTCCAATCAGGGTTCGTTTTATCGCTCATCAT